>NZ_AVOG02000014.1:0-2670 GCF_000465875.3 Alcaligenes sp. EGD-AK7 | reverse complement strand
AGCTAATGGTGTGACAGGTCAGTACAGTCACATCACTTACGAGATGGCCTTCCTGTCGCCAACGCTGCTCTACGGCCCCAGCCTGTCCTTGATGATCAAGCGCAATGACACGCCGTTTGCCACCTTTGCCAATACGGGGAACCAGAAAGCCGTGGCCAACGCGCTGGATACCGGCTCGGATCAACCGCCGGTCACCATGGCCGAACTGTACGACACGGTCCTCAATGCTCAGTCCGGACAGGTCGCAGGCTACATGGAGCAATTGCAAGGCCAAATCCATGCGGGTACGACCTCCGCCCTGCTAAGCAACGGGGATCTTTTGCCCCGCACTTTAGGCAAACAAGCCTCAAGCGCTCGCAATGCAACGGGTAAAGACACTGTATTGTGGGCCGAAGTGATTCACCAACAACGTGATCTGGACGGTGACGATAACAGCCAGGATGTACGCCATAAGGTGGGCGGCCTGTTCCTGGGTGGCGATACCGCCATCGGCGAACAAGGCTGGCGCATGGGTGCCTCTCTGGGCTATCTGGAAAACCGTATCAAGCTGGACGACCGCCGTCAGACCTCACGCAGCAACAGCTACAGCGCCGCCCTGTACGGAACGCAAGCCTGGGAAATGGGTTCGGGTAGTCTGAATCTACTGGCAGGTGGTGCTTACACCCGCCATAGCCTGGACAGCGAGCGTTCTCTCTCCGTTCACCAATACGAAACACTGAAGGCTGATTACAAAGCGCACAGCATCCAGGCCTTTGCCCAACTGGGTTACCGCATGCCCGTCAGCCCTCGCTCCAGCGTCGAGCCCTATGCCAGCGTGAACTGGCACCAGTTGCGTCACGGCTCCTTTAGCGAATCGGGTGGTCAGGCAGCCTTGCGCGGAGACTCGCAACGCCAGAACCTGAGCACCGTGACGCTGGGTCTGCGTGGCACCACGGAACTGGACTTGTCCAAAACCACGCTGTCCTTGAGCGCCGGTTTAGGCTGGCGTCATGCCCTGGGTGACACCACACCCGAGCGTGAACTGGCCTTTGCCGCCTTGCCCGGTAGCAACTTCCGCATCAGCGGCGCGCCGATTGCCAAGAACGCCGCTGTGGCCGAATTGGGCGCAGAGCTGAAAGCCGGCAAGAGCACCTCCTTTGGCTTGAACTACCAGGGTCAGTTTGGTCGTAATCAGGACCATGCTGGCTCGCTATTCATGAAGGTACGTTTCTGATTTAAGGCCCCGAGGCGGGCTTGGCGTTCCGCCAATCCCGCGGCAGGCATAACAGACGGCCATCAAAAATCCCTGCGATGCGCGTGCATGGCAGGGGCCCACAAGAACACGACCTCAACAATACAGCAGCCCATAACTGCCGGTTTAAACGGCTATGCCGTTAAATTGAAGATGCCTTGAGAACCTCCAAGGCAGGTTTTCACAACGAGTGGCCACCCTCCTTAGAAGATCCAAGTAGATAAGACATGTCGAACAAGAAACGCAACACCTCTATGCTGGTGCAGATGGCTTTGTTAAGCCTGACTTTACCTGGCATCGTCCATGCCGATTCCGAGAGCTCACTGGAGCAATGGCACACCAAAGAATATAAGCGTCAACCCGGCCTGGACATGATCAATGCAGCCAAAGCCTATTCGCTGGGCTTTACCGGCAAAGGCGTCACGGTCGGTTATCTGGACTCGGGCATTCAGGCAAATCACCCTGAGTTTGCCGGCGCCATTGCTGGGGGCTTTGACTTTGCCAACAATACCCCCTACGCCAATGGCCAAGGAGTCGATACTCAGCCCCCTGCCGGACACGGGAGCCATGTTGCCGGAATCATTGGTGCGAGACGCGACGAAGCAGGCATGCACGGCGTCGCCTTCAATAGCCAGCTTTTTGCGGTTGCCTACGGCATCAATACTGATGACGATGACGACGATGATGATGGTGGTGACGACACTACCCCGACTCCAGACGATATAAGGGCCTTTCAAGATCGAATGCTTTCTAATGGCTGGAACTATCTCGCCCAGTTCAAGCTGCCCATTATCAATAGCAGTCTGGGGCTCAATGACTGCTCAAGGTCCTATAACCCACCCTGCCATATTGTGGACTATGGCTCAGCTCAAAGCGCCCTAGAGGCTCAACCTCTGATCATTGAGTCCTTCAAGAACAGTGCGCAGGCTGGCTCCCTGATGGTATTTGCTACCGGCAATGAGTCTCAAGACCACCCTGATTTTCTGGCCGGCTCTCCCTACTGGTTTCCCGAACTGAAAGACAACTGGCTGGCCGTGACGGCAGTCGGGGAAGATGGTTCCTTGGCCGTCTACGCCAATAAATGTGGTGTTTCCGCCGAGTGGTGTTTGACCGCACCAGGGGGGCAGTGGGCCCCTGGCATTAACTCCGTCAACTCGGATGGAGGCTATATTTATAAAAGTGGCACCTCCATGGCATCGCCACACGTCGCGGGCGGTGCGGCGCTGGTGAAGGAAGCGTTCCCCTACTTCACCGCCTATCATCTGCAACAAACCCTGCTGACCACCGCCACCCCTCTGGGAGACCCCAGCATTTACGGCTGGGGTCTGATGAATGTGGGCAAGGCCGTGCAAGGGCCAGCACAATTTACTCGTCTGTTCGACGTCGATACGCTGGGCTACCACTCCACCTTCGCCAATGACATCAGTGGCACGGGTGGG
>NZ_AVOG02000015.1:0-2143 GCF_000465875.3 Alcaligenes sp. EGD-AK7 | reverse complement strand
CCTGTGCCCTATACTCTGTCATGAACCTTGCTGTATCGACAACCAACCACAAAAGCGGTGGTGGTGGAGGATGACGGGATCGAACCGACGACCCCCTGCTTGCAAAGCAGGTGCTCTCCCAGCTGAGCTAATCCCCCGAGGTAATCGTTGGTGGGTCAAGTTGGAATCGAACCAACGACCCCCGCCTTATCAAGACGGTGCTCTAACCGACTGAGCTACTGACCCATCTATCACCAGTGGGCGATACCTTCAATGGTCATGACATTAACTAACAGCCAATAAGTGTGGACGCTTTCGCTTTGCGAGCCATTCGCTCTAAAAGGAGGTGATCCAGCCGCACCTTCCGATACGGCTACCTTGTTACGACTTCACCCCAGTCATGAATCCCACCGTGGTAAGCGCCCTCCTTGCGGTTAGGCTACCTACTTCTGGTGAAACCCACTCCCATGGTGTGACGGGCGGTGTGTACAAGACCCGGGAACGTATTCACCGCGACATTCTGATCCGCGATTACTAGCGATTCCGACTTCACGCAGTCGAGTTGCAGACTGCGATCCGGACTACGATCGGGTTTCTGAGATTGGCTCCCCCTCGCGGGTTGGCGACCCTCTGTCCCGACCATTGTATGACGTGTGAAGCCCTACCCATAAGGGCCATGAGGACTTGACGTCATCCCCACCTTCCTCCGGTTTGTCACCGGCAGTCTCATTAGAGTGCTCTTGCGTAGCAACTAATGACAAGGGTTGCGCTCGTTGCGGGACTTAACCCAACATCTCACGACACGAGCTGACGACAGCCATGCAGCACCTGTGTTCCGGTTCTCTTGCGAGCACGGCCAAATCTCTTCGGCTTTCCAGACATGTCAAGGGTAGGTAAGGTTTTTCGCGTTGCATCGAATTAATCCACATCATCCACCGCTTGTGCGGGTCCCCGTCAATTCCTTTGAGTTTTAATCTTGCGACCGTACTCCCCAGGCGGTCAACTTCACGCGTTAGCTGCGCTACTAAGGCCTAACGGCCCCAACAGCTAGTTGACATCGTTTAGGGCGTGGACTACCAGGGTATCTAATCCTGTTTGCTCCCCACGCTTTCGTGTCTGAGCGTCAGTATTATCCCAGGGGGCTGCCTTCGCCATCGGTATTCCTCCACATATCTACGCATTTCACTGCTACACGTGGAATTCTACCCCCCTCTGACATACTCTAGCTCGGCAGTTAAAAATGCAGTTCCAAGGTTGAGCCCTGGGATTTCACATCTTTCTTTCCGAACCGCCTACACACGCTTTACGCCCAGTAATTCCGATTAACGCTTGCACCCTACGTATTACCGCGGCTGCTGGCACGTAGTTAGCCGGTGCTTATTCTGCAGATACCGTCAGCAGTATCCCGTATTAGGGGATACCTTTTCTTCTCTGCCAAAAGTACTTTACAACCCGAAGGCCTTCATCATACACGCGGGATGGCTGGATCAGGGTTTCCCCCATTGTCCAAAATTCCCCACTGCTGCCTCCCGTAGGAGTCTGGGCCGTGTCTCAGTCCCAGTGTGGCTGGTCGTCCTCTCAAACCAGCTACGGATCGTTGCCTTGGTGAGCCTTTACCCCACCAACTAGCTAATCCGATATCGGCCGCTCCAATAGTGAGAGGTCTTGCGATCCCCCCCTTTCCCCCGTAGGGCGTATGCGGTATTAGCCACTCTTTCGAGTAGTTATCCCCCGCTACTGGGCACGTTCCGATATATTACTCACCCGTCCGCCACTCGCCGCCAAGAGAGCAAGCTCTCTCGCGCTGCCGTTCGACTTGCATGTGTAAAGCATCCCGCTAGCGTTCAATCTGAGCCAGGATCAAACTCTTCAGTTTAATCTCTGTGGTTGTCCCGTCTTGCGACGAGACCGATTGTGTCTCAAAGAAAAATTCAGAGTTACACAAGGTAATTCTTCATCTTTCGTTTGTGAGCACTTGATACAAACTTGTGGCGATCCCCGAAGGGTTCGACTCGCTCATTCCAAGCGCCCACACTTATCGGCTGTTAATTGTTAAAGAGCAGTGACAGTTGCCTGTCGTTCTACTGACTAACCCGGCTGGCTCGTCGCGCTTGGCGCTTCGTGCCTTGCTGTGTTAGCAGCAGAGAAACGAGATTATGAAGCA
>NZ_AVOG02000016.1:0-2107 GCF_000465875.3 Alcaligenes sp. EGD-AK7 | reverse complement strand
CCTACACAGGCCGGTTCACAATCCAATGCAAAGCTACAGTAAAGGTTCATGGGGTCTTTCCGTCTAGCCGCGGGGAGATTGCATCATCACAACCATGTCAACTTCGCTGAGTCTCAGGAGGAGACAGTGTGGCCATCGTTACGCCATTCGTGCAGGTCGGAACTTACCCGACAAGGAATTTCGCTACCTTAGGACCGTTATAGTTACGGCCGCCGTTTACCGGGGCTTCGATCAAGAGCTTGCACCCCATCACTTAACCTTCCGGCACCGGGCAGGCGTCACACCCTATACGTCCACTTTCGTGTTTGCAGAGTGCTGTGTTTTTAGTAAACAGTCGCAGCCACCGATTCACTGCGGCCTCTTCATGCTTTGTGCGCAGGCACATCACACTAATGAGGCATACCTTCTCCCGAAGTTACGGTATTAATTTGCCGAGTTCCTTCTCCTGAGTTCTCTCAAGCGCCTTGGAATATTCATCCCGTCCACCTGTGTCGGTTTGCGGTACGGTCTCGTAGAGCTGAAGCTTAGAGGCTTTTCTTGGAACTGCTTCCAGTTAGTTTAGAGCCGAAGCTCTATCCAGTCACACCCTTGAATTACGCACCCGGATTTGCCTAAGTGCCTTCTATGATGCGCCAACGGGGACATCCAACACCCCGATAACATTCTGCAATCCGTCCCCCCATCGCACTCTACGACGGTGCGGGAATATTAACCCGCTTCCCATCAGCTACGCATCTCTGCCTCGCCTTAGGGGCCGACTCACCCTGCGCCGATGAACGTTGCGCAGGAAACCTTGGACTTACGGCGAGGGGGCTTTTCACCCCCTTTATCGCTACTCATGTCAGCATTCTCACTTCCGATACCTCCAGCATTCCTCACGGAACACCTTCACAGGCTTACGGAACGCTCTCCTACCATGTGTACAAAGTACACATCCGCAGCTTCGGTCTATGGCTTAGCCCCGTTACATCTTCCGCGCAGGACGACTCGATCAGTGAGCTATTACGCTTTCTTTAAAGGATGGCTGCTTCTAAGCCAACCTCCTGACTGTCTATGCCTTCCCACTTCGTTTCCCACTTAGCCATAGTTAGGGACCTTAGCTGGCGGTCTGGGTTGTTTCCCTCTTGAGTCCGGACGTTAGCACCCGGTGCTCTGTCTCCCGTACTGTACTTGCCGGTATTCGGAGTTTGCCATGGGTTGGTAAGTCGCTGTGACCCCCTAGCCATAACAGTGCTCTACCCCCGGCAGTAATATACGAGGCACTACCTAAATAGTTTTCGGAGAGAACCAGCTATCTCCAGGCTTGTTTAGCCTTTCACTCCGATCCACAGCTCATCCCCTAATTTTTCAACATTAGTGGGTTCGGTCCTCCAGCACGTGTTACCGTGCCTTCAACCTGGCCATGGATAGATCGCCTGGTTTCGGGTCTACACCCAGCGACTGAATCGCCCTATTCGGACTCGCTTTCGCTACGCCTCCCCTATTCGGTTAAGCTTGCCACTGAATGTAAGTCGCTGACCCATTATACAAAAGGTACGCAGTCACACCACGAAGGTGCTCCTACTGTTTGTATGCATACGATTTCAGGATCTATTTCACTCCCCTTCCGGGGTTCTTTTCGCCTTTCCCTCACGGTACTGGTTCACTATCGGTCGATCACGAGTATTTAGCCTTGGAGGATGGTCCCCCCATATTCAGACAGGATTTCACGTGTCCCGCCCTACTTGTTCGATGCTTAGTTCCACGTACTGAATTTCGCCTACAGGGCTATCACCTGCTACGGCTGGACTTTCCATTCCATTCGACTATTCACTACGCTAAAACATCCAGGCTGGTCCGGTTTCGCTCGCCACTACTTCCGGAATCTCGGTTGATTTCTTTTCCTCGAGTTACTGAGATGGTTCAGTTCACTCGGTTCGCCTCCACATGCCTATGTATTCAGCATGGGATACCGTATTACTACGGTGGGTTTCCCCATTCGGACATCTACGGATCAAAGCTTGTTTGCCAGCTCCCCGTAGCTTTTCGCAGGCTACCGCGTCCTTCATCGCCTGTGATCGCCAAGGCATCCATCATATGCACTTATTCGCTTGATCCTATAACGCTT
>NZ_AVOG02000017.1:0-1269 GCF_000465875.3 Alcaligenes sp. EGD-AK7 | reverse complement strand
TCTTTGGCGTCACAGTTCTCCAGCAGGCCCCGAGCAACGAAGGCGCGCAGGATGCGTTTTTGCAGTGTGGTCTGCACTGGGGCCACGGTAGCCGCATCGATGCCGGTGGCCGCGTGAAAGATGACACCCGGCGATGAGATTCGAGGGGTCGCATCAGCATCGCCCTCGCCCTCCACTTCCTCAAACACCCCGTCCACCACACAAACGTGGAAGTGGACGTGTTCATTGAGGCTGGAGCCGAATCGGTGAATGAAGGCGATGGCACCGATGTGCAGGCCTGCCTTGTCCATATGGGCCGCACCGGGGCTGTGGGTCTGCAGAGTTTGTGCGATCACCCGCAGAAAGATGCGCAGCACCATGCTCAGCACCGCTCCGTCGCGTTGCATGAAGTACCGCAACCTCTTGGGCACGGAGAGCACCCACTGGCGCACCGGCAGGCGGGGGAATACGTGATCGTTCAGGTGCGCTGCTGTCTCCACCATGCGCCGGGTGGTGCACGAGGGGCAGACTCCCCGGCCTTTGCAGGAGAAGGCTACAAAGTAGTCGTGCCCACAGTCGCCGCAGCGAGCGCGGGCAAAGCCATGGGCAAAGATGCCGCACTCAAGATACTTGGCAAACGCTTTGCGCACGAAGGGCTTGGGGGTGTGGTGGTCGCCCTGGCCGTCGAACTGACCCGCGCTGGCCAACTCTAGCCAGGTCTCGTAGTGCTCGGCTACCGTTTGGTACAGCAGCGTGCGTTCGGGGTGGCGTGGGTTGTAGAGCTTGGGCTTGGAAGTGGCTGACATGAATGCTGTACAAATGCACAGTATTCTGCGGCGATTGTTTGGGTACGCAAAGCACAAGGCCCGAACCGTCGCCAGTTCGGGCCTTGTCAGGGTAGCTTGGCTGCGGACTTACTTGCGCGCAGGCGGCACATCCGTGCAGCTGCCATGCGCCACTTCCGCCGCCATGCCGATGCTCTCGCCCAGCGTCGGATGCGGGTGGATGGTCTTGCCGATGTCCACTGCGTCCGCACCCATCTCGATAGCCAGCGCGATCTCTCCGATCATGTCGCCCGCGTGGGTGCCGACCATGCCACCGCCCAGGATCTTGCCGTGGCCCCGGCCAGCATGGCCGTCTCCTGATCCTGCTTCGGGGCTGTCGTCGAACAGCAGCTTGGTGAAGCCTTCGTCGCGGCCGTTGGCAATGGCGCGGCCCGAGGCCGTCCAGGGGAACAGGCCCTTCTTGACCTTGATGCCTTGGGCCTTGGCCTGGTCTTCCGTCAGGCCC
>NZ_AVOG02000018.1:0-1179 GCF_000465875.3 Alcaligenes sp. EGD-AK7 | reverse complement strand
TTACTTGATGATTTTTGCAACCACGCCAGCGCCAACGGTACGGCCGCCTTCGCGAATAGCGAAGCGCAGACCTTCTTCCATGGCGATAGGAGCGATCAGGGACACTTTCATCGAAATGTTGTCGCCTGGCAGAACCATTTCCTTGTCTTCTGGCAGCTCGATGGTGCCGGTCACGTCAGTTGTACGGAAGTAGAACTGAGGACGGTAGCCCTTGAAGAAAGGAGTGTGACGACCACCTTCTTCTTTGGACAGAATGTACACCTCGGCGTCGAAGTCAGTGTGTGGCTTGATCGAGCCTGGCTTGGCCAGAACCTGACCACGTTCCACGTCTTCACGCTTGGTACCACGCAGCAGCAGACCGACGTTATCGCCAGCTTCGCCCTGGTCCAGCAGTTTGCGGAACATTTCAACGCCGGTACAAATGGTCTTGACCGTGTCTTTGATACCCACGATTTCGATTTCTTCGCCGACCTTGATGATGCCGCGCTCAATACGACCGGTCACAACCGTACCACGGCCGGAGATCGAGAACACGTCTTCAACAGGCATCAGGAACGTACCGTCAACGGCACGCTCAGGCGTAGGAATGTAGCTGTCCAGCGCTTCGGCCAGAGCCAGAACGGCTTGGCTGCCCAGTGGGCCTTCGTCGCCTTCCAGAGCCAGTTTGGCCGAACCCTTGATGATCGGGGTGTCGTCGCCAGGGAAGTCGTACTTGGACAACAGTTCACGAACTTCCATTTCAACCAGTTCGATCAGCTCTTCGTCATCAACCATGTCGGCCTTGTTCAGGAACACGATGATGTAAGGAACGCCAACCTGACGGCTCAGCAGGATGTGCTCGCGAGTCTGGGGCATTGGGCCGTCAGCAGCCGAGCAAACCAGAATAGCGCCGTCCATCTGGGCAGCACCGGTAATCATGTTCTTGACGTAGTCAGCGTGGCCGGGGCAGTCAACGTGAGCGTAGTGACGGTTAGGCGTTTCGTACTCAACGTGCGACGTGCTGATGGTGATACCACGTGCTTTTTCTTCAGGGGCGTTGTCGATCTGCGAGTAATCGCGCGCTTCGCCGCCGTATGCCTTGGACAGAACCGTGCAGATTGCAGCGGTCAGAGTGGTTTTACCGTGGTCAACGTGACCGATAGTACCGACGTTGACGTGCGGTTTAGTCCGTTCAAACTT
>NZ_AVOG02000019.1:0-1067 GCF_000465875.3 Alcaligenes sp. EGD-AK7 | reverse complement strand
CGCCAGCGTCGCCAACCCTCTCGTACGCTGGGGGCGTACCAGACATCCTTCAGGGCATCCTTGAGTACATAGACCGTAGCCAGCGGCTGGTTGGCAGCAAGCAGCTCCTGTAACTGCACGGCCTGTCCGTCCTTCAGGTTGTCGCGGTTGCGCAGCAGCAGCCAACGACTCTGTTTGACCGCCTTTCGTGCCGGCTTGTCTTCGCGCAGGAGGTTGGCCTGGTCGACCCGGATTCGGTCGATCACATCTCGCCCGTAGCGCGCGACCACATGAAACAAGTCGTACACCACTTCGGCTTGAGGGCAATGTTGCTTCACCTCCAGGTCGAAAGCCGTGTTCATGTCCATGGCCACCGCTTCGATCCGTTGGCAGTGCTCGCCGAGCAATTCAAAGAACGGGCGGATCGCCTCGCGGCTGTTGCCGTGGCCGACCCACAGCACCCGTGTTCGCTCGGCATCCATGATTACCGTGGCGTAGCGATGCCCCTTGTGCAAGGCGAATTCGTCCATCACCAAGCGGCGGACGTCGCTCGAATTGAAGGTGCCTACCTCAGCTTCCAAGCGGCGTTTGTCGAGCGTTTTGAGGGTGTGCCAGTGCAGGCCGCTGAGGCGGCTGACGTGGCTAATCGGCAGCAGTCGCAGCAAGCTTTCGAGCCAGATCCGTAACCGCTGGGTCAGGCGAGATGCAGGCTCCAGCCAGTCGACCCGCTCGGTCACCCGACCACAGTTCAGGCAATCGACTCGGCGCACTGGTAGTTGAAGCAGGACGCGCTGATCGAACAAATCACGATCGCGCACCAGACGAATCCGGCGCTCATGAATCAAAGGGCTGAGCTGGCCACAACGCCCGCATTTGGGAACCGAGCCGGCTTGAGGCTCAAGCTCAATCAGAAGGGAGTTGTTGGCGGATGAGCGACAGGCAACGGCTTCATAGCCTGGCCAGAAAGCAGCAAGATCAATAGGATGCACGGCGACAGCAGGGACAGGTGAAGGGTGTGTTTGGCGACTGCCAATTTACCTGCTTCCCTGACTGTCAACTCGCTCTTCCCCCAGAATCCGCGAAGAACC
>NZ_AVOG02000020.1:0-1038 GCF_000465875.3 Alcaligenes sp. EGD-AK7 | reverse complement strand
GACGCCCATACATGGAGATGTTGTATGTCCTTTGATCCGGATGACTATCTGTCGCGACACTTCCAAACCAGCGGCGCCGAACTGGAAAGCAAGATCGATGAGCTGGCGGCCATGGTCGTTCCGGCCAACAGTCCCAACCTACCGCTGTATCGGGAAATGCTGGTGACCGTCACACGCATGGCGCAGGCCGATCGCAGCCGCTGGGACGCCAAGATCCTGCTGCAGACCATGCGCGAGATGGAGCATGCATTCAGCCGTCTCGATCAGTTCAAGCGCCGGCGCAAGGTCACGGTATTCGGTTCCGCGCGCACACCGGTCGAACATCCGTTGTACGCCCTGGCGCGTCAGCTGGGCGCCACGCTTGCGCACTACAACTTCATGGTCATCACCGGTGCCGGTGGCGGCATCATGGCGGCCGCCCACGAAGGGGCCGGTCGCGACAACAGCCTGGGCCTGAACATCACACTCCCGTTCGAGCAGCACCCCAACCCGACGGTTGGCGGTACCGAAAACCTGCTCTCGTTCCACTTCTTCTTCGTCCGCAAGCTGTTCTTCATCAAGGAGGCGGATGCCCTGGTGCTCTGCCCTGGCGGGTTCGGCACCCTGGACGAGGCACTCGAAGTGCTGACACTGATCCAGACCGGCAAGAGCCCACTGGTGCCCGTCGTGCTGCTCGACGAACCCGGTGGCACTTACTGGAAGGATGCACTGCGCTTCATGCGCGGCCAGCTGGAAGAGAATCGCTACATCCTGCCCAGCGATATGCGTCTGATGCGCCTGGTGGATGATGCCAACGAGGCGGCGAAGGAGATCGCCAACTTCTACCGCAACTTCCACTCCAGCCGCTGGTTGAAGGATCGCTTCGTTCTGCGCCTGAACCACAAGCTCAACGAACAGGCCATGGAATACCTGAACGAGGAATTCGTCGACCTGTGCCTGACAGGCTCGTTCGAACAGCAGAACTGCTGTGAGTCCGAACTGGACGAACCGGAGCTGCAGCGCCTGCCGCGTTTGAGCTTCGTATTCAACGGCCGCAAC
>NZ_AVOG02000022.1:0-837 GCF_000465875.3 Alcaligenes sp. EGD-AK7 | reverse complement strand
AAGACCGCAGCGACGGTGGCGGTTCCCTGATCGGCAGGTTCCGCGCTGCTGCGTCCCGGCCAAGCGCGCTCGTCGCCCCGCCGGAACCTGTAGCGGGCCGGCCTTTCTTCTGCTTAACGGCCGGCAATTCGCCGGCCCGTTACCCGGAGATTTCAGCCATGAACGTCGACGAACGCATCCGCCAGCGCGCCTATGAAATATGGGAAGCCGAGGGCCGCCCCGAAGGCCAGGAAGCCGACCACTGGCAGCGCGCCCGGGACGAGATCGAGCCCTTCTACAAGGAAGGCAACGCCGAAGCCGGCGGCATCGAAAGCAGCGTGGCCATTCCGATGCCGAAATCGGGTGGCGACCGATAGCGGCGCCGGCAGGGCGGCGAGGACGCGGCACGCGTCGTCCCGCCCGAATCTGCTGCGACGTTCTCAGCCTTTTCATCCGGATGCCTGGTGCGCTGGAGCCTGTCGAGGCGCGCTGCTAGAGTGCCGCCGCTTGCCAACCACCGGCTGACAGGACGTCTGCCCAGCCGCCGCACAGGATGCTTCCATGAAAAAGCTCGCGCTCGCCGTAGCCGTACCCCTGGCCCTTTTCGGGGCCGCCACTTTCTACACCAGCACTCAGGTCGAATCGACCGCCCGCGATGCCGTCGACCAGGCCAACCTCAAGTTGCGCGAGATGGGCGTCGGCGCCGGTGCCGATGTCAGCCTCAGCCTGCTCAGCTTCGAACGCGGCCTGCTGTCCAGCACCGCGCGCTACCAGATCGACATCGATGTAGCGGATGACGACGGCAACACCGAGCACTACGCCCTGCTGCTGAACGATCGCCTCGAACACGGCCCCTTT
>NZ_AVOG02000023.1:0-436035 GCF_000465875.3 Alcaligenes sp. EGD-AK7 | reverse complement strand
AAACCCCCCGCAAGCATCCCTTGCGGGGGTTTTGTTTTAGGCGGCGACAAAAGAGCAGGCTACCGGCCTGTCTCGGATTGCTCGAAGGCCTGACCCTGGACCGCCCGGTTCAGGCGTACCGCCACCCCTCCTGGCCCGTTCCGGGCTGCGTGTATTCCTTATTCTTACCGACGCCGATTGGCCTAAGCCTAGCAGGTCGGTCTTGGCATCCTGTCCCGGCACCCTAGGATTGACCTTCAATCCGTCGTTGCTTACCTGCAGGGTGGTCGGTCGTTCTACTCTTCGCGCTTGTAGCATTAGTTGCTGAGCTTTCTGTACCAATCAGCTTTGATGACCAAGATTGGCGCCTGCAACTGCCGACATCTGTCCCCTTAGCTTAGGGCTGTAGCGTACTTAGTCACTGCCTGTATTCGTCCTCCCTGAGCCCTCCGAAATTCCTACTCAGTTTTCTCTTTAACGTCGACGTAGCTGGCTCTGCTAAGGCCTATTGCATCCATTCAGAATTCAAGTCGATTTGGAAATGAGGCTGTCCCCAATCAGTTTCCCCTCTCAATATTCCCTACCTCTAACATGGTCAAATTTGACCGCTTTTTGCTTGGATCTGTTCCTAAGTCATGCTGAACTAGCAGTTCTGACTATCTTTTTACGTCCTCTTTAAAGCCTCGATTTATCTGTTTGACGTGTATCAATCAGGCACCGAGCTAATCTGAACAAGAGGGAACGGAGTATGTCAGTCTAGCTATGGTTCTATTTGGCATACGGAAAAGATATGGCGGCTCAAGACATGGCCTCGCAGGCAAGCAATGAAGAATTGTCAGACACCAGGCTACTGCAGGGTGAAGGGCCGGGACGCTGGAAGCGGATAAAGGCCCAGCTGGCTCATCTGCCTATATTCAAGGAGCTGCCACCGGAACAACTGGAGCCCATTGCTAAAGGTACTCAGGAAGTACACGCTTTGCGTGGTACGACTTTATTTCACAGTGGAGATCCTTGTTTGGGCTTTCACATGTTGGTCTATGGTCGGGTGAAGCTGGTATTTGTCTCGTCCACGGGCTCAGAGCGCGTCGTTCGCCTGGTGGGGCCAGGAGAGGGGTTTGGTGAGGCGCTGATGTTCATGGGCCGTAATTACATTGTGACGGCCCAGACTTTGGTGGACTCTCTGCTTTTGCATATCAATAGAGACACCTTGATGGAGCAGCTGGGGAAGGGCAGTGATGTTGCTCGCCTGATGCTGGCTGGTTTAAGTGAGCGGCTTTATCGCTTGATGGGCGAGTTGGAGGCCTATACGCTGCAAAATGGTGTGCAACGTCTGGTGAATTACCTTTTGCAGGAGTGGCCGGGCGAAGAGGGTGTCCCCTTCAGGATCGATGTCGGTAAGTCCGTCATTGCTTCCCGCCTGAATCTGACCCCGGAGCACTTATCACGTACCTTGCGTGATTTGATGGACCGGGATCTGATTCGGGTTCAGCGACGTAATTTTACGATTCTGGACAGCGCGGCTTTGCGGCAATATGGTGTTCTGCCTGATATGCGCGGATAGCGCGCAGGCTACGGCGATAGCGCTGCCAGGCTGTGCATAGATTCCAAGTCAAGCTTGCAAAAGACAGCAGCAAAGCAGGAGCAGCTATCCAGGCGAAAGACTCGATCCCCAAGCTCGCACCTGTCCAAAGCACCAGACTTAGGCTATGCAAAGCCCAATGCGCGCGGGCGGTGGACGCGGGGATGTAGTTGGCAGTCTTGGGGATAAGGCGCAAGAGGGCACGCGTGTGCTCGGTATTGTCCGTATCCATGCTGACATGCTCCTGGGCCTCGCGCCAAAGCAGAAAGGGCACGATGGTATAGAGCATCCCACAGACGACGGAACCCAAGGCTCCCATAATGAGCAAGACACCAATCGCCAGCTCTGCGTTGGAGGCGGCGGGATTGTGGGTCCAGAAGTTCAACAGAACAGCAATCAACAGGCTGCTTAAGGAGCTATACCAGAATAAAGTGCTGGCTCCTGCTGTCGGACGCTTGCGTTTCCAGAGGCGCGCCCACGTAATCACCGCCCATAAGCCGTAGCTTAAAAAGATCAGGTAGGTGACCAGATCACGCAAAGGTAACCAGGAGCCAGGTAAGGAGGCCAGGGCCCACTGTGCAATCAACAAGGCTCCTACGACCCAAGGTAGCCAACGTACTAGAGGCGCCGGGTAGAGTTCGGTGATTTGAAAAATAGGCAGCAGTTGGAACGACATGGCAATCAGCAGCAAGCCTGCCCAAGCTGCCAAGCCCATCGTCATGTGAAGATTCAGCAAATTGGCGACGGCTTGTTCGCTTGCCAAGGCGACCAGCATGGCAAGCCCCGTTGAGACAGTCAGCAACAGTCCCAGCAAAGCCAGTCGGATAGGAGCAACGATTTCTTTGGCGCCGCGAAAGACGTCGCGCCGAGAGCGCCACAAGGCCAGCATGGCAGTCAGTAGATAAGCCCCCAAAGCAAAGGCAAGACAAGCGCCTGCCAGCGTGTAAGCCCAGCTTTGCCAGCTAAGAAAGCCCGTCATCAGAAATAGTGTGCCAGCGCTGAGCAAGCCCCAAAAAGCTAGCGCCTGACCGCGTGACACCTGAATACGCACATTGCAGGCCACGGCCAGAATATGTGCCAAAGAGGCAAACATGGCACTGCCCACGATCCCCAAGGTCCAGGCATGGGTTATGGCCAAGGTGGCGGGGTGCCAGCGGGAGTTGAATAATTCCGGTCCGCTATAGAGCGCCAGCATGGCAGCCAGCAGTCCAAAAAAAGGGACATTCGCAAACAGGGGCAAGGTCAGTGACAAAGAGGGTGACTGATCCAGCGATAAAGCGCGTTGCATAGACTTAGTTCCTGCGGATGATGAGCTTGAAGCCGTTTTCTTGGTGGGTGCCGTGATACTTGAAGCCGCTGCGTCGCAGGATTTCATACAAGGGGAAAGGTTCTCGATCCAGCCACATGAGCAAGGCCTGGGTGGGAGCCAGTTCAGCCAGTGCTTCCAGGCAATGCTCCAAAGGCTCGGGTGCGGGCAGGCCGCGAGTATCCAGCGTGATGATCTCAGTTTGTGTCATCAAGACTCCAGCACGAAAGGCTTGGAAGGCATTGTGGACCATTCTGCCCGCCTATGGCGCAGGCAAAGTGGGACTTGTTTGCCACGGGTCAGGAGGTGGGAAGAATTTGATATGCGTTAAGGCCCCTTAATTTCAGAGCAGGCATAGTGGTGGTCTTGTCGAGCCAGGATCCACCCTGGCCAGATTGCTGATCGGGGAGTGTCATGAATACAGCGTCCACGGCTTTAGCCGCGTCCGATAACCCGCAGATGGAACTGGTTTGCCCAGCGGGCAGCTTGCCTGCTTTGAAAGCAGCCATTGATAACGGAGCCGATAGTGTCTATCTGGGGTTCCGGGATGCCACCAATGCCCGGAACTTTGCCGGGCTTAATTTTGATGCACAGGCGATTGCACAAGGGATTGATTACGCACACCAGCGCGGCCGCAAAGTTTTGCTGGCTCTCAATACCTACCCGCAACCCAATGCCTGGCAACAGTGGCGCGACGCGGTGGACAGAGCTGCCCAGGCTCAGGTCGATGCGGTCATCATGGCAGACCCAGGATTGATGGCCTATGCCAGTCAGGCACATCCCAATCTGCGCTTGCACTTGTCGGTGCAGGGTTCAGCCACCAATCCGGAAGCCATCAAGTATTACCACCAGAACTTCGGTATTCAGCGCGTGGTTTTGCCGCGTGTCCTGTCCATGACCCAAGTGGAGCAGGTCTGTGAGCAGGTCCCTGTTCAGGTTGAGGTTTTTGGCTTTGGCAGCTTGTGCGTGATGGTGGAGGGCCGCTGTGCCTTGTCCTCCTATGCCACTGGTGAGTCCCCCAATACACATGGAGTCTGTTCCCCCGCCGGGCATGTGCGCTGGGAGCAGACAGATCAGGGCCTGGAGTCGCGTCTGAATGGTGTGTTGATCGACCGCTATCAGGATGGTGAAAACGCGGCTTACCCCACTTTGTGCAAAGGGCGTTTTGATGTGGCGGGCGAAAACTATTACGCACTGGAAGAGCCCACCAGCCTGAACACCTTGTCCTTGTTGCCACAACTGTTGGCGGCGGGTGTCAGCGCAATCAAGATTGAAGGCCGACAGCGCAGCCCGGCTTATGTGGCTCAAGTTACTCAGGTATGGCGGCAAGCCATTGATTCGGCCAAATCCACGCCAGCCCGTTATTCAGTCCATCCGGCCTGGATGGGGGCTTTGAACAAACTGGCCGAAGGGCAGCAACATACGCTGGGTGCCTATTCTCGGCCCTGGAAGTAGAGCATGGGAGGCTCAATCATGAAATTATCTTTAGGCCCCTTGCAGTATTACTGGTCCCGCGTTGCCACGATGCAGTTTTATGAGTCGGCCTGCGACTGGCCGATCGATGTGGTGTATCTGGGCGAGACCGTATGTTCGCGTCGTCATGAGCTACGACTGGATGATTGGCTGGATATTGCCCAGATGCTGGCCCAGGCTGGCAAGGTGCCGGTTCTGTCTAGTCAGGTCTTGCTGGAGTCCGGGCGGGACGTGAATACGCTACGCAAGGTCACCGAACAGGCTGATTATCTGGTCGAAGCCAATGATATGGGAGCAGTACGTTTGATGCAGGGTCGGGACTTTGTCGCCGGCCCTTTTTTAAATGTTTATAACGGGCCAGTGCTGGATTTGATTGCTTCTCAAGGCGCGGTGCGTTGGGTGATGCCTCTGGAAATGGGCCGTGCAGGATTGGCGCAGTTGCAGCAAGACAGACCTGCCGGTTTGGAAACCGAGGTCTTTGCCTTCGGGCGTTTGCCCCTGGCTTTCTCGGCCCGTTGCTTTGCGGCGCGTAACCGCAATCTGCCTAAGGACAATTGCCAGTACGTATGCATGGACTATCCCGATGGCTTGCTGCTGGAAACCCGTGAAGGGCAGGGTTTTCTGACGATTAACGGTATCCAGACTCAATCCGCCTGGGTGTACACCTTACTGGAGCAGGTACAGGATTTGCGCGATTTGGGTGTGAATATGCTGCGTTTGAGTCCGCAATCTCAGCATATGGATGCGGTCGTGCATTTGTTTAATGACGTGATTCAGGGGCGTATTCAGGCAAGGGATGCCCACGAGGATATGCTGCCTTTACTGCCCGCTAAGGCCTGCAACGGTTTCTGGCATGGTCGCCCCGGTTTGGAATGGGTGTCGCCGGTGTCAGAGCGTTTTTAAGGGAGGGATGGAAGAATGAATGAAATAACGACTCCCCGTTTACCTGCTGTTGTGGCGGGTGTTTTAAGCCGTTTACCCCCGTGGCCCGGCTCCCGCTTGTTTTGTACGGGCTTGAACGTGCTGATGCGTCCGCACTTGCCGGCTGACATTGCGGAACGGTTGGAAGGGCGAGCTTTACGCATACAGGTGGCGGATGCCGGCTTAGCGTTTGACTATACGTGGCGCCAAGGGGCTTTTTATCCTCTGTCGGCACGCGTACAACGTCCGGATTTGACTCTGAAAGCGGATCTTTGGGCTTTTTATCAGCTTTTGCAGCGGCAGGAAGATCCGGATACCTTGTTCTTTAATCGACGTCTGTCGATTGAGGGTGATACCGAATTGGGTCTGATGGTGAAAAACACCCTGGACGCCTTGGACCCCGATATTCTGCATCCGCTTGCAGTGCTTAAACAGGGTAAAGCGGCTTTACAGGATGTGCTGCGCCGCCCGATACGCACCCCCGCTTCTTCCTGAGACAATTAAGAGCGTCGCACTTCAAAGTGCGGAAACAGCTTCTGGAGGTTTTCCAAAACTTCCGCTCCCGGGTAGGCCCGCAAAGCCTGCCCAGTTTCATTCAGGAAATCATCATCACAGCCTTGTGTGCGGAAAATCTGCACGGCATAGCGCTGGACGCCCAGCTCATGCAGGTGTTGTCCCAAAGCTTGTACCGAGGCGGGACTGTGCAGTTGGGGATGAATAGTGCTGCGGCACTCAAACAGAACGTCTTCGTTCAGCAGCAACTGCAAACTGCGTAAGGGCGCAGCGGCACTATTGCTGCGTTGAGTAATGGCGTCGTAGTGACTGAACTCTGCCTTGATATCCAGGCCTATCCAGTCCACCCAAGGCAGGATTTCCAGCAGTCTGGCCGGATGTGTGCCTGCGGTGTGTAAACCGATTTTGAAACCCAGCCTGCGCACCGCGCGGATGGCGGAGCCCAGGGCCGGGTCCAGTGTGGGCTCGCCGCCGCTAAAGACGACGGCATCCAGCAGGCCGACGCGGCGATTCAGAAAGTCCAGCAAGGCGTTCCAATCAATAGCACTGTCTGGTGTGCGCTCTTGCAGGTGGGGGTTGTGGCAGTAGCCACAGCGCCAGGGGCAGCCTTGCACAAAGATGACAGCGGCTAATTGGCCGGGGTAATCCGTAGCCGAGAAAGGGGTGCAGCCACCCACTTTCAATGCCACTTTGTGGGCAGGCGTGGCCGGGTAAAGATGGCGCGTGGCGTAAGTCATGGAATTTGACCGGGCTGTTTATAGGGTGGGGACGGCATTGCTTGCGCAGGCGCTGGCTTCGGTGAAGTAGCGTCGCTCATGAAACTCACCTTGCTTGCCAATATTGAAAGACGACATGGGACGGTGATAGCCCATGACGCGTGTCCAGATTTCGCAAGGCTGGCGTTCGGAATCTTGAAGAGTGATGGTGTCGGTGTTCATGAATAACTCCTTGGAAAAAAGGGCCGTCACGCTATGCGGATGTGACTAGCCTGGGTGTGTGCCAAGAGGCTGGTTGTAGATAAAGACTGAGGACAACCAAAAGCCTGGTTTTAGTTGAGCCAAGTGGATTGGGTTTAGCCTGTCTTGGTAAAAAATTGGCTTGAAGAGATCGGCTTTAATGGACTGGTGTCGGTGTCGGTGTCGGTGTCGGTGTCGGTGTCGGTGTCGGTGTCGACGACGGCGTTGACGTGTCCGCGATAACTTCGTTTTGAACGTCAGCCTCGGCCCGAGCTTGAGCTAACTTGTTGGCCAGCAATTCGCTGTCGCAATGCGGGCAAAACTCATGTTTTCCAGACAGATAGCCGTGCTTGGGGCAGATAGAAAATGTGGGCGTAACGGTGATGTAAGGCAAGGAAAAACGGTTCAAGGCTCGTTGCACCAGATTGCGGCAGGCATCAGTGCTGGACAGTGCTTCGGTCATATAGAGGTGCAGCACGGTGCCGCCGGTGTATTTGCCTTGCAGCTCGTCTTGTCGCTCCAATGCCTCGAAGGGGTCTTCAGTAAAGCCCACCGGCAGCTGTGAGGAATTGGTGTAGTAGGGCATTTGCTCGGTCCCTGCTTGCAGAATGTCGGGCCAGCGGGCGCGATCTTCTTTGGCAAAGCGGTAAGTGGTGCCCTCGGCAGGGGTGGCTTCCAGGTTGTACAGGTGGCCGGTACTTTCCTGAAACTCCACCATGCGCTCCCGAATGTGATCCAGCAAACGCAAGGCAAAGCGGTGCCCCCACGGCGTGCAAAGATTCTGCTTGTCCTGGGTAAAGTTGCGGATCATCTCGTTAATGCCGTTAACTCCCAGCGTGGAGAAGTGATTACGCAAGGTGCCTAAATAGCGGCGTGTGTAGGGAAACAGCCCTTGGTCCATATGCTGCTGGATCACCGTGCGCTTGATTTCCAGGCTGTCGCGGCCCATTTCCAGCAGCTCATCCAAACGGGCAAACAGACCAGCTTCATCGCCTTGATACAGATACCCCAAGCGGGCGCAGTTCAGGGTGACCACTCCCAGGGAGCCGGTTTGCTCGGCAGAGCCAAACAAGCCATTACCGCGTTTGAGCAGCTCGCGCAGATCCAGCTGCAGGCGGCAGCACATGGAGCGGATCATATTGGGTTCCAGCTCGGAGTTAATGAAGTTCTGGAAGTAGGGCAGGCCATATTTGGCCGTCATGGCAAACAGGCGCTCGGCATTCGGGCTGTGCCAGTCAAAATCCCGGGTGATGTTGTAGGTGGGAATCGGGAAGGTGAAGGCACGGCCACGGGCATCACCCTCGCTCATGACTTCGATATAGGC
Organism: Alcaligenes sp. EGD-AK7; assembly: GCF_000465875.3. NCBI lineage: Bacteria > Pseudomonadati > Pseudomonadota > Betaproteobacteria > Burkholderiales > Alcaligenaceae > Alcaligenes > Alcaligenes sp. EGD-AK7. The sequence continues at coordinate 427,984 of NZ_AVOG02000023.1, read as the reverse complement.
CTGGTTGATCATGTCCATTTCGGCCTGCAGATCCCCGTAGCAAAACGGCATTTCTTCGCCACCGATTTGCGGCACTTGCTCGCGCAGGTCTTCGGGGCAAACCCAATCAAAGGTCAGATTGGTAAAGGGCGTCTGCGTCCCCCAGCGTGAGGGTACGTTCAGGTTGTAGATCAGCTCCTGCATGCATTGGCGCACCTGTTTGTAGCTCAGGCCGTCCTTGCGGATGAAGGGCGCCATATAGGTATCAAAGGAGCTGAAGGCCTGGGCTCCGGCCCATTCGTTCTGCAGGGTGCCCAGGAAATTGACGACCTGACCGACTGCACTGCTTAGATGCCGCGGTGGGCCGGATTCAATCTTTCCGGGTACGCCATTGAGCCCTTCGTTCAGGAAAGTGCGCAAGGACCAGCCGGCGCAGTAGCCAGAGAGCATGTCCAGATCGTGGATGTGCAGGTCGGCCTGACGGTGTGCCTGGCCGATTGCTTCGGGGTAAACGTGGCTGAGCCAGTAGTTGGCAATCATCTTGCCCGAGCTGTTCAGAATCAGACCGCCCAGCGAGTAGCCCTGGTTGGCATTGGCTTGCACGCGCCAGTCCTGGCGGTCCAGATATTCAGTAATGGAACGGATGATGTCCAGCTGAGCAGCTGGACGCGAGGCAGTTTCCTGGGTAGCCATATTTTTCACCAGAACCTATATATAGTGATTTTTAGGATTCACGACACTATATATGGTGGTTTTTGAAGGGGCTAGGCGATTGTCGTCCAGGCTTGATCTAGGTTAATTTTGTGCTCGAAGTGACTGGGTCAAGGGGGTTGTCGGAAAGAAGTCGTTGGGCACTCCTTACTCTGATCGTTCGTAGGTGGAGATTTGTGAAGTCGAGGTGGTCATGCTGCCAGGTATAAAGAGTTGGCTATGGCCATGCTATGCAAGCAAGCAAGCAAGCAAGCAAGCAAGCAAGCAAGCAAGCAAGCAAGCTGTTTATGTGGGTTGCGTGCAAGTAGCACAACAGCAGCTTGGCTCCTGCCGGTGGAGTCGCACTGTAGCGGGCTCCACGGATAAGCGGTGTACTTGTCTGTTACAGTGCGCCGTCTCTTTTCCGGGAGGCAAAAAATACCCGCTGACTTTTTACAGGCCAGCGGGTATTTCTTTAATAGCAGGACTTGAATAGCGGGTTTAGTGCTTGAATCGTGCTTTTAGCGCAATACAAAGTGCCTGCTGATACTGGCTGACTTGCTCAAGCAGGCGTTCTTCGTGGGAAGCCCAGCCTTGCTTTTGTTCTTCTGTGCGCATGGGGGCGGGTGACCAGGCAGAGTCCGGAAAGAACGGGTCGTCCTTCCAGCGAGGGATGACGTGCCAATGCAGATGCGGCACCTGATTTCCGAATTGAGCCAGATTGATCTTGGCGACTCCCAGTTGTTCACGCTGAGTCTGCTCAACCACATATACGGCTGCCATGATGTGCTGCCGTTGTTCTTCAGACAGGTCTGTCATTTCAGCCACATGATCTTGCCAGATTACTCGTGTATAGCCGGGAAACGGGCTGTCCGTGACGGCCAATACCTGCAGCCCTGCACCCGACCATAGCAATTGATCGGGTTTCAAGGCACACAGGGGGCAAGCGTGGGTGCTCATGCAGGCTGACCGAAGAACAGGTTCTGCAAGGCAACGCCTGGATCAGGTTCACGCATGAAGGCCTCACCGACCAGGAAGGCTTGCACCTGGTTCTCGCGCATCAGGGCCACATCTTCAATGGTGTGAATACCGCTTTCGGTGACAACGCGTTTTTCGCTGGGGATAAAGGGCAGCAGGTCCAGCGTGTTCTGGGTGCTGGTTTCAAAGGTGCGCAGATTGCGGTTATTGATGCCCAGCAGGCTGGTCTTCATTTGCAAGGCAATATCCAGCTCGGCGCGGTCATGTACTTCAACCAGTACGTCCATGCCCAGTTCGTGGGCCATTTCTTCGTATTCCATCAGCTGATCCTTCTCCAGCGCGGCGACGATCAGCAAGATGCAGTCGGCACCCATGGCTCGGGCATGGATGATCTGATAGGGGTCAATAATGAAATCTTTGCGCAGTACGGGCAGTGCGCATACGGCACGGGCCTGGCGCAGGTGGTCGTAGGAACCCTGGAAATACTGGATATCGGTCAGGACCGACAGGCAGGCAGCGCCGTGGGCGGCGTAGCTGGAGGCAATCTCAGTCGGGTTGAAGTCGGCACGGATCACACCCTTGGACGGGGAGGCCTTTTTGACTTCCGCAATAATGGCAGGCTTGCCTTGAGCAATCTTGTCTTCAATGGCGCTGGCAAAGCCGCGCAGGTCGTTCCGGTTCTTCGCTTCGCGCAGCAGATCGGACTCGCTGCGCAGTTGGCGGGCGGTGACGACTTCAGCTCTTTTGGTGTCGAGGATCTTGGCCAGAATGTCGTTCATGGGTTTAACTTCCTTGTATAAGCGCGGAATTGTTCGAGTTTTTCGCGTGCGGCACCGTTGGCAATGGCCTCAAAAGCCATGCGCAGGCCTTGTTCAATGGAGTCGGCGTGGTTGGCAGCATAGATGGCCAAACCAGCATTCAAGCCCACGATATCACGAGCCGTACCCTCTTGGTTATTGAGGGCTTCCATAATCATCACGGCAGATTCTTCCTTGCTGGAGACGCGAATGCTGCGGTTGGAGGTCATGGCCATGCCAAAGTCTTCGGGGTGAATTTCGTATTCCCGCACCTGACCGTCTTTCAGTTCGCCCACCAGGGTGGCCGCACCCAGAGAGGCTTCATCCATACCGTCCTTGCCGTGCACGATCAGCACGTGTTTGGCCCCCAAGCGTTGCATTACGCGCACCTGAATACCGACCAGGTCGGGGTGGAAGACGCCCATCAGCTGGTTGGTTGCACCGGCAGGATTGGTCAGCGGGCCCAGAATGTTGAAAATAGTGCGCACGCCCAGCTCTTTGCGGACGGCAGCCACGTTTTTCATGGCTCCGTGGTGAGCGGGGGCGAACATGAAGCCGATATTGGTTTCGGCAATGCTGTCGGCCACTTGCTCGGGCGAGAAGGTCAGGTTCACGCCCAGGGCTTCCAGCACGTCTGCACTGCCGGACGAGGAAGACGCACTGCGGTTGCCGTGCTTGGCTACTTTCACCCCTACGGAGGCGGCCACAAACATGGAAGCGGTGGAGATATTGAAGGTATTGGAGCCGTCGCCACCTGTACCGCACATATCCAGCAGTTCGTCCGGGTTAGGCGTAATGACGGGGGTGGCAAATTCGCGCATCACCTGGGCGGCGGCAGAAATTTCACCCACGCTTTCTTTTTTCACGCGCAGGCCCATCAGCAAGGCAGCCGCGATCTGAGGCGACATTTCGCCGCGCATCAGCATACGCATCAGATGCAGCATTTCGTCGTGGAAGATTTCCCGGTGTTCGATACAGCGCACCAGTGCTTCGGTAGGAGTGATGGTGTTCATGATTTAAAGGTCCAGAAAGTTCTTCAGTAAGGCGTGGCCATGCTCGCTTAGCACCGACTCGGGGTGAAACTGCACGCCATAAATAGGCAATTCGCGGTGACGGACACCCATGATCTCGCCGTCTTCGGTTTGGGCGGTTACTTCCAGGCAGTCGGGCAGGCTGTCGCGCTCGATGGCCAGGGAGTGATAACGGGTGACGTTAAAGGGCGAGGGCAAGTTGCTGAATACGTCCGTGCCCTGGTGAGTAATAGGGGAGACTTTCCCATGCATGATTTGCTGCGCACGGATAATGCGCGCACCAAAAGCATGTCCGATTGCTTGATGACCCAGGCAGACGCCCAGAATCGGTAGCTTGCCGGCAAAGTGCTGGATCAGTGCAACCGACAGGCCCGCGTCTGCAGGGGATTTGGGGCCGGGCGAGACGCACAGATGGCTGGGATTCAAGGCTTCAATTTCTTCAAGTGTGACTTGATCGTTGCGTCGTACCACTACTTCCTGACCCAGTTCTCCAAAGTACTGGACCAGGTTATAGGTAAACGAGTCATAGTTATCGAGCATGAACAGCATGAGAATTCTCCGGCAAAAAAAGGATGGCAGTGGGGCGATTAAATAGGCTCGTCCAGACCGAATTGCACTTGTTCGGCAGCGCGGATCACGGCGCGTGCCTTGGCTTCGGTCTCTTGCCATTCTTTTTCGGGATCGGAGTCGGCCACGACACCGGCGGCGGCCTGCACATAGAGCATGCCGTCCTTGATGACGCCGGTGCGAATGGCAATAGCCAGATCCATTTCGCCCGAGTAGCTCAGGTAGCCAGCAGCACCACCGTAAACGCCACGGCGTACTGGCTCCAGTTCATCAATGACTTCCATGGCGCGTACCTTGGGGGCGCCGGTCAGGGTGCCCGCAGGGAAGGAGGCGCGTAGCACGTCCATCTGGCTCATGCCGTCTTGCAGTTCACCGCAGACATTGGAGACCAGGTGCTGAACATGCGAGTAACGTTCGATCGCCATGGTATCCGTGACTTGTACCGAGCCGGTTTTGGCGATACGGCCAATATCGTTGCGGGCCAGGTCGATCAGCATCAGGTGTTCGGCGCGTTCTTTAGGGTCGGACTTCAGCTCGGCGGCCAGTGCAGCATCGGCTTCAGGTGTGGCACCGCGTTTGCGAGTGCCGGCCAGTGGGCGAATAGTGACGCGCTCCATGTTGCGGCCATCCTGACGGTGTTCTTCCTGACGCACCAGAATTTCTGGCGATGCACCCACGACCTGGAAGTCGTCGAAGTTCCAGAAGTACATGTAAGGCGATGGGTTCAGCGAACGCAGGGCGCGGTACAGGGACAGGGGCGAGTCGCGGAAAGGTTTGGTGATGACCTGGCCGATCTGCACTTGCATCAGGTCACCGGCTGCAATGTATTCCTTGGCGCGGGCCACGGCCTTCAGGTAATCCTCTTTGTCGAAGTCGCGCTCGCATTCGGTTTGCATGCTGGCGTAGGCGTAAGGGATCACGACGGGTGAACGCAGCTTTTCGCGCAGATCCTTCAGACGACGCTTGGCCAGTACGTAGGCTTCGGGCTGGGCGGGATCGGCGTAGACCAGCAGGTAAGTGCGGCCAGCCAGATTATCCACAATCACCAGTTCGTCCACTTGTAGCAGCATGATGTCCGGCACGCCTTCTTCCTGGTCGGAAGGGAAGGGTTTGCGGTTCATGCCCAGGGACGGTTCGATGTGACGCACCGTGTCGTAGCCGAAGTAACCGGCCAGACCACCCGCAAAGCGGGGCATGCCAGGACGCAGGGCTACTTTGAAACGGGCCTGGAATTGCTCGATGAATTCCAGCGGATCGCCTTCGGCTGTTTCGACAATTTTGCCATCGTGCAGCACTTGGGTATGACGGCCGTAGCTGCGGATCACGGTACGGGCAGGCAGGCCAATAAAGGAGTAGCGACCGAACTGCTCGCCGCCCACAACCGATTCCATCAGGCAGCTGTAACGTCCGCCTTCGGGGCCGTTGTGCGCCAGTTTCAGATAAATCGACAGGGGCGTATCCAGGTCGGCATAGGTTTCCGCAATCAGGGGAATGCGGTTAAAGCCTTCTGCTGCTAGGGCATTGAATTCTATTTCTGTCATTGGGATCTCGAGGGTCAGTGGGTACGACGAGCCGGACAGAAACAAAAAAAGCCCGGTCGTTGTGATTACCGGGCTTATTTTCCTGGAGGCGGTCCGCTGTGTACTACTTTGCAGGGACGCCAGACTTCAAGGTTATATCTACCCGATACACGAACGCCACCAGCGCCAATAAGCGCCGTAGATTGTGGATGCGTGAGTGCGAGTAGACATGAATTTTATGACGTAAATATGGTGTTGCGTTTATTGCGCAGCCAGGTGGCCGCGTCGGCAATAGAGGCAACTATACCATCGGAATCCAGGCTTTGCACATCCTTGCCTTCGTTATAGCCGTAAGGAACCAACAGTACGGGGATGTTCGCCGCACGCGCTGCCTGGGCGTCATTCATGGAATCCCCAATGACCAAGGCCTGTTCGGGAGCCAGTTTCATTTGCTCGCAGGCGTAGACAAAAGGCATGGGGTCGGGCTTTTTGCGCGGGCAGGTATCACCGCCCACCACCAGTTCGAAGTACGGGCCCAAACCTGTTTGTTCCAGCAAGGGGCGGGCAAATTGTTCGGGCTTGTTGGTGACCACAGCCAGACGCAATCCCTGGCTTTTAAAGTCATCCAATCCTTCTAGTACACCCGGATACAGGCGGCTGTGTTGGCCATTACATAATTGGTAATGGTAATAAAATGATTCCAATGCCGGGGTGTAGTCGGCAGGAGGTTCAGGTAGATCGGTCAGAGCGCGTCGCACCAGGTTTTCCGAGCCTTTACCCACGAAAGTGGCGATGCGCTCCTCTGGGAGCGGGGGTAAACCCAGGTCGATACGCATGGCATTACATGCCGAGGCCAGATCGGGAATGGTATCGAGCAGGGTTCCATCCAAATCAAACAGCACAGAGAAAATATTCATCTTTTTGTAGCGGACTTGTGACAAAATATTGTCAAATTCCTGTTAAGGTCGAGCAGAAAAAAGTTTTCGGAACGTCGGGTTTTCATTTCGTTTGATTCATCATGTTAAAGCTCCTTACTGCACGCGGGCTTATCAATTTAGTGAGCAAACCGTATTTTGGTACAAGATTGGCTTTCGATAGTCCGTTCAGAAAGGCCCTAGGAGCGGAAGTATGATGCTCGATACATTTCATCAGATTCTCGTAGAAAAACAAGTTACGCCGGTCTTTCAGCCCATTGTGGATTTGCAGTCCGGCTTGATTCTGGGTTACGAGGGTTTGATTCGAGGGCCAAAGGACAGCAGTTTTTATTCGCCCTTGGCCTTGTTTGACGCCGCCCGGCAATGTGGCCGCTTATGGGATCTGGAAGAGCTGTGTTGCCATACCTTGGTCAGCAGTTTCAAGCAGCAGGGTTTGGCGGGCAAACTGTTTTTGAACTCCAGCCCGGATGTGGTGATGCGCATGTTGCCTTCGGCCCGCATCGAACCGCGTACGGGTATGCCACAGCTGGATGGCATTGACTGGAGCCGGGTGGTGGTCGAATTGACTGAATCCGAGCGTACTGACAGCTACGACTATCTGAATCAGGCTATTGAACTTTATCGAAAAGAAGGCCTGCAGTTTGCCATTGATGATCTGGGTGAAGGCTATGCCTCGCTGCGCTTGTGGTCCGAATTGCGGCCCGAGTACGTCAAGATCGACAAATACTTTGTGCGCGATATTGATACTGATGTGCTCAAGCAGCAATTGGTACGTTCCATTTGCGATATTGCCAGCCATGCGCAATCCGTTGTGATTGCAGAAGGGATTGAAACCGGCGCGGAACTACGCACCTTGCGGTATTTGGGCGTGGCCTGTGGGCAGGGCTATTTGCTGTGTCGCCCTCAACCTAACCCCCCGCCTCAGCTGGAGCCCGCGCAAGCCGCGCTGTTTGGACCATCCACTGTGCGCACTCAGCGTCAAGTGCAAGGCCGTGATTCCATGAGCGTGCGGCGTTTACTGCGTGCCGCGCCTGCGGTGCCTGATAATACACCCACGAATCGTGTGTATGAGCTGTTTCAAAGCCACCCGGATCTTAGTGCCGTGGCTCTGGTGCGAGGGGACAGGCCGACGGGTATTTTGCGTCGTAGTCAGCTTTATGATCAGCTTGCCCGGCCTTATCACCGCGAACTGTATGGCAATAAGCCATGCTCCCTGTTTATTGAAACCCCACCGCTGATTGTTGACTGCGATACCAGCTTGCTGGAGTTGGGCACCTTGATGACGCAGGGAGCGGGGGATGCCTTGAGTGATGGTTTCATCATTACCGGGGCGGGTGAGTATCTGGGCCTGGGCTCCAGTGTGGAGCTGATGCGTGAAATTACGCAGATTCAGATCATGACGGCGCGTTATGCCAATCCACTGACGCAATTGCCGGGTAATGTGCCGATTAATGAGCATATTGATGGTTTGCTGCGTAATCGGCAGAACTTCGCTGTGTGCTATGCGGATCTGGACCACTTCAAACCCTATAACGATTTGTACGGCTATCGCAAAGGCGATGAGCTGCTACGCTCCATGGCCGAGCTCTTCACCCGTTACGCGGTGGCTCGCATGGACTTTGTGGGCCATGTGGGGGGTGACGATTTTATTTTGGTGTTTACCAGCCCGGACTGGGCCGAGCGCTGCCAAAGCATTCTGGACGAGCTGGAAAAAGAGCTGGAGTCCTTGTATAGAGTGGAGCATCGGCAAGCAGGCGGCTATCTGGCTGAAAACCGTCAAGGCGTGCTGGTGTTTCACCCGCTAGTGAGCCTGTCTTTAGGTGTGGTCACAGTCGATGAGCCCGAATTGTATTCGGGCTCTTTAATTGCGGAGCTGGCCAGTTCTGCCAAGGCACAGGCCAAGCGTGTACAGGGCAATGCCTTGTTTGTGGAGCGCCGCCGCCCCGACAGTGCGGTTCGGCAGAGCAGTTATAGCCGCAATACGACGTTGCAGTAGCGGAAACAGCAGGCCGGACGCAGGATTTAGGCCTGCTCTGCCAGAGCGATTTGCGCGCGCATGTCGCGGATGACCTGAGCGTAGTCGGGCTGACCAAAAATAGCCGAACCGGCCACAAAGGTGTCAGCACCGGCTGCACGGATGGCGCCGATATTGTCCACCTTCACGCCACCGTCGATTTGCAGAAGGATGGGCTGACCACCCTCTGCAGTCCACGCATCAATGCGGGCGCGGGCTTGGCGCAGCTTGTCCATGGCGCTGGGGATAAAGGCCTGGCCGCCAAAGCCGGGGTTAACGGACATCAGCAGGACCAGATCCAGCTTGTCCATCAGGTGATCCATCCAGTTCAGCGGGGTGGCCGGGTTGAATACCAGGCCGGCCTTACAGCCGTGGTCACGGATCAGCGACAGGGTGCGGTCCACGTGGCGCGAGGCTTCGGGGTGAAAGCTGATGTAATCGGCACCGGCTTTGGCAAATTCGGGGATCAGCGCATCCACGGGCTCCACCATCAGGTGTACGTCGATGGGGGCAGTGGTGTGGGGGCGCAGCGCAGCACAGACCATGGGGCCGAAAGTCAGGTTCGGTACAAAGTGGTTGTCCATGATGTCGCAGTGAACCCAGTCGGCACCGGCGGCGATAACATTGCGGACTTCTTCACCCAGGCGGGCGAAGTCGGCCGATAAAATACTGGGAGCGATACGTGTGGAGCTGGCTTGGGACATAATAGGTGCCGTAAAGATTAGACATCACGAAAATCGTGGCCATATGTCATCATTATAGTTTCAAGCGGGGGGGCTGTGCAGCGCCCCGTATTTGTACAGCCGTAACCTGGAATCCATCATGAAGCCTGACGATATTGAGGTGCAGATCACGCCCCAGTACCTGCCTGAGCAATCCGAGCCCGATAGCAATCAATATGTTTTTGCCTATACCGTACGGATTACCAACAATGGACAGCAGACGGCCCAGATTATCAGTCGTCACTGGATCATTACGGACGACAATCAGCAGGTTCAGGAAGTGCGTGGCCTGGGCGTTGTAGGGCAACAGCCGGTGCTGGCTCCAGGTGAGACCTTTGAGTACACCAGTGGTTGCCCCCTGAACACGCCGTTTGGCACCATGCGCGGCAGCTATCAATGTGTTGGTGAAAATGGTGTGCCCTTTGAGGTCGCCATTCAGGAGTTCATCCTTTCCTCTCCCCGTACCTTGCACTAAGGGCCAAACCCAGCCATGAAGATAATTTATTGCGTGCCAGCCGTACTGCTGGCATTAAGTGCCTGTTCCACCATTCCTGGGGATCAGGGTTCTTCGCCAACGGCTCCGGGTACAGCAGAAGGCGGTCCTGATATCGCTCTGCAACCGTTGCGCGTGCCGTCCTTGTCGGCACTGCCGGAAACCCCGGCGCGTGCGTTGGCAGGGCGTTATCAAGCCGTGAACTGGTCCGCCTTGCCGGGCTGGCAGGCTGATTCGCTGGACCATGTCTGGAAAGGTTTCATCAATAACTGCAAGGGCCTGATGCGTCCTGTCAGCGGTTCGCTGGCCATGCCCGCACGTGCCAATCCCCGTGCCTGGCAGCCTGTTTGTCAGGCTGCGGCTTCTGCCGGTCTGAGCGCTGACACCAAAGATACGGCTGCTGTACGTGATTTTCTGCAGCAACAGTTGCAGCCCTGGCGTTTGCTGACCGGCGACGGCAAGGTGGCTCAAAATACGGTCACGGGCTATTACGAGCCTTTGCTCAAGGCCTCGCGCACCCGTAGTTCCAGCTATCAATGGCCGCTTTTCGCTGCGCCGGATGATTTGTTGACGATTGATCTGGGTAGCTTGTATCCCGAGCTGGCTGGCAAGCGTATTCGCGGCAAGCAAGTGGGCAAACGCATTGTGCCTTACGACACTCGCGAGCAGATCGTATCCAGGCAGGAGCGCCAGCCACCCGTGATCGTGTATGCGGAAGATCCGGTAGAAGGCTTTTTTCTGCAGATCCAGGGCTCGGGTCGTGCGGTCCTGCCCGATGGCAGCGCCGTGCGTCTGGCCTATGCCGACCATAACGGTCGCCCTTATGCCTCGGTAGGCCAATGGCTGGCCAAGCAGGGCGAGATGCCTTTGGCGCAGACTTCCATGCAAAACATCAAGGCCTGGGCCAAGCGCAATCCGCATCGCGTTCAGGAAATGATGAATGTAAATACCGCTATGGTGTTCTTCCGCGAAGAGGCCATTGTGGATCCGGAGCTGGGCCCTAAAGGTGCCTATGGCATTCCCTTGATTGGTCTGCGTTCCGTGGCTATTGACCCCACGTACGTGCCTTTGGGTACGCCTGTGTACTTGGCTACCTCGCAGCCTGCTTCTAACCAACCTTTGCAGCGACTGGTTTTTGCTCAGGACACGGGCGCGGCGATTAAAGGTGCCGCACGTACCGACTTGTACTGGGGCACGGGCGATCAGGCTGGTGCGCAGGCAGGGCGCATGAAGCAGCAAGGTCAAATGTGGCTGTTGTGGCCACGTCAGGCAGGAGCACCGAGCGCACGATGAGCAAAGAACGAATTGTGGTGTGTGGAGGGGCCTTGGCCGGTATGGCCAGCGCCCTGGGTTTACGCAAGGCCGGGTTTGATGTCAGCATCCTGTCCCCCGCTTACAAGCCTATGGAACTGGCGGCGGGGCAGTATCACCCCCGTGTCTACGCCGTCTCGGTCGCCAGCCAGCGTTTTCTGACGCAGTTGGGTGCCTGGAACTTGATGTCGGCCCAGCGCATTTCGCCAGTGCAGGCCATGGAAGTACATGGTGATGGCGGCGGTTGCCTGAATCTGCATGCTTGGCAGGACGCGCAGGATTATCTGGCCTGGATCGTTGAGTCCGGACAGATGGAGCAGGCGCTGTATCAGGCCTTGCAAGTGTTCGGTGTGCCCTGGATTGAAGACCGTTTCGAGCGTCTGGAAGGCAAGACCATCATCACCGCCGGACAGAAGCGCATCAGCGCCGATTTGTTTGTGGGGGCAGATGGTGCCCGTTCCGGCCTGCGGTCTGCCGCTGGTATTGAGCATCATGGTCGTGAGTATGGGGACGCCGGTTTGGTGGCCCACTTCAACGTAGAGCGCCCGCACCAGCAAGTTGCCTTGCAGTGGTTTACTGGCGATTCGATTCTGGCCCTGTTGCCTATGCCGGATGTGGATGGTAAACCTCAAGTCTCCATGGTCTGGTCCGTGCCGCAAGCGCAGGCCGACAAGGTGCTGGCCATGCCCTCAGAGGAGCAGGCGCAGTATCTGCAAAACAGCTTGTTCTCTTTATCCAATGGCCGTTTGGGGCAATTAAGCTTACGTAGCCCGGTACACGGTTTCCCTTTGACCTTTGAGCGTAGCGGCCTGGTGTCGCCCGGTGTGGCCTTGGTGGGTGATGCGGCACATCGCGTCCATCCTTTGGCTGGCCAGGGTTTGAATCTGGGTCTGGGCGATATCGAAGCCCTGATCAAGGTCTTGTCCGAGCGCGGCCCGCATTATTCGGTCGGTGATATGCGTGTACTCAATCGCTACAAGCGCGCTCGCGCTGAACCGATTGCGGCCATGCGGGCAGCCACCGATGGCTTGTATCGTCTGTTTGCGGCACCGGGGGCACCGGCTTCCATGCTGCGCAATGCCGGTATGCAAGTGGTGGACCGCCTGCCCTGGGTGAAACGCCGCCTGATTGCGCATGCTGCCGGCGTCAGCCCCGGCGCGCTCTTGTTCTAAGGCCGCTAGGGTCTTGTCGATTAGCAAAGGAAGTACGTCATGATGTTGCACCTTCGTTCTGTATTGGCACTGGCGCTTTTGTCGCTGTGCAGCCTGGCTCAGGCCGCCAGCCCCGCCAAAGTAGACACACGTTTCGAGACTACCCGCCAGGCCTTTGAAGCCGCTTTCCCCGGCGTGACGGTCGATGGTATTCGCGCCACACCATTTCCCAATTTGCTGGAAGTGGAAGTGGGCGGCACCTTGCTCTACACCGACCCGCAGGCCAGCTTTGTGATGCAGGGTTCTTTGCTGGATAGCAAAACTCGTGTTGATCTGACCGAGCAGCGCATGCAGGAACTCAATCGTGTGTCGCTGAATGACTTGCCGCTGGATAAGGCTATCAAGCTGGTAAAAGGCGACGGTAGCCGTCAAATGGTGGTTTTTGAAGATCCCAATTGCGGCTATTGCAAACGTCTGCATACAACTTTGCAGGAGATCGACAATGTTACGGTTTATAGCCTGATGTTTCCCATCCTGGGACCGGATAGCCGCCGCAAAGCCGAGGACATCTGGTGTGCCCAAAACCCCGCTAAAACCTTGAGTGATTGGATGGGGGGCGGAGTGCGACCCGAGAAAGCCTCGTGTGAGCATCCATTGGATCAGTTATTGGCAGTGGGACAAAAACTGCGCGTTCAAGGTACCCCGGCCATTTACTTTGCCGATGGTAGCCGCGCTGATGGCTGGCTGCCTGCTGCCCAGTTGCAGTCTCGCCTGGACGCTGCCGCCCAGTAAGTATTCTGCCTGGTCTTGAGCTAGAACAACCCGCTTTCGAGCGGGTTTTTTATGCCCCATCGTTATGGAAACTATAATTATTTGTGGGGCATGATTTTAAAAAAACAGCGATTAGAAAATAATCCCGAGATGGTTCAGGCGGTAAGGCGGACGTTATTTTGAAGACAAAAAATTTCAAACGCCACATTTGACCATTCTTTACTTTGTGCTCCGTATTCTAGAAGTGATAATTCTAACTATTGATAAAAATAGTATTGTCGGCCCTCGCCGGGACCGTCGTGGGACTGACAATAATTAAATAGTAGGCGCTTATGGAACATGCACACTGCGTGTTGATTGTTTTGGAAGAAGGCGAAGGCTTGCACTACTGGCTGGAGCAACTGCGGGTTTTCGGTACCAAGACAAGCGTTGTCAGATCCCTGGAGAAGGTAGCCGAGGCGCGTCTGAGCCAGGCCGATCTGTTGCTGTTTCCTGTTGAGACGGGCTACGTGCCTTTGATGGTGGCCAAATTGCGCAATGACTTTGGCTCGCTGGGTATTGTGGCCGTTCAGTCCGGCCTGTCTGCCAGTGCTCGTGTGCAGTTGCTGCTGACGGGTGCTGATGCGTGTCTGGCTATGGATGTGCAAGTTCCCGAGCTGATGGCCTGGTGCCATGCCGTGCGCCGCCGTAATGTGTATGCCGCCGTGGGTGCCGCCCAGGCGATGGAAGAGGTTCAGGATCAGAGTGGCCAGCAGGAATGGATCTTGCGCGATAAAGGCTGGACTCTGGTGGCTCCCAATGGGGTGGGACTGGAACTGACGCATAGCGAACGTCAATTAATGGACGCATTCATCCGCCATGCGGATGCCCGTTTCAGCCGTGAAGACCTGATGCGCGACAAAGGCCTGGCTGCCAGTGACAGCCGTGCAGTGGATTCCCTGATCAGCCGTTTGCGCCGCAAGGCCACTCAGGCAGGGGTGGCCTTGCCGATCAAGTCGGTGCACGGCTGGGGCTACACCTTTACGGGCAAGTTGATCGCCCAGCAAGAGCCGCAAGATACTGAAATCATGGAGTTTTACGCCCAGCGCGACGAGCAGGAAGCGTCCCAGCCCACGCCGCTGGAACTCTTGCGTGCGCTGGAAACTCTGGATGTGCTTGATCCGCAGGCCAGCGAAGCGCTGTCTTTCTCTTATCAGTTGCGGGTGGCGACCAGTACGGGCCAATACAGTGGTGTGGACGCCCAGGTGTTCTGGACCTCGCCCACAGGCTTGCGTCTGTCATCGGATCTGGTGCTGCGCCATATGCCTGACGCCATTCACCGTCAGGCTTTGTGCGAATGGATGCTGCGTACTCTGATGGCTGACGTGCGTCGCTGGTGGCAGGAGTATTCGCTGCGTGCCAGCCATATTGGTCTGAAGTTGCCCATCGATATGCTGCTGCCCATCTATAAGCGCATGCCCAGCATGTTGAGTCAGTTCGAGCTGCAACCTTGCTGTGTAGAGCTGGACTTGTTCAGCGACGAGGAATTGGAAGAAACACCAGAACTGATCCAGGCTTTGCAGTTTCTGAAAGAACAGGACATTCAGGTCTGGCTGACCAGCCCCGATATTGAGAACAGCAAGCTCAACCGTTTGCGTGGCTGGCCAATCAGCGGCGTCAAACTGGAAGCCGAGGTTATTCAGCGCGCCTGCCGTGAACCGACGTTCAAGGCATTGCTGGAAACCGCGTGCCATTTACTGAGCGAGCAGGGTTTTGAGCTGGTTATCAAAGGCGTCGATAACCTGGAACAGCGCGATCTTGCCTTGAATCTGGAGCTGGGTCATTACCAGGGGCGTCTGACCTCGGAATTGATGTCTGAAGATGGCTTCTTGCTGACTCTGGCCAGCAGCGAACCTTCTTTTGGCCAAGGCCATGAAGCTTCCCGACGCTTGAGCGGTAGTGTTTTATAAGCCGCCTTAGCATCTAATTATCTCGATATGTAACTTTAATTAAGTATTTCAAGCCCGAGGCCGTTACCCAGCTTGTTCGATGGGGCCTCCATGCAGGCCGACCGTGGTGACACGGTCGGTTTTTGCGTACCTGGGACCTGTCTTTTCAGCGTTGCTCGGGGAATATGATGCGTTTGGGCTTGAAACAGAAGTTGTGGTTGCCATTGATCTTGTGCTTGATGGCGTTGGTGGCGGTTTTTGCGTTTGTGAACTATCAGCTCTATCAGGCACAGATGGAAGAGCGAAAAAGTAGTTTGCAGCACATCGTCAATATTGCAGTAAACATTACGCAGGACTATCAGCAACTGGTCAGCAAAGGCGTTCTCAGCAAGGAAGAGGCGCAAAAGCAGGCGCTGCAACGCATCGCTAGTATTCGTTTTGGGCAGGAAGGTTATGTGTCGGTGTTATCGACCGATGTGGTGTCCATCATGAATCCCAGCCGACCGGAGCTGGACGGCCAGAACGTCAGTGCCGTGGTCGACAGCAACGGCGTGCACCCTTTTGCCGAGATGAGCCGCATCGGCCGCAATGGTGGCGAAGGTTTTCTGGAGTATCACTGGCCCAAGCTTAGCGACAAGAGCAATGCCCCCAAACTGGCCTTTGGCAAAGGGGTGACGCAGTGGGATTGGGTGCTGATTTCGGGCGTTTATATCGACAATATTCAGGCGCGCTTCCTGAGCAATCTGCTCAGCTCGTCACTCGTGTTCGTTCTGATCGTGCTGCTGGTATCAGCGGTTACTGTGTTTCTGGCGCGCCAGATCTTTGCCGAGCTGGGGGCTGAACCTAAGGTGCTGCATGATGCTGCTCAAGCGATTGCTGATGGGGATTTGCGGGTTGCTCATTCCCTACGTTCGATTCCGGACAATAGCGTGATGGCCTCCATCGAGCAGATGCGCCTGAAGTTGAACGAGGTGATGCGCACGCTGCAACACAGCAGTGGAGTGATTGCGGACGATACCTCGCAACTGTCTGTGGGCAATCTGGAGCTGTCCAGTCGCACGACTCAGCAGGCGGCGGCCTTGCAGGAAACAGCATCGGCCATGGAAGAGATGACGGGCACCGTTCGCATGAGCGAAGAAAACGCCATGCGTGCCGAGGAAGTCTCCAGCCAGGTGCAGAAAACTGCCCAGCATGGTGGTCAGATGGTCAGTGAACTGGTGGACCGCATGGGCGCGATTCGCGATACCAGTGGCAAGGTGGCGGACATTACCACGGTGATTAACTCGATTGCCTTTCAGACCAATATTCTGGCCTTGAACGCGGCTGTGGAAGCGGCGCGAGCCGGTGAGCAAGGTCGAGGCTTTGCGGTGGTGGCCGGTGAGGTACGTGCTCTGGCGCAGCGCACGACG
The DNA here is from genome assembly GCF_000465875.3 of Alcaligenes sp. EGD-AK7. Classification (NCBI taxonomy): domain Bacteria; kingdom Pseudomonadati; phylum Pseudomonadota; class Betaproteobacteria; order Burkholderiales; family Alcaligenaceae; genus Alcaligenes; species Alcaligenes sp. EGD-AK7. The sequence goes on along the minus strand of NZ_AVOG02000023.1, from coordinate 411,688 downwards.
GCGTCAGCCCAGGAGATTGCTCAATTGGTGGAAGCGTCCTCCAATAGCACCCGCGAAGGCGTGCAGTTGATGGGGCAGGTCGGTGAGGTCATTGAGGAGATGGTCACCGGCAGCTCGCAAGTGATGACGATTGTTCACGAGATTGCGGCTTCTACTCGCGAGCAAACCATTGGTATCGAGCAAATCAACGTGGCGGTGGGGCAGTTGGATTCGGCCACTCAGCAAAACGCGGAGATGGTGAACCAGGTGGCGCACACCTCCAGCGAGTTGCAGGAGCAGGTGCAAGAGCTGGATCGTTTGATTCAGGCTTTCCGTCTAGAGTGATGAATGGCGCCGCCTCGAGCCAGCCGAGGGGTGCGCTGATTATTTTTGATCGTATACTGCTTCTTGGTACTGGGCTTGTCCTGCGGCAAACCGGCATTTAGGAGGATGTATGTTGCGCGCACCTGTTGTTGCTGTATTGATGGTGGGAATGGTTGGGTCGGCTTGGGCGGCTACGCTGCCTTCGGCTCAAGGTGAGGTTCAGGCGCACGAACATCATGAACGAATACTGAGCTTGCAGCAAAATGAGCTGGTGCAAGGCAGTTGGCAGCACAGTGGTGATGTGGCGCTGGAATTGTTCGGCCCGGATGGCAAGGCGATTCGTCATTGGGCAGATGCCCCGGAACGGGGTGGCCCTTTTGGCTTTATTGCCAGCACGGCGGGCGAATATCGTTTGCGTGTGCAGGGGCAGGGCGAGTATCAGTGGCAGGTTGAATCGGTTACGGCTCCCCAAGCGCCGGCTCAGGCCGAGCCTTTGCAAGGCGATGTGATCCGTCAGTGGAGCATGCGCTTGCGCGCGGGCGAGCCGTCTCGCGGTTTCTGGGACTATGTGCAGCGTGTAGGTTCGCCTTTGGTGGAGCGCTACAGCACTACGCATGATCGCGTCACGTTTGTCTGGCGCGGTGCCCAGAACGAGGTGCGTCTGCATGGCGGGCCTTTCTCGTATAGCGATCGCATGCATCGTTTGGGTGAGTCGGATATCTGGTACATCACCTACGATTTGCCGCGTGATGCCCGCTTTGCCTATCGCATGGCGCCGGATGTGCCTTATGTGGGCCAGAACCTGGCGCGCGAAGTGCTGCGGGCGGCGTTGCAGCGCGATCCTCATAATGCCAAGGCTTTGCCGGAAAACAGCAAGGATCTGTTTGATGGTGAGTCGGTCTTGCGTTTGACGCAGGCACCTGCCGAAGTGGTGAGCCTGGAGCCGCAGCAGTTGGGGCAGGGGCAATGGCGTACGGAGCGCTTGCCCAGCGAGGCTTTGGGTGTGGAACGGCAGGTGCAGATTTATCAGCCTGCGGGCACTCGGGCTCAGGAAATTGATCACACCTTGATTTTGTTCGATGGTCGGGACTATCGGGATTTGGCGCGTGCGCCGGCCATGCTGGATACCTTGATTGCGCAGGGGCGCGTGGAGCCTATGTGGCTGGTCCTGGTGGACAATCCGGGCATGGCGGAACGGGCGCGGGAGTTGCCGCCCAATGAGGCTTATATCAAGTTTCTGGATAAGGAGTTGATGCCTTGGCTCAAGGCCCAGGGGGTGCAGTCGACAGCGGACAAGACGGCGATTGGCGGCTCCAGCTATGGTGGTTTGGCAGCCATGAATGCCGCTTGGCGTTTGCCGCAACTGTTTGGCAATGTTCTGAGCATGTCGGGGTCGTTCTGGTGGGCTCCGCCGGGTGATACTCGTGGGCAGTGGCTGACGCGGCAGATGGCGGACTCAGAAGCTGTGCCAGTGAAGATTTATATGAGTGCCGGGGTGTTTGAGTCTTCAGGCTCCAGCCGGGATGTCAGCCTGGTGCAGGCTAATCGTCATCTGGATGATGTGCTGCGGGCGCGGGGGTATGACGTGCGTTACGTGGAGAGTGCGACGGCACATGATTTTGTGGCGTGGCGGGATGCTTTGGCCTTGGGTTTGGAGCATTTGTTCGGGATTGAGCAGGTTGAGGCTCCGGTCGAGGGTAAAAAGTAGGCTCAGGAGGCTGGACCGGGGGGCTGTTCGGGTCGGGGCAGGCTCCGGCGGGGCTGAGCGCTTGCTGGTGCTGCGCACCAGTTCCCTTGGCATAAGATTGCTACGGGCGGGGCCTGAACTCGCCAGGTACTTGGTCCCCCGGACCAAGTACAAGCGCCTGGCTCAAACAGCAGGCCCCTTGCATCCCTACGCAATCTCAGGCCCGCGGCAAGCACTCTGATCCGCCCCGCCTGAGCCTGCCCCGACCCGAGCAGCATGGTGGCAGTGCTCTTGAGTGGGCCTGCTTTCAACGGTTGTTGGCGGGGGCGGTTGGCACGCTGGAGCTGCTCGATCTAGTTCACAGACTCGACGGAATTAAGAGGTAGCTGATAGGAGGCTACCTGCACTGAGCAGGTCTAATCTGATGCTGACCTGACCTGACCTGACCTGACCTGACCTGACCTGACCTGACCTGACCTGACCTGATTCGATCCGATTTGACCTGACTGAGTCTGTCTTCATTGAGCCGCATTTACGATGTTTCGGTTCGTTCGTATTCTTCCTTGACTTGGCAATAGGTGGTCAGTCCTTATCGGCACTGTCACTAGTAGGGATGTTCGTATGCTTTTGTCCGGCCTCGTTCCGATGGGCAATAAAAAGGGCGGAGATTCCGCCCTTTTTTGCGTCTGGCTGTTTAGCCTTGGTCCAGTGTGGCACCGCCGTCCACGCGCAAGTCGGACAGGGTGATGTGGCTGGCGCGGTCCGAGAGCAGGAACAGGACGGCTTCGGCGATTTCTTCGGGGGTGGCGATTTTTTGCAGGGGGATGCCCAGACGGTAGTTTTCGCCGGAACCCGCGATGACGGTTTCGCGCGAGCTGCCTTGTGCCCACATGGCTTGTTGCATGGGGGTGTCGGTGGAGCCGGGGGAGATGATGTTCACCCGGATGCCGTGTGGGGCCAGTTCCAGGCCCAGGCAGCGGCTCAGTTGGGTGACGGCGGCTTTGGAGGCGGCGTAGGCTCCCATAGCGATGCGTGGTGTGGCGGCGGAGTTGGAGCTGACGTTGACGATCGCGCCTTGCCTGCGCTCGATCATGCCTTTGGCCACGTTGCGGCAGACGTTGAAGACGCCGGTGGTGTTGATGGCAAAGGTGCGATCCCATTGTTCGTTGCTCAGCTCGGTGATGCGGCCCATTTGCAGGACGCCCGCGACACAGGCTAAACGATGAATGGGCCCCAGTTTTTCCTGCCCTTGGGCCAGCGCTGCATCGACGGCATCGGCTTGGCTGATGTCGACCAGGTGGCAGGAAACCCGATCACTGTATTCGGATTGACTCAGTTGGGTCAGTCCTTCTACGTCCAGGTCCAGGGCGATGACGCTGGCGCCTCGTTCCAGCAGTAGTTGGGTGACGGCAGCGCCAATGCCACGGGCCGCGCCCGTGACGGCTATGCATTCACCTGCAAATTCTTGTGGGCTCATGTGTGCTTCCTGTTTAGCTTTGCAGGCTGTCCTGGATTTCGGCGCAGGTCAGGCTGACGCCGCAGCGTTGCGAGACGTGGCGGATCGCCATGTGGTGTTCTTCCAGCGAGAAGTCGGCAACGCCGTCGATAGCCAGGAAGGGCTGCACGTCTTGCATGAAGGCTTCCAGGGCGGTGGTCATGCAGCCGATGTGGGCGTAAACGCCGGTGATGATCAGCTGATCGCGGCCCAGATTGCGCAGTTGCTCACGCAGGTCGGAGCGCTGGAAGGCGCTGTAGCGCCACTTGGTCAGCATGATGTCGTTTTCGGCCGGTGTCAGCTCGGGAACCACGGCTTGTTGCTCATGAAATTCGCTGGCGGTCAGGCCGGGGCCCCAGAAGTCGTTTAGCAAGGCGCGGTCTTTCTCGGGTTGCTCGGTAGGCTGGGCGGTGTAGAACACGGGTATTCCCAGCTTGTGGCAAACCTCGCGCAGGGCGGCAATGCGTTCGATCAACATGGGGATAGGAGCCTGGCTCATATCGTATTTCTGCAGAAAGTAGGTCTGCATATCGTGAATGAGCAGGGCGGCACGATTGGGCTGTGGGCGCCAATTGACGCGGTTGGCTACGGGGGTTTGAGGCAGTTCGTAGCTGGGCAAGGCGTGAATGGTCATGAATCGTGTCTCCTTTAGAGGGTTATGTTCTGGGCCAGACCCAATGAGTTAATCAGGGTCATGAGTTTATTGCCGGTTTCCTGGCGTTCCAGGGCAGGGACGGAGCCGTCCACAATGCCGGCGCCAGCCGATAAGGTCAGCTCTTGCTGGGTGTAATGGCCGCAACGAATGGCGACTGCCCATTCGCCGTTGCCTTCGTGGTCGTTCCAGCCTATGGCGCCTGCAAAGTAGCCGCGATCAAAGACTTCAGTGGCTTCGATGGCCTGCATGGCGGGCTGGGTGGGCAGGCCGCAAACGGCCGGCGTGGGGTGCATGGCCAGTGCCAGCTCCAAAGAGGTGACGGACGGGTCACGCAAACGGCCGCTGATACGGGTGGACAGGTGCCACAGGTTGGCGGTGCTGGTCAGGCTGGGGCCATCAGGCATGTCCAGGGAGTCGCAGAACTGGGACAGGATGCGCACCACGTCCTGGATCACGTAGGCGTGCTCGCGCAGGTCTTTGCTGGAATCCATCAAGCTGTCGGCGCTGGCCTGGTCGCGCTGTGGGTCGGCAAAGCGAGGGGCGGTGCCTGCCAGCGGGTTGACGGTAACCAGATCGCCCTGGCGACGCACCAGCAACTCGGGGCTGGCCCCAAAAAACAGATCCGGGTCTTGAGCCTTGCCGCCCGGCAAGGGCAGGGCGTAGGTGTAGCCGGCAGGATTGCTGTGGAGCATATTGCTCAACACAGTCTGACGGTCCAGGGCTTCGTTCAAAGTGATGGTGACAGTGCGGGCCATCACGGTTTTGGAAATGTTCTGTTCGCGCATCGTGGCCAGGATGCGGCTGACGCTGTCTTCGTAGCCTTCGCCATCAGGCAGCAGGCTTTGGCTGGCAATGCTGTTGCTGGATTTGGCCAACGGCGGGCGTTGTACCGGGCGCAGCAGGACGGGATCGCGCTGATATTCTTTGGGAACGCGCAGGTAAGCCTGGCGAGTCGGGTTAAAGGGGATCACTCCCATCAACAGGGGGGCATCCAGACCTTGCCGAGCGGCTTGCGCCAGCAAGGTTTGGGCATCAGAGAGCAGTTGCCCTTGGGCATTGCTGGTATGCCGCTCCAGTGCCGTGCCGTGTGCCATCAAACTGACGGTGGGAGAGGCAAATACGCTGCTGTCGGCCTGGTAATGACCTAACCATTCTTCAATGGTGGCATGGCGGACTTGGTCGGCTATACGGCTATTCATAGGAGTCCTTTTTGGGGCAAGGGTTTTGCCTTGGCGCCCCTTTTCATGGAAGGGGCGCATCGGGCGGTTTACTTCAGATGCAGGCGTGTGACGCGGTCAGCCGTCTGGTCATCCTTACCTTTGGATTTGTTGACCAGATAGGCATTGCCTTCGCCATCCAGGGAGACGTGGTTGGGGAAGCTGCCACCGTCCAGGTTGGCAACGATTTCACCCTTACCATTCACGGCCGTCACGGTGCCCGCACCGCGGGAGGCCACGTAAGCCAGGGATGTCTCGGGATCGAACACCACGTTCAGAGCGCCAGCGCCGATCTTGATGTCGTGCTGCACGGAGCCGTCTTTGGCATTGATGATCAGCAGGTTGTCGCTGCCTTGGGCGGCGACGTAGACCTGGTCATTCTTGCTGTCTACCGACACACCAGCCAGACCACGTGCGCCAGGTACGGGGAACACGGTTTGGGCATTGTCGTTTTTCAGGTCAACAATGATCAGCTCGTTGGTGCTGGCGCTGACGGTGTACAGACGGTCTTTTTCAGCATCCAGTGCCAGGCTCATGGTGCCGGGTTTGTTGCGGGTTTTCGATTGCAGTTCGATCGGGTCCAGCTGAGTCAGCTTCTTGGTGTCGAATACAGCTATGGTGTTGGCGCCGGGCGAGGACACGTAGGCACGGTCTGTTTTCTCGTCTACAACCACGTCGCGTGGGTGGCTGACGACGCCGTCTTCAAACTGTTTGACCAGTTTCAGGTCTTTCTGGCTGTAGACAGCAATGGAGCTGCTGCGGGTGTTGGTGACCCAGACATTGCCTTGCTTGTCGTCCACGTCCACACCGTAAACGGCTTGAACCTGACCATCGTCACGGCCTTTTTGGGCGGCAGGTGTCACGCTGGCTTCAACCGCCAGGGTCTTGGGGTTCACTTTCACCAATTGCGACTGCTTGACGGGTGGGCGGCCCACGGCGGAAGTCACGAACAGCACTTTGTTCTTGGGGCTGTAGGCGCTTTGGTACAAGCCGGGAACCAGGTGCTGGGATTGCAGTTCGAATTTGTCCTGACCGCTCAGCTCAACTTTTGGGGACACCTTCAGATTGAAGATATCGGCCGTCGAGGGCTTGCTGACTTGCATGACGACAGGGTGCACACCCACAGCGGCGTCAGCGGGGATGGCGATCTTGGTGCTCAGATTGCCTTCTTTGTCGGCAACCAGGGCTTGAGGGGTCAGGGTGTGACCGTTTTGCAGCAGGATCACTTCCTGGCCGGGGGTGAAACCACGGCCAGCCAGTTGGGCTTCGGAGCCTGCATAGACCACGCCAGCAGCATTCAGGGAACCGCGAAAGTCAGCATCAGGCTGGTCAAAAGCGGGGGCCGCAAAGGCATTGGCCAGGGACAGGGACAGGACGGCTGCGCTCAGGCCGGCCTTGCGCAGCAGTGCGGCAGGGGTACGGCGAATGCAATTGACATTGATTAGCATCTTTTAATCCTAAATAAAGGTTCGGTCGACAAGACGGTCCATGTAGGAGATCTTTCTACAGGCGTGCAGCAGGCGTGGGTAGAACAAAAGCGAGATGTCAGGCATTGGGCGGGCCATCCTGTTTGCTGGCCGAACGCAGGCCTTGGTTAAACACGCCGAAACCGCAAGCGACAGCGGCACAGGCCAAACCACCCACGGCCACGGCGACTGCCGGGCCTAGCAGACGGGACAGATAACCCATTTGCATATTGCCCAGGGCCTGGCCCAGGGAATATTGCGTCATCCACAAGCTGGAGACACGGCCCAACAGGTAATCGGGGGTGTGGTGCTGAACCAACGCCATACGCATGATTTTGGAGATGGTGTCGGCAGCACCCATGATGGCCAGGCAGATCAGCGCCCACCACAGCGTGGTTTGCAGGGACAGGGCCGCAACCGCCAGGCCCCAGATCAGCACGGCAATCACAATGGCAGCACCTGGACGGGACACTTGGCGGCACCAGCCGCTGGATAAGGCAGCTAGCGTGGCACCGACGGCCGGAGCGGCGTAGAGATAGCCGGTGGCGGTGGCACCCATTTTCAGAATGGTGTCGCCCCACTCGGGCATCAGGGCCAAGGGAGTGGCCAGAATCAGGGCAGCCAGATCAATCAGCAACAGGGCGCGCAGCAAGGGGTGGCTGGCCACAAAACCAAGGCCATCACGCAGGGATTGGAAGGCGTTTTTCTGGGGCTGCTTGCCCGCTTGCGGAGGCAAGGGCGGCAGAGCACGCAAGAGTAAAGGGGTGACGATGACACCGCACAGGACAATCACGTAACAGAAAATCAGACCAGGACCGGAGATCAGTACGCCTGCCAAGGCGGGGCCGATAATACCGCCCAACTGCATGGCCAGACCGGACAGGGCGGCCGCAGCGGCCAGCTTGTCTCGACCGACCAGTGTCGGGGTAGCGGACATCATGGCCGGGACGCTGATCCCGCCTGCCGCACCACCAATGGCAGCGGCCACATAGATCAACCAGACCTGCGGGTTGGGCAGCAGCGTATTGAGCAGGAACAGCACCACGCTGATGATGTAGACACTGCGCGACCAGACCATCAGGCTGCGCCTGTCCATGCGGTCCGACAAGACACCGCCGGCAATCAGTGCCAGTACCATGGGGGTGGCCATGGATACGTTCAGGAAAGCAACGGCCACACTGGATTTGGTCAGCTCATAAAGCTGCACGCTGGCAGCCACCATCAACATGCCGGTGACCAGCACCGTGGCGGCCCGAGCGAAGTAGGCAAAGCGGAATGCTCGACTTTCGATTAGTGGCGAGATATCCAGAAAGAAACGTCTTACAGACATGGCTTATACATCGAGTTCAGGTTGGGCTTGTGCCTGTTCGGCAAAAGCCATGGCCGAGTCCATCAGCGGGGCCATGATGGCCACGGCTTCAGTACCGGTCAAATGCGCGTGCAAGGAGGCAATGTCGTGCACATCCAACTGCCCTGTGTAGGGCTTCCACAAATCGGGATGCAATTGTGTGCCGGCGTGATCCAGCGCTGCGCGGAAATAAAGCATGGGGCCGTCATAGACGTGATGCTCGTACAGGCGCACCAGGCGGTTATTGTTTTCCACTACCTGAAATACGCTGTCCAGACGCGTGTCGGGCAACTCGGCCAGCGGGTGACCGCTGCGCTTGAGGAAGTCCACCACACCCTGACGGGTCAGGGAAACGTCGGGCAAGCTGTCTGGGTCGTGGCCCGCAATATGCAGCAGCGCCTTGTAGATGGCATTGGGCTCGGGGGCCGGTTCGTTACGCCACGCGTCGCTGGGATAGGCGTCCAGCAAGGACAACATGCCTACCAGTTGACCGCGACGACGCAGCTCCACGGCCATGGCCTGAGCAATAATGCCGCCCACGGACCAGCCTGCCAGATGGTAGGGGCCTTGTGCTTGAACTTGCTCGATACGATCCACATACACCTTGGCCATGGCATCCAGGCTGCCATCCAGACCTAGCGAGGCGTCAGACAGCACACTGGCTTGCAAGCCATAAACAGCGCGGCCGGCAGGCAGGTGACGTGCCAGTGCCGCATAGCACCAGGACAAACCACCGGCCGGGTGAACCACAAACAGCGCGGGCTGATCGTTCGGCCCCGGACGCAAGGTGATGACGGCACCAAAACCATCGGCTGCCGCGCTGCCAGACTGATCCAGATGTTTGGCCAGACGGGCAATAGTGGGGTATTCAAAAATAGTGCCAATTGATACGGCCTGACCGCGTGCTTCACGCAGTATCAAGGCCAGTTTGGCAGCCAGCAGCGAGTGTCCGCCCAAGGCGAAGAAGTCGTCGTCGGCGTAAAACGTTTCGCTGCTTTCCAGTACGGTGGCGAAAGCAGCGGCAATTTGGTGCTGAGTGGCACCGTCCAGCGGCAAGCCTGCCGAGCGGGCCTGCAAGGCAGGAACGGGCAGCGCCTTGCGGTCCAGCTTGCCGTTGGCTGTCACCGGCAGGGCATCCAGGCTGATCCAGGCGCTGGGCACCATGTAGGACGGCAAGTGCTCGCCTACATAAGCGGCCAGCGTGTTGTCCGTGCACTGGCTGCCTGCTTGCGGTACCCAGTAAGCCACAATCGCCATTTGACCGGGTATGTCTTCACGGGCAATCACGGCTACGTGGGCCACATCGGGATGACGCGCCAGCAAGGCTTCAATTTCACCCAGCTCGATACGTTGACCGCGCAGTTTGATCTGGTGATCGGAGCGGCCCAGGAAAATAACCGCGCCATCTTCACGCCAGCGGGCCACATCGCCGGTGGCGTACATGCGGTCGCCATGCAGGGCGTAAGGGTCGGGCACAAAGCGTTCTTCAGTCAGGTCCGGGCGGCCCCAGTAGCCTTGTGCCAACTGTCGGCCAGCCAGGTAAAGATGACCGGCCACGCCGGGCGGTACAGGTTGTAACTGCTCGTCCAGAATGTACAGGGCGGTGTTCCATACGGGGAAACCGATGGGCACAGGCTGGGATTGGTCATCCCGCGACGCAGGCCAGTAGGACACGTCCACGGCAGCTTCGGTTGGGCCGTACAGATTGTGCAGCTCGGCGTTCAGCAGAGAATGGAAGCGGTCGCGGGTAGCGGCCGACAGTTCTTCACCACTGCAAAACACCAGGCGCGGAGCCAGTCCACGAGCGGCAGGCTCATCCAGGAAGGCGCTGAGCATGGAGGGCACAAAGTGCAGCACTGTGATGCTTTGTTCGCGCATCAGGCGGGCAATATGAGCCGGATCGCGGTGCGCTTGTGGTGGGGCGACGACCAAGGTTGCACCTGACAGGAAGGGCAGGAAGAACTCCCACACCGACACGTCAAACGTGGCCGGGGTTTTCTGCAAAATTCGATCACCGGCACCAATGCTGTAGTGCGTTTGCATCCATACCAGACGATTGACGATGGCGTCGTGGTTGACCAGCACGCCTTTGGGGGTGCCGGTAGAGCCGGAGGTGTAGATCAGGTAGGAAGGATCGTGCGGACCGGCGGTGGCCCAGTCTGGCGCAGTGCAGGTTTGTTCAGGCTGCGGGACCAGCAAAGAGGCATTGAGCGTGCAACCGGGCTGGCCGACCAGCAGTCGCGGTTGAGCGGCCTGCAAGATGGTGTTCAGGCGATCGGCAGGCTGGTCCAGATCCAGCGGCAAGTAGGCAGCACCAGCACGGTGAATAGCCAGCAAGGACAGCACCAGCTCCAGCGAACGAGGCAGGGCCACGGCAACGATGTCGCCGGTCTGCACACCGGCCAGACGCAGTTGCGCGGCCAGATTGGCGGTTTGTTCGTTGATCTGGGCGTAGCTGAGCTTCTTGCCCTCAAATTCCAGGCCACTTTGTTCCGGGTGAGCCTGCAACTGGGCGTGGATCAGTGCCCACAGCGTTGTTTCAGGAACCGGGTGAGCGGTCTGGTTGACGGTCTCAATCCAGTGGTGGTGTTCGGCATCCGTCAAGGTCGGCACGGCAGACAGGGTTTCAGCCTGCAAAGCGCGCAGCAGGAACTGCTCCAGACGGACCAGATGGGTTTGAATCTGTGCGTCGGTGTACAGACGCGGGTTGGCTTCCACTTCCAGACGCAAGCCACTGGCATCGGGTTGGGCGCGGAAGGTGAAGTTCAAGTCTTCCACGGGGCCAGCGCACAGCACGGTCTGGCTGGCGGTCAGGCCCGCTTGTTCGTAGGGTGCATCGAACGGCAGCACGTTGATGATGGGGCCGTGCAGGCGACGCATGCCACCTAGCAAACCCAGATCACGGCGCAGTTGTTCACTACGGTAGCGGCCATGACGACGTGCCTGACGCAGAGCCTTGGAAACTTGGATCAGGTACTGATTCAAGGGCTGGGATTCGTCGATCTGCAAACGCAGCGGAGCCACGTTCATGACGGTGGAGACGATACGGGCACTGATATGGCCCAGACGGCCCATCCAGGGCACGCCCACCGTGCATTCGTCCTGGCGGGTGTGACGGCGCACATAGGCGGCGGTCAGGCCCGTCAGAATGTCTGGCCAGCTGATGTCGCTGCGTTGTGCCAATGCTTGCAGGCTGGCTGTCAGTTCGGGCTTGACGGCGCTGCGTGCCAGCAGGAAATGATGATCGCTCAAAGCCTGGGATTCGCTCAGGCTTTGGGCGGGTTCTGCATCGCTTAATGTGTCCAGCCAGAACTGTCTGTCCTTGCTGCGGCGCTCGCTATTCCGATAGCTTTGATCGTCATCCTGCAAAAGGGTGAACGATTCCAGCGCATGCCCATGATCTTCACGGCCACTTAGCAGGGCCTTGTAGAGCTTGACCACTCGCGTCTCGATCAGTGCCATGCCATAGCCGTCAGCGGCCAGATGATGGATACGCTGATACCAAAGATGGTGCTTGGGCCCCAGTACAAACAGGATGTGTCGTGCCAGTGGCGCAACGGTTGGGTCCAGCGGTGTGCGCAGGTCTGCCATCAGCTGGGCTTGGGCTTGTTCGGCCCCGTCTGCGTGGGCAGACAGGTCCACAATTTCCAGTTGAATGGGCTCTTGCGGGCGCAGGTACTGGGCCGGGCCGTTGGGCGTGTCCACCATGCGCAAGGTCAAGGCATCGGCTTCGGTCAGCGTCAGATTGATGGCTTGCGCAAACAGCGCGGTGTCCAGCGCCGAATGGATATGCGTGCAGTGCCCGGTATTGAAAATCGGGTTGAGCGGGTCCAAACGCTGGGCGTACCACAGACCTTCTTGTGCTTCGGTCAGGGGGCGCAATGGCAGTTCGGAAGGGGAGCTAAACATAAGCGTGTTGCAGTAAGAAAATCAACGGCCGTTTTGTTGGGCGCGTTCGATCAGGGACCACCACTGGCCCAAGGTGACCACCGAGGCCATCTCGGAAAACTCGATAGGAGCGCCAGCTTCGCGCCAGCGGGTGGCCAGGGTCATGACGCGCATGGAGTCCAGACCCAGGTCGATCAGATTGTCATCATCCAGAATGTCCTGGGGGTCTTCATGCAACATGGCGGCAATATCTGCGCGCATGCGTTCCAGGGTAAGTGCAGTACTCATGATTATTCTTGCGTTGTGTTTTCGAGTTGTTCGCGCAGTTGGGCGCGCAATTCCTTGCGGCTGATCTTCAGGGCCGCAGTTTCCATGAAACGGTCCACAAACACGATTTGATCCGGCACTTTGAAGTCGGCCAGACCGCGGCTGCGTATCCATTTCTTCAGTTCAATCGCGCGGGGCTTGTCATCTTTGGGGATGATGAAAGCGCAGCTGCGCTCGCCCAGAAACTCGTCGGGCACCGATACCACGGCAGCATCAAAGACCTGCGGGTGAGCCAGCAGATGATCTTCAATTTCCTCGGCGGAGATTTTTTCGCCAGCGCGGTTGATGTGGTCAGTGGCACGACCCTGAACCATCAAGTAGCCTTCGGGCGTCATGCGTACCACGTCGCCTGTGCGATAGAAGCCGTCCTCGGTAAAGGAGCGGGCATTGGCCGCGGGGTTGTTGTGGTAGGCACGGATCGTGTAAGGACCCCGTGTCAGCAGATAGCCGGTTTCCCCAGGGGCGACCGGATTGCCGTTGTCGTCCACGATCAGGATTTCATCGTCCGGGCTGATGGGACGGCCCTGTGTGTTGATGATGGTGTCCTCGGGATCGTCCAGGCGGGTGTAGTTCACCAGACCTTCGGCCATGCCGAACACCTGCTGCAAGGTCACGCCCAGAGTAGGACGTACACGCTTGGCCGCTTCGGCGTTCAACTTGGCTCCGCCCACCTGGATTACTTTCAATGAATCCAGCTTGGCATCGGTCTTGGTGGCTGCATCCATCCACAGCATCAGCAGCGGGGGGACCAGACTGGTGTCGGTTACGCCTTCGCGCTCGATCAGCTCAAAGCAAACGTCCGGGCTGGGGGCGGGGCTCAGCACCACTTTGGCTCCGGCGTACAGTGCACCCAGAAAACCGGGTGAACTCATGGGGAAGTTGTGGGCAATGGGCAAAGCGCCCAGAAACACACTGTTCTCGTCCAGTCCGGCAATCTTGGCGCTCTCGCGCAAGGTGTAGATGTAGTCGTCGTGCGTGCGGGGGATCAGCTTGGACAAGCCGGTGCTGCCCCCCGAGATTTGCAGGAACGCCACTTCGGAAGGCTGGGCCGCCGATACGGGTACGTCTACATTGGCAGCGCTGCTTTGCAACTGGGCCAGGGACGTAAATTCTTGTGCGTCGCCCACGATGTAAACCTGCTCGACCTGTGGGCAGCGTTCGCGCAGTTCGCGCACCAAAGGCAGGTAGTCAAAACCGGCATGAGCGTCCACACCAATATAGGCGCGCGCTTGAGCAGTATTGGCAAAGTGTTCGACTTCGGTGATGCGGTGCGCAGGCAGGACGTACACGGGCAAAAGACCGGCACGGAACAGACCAAAGATCACACTGACAAACTCAGGGATGTTGGGCAGGTGCACCAGGACGCGGTCGCCCTTGCGCAGACCGGCTTGCAGCAGGCCCGCCGCGATCTGACTGGCGTACTGGTCCAGCGCGCCATAGGTCCAGCGCTGGGTGCCGCCAACAATGGCTTCGCGTTCCGGGTGGTTTTGCGCGCGCGTGCGCAGCAAAGCGCCAAACGTTTCCCCTTGCCAGTGTCCAGCATCGCGGTATCGCTGGGCAAAAGCGTCAGGCCAAATTTGTTCAACAGGAATAGATTTCATCATGGTAATGAGAACTATTACATAAATAAGTAGGCTTGTCAGATTTACTCGTGCTCAGTCAGCTTGGTGTCAGGCAGTTGAGCGCTGTCCAAAAAGCTGACCGACCACGGAGCAAAGGGGGTGTTCAGGCAGATGGCGGCGGCATAGTTTTCCACCGGCCGGTGACTGTGCACCACCAAACCTTGCAAGATGGGATGGGGGGATTGTACGGTGCATCCATGATCTGGGTGACCGTCCAAGGATAATTCTTGAGGCTGAATATGAAAACCCGTGCCTGCATGTTTCAGGGCGGCCTCTTTGCCACACCAAAGCGCGTAGAAGTCCAGATCGCTCTTTAGCCAGGAACGCTCGGACGGCACACTGCAATGTTCGACCAGCCCTGGTTTGACGGGTAGGCGCATGGCCTCGATGTCTACGCCTATAGTTCGGTTGGCAATTCCAATCAGCACACGCTCGCCGCTGTGCGACAGGCTAAAGTGCAGATCGGCATCGTCCAGATCCAGCACGGGCTTGCCATGTTCCAGATGGGCGATAGGAACAGCGCGTGGCGTGCAGCCCAGCAAGGGCGCCAGAAAATGGCGCAGCGCACCGTGGGCCAGCAGGCTTAAATGCTGGTCCGACTGCTGTCTGCGACGGGCAATCACCGCCAAGGTGTGGTCGGGAACCTGGTTTCGTAACCAGGATTCCATACCGTCGGGCAAGGGAAGCGACAAACTGTATACGGACAGCATGTCAAAGTCCCAGATGGCGTTGCAAAAGGGCGGCGTCCTGGCGCAGTTGCTCGGCAGGGCCGTCATACACCAGCTGACCATTACCCAATAACAAAGCGCGTTCGGCCAACTGCAGAGCCAGACTTAAATTCTGTTCGGCGATCAGTACGGTAATACCTTGCTCGTTCAGCGTTTGCAGCTGCGGCAACAAGGTGTCCTGAATCGTCATGGGAGCCAGGCCTTCGCTGGGTTCGTCCAGAACAATAATGGAGGACTGCGTCAGCAGCGCACGGGCCAGTGCCAGCAACTGTCGTTCGCCACCGCTCAAGGCGGAGCAGGAGGACTGGCGGCGTTCGTACAGGCGCGGCATGGCTTCGTAGATGCTGTTCAGCGTCCAACGATCATCCGAGCGCGGACGTCGTGCCAGCCCGGCCAAACGCAGGCTTTCCTGCACGGTCAGCGTTGGGAAACGGCCTCGGCCTTGGGGCACTAAAGCCATGCCCAGCAGGGCGATTTTGTGCGTGGGCCAACCTGCAATGTTTTTCCCGTGCACATTGATTTGTCCGCTCCACTGCGGGCCCATATTGAACAGGCAGTGCAGCAGGCTGGTTTTTCCGGCGCCGTTGCGGCCCAGCAGGGCCACACTTTGCCCGGCGGGGATATCCAGCGAAATTTCTTGCAGAATGTCGGCACGGTCGTAGCGTGCATGCAGGCCGGAGATGTTCAGCGCTGTGCTCATGCCGCCTCCAAAGCCAGTTCGCCCAGATAGGCCTGACGCGCGCCTTCGTGCTGGCGCACGGCGTCCGGGGTGTCGCAGGTCAACAAGCTGCCCGATGACAGCACGGCAATCCGGTCACATTCCTGGAAAACAATATCAATGTCATGGCTGATCAGCAGCACGGCACATTGGCCGCGCATGGCGTGGACCAATGCCATGACTTCACGCGATTCGGACTCGGACAGACCAGCGGTAGGCTCGTCCAGCAAGAGCACGCGGGGTTGCTGCGCCAGGGCGATCAGCAAATCCAGAATGCGCTGCTCTCCATAGGACAGGGATCGACCCAGCACATGGCCGCGGCCGGCCAGGGCGCTATGTTCCAGCAATGCTTCGGCTGCTTCTTGGCTGGCGGCGCGGGCGGCCTTGCGGCCCCACCAGTGGTAGGCGCAATCTTTTTTGATGCGCACGGCCAGAGCCAGGTTTTGCAGCAGGGTCAGTTCAGGAAAAATACGGCTGGTCTGAAAGCTGCGCACCATGCCTTGTTTGGCGCGTTCAATCGGGCCCAGACTGCGCAGGTCCTTGCCTTCCAGGAAGACCTGACCGCTGGAAGGAGTGGCCAGACCACTGATGATGTTGAACAGCGTGGTTTTACCTGCGCCGTTGGGGCCAATCAGCCCCAGGGTTTCGCCCGCACGCAGCTCCAGGCTGACGTCCGTCAGGATATCCAGACCGCCTACCTGCAAGGCCAGTTCGCGAGTGCTTAATAAAACGCTCATGCAGACCTCTTGCGTCGTTCTGCCAGACCATTGGGCATGAACAGAACTGTCAGCACAAAGATCAAACCTACCAGTAACTGCCAACGATCCGTGTAGGAGCTCAGGTAGGTCTGGGCAAACAGATAGAAGGTGGCCCCAATAAATGCGCCGCGCCAGGTGCGTATGCCACCGATCACACCCATGATGATGAGCGTGGCCGAGAAGCTCCAATGCACTTGTTGCGGGCTGACGTACTGATTCGCAAAGGGATACAGGCCGCCAGCAGCACCTGCTACCGCACCTGCAATCATGAAGGTGTAAAGGCGGATACGCCATGCCTGATAACCCAGGGCGGCCATGCGCAAGGGCTGATCGCGCAGACCGGTCAAGGCCAGCCCGATTGGGGCGCGGCTGAAAGAACGCAGCAGCAACCAGCAGATGACCGCCAGCGCCAGGGCCAGAATCATCAGGGTGTAAGGGGCGCTCAAGGGCAGATCGCCCAGGCTCAGACGCGGGAAACCGCGCAGGCCATCGGCACCGCCCGTGACATCACGCCAGCGAAATGCAACTTCCCAGATCAATTGCCCGGCGACCAGCGTAGCCACCATGAAAAACAGCTCGGAACTGCGCAGGCTGATCAGCGCCATCAATATGGACAACAGAGTGCCCGCCCCAATGCCCACCAGCAGCATCAGCGGCAGGGACGCGCCCCAATACTGGCTGCTGACAGCGGTGGCATAGGCGGCAAAGCCAAAGACGGCACCGTGGCCCAGGGATACCAGACCGCCGTAACCTATCAGGAGATTGACGCTAAGGACTGCGCAAGCAATCAGCAGGGCTTCGGTGCCAAAGCGCCACAAGAAGGCGTCGCCCCAGAAATAGCTGCTAAGCAAGACCAGGCAAGCCAGAGCAGGCCAAAGTCCAGTGCGCAGCAGGCAGGTGTTGAGCTTGTTCATTTAAACCTGACGCGTAGCGGATTTGCTCAAGCCATTGGGCCAGCAAAGCAGAAGGCCCAGCATGACGGCCAGGGTGGCGGCATTGGCAAAGGCTGGAACCCAGACGCGGGCAAAGGTGGTGACGAAACCCAGAATCAGCGCGCACAGCAAGGTGCCGCGTACCGAGTTCAAGCCGCCAATGACCACCACCAGCAAGGCCAGCAAGAGGATTTCTTCATCCAGACCGGGGTAAACCGACAGCATGCCAGCGCCCAGGGCGCCGCCCAAACCGGCCAGACCAGCGGCCAGCGCCATGCCGATGGCAAACAGGCGACGCGAGTTCAAGCCCAGGGTCTCGACAATCTGGGCGTCCTGCACGCAAGCGCGAATGGCGGCACCCCACAGGGTGCGATCCAGCAGGAACCAGAACAGCAAGGCCAGTGTCAGGCCGGTGACGATCAGGAACAGACGATAGGTGGGGAAGGGCAGGCCCATGATCCACACGCCGCCCCGCAGCACTTGCGGCAGCATGGGCGAGAGCGTGTCGGCACTGAAGCCCCAGCGCATCAGGTCCGCCAGAATGACGGACAGGCCGTAGGTCAGCAGCACCTGCATCAAGTGGGTGCGCTGGTAGAACTGGCGAAAGGGGAAGCGGTCCAGCAACAGGCCCATCAGCCCGCACAGTGCAAAAGCGGCGGGAAAGGCCAGCCACCAGGGCGCGCCGGATGCCAGCCACTGGACGCTGATATAGCCGCCCAGCAGGAAAAAAGAGCCGTGTGTCAGGTTGATGAAGTTCATCAGGCTGAGCACTAAAGACAGCCCCAGCCCCGCCAACATCAGCAGGGCTGAGAAGGACAGGGCATTGAGGATTTGAAGCAGAAAATAAGACAAGGTGGAGCTCAAGAACGCGGGCCGGGGTCCTGGATACGCTGGTAAGTGTGGACCACCGTGTTAAAGGGGCGACCTTGCGCGTCTTTTTCCACCCGGTTGACGTAAATATCCAGAATGGACTGGTTATTGCGCGGGTCAAAAGCCATGGGGCCAAAGGCCGTGTTGATAGGCTTGTCCAGCAGGGCCTGTTTGAAGGCCGCCTTGTTGGACAGATCACCCTTGACCGCATCCAGACCGGCCTTGATGACCTGGCCGGTCACGTAACCGGAGGTGCTGGCTTCGCCGGGCAAACGGCCACGGCTGGCCTGGTAAGCAGCCACAAAGTCCTGGGCAGCCGGAGCGCCGGGCGATTGGTGGAAGGTACTGACGCCACCCAAAGCAGCTTCGCCCACAGCGGTAATCACGTCTTCCTGATCGAACAGGGCACCGGGGCCCACGATCTGAATCTTGCCGTGCAGTTGGTAGTCCTGCATTTGCTGGTGGAAACGCACAGCGTCGGCACCGGCCAGAAACGTGTAGACAAACTTGGGATTGCTGGCGGCCAGATTCATCAGGATAGGTGCGAAGTCGGGTGTGCCCAAGGGCGTCCAGATGCGCTCACCCAGCGTGCCGCCTTGTTCCTGATAAGTATTGGCGAAGTCTTCAATGTATTCGCGGCCAGCGGTGTAGTCCGAACCCAGCGTGATGCCGCCGGATTTTTCAATGTGCTCGAAGGCCCACAAGGCGCCGGTGTGGCCCAGCATCCAGCTGGTTTTGGTGGGGCGGAATACGTAGGGGCTGGCTGCTTCACGAGCCAGGCCATTGGCAGCGGCATTGGAAATGAAGGTAGGCAGTTGCGCATCGTGCACGATGTCACGAATGGCCAGTGCGATATTGGCGCTGATGACACCGCCCAGAACGTCGATCTTGTCGCGCTCGATCAGCTTGCGCACTTTACGGATGGCTTCGTCCGGTTTGCCGTGGTCGTCTTCTACCAGCAACTGCACCTTGCGCCCGCCCATCTCGTAATTGCACTGTTGCAGCATCAACTCCAGACCGGCGCGCATGCTTTCGCCCAAGGAGGCGAAGGGGCCGGACAAGGATGTCAGCAGGGCAATTTTCAGGGGACCGTCTTGGGCGCGAAGCAGGCGGGGAACGCCAAACAGCAAAGGGCTGGCTGCGGCAGCCAGCAAAAGCTGGCGACGTCCAGCACGGGTAGGGGAGAGAGTCACGAGATCTTATTTTCCGTAAGAAAGCCAAGCTTGCCTGGCAGGACATCTCAGGCAGGAGGCTGCGCTACTAAATGTTAATCATTATCATTTTATGGTCTTTCCTGACGTAAATAAAGGCTCATACCCTTGAATGTCCATTTCGTGCGTGGGTCTTTAAAGGCAACGCGCCCCGATTGGGGGCGGATTCAGGGTGACAACGGTATGAAAACGGCCACGCGGACGCTTTATAAAAAAGCACAGGGGCGGGCTATTTAGCGCGCATCTCCATTGATATTGGCGCGAATGCGGTTCAGGAACTGGCGCAACTGGGTCAGTTCTTCCGCCGAAAAGCCCTGGATGGCGCGGTGATGAATGTCCAGAGCCGCGGGCAGAACACGCAGAAAGTGCTGGCGACCTTGCTCATGCAGATGGATCAGTACACGGCGCTGGTCCAGCGGGTCGGGCTGGCGGGACAGGTGGCCCGCGTTTTCCATTACCACCAGGGCGCGCGACAAGGTGGTTTGATCCACGTCGGTATATTGCGCCAGGGTACTGACGCCCAGGCCATCGGTTTCGTTCAGAAAAGCCAGCACACGCCAGTGCAGCAGGGTCAGTTCATGGCTGCGCAGCAAGGTTTGAAAGTCAGCATTTAAGGCCGAGGTGCTGCGATTGAGCAGATAGGGGATAAACGTATCGTGCCCGGTATAGGCGTCAGTCAGAGTACGGCTGGCCATAGTGAAGCGGCTTCCTTGATGCAAAAAAAGCAGGCTACTCGTTCAGAGTGATTGAGTGAGCCTGCGAAAGCCCGGCCAGCGCTGCCATTGGCCGGGCAAGTGGTTGGTTCAGTGTCAGTTCGTATGATCCACTTTGCGCTGCAAAGCGGCAATCGTCAGGTTCAGTGCGAAGCCCAGCACACAGATCCAGACCAAGGGTACAAACATATCAATCGTGCGGTAGCTGCGTGCGGCGGCGGTCAGCATATGGCCCAGACCGTCGGTGGAGGCAATCATCTCGGCCAGAAAGACCACCACGCAGGCAATGACGCCTGCCACCCGTACACCGGCCAGCACGGTCGGGCTGATGGCGGGCAAAATGATTTTCCACAGGCAGGCGCTGCGAGATGTCCCGGCGGCACGCGCCGACCAGATCAGCTTGCGGTCCACCGTTTGCGCAGCCACCCAACTGGCCATCAGCACAGGGAAAATCGCATCCGAGACCACCAGAGCGATTTTCGATGAGCTTTCAAACCCCATGATCAGGATCAGTGCCGGGTAAAGGGCGATCTTGGGGATAGGGGCCAGCAGACGGATCAGGGCATCCAGCAGAAACGAGCTCCAGCGCGTCAACTGTGCAATCAGCGCCAGGGCCACACCGGCCACACAGGCAATCAGCAAACCACTGATCAGGCGGTAGACGGTGATGCCCAGGTTCTGCCAGAAGTCCGCCTGACCGGCCAGTTCCAATACACGCATCAGAATGGAAGAGGGGGCAGGCAATAATTGCGGGCTGACCCAGCCCGAGCGCGTGCACAGCTCCCAGACAATCAGCATCAAGGCTGGACTGATGCACAAAGACAGTCCCGACAAGTCCCGGCGTTTGGCCGGGCGGGTTGGAGTAGAACGCATAGCTTGTCCCGGTGAGGCTAAGGTTTTGGTGGTCATAGCGTCATCCTTTGTCCATCAGGCTCTGGGTCGAGTCATGCCAGTGTGTGCAGCGTTTGCGGACAAACTCGAACAGCGCATCGCAGGCAATGCCCAGCACGGCCAGCAGCATGATGACGGCATACACCGTGGAGTACTGCGCCATATCCATGGAGGTGAACAGCAGATTGCCTATACCTTCCTGACGCGCAATCATCTCGGAGGACACCATCACGATCAGGGCCATGACCACCCCGACACGGCAGCCAATCATGACTTCCGGCAAGGAGGCGGGCAGAACAATCTTGCCCAGACGGGCAATGGGTCCCATGCCCATGGACTGGGCGACCCAGATCAGCTTGGGCTCGATGCGGGTTGCGCCGTGATAGCTGTGATAGAGCAAAGGCAGGGACACGCCCAGCGCAATAACCAGGATCTTGGAGAAATCCCCCAGACCGAACCACAGCATCAAGATCGGCATCAAGGCCGCTTTGGGCATGGGATAGGCCAGGGCCACCAGAGGATAGAAAGCGGTATAGACCAGGCGGCTGCGGCCCATGGCCAGACCCAGGGGGACGGCCACGACCAGTACCAGGGCATAACCGGCAAACATGCGGCCAACCGACTGCAGGATTGCCGACCAGGCCATCGGGTCGCTGATCAGGGCAGGCAGTTCGCCCAAGGCCGCCCAAGGGCTGGGGAAGGAATCCAGCCCTACCCAACGGGCCAGCCCTGCCCAGGCCAGCAGCACCAGAATGGCCGCCATGACCAAGGAGGCCCAGCGATGTTCATACCAGTGCTGTGGCGTCATGGGTGGGCCTCCGCCATCAAGGATTGCTCCAGACGAATAATGGTTTCCTGATAGACCGGATTGCGCAGCAGCTCGCTACGGACGCGGGGGCGGGGCAGATCAATCTCCACTACCTCCTTGATGCGGCCGGGCGAGCCAGTCATGACAATCACGGTATCGGACAGGAAGACGGCCTCGTCCACGCCGTGCGTCACAAAGACCACGGTGTTGCGTAACTGCTCCCACAAGCTGAGCAGTTCCGTTTGCAGGGTGACGCGCGTGTGGGCATCCAGCGCCCCGAAGGGCTCGTCCATCAGCAGGATGTCCGGCTCATAGGCCAGGGTGCGGGCGATGGCCGCACGCTGACGCATACCGCCGGACAGTTCACGTGGATAGAAGGAGGCGTAAGGCCCCAGCTTGACCTTGTCCAGCCATTCGCTGGCGCGCTGTTCGGCCTGGTCCTTGGGCATGCCTTGTTCGCGCATGCCGTAGGCCACGTTTCCCAGCACGGTTTTCCAGGGGAACAGGGCGTACTCCTGAAACACCGGGCCCCGGTCCGGGCCTGGGCCGGTAATGGGCTTGCCCTTGACGCGGATCTGGCCGCTGGAGCAGGACTCAAAGCCCCCTAACATATAGAGCAGGGTGCTTTTGCCGCAACCGCTGGGTCCCAGAATAGACACGAATCGCCCTGCCGGAATGCTCAGGGCGATGTCTTGCAGGGCCGTATGGCTGCGGCCCTGCCGGGTGTTAAAGGTTTTACCGACACCATCCAGTTCAATCATGGTGTTGCCTCGCGTAAATCAGCCCGATAAAAGTCCTGCACGTTCAAGGCTTTCTTCAGGAAACCAGCCTTGTGATAGCGGTCGTAGGTGCCCTGGATGGATTCCAGATTGGGCTGCATATCCGGGACGCGGGCAAAGTCCTTGTCGGTGAACAGGTACTGGGCCAGCAAGTCCTTGGGCGCACGGGTAATTTGTGCCGTGACTTCTACGGCCAGTGCAGGGTCTTTGCTGAGCATGCCCATGGCCGTTTTCAAGTCCTGCACATAGGCGCGCACCACTTCGGGATTGGCGTCGCTATAGGATTTGCTGCAGGCTTCGAAAATCTGTACGGATGGGCTGGCCACTTCGGACAGGGAGAACAGTTTGCGCAAACCGCCTTTCTTCTCGTTCAGCAGGGCAAAGGGCTGGGCCATGGGACCGGCATCAATACGGCCACTGCGAATCGCGTCAGCTGCAGGTGGAAAGCCGGTTTCAACGATTTTTACATCCTTGTCCGGGTCAATACCGTTCTGGCGCAGCCACAGCAGCATGTCGAAGTACACACCGGCTCCATAAGCATTGGTGCCAATGACCTTGCCTTTCAGGTCCGCCGCGGTCTTGATCGGGCTGTCTTCCTTCACGGCCCAGTAGACGGAGAAGTGGTCATCGTCCGAGTGCACGTGCTGGGCCACGATATAGGCTTCCAGACCGCTTTCAATAGCGCCATTGGCCAGCGACATGGGGGCCATGGTGGAGCATTCCAGAACGCCAGCACGCATGGCTTGCACCATGGGCGAAGTGCCCTGGAACTGAGTCCACTGGATTTGATATTTCTTGCCCAGTTGCGGGAACAGCTCGGGGCGCTTGGCCATCAGGTATTTGGCTTCCTCGCCCGGAATGGTCCAGCCTACCCGCAAGGTGGGGACTTCCTGAGCCTGGCTCAGACCGTGACAGCTCATCAGGGCAAACAGCAACGCAGCGGTTTTCTTCATCGCAGGGCCGTCCCAAGATGAAGAGCGCCCTCTTGGAGGGCAGCAAGACGAAGGCGCAGCGTGGGAGTCTTTTTTCATTCCTGTGTCTCCTTGGCAAGGTGTTCGGCGCGGGCAGGGGCCAGGCCGATGTGATCCAGCATTCCCAGTACGCGGGCCAGCACGTCGCGTCGATACGCTTGTTGCTGGTCCACCGGGTATTCGTGAAAGCCTTGTCCGCTGCGCAGACCGTTGCGTCCACTTTCCATATAACGGGTGATGATGTCGGGTACGGCGTAGCGTTCCGGGTCCAGGTTCTGCGACAGGTATTGCCCGGCGTGATACAGAATGTCGTTGCCGCCGTAGTCGATGAACTCCAGCACGCCGATGCTGGCAAAGCGGAAACCCAGGCCGTAGCGGGTGGCCTTATCAATATCGGCTGCGCTGGCTACGCCTTCCTCAACCATGCGAGCGGCCTCATTCATGATCAGGGTTTGCAGGCGTGGAACGATGAAACCGGGGTGGCAACCACAGACCACAGGCACTTTGCCGATGGATTCCAGATTGCTTTGCAGACGGCTCAAGGTCTGCTCGCTGGTGCCGGGGTGGGCACTGATTTCGACCAGTGGAATCAGGAATGCCGGGTTAAGCCAATGTGCGTTCAGGAAACGCTCCGGATGGCTCAACATGGGGGCCAGATCCGAGGCCAGCATGGTGGAAGTGGTGGAGGCGATCAGCGCATCGGGCCGGGCCAGTTCGCCGATACGTCCCAGGGCGTCGGTCTTGGCTTCTTGTGTTTCGGGCACGCCTTCATAAATCAGATCGGCCTGGCCCAGCACTTGCGCCGCTGCGCTCAAGGGGGCGACGCTGATGCAGGCCAGATGGTCGTCGATCTGTTCGGTGGCGAACATGCCCAGGTCGGCCAGTTGTTCCAGCGTGGCACGCAACTCCTGGCGTATTTCGGCTTCCAGACGGACACTATCAGCAGGCTGACGGGGTTTGAAATCCAGTAAGGTCACGGCTTGGCCGCGCAGCGCATAGGCCAGGGCGATGCCCCGCCCCATGCGACCTGCGCCCACCGCAACGATACGTTTGATCGGGGCGGGCGCGTTCATCAGGCTCTCCCGGCTTGCAGCATCTCTTGCAGTTGCTCGCGGCTCATCGTGTCCAGACCCAGGCTGGCCAGTGTGCGTTGGCCTTGGCGCAAATCTTCACCCACGATGGCACCGGCAATCGCCAGCAAGCCTTTGGTGACGGGAGCATCTACACCGGCCCAGTCGGCTACCGATGCAAAGAAGGCCAGACCCAGCATGGTGTCTTCACGCATGTAACGATGTTCGTGCAGGTCGATCTTCTCGCGCCAGTCGCCGCTTTTCACCAGCTTGGAGTGCGAGGAACGGTCGCCATACATCCACTGATCGTTTTCATAATGGTCGGACAGCGGGAAGTGCGGGGCACCGTAGCCCAGCGCTTCACGAATGCGCATGCGCTCATTGTCCAGTTGCGTGGTCACGGCACGGACCGAGGGCTGAGTGCCTTCGTTATGAATATCCCAGGCCGGAAAGTGCTCCAGCGGGCCGGCGTTCATCATGATCAGCGGTGGGTGGATAATGGGGCCGGCATTCATCAGGGCGCCGGACAGGGCATCTTCGCAGCGCTCCACGCTGGGGAACACTTTGCCAATCACCTCCAGGGCGTGGTCGGTATTGCGCGCGGGGTACACGCCGGTAGGCAGGCGGGTGGCGCGGGTGGTGATGTTGATCACGGTATCCCCATGTTTGCGGGCCAGCCAGGGCAGGGTGCCGGTTTCGGCCCAGCTGACATCGGCCTTGTTGCCGGTGTCGCGCACGATCTCGCTCATGATGAAGGAGCCAAAGGTGCCTGGGGGGAGAAATACGACCTGGCCGTCTGTCAGGTGCGGAGCCATGACGCGGGCAATATCGGTTTGTGCAATGGCGGGCGAAGGAATCAGTACCAGGTCGGCACCGGCGATGGCCTCGCCAATATCGGCGCAGACTTTGGCAATGGGGATTTCGCGCTCGCCTGCTTCGTCTTTCAAGGTCATGACTGGACGGTCCAGCAAGGGCTGCAACTGGGCCGTATCACGACGCCATAAACGGACCTCGTGGCCCTGTTCGCTCAAGTCTGCCGCTGCTGCGTAACAACCGTGCCCGCCACCTAATACCGCTACCTTCATGTTTGTCTCCAATCTCTTTTTTTGATTTCTATGCACTTGCATATAAATACAGACTAAAAGAAGTTGAGGCCTAAAACAAGAGGATGAATGGGGGGAGTTACCCTAGGGCGGGAAAACTTGGATATGAAGTGAAAAGGCGTGTCATGCGCGCCGGGAGAACACGGCTAAGCCGCGCCACAAGCCAGTTCCAGGGCACGCAAGGTGGCTTGTGCCAGAACGTGGCCGTGGCCGGCTCCGGGCAGAACATGCAGATTCGCCTGCATGCCTTGGGCTTGCAAGTGCGCTTGGAGTTTTTGCATGGTGGGCAGGGTAGGCACACCATTTTTGCGTCCTTCCGGGCCCGCTGCCTGAGCGCTAAGCGGATACCAGGCCTCGGAGGCACCGGCCAGAATATCTACCAGTACCGGCTTGTCTACCCGCTCCAGCAAGGTCCAGATCAGGGGATCACGCCACCACAAGGAAGGGCTGGCGCACAGGTAGTGCTGAATGGGCAGGCTTTGCCGGCTAAGGGCATACAGCACGAACAGGCCAGCGTAGGAGTGGCCGTACAGGCTGATGCGCGAACGGGTCAGCGCAGGCTCCATGCTTTGGGCCAAGGCTAGCGCCATACGCACTTGTTCGATCATGGCAGGAGCGCCACCCGCCTGCCATTGGGGGACGCGTGGGTCTTCCCATAGAGTGCCGTCCGGGCTGGGCGGGGTGTAATCCAGAGCGCGATAACGTGTGATCTGATCGCGCTCGCCTTGGTAACCCAGCGACAGAATCGCGCAGTGCTGCAAGGCGGGGTGGCCGCTTTCTTCCAGCAAGGGCAAGGTCCACTGACCATCGAGCAGGCACAGCAAAGGCAGGGGGCCGTGTTCTGGCTTGCTGTCTGGCAGGCGTAGCAAGACGTGATGGGGATGGCCGCCCGCAGGCGGCAGTTCCAGTGGAATCAGGCGTGACATGAAGGCTTAGGGGGCGGGCTTCAAATCAATCATGTAGGTGCCTTCCATCGGCACGGTCAGGAAGCGCTGGTTCACTTCTTCCAATGTCTTCAAGGCCGATACGCCCTGGAAACGGTCGGGGTGAATCCAGGCCGCCAGAGCTTCGATAAAGATCATGTGCAAAGGTGAATCGTTGAAGGCATGCCAGATGCCGTGGCTATTGCCGCTGCGCACGGCTGGCAGGGCTTGCAGACGATTGCCGTCAATAATGGCTTGCAGGCTTTTACGAGCCTGGTCTTCGTTGACGCCTGTGCCAATAGCCAATCCGCCGGAGGTGGTGCGCTTGCCTGCGCCGGTGCCCGTAGCCACATAGACCACAGGCGCGCGGGAATTGATGTATTCAAAATTCAGCTTGCCGGTGGAGCTTTTCAGGACATCCGCGCCAATATTGTGGCCGCCTGCATAGCTGATCATGTCGTTAAAGGTGCCTGCGCCGGGCGAGTTGCAGCAGTCCGTACTGCCTGCATGGGCATGCACAAAAACGGGTGGGTGATCTTCCTTGGGCAGAT
The DNA here is from genome assembly GCF_000465875.3 of Alcaligenes sp. EGD-AK7. Lineage (NCBI taxonomy): Bacteria > Pseudomonadati > Pseudomonadota > Betaproteobacteria > Burkholderiales > Alcaligenaceae > Alcaligenes > Alcaligenes sp. EGD-AK7. The sequence goes on along the minus strand of NZ_AVOG02000023.1, from coordinate 384,654 downwards.
CGGCCAGTCGCTGGGCAACACCCTGCATGTGTTCTTCGTAGAACTGGATGAACTCGTCGGTGCGTTCTTTCTCACCCACGGCGTAGCCCAATGCGCGCAGGCTGGGTACGGTGTTCTCCAGCGGGTTCACAAAGAAGTCGATCACAATGACGGGCACTTTGGCGGCAGTCAGGCGCTGGATCAGGGCCGAGTCGCGTGTGTCCTGACCGGGAGTCAGGCCCGCAAAGGCAGCCGTCAGCACGACCAGATCCGGACGCAGGGCCAGGGCCTGTTCGATCGAGAAGGTATCTGCCGTATGGCGACCCACAATAGGGATACTGGCCAGTTGCGGGTAGCGCTTCAGATAGGTCTCGTACTCGTTGGAGAAGGAGGTTTTGAACTCGTCCGACCAGCCTGCAATCAGGTTTGCTGGCTCGGGGTGGACCAAAGCCAGTACCGGGAAGTGACGTGCCTGAGTCAGCACAATGCGTTTGGCGGGGCCAGGCAGGGTAACGGTACGACCCATGGCATCAGTAACTTCGATGGGCTGGGCCTGCACGCCCAAAGGCAAGAGCAAGGTCAGCGACAGCAGCAGGTGGCGCAGGATGTTCATGGGTTCTCCGAAGGTCACAGCACAGGCTCTTGCAGCCCGTCGATAATGATTTGCAAGGTGCCCTGCGAGCAGCTTTCCACGCGGGCACGGACGCCATAAGCCTGGGCCAGCGAGTTGGGGGTAATCACCTTGGCTGGCTCGCCTTGCGCTAGCAGACCACCGCCTTCAATCATCAGGGCATAGTCACTATGGCGCAGAGCCACGTTCAGGTCATGCAGCACGATCAGGGTGATTAGATTGTTGTCGTGGGTTTCCTGGGCCAGCAAGTCCATCACGTGGAATTGATAGTTCAGGTCCAGAGCCGACAAGGGTTCGTCCAGCAGCAGCAGGGTAGGCTTGCGTATCAGGGCTTGCGCCAGGCCCACCAGCTGTTTCTGACCGCCCGAAAGCTGGTCCAGATAGTGCATGGACAAGTGCGCAATGCCCAGGCGTTGCAGGATGTGCATGATGTGCTCATGATCCACATCGCGGGCGTGGCCACCAGGGGCCGAGGCATTGGCCGCCACCAGTACGGATTCAAACACACGCAGGTGGACCGAGGCGGGCAGGGATTGGGGCAGGTACACCACTTTTTGGGCGCGCTGCTCGAAGCTGACGCCGCTCAGCTCCTGACCGTCCAGCAGGATCTCGCCGGTGGTGGGCTTGAGCAGTCCCGCCAGGGACTTGAGCAGGGTGGATTTGCCGCTACCGTTGGGGCCCAGCAAAGCCACCAGTTGACCGGGCTGCAAAGGCTCGATGGTCAGCTTGGACAGAATTTCGCGTTTGCCGTAAGACAGGCTCAGATCGTGGACTTCAAGCATGGTTCACTTTATTTGGCGTCGCAGCACAACGCCCAGGAAGAAGGGCACACCCACCAGCGAGGTGACAATGCCGACCGGAATAATGATGCCGGGCACAATGTTTTTCGAGGCAATCGAGGCCAGAGACAGAATCACCCCACCCACCAAGGCACTGCCGGGCAGGTAGAAACGGTGGTCTTCACCAAATAGGCGGCGGGCAATATGCGGCGCAATCAGGCCCACAAAGCCGATGGTGCCCACAAAGGATACGGCCAGTGCGGCCAGCAAGCTGATACGCAGCAAGGACACCAGGCGCAGGCGTGAGACATTGATACCAAAGCTGGTGGCGCGGTCTTCACCCAGACGCAGGGCGGTCAGTTTCCAGGTATCACGCAGCGACAGCGGCAGAATCAGCGCAAACACCGCCAGCATGATGCCGACCTTGCCCCAGGAGGAGCGCGACAGGCTGCCCATGGTCCAGAACACCAGCCCTTGCAGGGCTTCGGCGCTGGCCACAAACTGCACCAGCGAAACCAGTGCATTGAAGGAGAACACCAGCGCAATGCCAAACAGCACCAGATTGGCGGTGCTCATGGCGCCCCAGCGGGCGACCGCGTCCAGCAGCATGGCGGACAGCAGGGCGAAAATAAAGGCATTGGCGGCAATGGTCCAGGCTTGCGGAATGCCGGGAATCGACAGGTCCAGCACAATGGCCAGGGACGCGCCAAACGCCGCTGCCGAGGAAATCCCCAAGGTAAAGGGGCTGGCCAGTGGGTTATTCAGAATGGTTTGCATTTCCGCACCGGACAGGCCGAGTGCCAAACCAATGGCCATGGCCATCAAGGCATAAGGCAGGCGGATTTCCCAGACGATCACGCGGGTGGTCGGGTCGGACTGTTCCGGGTTGAACAGCGCATGGCTCAGTTCTCCCAGGCTAAGACCCGAGGGCCCCAACATGAAGTCGGCCACAATCGAGGCCAGAATCACAAGAACCAGGGCCCCAACCAGGAGCCAGCGACGTCTGAGGATGTGTTGATAGTCGGCCAGCGCAGGAGCCGGAACAGCAGATGTGGACATTAAGTGTCTGAATGATAACCGTTTACATAGAAAGAAAGTATAGTTCATCAGCCGGGCTTTGGCGTCCTTACCGCGATTCTTTTATGCAGCTTGAACATTTGGATTTTCTTTCCCCATTGGGCCGACAGTATCGTCTGACTTTGGCCTGGCCGGACGTGCCAGCGCCTGCGCAGGGCTGGCCATTGCTGTGTGTGCTTGATCTACCGCAATTTGAAGCGGTGTTGGCCACCTTTGAAAAGCAGGCTCCACAAGCCTGTGCCGTGCTGGGGATAGGTTATGGCGCGGAGGTCTGGCGCGATCAGGACTTCACCCCCGCGCTCAATGGAGAAGCGGGCCACGCGCCAGATTTTCTGGCCATGATGCAGGACGTTTTCTTGCCCTGGGCCTACGCACAGGCGCCTTTGAATGCGCAGCGGCGTTTGCTCTGCGGCCATTCCCTGGGTGGCCTGTTTGCCTTGCATCTGCTGTATCAACAGCCAGAATTGTTCGATGCACTGGTGGTGTCCAGCCCCTCGGTCTGGTGGGGGGAGGGCTATCTGGCTCGACTGCTGGCCCAACCCTTGCCCAAAGCCGCTATGACGATGCCCGTACAGTTCTCCGTTGGCGAGTTCGAGCAAAGCCTGGGCCCGGCAGAAGAAGCCATGCCTGAGGACAAGCGCGAGCTGCGTCGTTTACGTTTGCAAGAGCGCCGCATGGTGGATGGCACCCGCGAACTGGCGCAGGCTTTGGCGCAGCAACAAGGTGGTGAGCCGCGTTTTCGCATCGTGCCGGGTTGTAATCACAGCCAGTCCGGTTTGGCTGCTTTGCCGCAAGCTTGTCTGGAATGGTTGGCTGAGTAGTCCTGTGTCTTCTTGCCCACAAAGACGTGCAGCACGGTGATTGCCTGTATCCTCTGAACGTCCCCGAGCAGACCCGTATAATGCTGCTCATGCTTGCTTGAACCGGCTTGTCTGCCTTTCTCGTTCTCTTCTTCCCGTATTTTCAGGTCCCCGCCCTATGGCTGCGCGTCGCGCTTCGTCTGTTTCCGATTCTCCCGTTCCCACTCAAGCGGGCTTGCTGCTCCATCCTCAATGGCTGGATTACCCTCGTCTGGAAGGTGTGGCTCGTCAGGTCGCCAAGAAAGCGCGTTTTCAGGACCGGGCAGGCATACGGCGCGTGTGGCTGAAAGCCTGGCGCTTGCCGCAGGACGCCGCCTTTTTCAATCAGATCATCGCTGCCGAACTGGGTTTGAAGGATGCGGACCAGCGTTTACAGTCCCAAGGTGTGCCCGAGGTCGTGATTCGTACCCTGCGCCTGCTGTATCAAATGAGCGTGGACAAGCTGGAAGCGGATATTTATGAAGCCTTGCGTGAGCAACTGCTTGAACAGCGCGCTCAATTGGCCGGAGCGATAGCCTCCCAGTCCTTGCCTTTAAGCGAGAACTGGCCCGAAGCCGAGCGCGGCCCGCGCTTGCAGGCTTTAGTGCAGGCCTGGCAGTCCATGCCTTTGGCGCAGACCTATTTGTGGCAGTTACAGGCCGAACAGCGCGATCGCGAGCAACGCAGTCAGCGCTGGGAGCAGGCCCAAAAAGAACGTGAACAAGCGCGTCAAAAAGAACAAAACGACAAACAGCGCAAGTTCAATCAGGCCCAGGAGCGTTTGACAGCCTGGCTGAAAGAGCAAGGTTGCGAGCCGCAACGCATCACCCTGGAGGCCTTCGAGGGCCTGCAAGCCGGGGAACCTGCCCATTGGTTCATGACCGTGTATGGCCGCAATGCCAGTGCCGCTGTCTTGACCCAGGAGTTCAAGCTGGATGCCGAGCAGCAGGAGTTTTTGCTGCAGGCTCAAGCCCAACGCCAGGAGCGTCAGAGAGAGCAACGACAGCAGCGTTGGGCTTGGGAGCAGGAGTGCATAGGGTCGGAAGAAACGATGGCCTTGCTGGGCATTACTCGTCAGGAATACGAGCTATGGCTGGCTGATCGCCGTTTGCCCAGTACCAAACTGGAAGTGCGTGGCGGAGCCGCTGGCGGCCGTGACCGTGTTGCCCATCACCCGGATTTATTGGCAGCGATTGATCAAAGCCAGATTGAGCAATGGCGCGAGCAATACGCCAGCACCTTGAGCAATCGTGAGCGTGCGCAGTACCAGCGAGCGGCTGACCGCGCCCGCACGCAATGGCGTCAGCAACAAGTGCTGAACCAGATCAAGAAGCAAGAAGCGTGCGATTACGAAATTGACCCGGAAGATCCCTTGCGCCTGTGGTGGCATAAGGACTTGTGGCTGGCGGTGAATGTGCCCGTAGCGGGCGAGCGTCAGCACTGGCGCGCCAATGTTCGTATGCAGGCCGCCGTGCCTTTGCCACGTACCGGCTCGGAGCTGGATCGATTGCCCGCTCGTGTTTCAGTCTTGTTCAACACGGCAGCTCAAAACCGTCTGTCCCAGCGTCTGGAAGATTCGCTGGATGCGTTTTTGCAAACCCAGCGCCCCCTGATTGATGGCTCGTCCTTTCTGGAACTGGCCAAAGCCTTGCGCATGGCTCTGGAAGAGGGCATCGAGCAAAAAGAAATCGAGGCCGGGGATTTTGAAAAGCGTCTGCTCAATGGCCCGGTGCGCCGCATTCTGGAAAGTGTGGAGCAGCAGCGCGCTCAAGATTTGATGCGCCTGGGCGACTTCCCGGAAATGTTCAGCCTGGCCCGTGGCATCCGCCGCCATCTGGTGTTCCGCTTGGGGCCGACCAATTCGGGCAAGACGCACGAGGCCCTGGAAGCCCTGATGGAAGCCCGATCCGGCGTATATCTGGCTCCGCTGCGACTGCTGGCCATGGAGGTGCGTGATCGTCTGATGAACGCGGGCATCCCCTGCAATCTGGTTACGGGCGAAGAGCGCGTGATGGTGCCCGGTGCCCAGCACACTGCCTGCACGGTCGAGATGATGGACCCCACGATGGAAGTGCGCGTGGCCGTCCTGGACGAGATTCAAATGTTGCAAGACGAGCAGCGCGGCTGGGCCTGGACTGCAGCTCTGGTCGGTGTTCCGGCCCGTACCCTGTTTGTCTGTGGTGATGCTTCCGTCCTGCGTCCGTGCGAGCGTCTGGTGCGTTCCATGGAAGAGACCATGGAGCTGGAATTTACCGAACGCAAAACCCCGCTGGAGGTCATGCCTTATCCGGTAGACCCGCCGCGAGCCACAGGCAAGCAAGGGCGTCAGGAAGCGCCGTGGCGGGGGCGCAAAGATCGTCAACGTGAAGCTCAGGGCGTGTCCAAAGGTGATGCGGTGGTGGCCTTCACCCGTAAGGATGTCCTAACGCTAAGTGCGCGTTACCGCGCCCAAGGCTGGAAAGTTGCCACCATTTATGGCGCGCTGGCTCCGGAAGTGCGCCGCACCGAGTCCGAGCGCTTTTCCCAAGGCGAGGCCGATGTGCTGGTAGCCACCGATGCGATTGGCATGGGCTTGAACCTGCCGATTCGCCGCGTCCTGTTCTCTACGGTTCACAAGTTTGACGGCCGCTCCATGCGAGCCTTGAACGCAACCGAAGTGCGCCAGATTGCCGGACGGGCAGGCCGCTATGGCTTGTACCCCAAAGGCTATGTGGGGGCGATGGACAAGCAGGATCTGAACCATATTCGTACCCAATTGCAAAGCGACGCCCCCAGCGTGGATTTGCGCTTGCCCATTGCACCCAGCCCCGAGCACGTGCAGGCGCTGGCCTCTTTACTGGATAACAACAATATCGGCGCTGTGCTGCAGTACTTTGCGCAGAAAGTGGCTTCCGATAGCCCCTTGTTTCAGACAGCGGGTTTGAAAGACGCCATCGAGCTGGGCTTTTGTGTAGACCGCCTGGCTCCCAAGCTGGATTTGCGCGAGAAGTTCACCTTTGCCTGCGCGCCGGTGTCCGTGGATAAGGATACGGAGCTGGATTACTTCAAGCGTTGCCTGTCTGCCTATGTGGCACAACGCCCCATGGCCTTGCCACCGGCGCCGTCCTGGCTGAAATCCGCCAGCCCCTCCCGCCTGGAAGACGCCGAATTGCTCAGCAAGCAGATCAGCCTCTATGCCTGGTTCAGCATGAAGTTCCCGCAAGTGTTTGACCAAGGCCCGTGGTTGCCGGAAGTGCGCTCCCTGGTCAGCCGCTTTATTGAGCGCAGCCTGCTGCATCAAAGCGGTTTCGGACAGACCAGCCGCGAGGCTTTTGGTACGCCGTCGCCGGGCAGACGCTGATCTTTTTTTCAGACAAGTGGCTACCGGGCCAGCTAGCATGAAAGCGGCTTGGCTCGATCCGCTTTATATCGTTTGATACACTGTGCACCGTGCGGATGTGTCCGTACGGTCCGGTTAAGGGGTACCATGCCCCTATCCCTGCGCTGATTCTGGCGCCCTCCCTGTTTTCCAAAGCTATCTATGAATTACCGCAAGCTGACCTTGGTGTTGGCGGCGTTGGCGATGCTGGGGCCTTTTGCTACCGATGCCTATCTGCCGTCATTTCACCGTATCGGTGTTGAATTTTCCGTTGACCAGTCAATGGTTCAGCAGACCTTAAGTCTGTATCTGTTTGGTTTTGCCTTCATGAGCCTGTTCTGGGGCATGTTGTCCGACAGCTTCGGGCGGCGTCCCGTGATTCTGGCCTCCCTGATTCTGTTCCTGATCGGGTCCGTGGGCTCGGCGCTGGCCCCCAGCTTTTCCTGGCTGTTGTTCTTCCGTTTGATCCAGGGCTGTTCGGCAGGTGCCGGGCGTGTCGTCGGTCAGGCCCTGGCGCGCGACTGTGTACAAGGGGTGCAAGCTCAGCGCTTGTTTGCCCACATCACGATGGTCTTCAGTCTGGCCCCGGCGCTTGCACCGGTCATGGGCGGCTATTTAAGTAGTTATTCGGGCTGGCGCTCGGTGTTCTGGATGCTGACGGTGCTCAGTATTGCCCTGATTGCGCTGTGCTGGCGGCAACTGCCTGAAACCTTGCCCCTGGCCTCGCGCCAGCCCTTGAAGCTGTGGGTGATTCTGGCTAATTACGCACGGGCCTTGAGCAATGGCCGCTTCGTGCTGGCGATCTCCGCCATTGCCTGTGCGTTTGGCGGCTTTGCCTTGTACATTTCGTCGGCGGCCAGCTTTGTGATTGATGTGCTGGGTCTGACAGAAACCGCCTTTGCCTGGCTGTTCCTGCCCTTCATTGGCGGTATGTTGGGTGGCTCCATCCTGAATGCCCGCTTTGCTGAAAAGCTGGCCCCGGCACGCATGATTCGTCTGGGCCTGTCCATCATGCTGGCTGGCGCGACCTTCAATACCGTGTACAACCTCCTGTTCCAGGCAGAAGTGCCGTGGGCCGTGATGCCTATTTTTGTGTACGCCTTTGGCATGTCCATGGCCTTGCCGGGCATGACGGTGGTGACCTTGGGCACCTTCCCCACCATGCGCGGCCTGGCTTCCTCGGTACAAAGTGCCTGGCAAATGCTTTTGTTCGCCACCGTTTCCGGTGTGGTGGCTCCGCTGCTGTTCGATAGCGGCTTGTTGTTGGCCTTGGGCATGTTGTCGGCGGCTGCCTTGTCGGCCGGGTTCTGGTGGTGCAGCCAGTTCCGTTCCAAATCGGCCGAGGCCTCCGCCTAAGCCCTATGAAGATCGGGTGCTGTTGTCAGCGCCAGCGCGTTGAGTCAGACTTGGATTGTTTTCCTGAGCGCCACTGTGATCTGCAGTGGCGCTTTTGCTTTCAGCCGCCGCAGCTACGGAAGGCGTAAACCATTGCACCAGGCCCATACCAGCCAAAATCAGCAGCACGCCTAGAATGCGTCCCATATGTACCGGGCGTGGTGTCAGACCCATCAAACCGTAGTGGTCGATCAGCATGGAGCTGAGCATTTGCCCGGCCACCACACAGACAATAAAGCTGGCGGCGCCCATGCGTGGCGTCAGAATCAGGGCGGCGCTGATGTAAATGACCCCGCCAACGCCACCCGTCCATACCCACCAGGGGGCATGCGCCAGTTGCGCGGTCAGGGGAGCGGGGGCGCGCATCAGCCAGATTGTGGGCAGCACCAGAGCCGCACTGATACAGAGCGACACCAGTGTGGCCCAGAGCGGATGCCCCAGGACCTTACCCAGAACGGCATTGCTGGCAGCTTGAAACGGCACGGCCGAACCGGCAAAGACAGCCACCAACATACTGAACAAAGCGGGACCGGGCATGAGCGTATCTCCATAAGAATCAAAGCTCTATCTTGCACTATTCGCAATTCTTATTGAAATTAATAGTGTGCACAGTCATTATTCGTTCTATGGATGAACTGCGCCGTATAGACCTGAATTTGATGCTGAGCCTGCATGCCTTGTTGACCGAGCAGCATGTGACGCGGGCTGCCCAGCGTCTGCATAAAAGCCAGCCTGCCGTCAGTCATGCCTTGGCTCATTTGCGCCAGGTGTTCAACGATCCTTTGTTGATACGACGCGGTTCCCGCTTGGAGCTGACCGCGTTGGCCTTGCAGTTGCAGCGACCTCTGGAGCAGGCTTTGCAGCAGCTCAATGGCCTGCTGGATGCGGGTGGCTTTGATCCAGCCAGTGAACAACGTGAATTTCGCTTGGCCATGTCGGATTACGGCGCGCAAATTGTCTTGCCACCGTTGATGCGCCGCCTGCGTCGTGACGCACCGGGTATTCGGCTGGCGGTCAGCCAGGCCAGCCGGGAAGCCATGCAGGGTCAGCTGCGGGATGGCGAGATTGATCTGGCCTTGAGCGTGTTCTCGGAAATTCCGGCCGGCTTGCAGGCGCAGACCTTGTTTGAGGAACACCTGATCTGCATTGCGGATCGGGCCAGTCTGAGCGGCGGGCAAGCCCCTGCTTTGGAAGAGTGGTTGCAGCGCCCGCATGTGTTGCTGGCCATGCGTCCGGGAGGGGAAAGTGAGGTCGACAACGTCCTGAATCGGCTCGGTCTTAAACGGCAGATTGCCTTGTCCTTGCCGCATTGGAGTGCGGCTGCCCAAGTCCTGGCGGGCACGGACCTGATTTTGACGGTGTCCAGCCGCAGTGCCGAGCACTTGCGCGAACAGGCTGAACTGGTGTTTTTCCAGCCTCCTCTGCCCATTCCCTCGGTCTTGTTTCAGCAAGTCTGGCATAGCCGTCGCCACGCGGACCCGGCTCATGTCTGGCTGCGCCAGCAGTTGATGCAGTGCTGTTAAAGCCCGTCTTTACTCTTTATGACGGGCTATGGCTTGACGATAGGGCCTGCAGTTTCCGACAATTTATGTTTACTTTTGAATTCTCGTTTTTATCCGTTTAAACGGCTGGATAAAACGTTTTGGATTGCGTTTGTCAGTCCCTGTGTAGTGCTTTTTGAATTGATTGTTGATGAACCCTGCTAATGCCTTGAATCTGGATGAAGACACCTTGCACAAGGAGGCACGAGCCTGGGTCAGCCGCCTGAAAACGTCCTCGCTGACCTCTCGTCAGGCTCGGGAGCTGCGCCGCTGGTGTGGGCGCAGTCCTTCTCATGCATCCGCTTTTGCGCACGCGCGCGAAATGTGGGATGCCATGCCCCAAGATCGTGAAGATTGGCTGCGCGAAGCCAAGTTGATGAAAAAACGTGGCCACCAGCCTTTTCGCCGCGCCCTGCTGGGCGGTTTGCTGCTGGGTGGTGGCCTGTATCTGGTCGCCAAGCCTCCTATGCAGTTGTGGCCTTCCTTGGCTGATTTGCGTGCTGACTATCGCACGGGTGCGGGCGAGCAGCGGCGCGTGCAGTTGCTGGACCATGTCTGGCTGGATATGAATACGCGCAGTCGCCTGAACGTCGGTGACGACCCGCATCTGGGTCGAATTGTGGCTTTGCTGGATGGGGAAGTGGAAGTGCGACAGTCCGAGCGCTCGGCCTCGGTGTGTACGGTGTTTGCGGGTGCTGGCTCCATTCAGACCTTTAATGGCCGTACCAATATCCGCTATCTGGATGGCAAAACCGAAGTCACCTGTTTGTCCGGCAGTGCGCAGGTGGATTTTGGTGGACAGGGATATCGGCTGGCGGCTGGTGAGCAGTTGGTGTATGGACGCCATGCGATCAGCTCGGTGCAGACAGTTGCGGCGGAGGACTTCCCGTCCTGGCGTCAGGGCCGTCTGACTTTTCATGAGCAGCCTTTGTCGCAGGTGCTGGCCGAGCTGAACCGCTATTGGTCAGGACATCTGATTTTGCGAGACGCCACGTTAGGCCCTGTCTTGGTCAGCTTTGCCGTCAGTCTGGATAATCTGCCTGAGGCGCTGGACATTTTGCAGCAGTTATATGGCGTGGCGGTGACGCGCTTGCCTGGCGGAATCGCTTTTTTAAACCGAGCCTGATTGAAAAAGGCCCGCTGTGAAGCGGGCCTTTTCTTTTACTCTTGTGTCTGCTCGGGTTCCTGCAAGCGGCTGACGTGTACCGTTGCAATACGACGTTGGCTGACTTCGGTAATCTCGAAGCGCAGGCCGTCTGCCTCAACGACCGTCCCTACCGTGGGCAGGGAGTCCAGACGCTCCAGCAAAAAGCCGGCCACGGAATTGAAGCTGCTGTCTTTCAAAAGCAGGTCGTCCGCTTCCACGGCTTGGGCCAGCAAGAGCAGGTCTATGCTGCCATCCACTTGCCACAGATTGGGGCCAATCTGCTGAATGGCGGGTTGTTCGTCCTCGTCGGGGAACTCGCCGGCAATGGCCTCCAGAATGTCGATGGGGGTCAGCAGGCCTTCAATCGCGCCGTACTCGTCCGTTACCAGCACGAACTGGCCATTGGACTGCTTCAACATGGCAATCGCACTGAGTACATCGGTGTGTTCGTGCACGATGATGGGCTCACGCAGATCCGGCCACAGTTTGACCTGCGGGTAGTCGTCCAGATCGGCCAGCAAATCCTTGGCGCGAGCCACACCCACCACCTGGTCCAGATCGCCCTGGCACACCGGCAAGAAGCTGTGCGGGGTAGAGCGCAGTTGCTGGCGCAAGGTATCGGCGGAGTCCTCGATATTGAGCCAGGTAATTTCCTGACGAGGCGTCATCAAGGAGCGAATCGGGCGTTCGGCCAGGCTGAGCACACCGCTGACCATATTGCGCTCTTCGGTGCGGAAAGCCTGCTCGTCCAGTTCCAGCTGACCCTCGTTGCCGTTGTCGTCCTTGTCTTCATTCTTGCGGTTGCTCAGCATGCGCAGTACGGCTTCCGCGGTACGGTCACGCAAAGGACGGCGTGACTGCGAGCGCTGCAGGCTGCGGCGGGCAATCTGGTTGAAGAACTCGATCAGGATGGAGAAACCAATGGCCGCGTACAGATAGCCCTTGGGGATCTTGAAACCCAGGCCTTCGGCGGTCAGCGTCAGACCAATCATCAGCAAGAAGCTCAAGCACAGCACCACCACGGTGGGGTGGTTGTTCACGAAGGTGGTCAGTGGCTTGGAGGCCCAGATCATCAGCGCAATCGAGATAATGACGGCTGCCATCATGACGGGCAGTTGATCCACCATCCCCACGGCAGTAATCACCGCGTCCAGCGAGAACACGGCATCCAGCACCACAATTTGGGCTACCACGACACCAAAGCTGGCATAGGCCTTGTTGGTGCTGGAGTGATGATCGCCACCTTCCAGACGCTCATGCAGTTCGCTGGTGGCCTTGAACAGCAGGAACAGACCGCCCAGCAGCAGGATCAGGTCGCGCCCGGAGAAGCTGAGCGGGCCAATGGAGAACAGTGGCGTGGTCAGGGTGACCAGCCAGGAGACGATAGTAAGCAGACCCAGGCGCATGATCAGCGCCAGCGACAGGCCGATCAGGCGAGCACGGTCGCGCTGATGCGGGGGAAGTTTATCGGCCAGAATCGCGATAAAGATCAGGTTGTCGATGCCGAGAACAATCTCCAGCACCACCAGAGTTAATAAGCCGACCCAGATGCTGGGATCGAGTAGCCATTCCATGATGTTGTCCTGTTAGACAGATAAATAAGTGCAAAAAAGCAAAGAAGCAGGGCGCCGCGGCGCGTCAGGCGTCAGACGCGGGGCGGGCGGTGCTCCGGGGCAAATTCGCAGCAAATTGCTGGCAGGCAATAGGTCGGACAAGCCGATGGCCAGGCATGCAGCCAGAAAGACTGAACCGGGCAGGGCAAGGGGGTATCCGCGTGATCGGCGTACTGTTGCATGGGCGTGTGCGCCAAAATGGCGCTGAGCTGATGCAGAGGATGATCGGCGGATGAGACACGGCGTTCCGCAGACTCGGCTGCATCGGATTCGTGTTGAGCGAATAAAGCCGATTGACCACCTTGCACGGTTGCGTGGTAGTGGGAGCTGTAAGCCTGCAGGGGAAGAATAAGAAGCAAGACGACGACGAACCAGCGTCTCATAGTGTCTAAGGGAAGTCGATGACGGTTCAGTATATCGTATGCGGGCTGGCTCAATGCAAGTGTGCTGTGATGATGGATGGTCAGGTCGGGGTGGCAGGGGCCGCCATCGGGGTGCGTGGCAGCTTGGAAATAGGAGAGGGAAAGCTCAGCCCAGGCAGCCAAACCGGCCCTGATCAAAGTCGGCAATTGCCTGGGTAATTTCCTGTTGTGTATTCATCACAAAAGAGCCGTAGGTCAAAACGGGCTCATCAATGGGCTCGCCGCCCAGCAACAGTAGCTGGGTGTCGCTTTGGGCGTTCAGCCGGATAGTCTGGCCTTCCAGGCTTAGCAACACGACCTGAGCGGGGCGCACTCGCGTTTGCTGGTTCACTTGTACTTCGCCGCGTCGCACCAGCAAGCTGGTGTTCCAGCCCTCGGGCACCTGAAAACAGGCTTGATGCCCGGCCTTGATCTGTATGTCCCACAACAGGAGCGGGCTGTGATGCCGGGCCGCGCCGGGCTGGTCCAGGTATTGCCCGGCAATCACTCGTATCTGTCCGGCCTGATCGGGCAGGGCCAGAACGGGAATGTCTGTGCTGGGCAGAGACTGTTGGCTGGGTGGCAGAGTTTTCGCACAAGCAGGCAGGTTGATCCATAGCTGCACCATTTCCCAAGTACCACCCTGACGGGCGAACGGCTCGGAGTGGCTGGCCTGATACAGCAGGCCGGAGGCCGCACTTAGCCATTGCACATCGCCCGGACCCAGAATGCCGCTATGACCGCTGGAGTCGCGATGCTCCAGCTCGCCCTGATACACCAGCGTGACGGTTTCAAAGCCGCGCTGCGGGGAGCCATGTACCTTGTGCCGACGGCTACGGGCCGGGTAGGGGGTGGGGGCGGCATAATTCAAGCGCAGAAAGGGGCTGTGCCGGTCCGCGTGGTCCTGATGGCTGAACAAGGTACGCGCCGCCAGGCCATCGTCACCCGCCAAAGAGGGGCATGGACTGAGGATGCTGACGACCTTTTTCATGGCATGGGTTCCGATTGAAAGCGCATACCCTCAAGGATAGGGGCGAAACCCCGCTATGATTAGCCCCCGCTATTGCAAAACTGTATTGCTTGGGCGGGCTGGACGAATGTGAGCAATTAGTAACCAAATTAACAAACGTAATCTTCCTGACCGCGCTAGCATTAGCGCACTTTGTTACGTAGAGAGTGGAATGGGGCAGGCTTTTCAGGCCTTGAGCGTCTGGCAGGTAATGGGCGTGGGCTTATTGTTCTTCGGCGGCATTTACGTGCTGTTTGCACTGGGCACCTTGGCGCTGACACATTGGCTTTTACCTGCCTTGGGTTGGGGACGCCCCCTGGACACGCGCCCCTTGCGCCCAGGCCAACTGCGCCGGGAACTGAAGCAATCCGGCACGGCCATTCTGATTTTTGGCACCGGCATGATTTTTCCCTGGGGTTTTTTGCAGCTAGGCTGGGCGCATTTGACGCCTGGTGCCAGCGCGACCCGTATTGTTCTGGAAATTCTGGCTTTGGTGATCTGGAACGACGTGCATTTCTGGATCAATCACCGTCTCTTGCATACCCGCTGGTTGCGCCGTTATCACGGCCCGCACCATTCTTCCGTTGTGGTGACGCCGTTCTCCACCTACAGTTTCCACCCGCTGGAGTCGATCATGCTGGGCAATGTGATTTTGCTGCCCATGGTCGTGCATGACTTCAGTTTCTGGTCGCTTTTGTCCGTGCCCTTGTTCAGCCTGTTTTTCAACAGTATCGGCCACTCCAATTACGACTTTTTCCCCCATGTCTCCAGCCGCCATTGGCTGGCGGCCAGCCGTCGTCACCAACGCCATCACGCGCAGTACAACGGCAATTACGGTTTTCAATTCAGCTTTATGGATCGCCTGTTTGGCACCCGCTTGCCCGATCGCCCCGAGGAGGCGCGGGGATGAGCGCTGCGTGGCGTTTGCGTCAGCCGCGCGATTGGCAAAGCCTGCTGTACCTGATTGCCTATCCTGTGCTGGTGGTCGCGCTTTGGCGGGGCGGCTTCTCCTGGATTCTGTACGGCTTGCTGCTGTTCCTGACGCTGGGCGTTGGCGTCATCAACCACAACCATCATCATCTGCGCATGTGGCGGGGGCGTATCCCCAATCGCTTGACGGATTTCTGGCTGACCTTGGTACAGGGCCACCCCGCTTGCGTGTTCTGGCCTGCGCATGGGCGCAATCACCATCGCTATAAACATGGTGAAAAAGATGTGGCCCGCACCTACCGTTTCTGGCGGGGCGATACCAACGACACGCTGGGCTGGTTGATGCACCCTTTTGAGGCCGTACCTGCGCTGTACCCCATGATTTTTGGCTGGCTGGGTAGCCTGCGCCGTCATTGGCCGGGCGTCTGGGCCTATTGCATGGCGCAGTACGGCGTGTGGCTGGGAAGCTGGGCGCTGGCCCTGGCGCTGGACCCGGTAAAAGGCTTTTTGTACGTGATCCTGCCGCAGCTGCACGGTTTGCACTGGCTGCTGACCACGAATTATCTGCAACATGCCCATGCTGATGGCAGTCATGAGGGCCGTCATGGCGAGCAGCTAGCCTATGCCCGCAATTTCGAGGGCCTGGTCAATCCCTTGCTTTTTAATATCGGCCTGCATGTGGCCCACCATGAGCATTCGCGTACGCACTGGTCCGAGCTGACCCGGCTGCACGACACCGAATACCGAGCCCGCACCCCGGACGCCTTGAACGAAGGGGGACTGGTGCCTTATATGCTGCGTGTTTTTGTGCTGGGCCTGTTCATGCCCCGCTACCGCAGTCAATCCTTGAACGCCGTGGGCCAGACGGAGCGTCGGCGTGATTCCGTGTAATCAGGAGTATTTCTATGCCCGTGGCCTTTGAGCACGTTGTTATCCATCAGGCCCAGTGGTTTATGCCCGGAGAGCCGGTCGATAACACCGCAATGGATAACTTTATTGCCCCCTTGAATCGTATTTCGGGGCGCATCAAGCAGCGCATTCTGGCCGAGAACGGTATTCAGCAGCGCTACTACGCCATTGGTGAAGATGGCAGCACGCGCTGGAGCAATAAGGCCATGGCCGCCAATGCCATCCGCAGTTGCCTGGAGCAGGCGGGTTTGGACATGGGCGATATCGGTCTGCTGGCCAGCGGCTCGTCGGGTGGTGATTTGTTGATGCCCGGTTTTGCCAACGCGATTCAGGGTGAACTGGCGGCTCCTCCGCTGGAAGTGCATTCCGTACACGGCATTTGTGCCGCGGGTGTCACGGCTTTGCAGACGGTTGCCCAAGGTATTGAGCTGGGGGCGCATCGTCATGGCATGGCCGTAGCCAGTGAAATGCCTTCGCGCCTGTTCCGCCGTTCGCGTTTTGCATCGCAAGATTATCAGGCAGACTTTGATGCGCATTTCTTGCGCTGGATGCTGTCCGATGGCGCGGGTGCGGCCTTGCTCAGCCATCAGGATCAGGTGCTGCCCACCACGCAGCCCGGTGTGCGTTTGCGCCTGCGCTGGATTCATCAGAAATCCTTCTCCGGTGACTATCCCGTTTGCATGCAGCTAGGTGCGGCACGCGATTCCACCCGCAGCCACCTGGATTACGACTCCTGGGCCGACGCCGAGCAGGCCGGTGCCTTGTCCTTGCGCCAGGACATTCGCCTGCTGCCGCACTTGTTCGACATCGGTATTCACGAATACGTAAAACTGGTGCGTGATGGCTGGGTAGACCCCGAGCGCATCAGCCACTTTCTGTGCCATTACTCCTCCGAAAAATTCATCCCCGTGGTGGCAGATTTGCTGGAACAGGCTGGCCTGGGCATTCCTGCCGAGCGCTGGTACAGCAATCTGCGCTGGCGCGGCAATACGGGCGCAGCGTCCATTCTGATCATGCTGGCCGAGTTCATGCGCGACCGGACCTTGACGCCCGGCGAGCAAATCCTGTGCTACGTGCCCGAGTCAGGCCGCTTCATGACGGCCTACATGCTGCTGGAAGTAGAAGCCTGCGATGCACCAGCCCCGGCTGTGTCTTACCCGTCTGCCAAACAGTCGGCTCCGGCCTCGGTGGATCAGGTGGATATTGCCCCTCCGCATGACCCGGCCACCGCCCCGCAAGGTTTGCGCGATCTGCTGACGCAATTGGCGCCCATCTGGCACGACTATCGCTCCCAAGTGTGGCGTACGCCCTTGCTGCGCAGCCTGCACGACGGTTCGATCCGCATGCAGGATTATCAAAAGTGGATGGCAGACTGGATTCCCCAGGTACGTGAAGGCGCCAAGTGGATGCGCGAAGCGTGCGATTCCCTGTCGCCCACCTATGCTCCGTTAGCCGAGCTGATTCGCTTGCACGCCGGCGAAGAACAGGACGACTTCAAGATTCTGTTCGAGGACTATCAGCATGCCGGTGGCACCGCGACCGAGATCGAGCAGCTGAGCCGTAATCCCGGCGGTCAGGCGCTGAACGCTTACTTGCATGCCCTGGCGGCCAGCCAGGACCCGATTGGTTTGCTGGGTGCGATTTACATTATTGAGGGCACCGGCCAGCGCATTGTTCCTGCCTTGTTACCGCTACTGAAATCCTCGCTGTCGCTCGAACCGAATATGTACCGTTTCCTGCACTACCATGGCATGAACGACGAGCATCACCTGGCCCGCTGGCTGGTGGCCGTTGAACTGGCTCTGGATTGTGATGAAACAGGCCGCGCCGAGCAGATTATTATTGAAACCGCGCGTCGTACCGCCGCCCTGTACCTGATGCAGTTCCAATACGCGAAAGAGTTTTAAGTCATGGATCAAATCCCGGATTTTTTAAGCAAGCCGCACGACCCGCAGGACCCCAATCCTTGGCGGGCCTTGTATCTGGATCGCAGCACGCCCCTGCCGGATGAAGTGAAGCAGGCCTGGCTAGCTGACTCCAGCTCGTCGTCACGCCAGTACCTGCTGCCATTCCTGCGGCCATTGGCGCGCCTGATGATTATTGTGATTCAGGTCGTTAAAACCTTTTTGCCGCGCAAATGGTCACATTCGGGGCTGTTGCATCGCATTCTGGTGTGGGGGCTGAAGCGCTTTGTCTCGCCACAGGCCAACTGGCTGATTCTGCGTCACTTCCATTTGGGATCACAGGTGCTGGCCTTTATCGCGGCCAATTCGCCCACCAAGGTGCCGACCACGCCGCTCACGCCCATGAACATCGACGAATTGCGTGATCACACCTTTGTGAAGCACGATTTGAATCTGTTCAATTTCGTGATCCGGCTCAATCAGACCTTGCGGGACAATAATCAGGAAATCGGCCCGCCGCAGCGCGTGGATTTCTCCATGATCCAGCCCGTGCCTTTGGCGCTGGACGATATGCCGCAAGGCTCGCTGAACAAGATGGATCTGCAAAGCGCCATCGAACTGTTCACGCCCCTGTACCAGTTGCTGCTGACTGATAATGACTTCTGGCGTGCGGCCAATTCCCTGCAGCTGGACGAGACCATCGGGATTTACGCGGCCAAGATTTTGCAGGCACCCGAGCATTTGATTCTGGTGAACAATGGTCACCCCTTGGTGCCCATGTCGACCTTGCGAGCAGGTTACCGCTTGGTGCTGCACGGTCTGTCTACAGAGATGCTGCATAGTTTGCTCAATCAGATGAAGCAGGCGCAAGCGCAGGCAGAGGGGGCTCAAACACCGGATTTGGGGCAGGGCGATAGTTCGGTTTCTGCCGAGATGTAAAAACAAAAACGGCTCAATAATGAGCCGTTCTTCTATTGGGCACATGGCCCATTTCCAACCATGCTGTTGGCTACTTTCTGAGACTTAGTTGCGCTTGGTATAGGCCATGTACAGCTCGTGAGCACGGGTTTCAATCGGGCCGTGGGCGTAGTGGCGATCGTCAATGCGATTGCAGTGCAGGACCTTGCCGTTATTGCCGGTGCTAAATACTTCATCGGCATCCAGTACGTCTTGTGGTGTCAGGCTGGCTTCACGTACTTCAATTCCGTCGTCGCGCAGCAGCTGCATGACACGCTGGCGGGTAATGCCGTTCAGGAAGGTGCCGTTCAGCGCCGGGGTCAGGGCAACGCCGTCACGCACAATCCACAGGTTGGCAACAGCAAACTCGGCCACTTTGCCCTTGGAGTCCAGCACGATGGCGTTGTCAAAACCGCGTGCGCTGGCATCACGCAAAATACGCTGGGTGTTGGGATACAGGCAGGAGGCTTTGGCATCGGTAGGAGCCATGGACGGATCAGGGCGCAGGAATTCGCTGAAGGTCGCGCTAAAGCCGCTGTCAGCAGGCAGTGGGGATTCAAAAATATGAATGGCCAGTTGGGTGGTGGCCGGGTCGGGCAACAAGAAGCCGCCGGGTGCGAAATACAGTAGCTTGATGTAGTAGTCCGTAGTGTGAGGCAGCTTTTTCAGGCCCTCGCGCACCAGGTCCACGGTTTGCTGCGGCGTCATCACCGGCTCCATGCCCAGGGTGAGGGCAGAACGGTTCAAGCGCTCGCAGTGCAGGTCCAGATCCGGAGTATGGCCTTGAATAGAACGGGCACCGTCAAAGACCGTGGTGGCCATCCAGAACGCATGGTCGGTCGCGCCAATCAAGGGTGCGCTGGTGCTATTCCATTGACCGTTGGACCACGTGATTTCATTTTTACTCATGGGGCTTTCCTCCTGGTTTTGTTGGGGCGTAGTGGCAATTTATCTTGTCGTTGTACTATTTCCAACACACATAATAGAGAGCAAAAAACGACTTGAGGTGGTGTCAGCGTGCTATCTGATATTTACAAAACATATAACTGGACGCTGGCCGAGCTGCATGCTTTCTGCCTGATCTGCGAATGTCAGAACCTGAGTCAGGCCGCGCTGCGTATCGGGATCAGCCAGTCGGCTATTTCCCTGATGGTGCAACGTTGGCGACAGGCGCTGGGTGATCCTTTGTTTGTACGGGCGCGCTATGGTGTGGCACCCACGCAGATCGCCATTGCACTGCGCGAAAAACTGCAACCGTTGCTGGAAGAAGTGGGCATTGCCTTGACGCAAACCCAAGGCTTCAATCCTGCTCAGTCTACGCGTGTTTTCAAGGTCCATATGACGGATATCGGCCAACTGGTTTTTTTGCCGGGGCTGAACAATTTTGTCGCCAAACACGCGCCGGGTATTCGTCTGGTCATCAAGAATCTGGGCTGGGAAGCGCTGGAAAGTGGTTTGAGTTCGGGCGAGATTGATCTGGCGATTGGCTCTTTGCCCATGATTAAAGGGCGAGTGCATTCGCGCGTGTTCCGCCACGAGCGTTATGTGACAGCCATGCGCAAAGGCCATCCCCTGGCCAGAAATGAGCTGGATCTGGAAGCCTTTGTGGCGGCTGATCATCTGGCCATTGATGCCACCAGCAGCGGGCATTCTCTGGTGGAAAACGCCCTGCGCTCCCTGGATATGCGGCGCAATATCAGCCTGACGATTCCCCACTATCTGGCTGCGGAGCAGATTCTGGTCAACAGTAATTATTTGCTGACCGTGCCCAATGTGGCCGTCCTGTCTTTCCAGGACCCTGCCGCCTTGTGCATTGTGCCTACGCCGCTGGCTCTGCCCAGCTTTGATGTGCGCGTACATTGGCATGAGCGCAGTCGACAGGACGAAGGCGTGCGCTGGTTGCGCACGGCCATTTCGGATTTGTTCGGGCAGCGCTAAGCCTATTTGGTGATTAGGATGCGGTTTGCACAAGGGCTGCACACGGTTTGCGAAGGCCGTCGTTCAGCACCTTGCCCATTTGGCTATCAAGCAAATTTCAGCACGGCTTCCAGCTCGTGCTCCCCATAGGTGCCGCCTGTCAGCTCAAAGCCCAGTTTCGAGTAGAACGCTTCCGGGCTGCCTTCACCTCGGCTATAGCCTAGCCTAATTTCCTTGTAGCCCTGGTACTTCAGATCATGGATCAGCAGTGCAATTGCTTTGCACCCGAAACCCAGGTTTTGGAAGGGGGCTGCAATCATGAAACGCCATAAAAAGGCACCAGGATACAGAATGCCTTCGTCGTGGTCGGCACCGATATGCAGCATGATAAAGCCCACCAGGGTGTCATCGGCGTAGATGGCACGGAACCAGGCATTCTCGGAAAAGTGCGCCTCTGCAATGGAGGTGCCATTGTCGGCAATCATGCTGCGCTGTGCGGGAGACAGGGTCTCGCTTAGCTCACATACCTCGTAGACGGTTTGCGAGTTGATGCGACGAAAAGAGACGGTGGCGTCTTTGGAAACGGTTTGTTCACTCATATGAATTCAAGGTTTCATGTTCAGCTAAAAGGCGCTCGGTTCAGGCGTGTTTGGACCCGTAGGTGATGCGTCGTAGAACCGCCTCCAGTGGGCCACGTCCCCAGCGCTGGGCGATCAGGCCTGTCAGGCTCATGGCCAGCAAAGCCAGGCCAATGGAGATCAATAGCAGTGCTGCATTGCCAAAGGAGTCAAACAGATCCAGGCCATAGCTGCTGAAAATCAGACCAGCCAGAATGCCTTGGCTGACATAGGCGCTCAGTGAATTGCGGCCCGCCTCAATCAGTACATTGGGCAAGCTGAGCCATTGTCCGCAACGCAGCAGCAGGTACAGATACACCGTTGCTAGCAAGGGCGCGCCGATGGCGATGCTGAACAGACCCGTCAGCCCCATCAGGTTCTCTTCGTTGGTCACGGAGGCGCTAAAGAAGTTGATCGCCAAAGCCAATGGCAGGAGCCAGGGCAGGGCGCGCCCCAGCTTTTGTTGTCCGGCGCTATGAGCTTCAAAAAAGTTGCTTTTAGCCGCGGCCAAACCCATCAGCATGGCTCCAAAGGCCAGTGGACCCTGGTACAGAAACAGGAAAACAAAGGACTCCGGCCATTCGCTGATGCGTGCCAGCGTTGCCTCGGAGAAGGCACCGCCCAAGGAGTACACCGGGGCCATGTCTTCGCTACCGGCCAGCAGATAAGCGATCAGTGCCAGGCTGACAATTTCTACCAGCACCATCAACAACGCCACCTTGATCAAGCCGCGCGGGGAGAGCTTGCGTAGCGGCCAGATCAGCACACCCAGCACCGAGTAAAGCAGCAGGATGTCGCCGGTGAAAACCAGCGTCGCGTGCAAGCAACCCAGCACGGCCAGGCCGAACATGCGGCGGAAGTAGCGGCTGCTGAGGGGGACGCCAGCACGTTCGGCAGAGCGTGCCTGGATTTCTATACCCCAGCCAAAAATCAGCGAGAACAGCAGGAAGAATTTGCCCTGAAACAGAAATTCGATCAGGAAGGCAGCCATGTGGTCATAGGAGGAGGATGTGGCTGTCGGGCCACTGTCGCTCAGCGCCAGATAGGGCAGGTTCACCACACAAATACCGATCAGAGCGGCGGTGCGAATCAGGTCGATGGAGGAGTTTCGAGAAGCCGTAGACATGGATGTTTATTGATTGAGCGCTTGTTCAATGCCATAATATTGAGCGCTTGCTCAATATGTCAATAGGGAGGGAAGGTGATGAGTGAAAAAGAAGACAGTGCCACACGAATTCGACAGGCCGCGGTTGAGGTCCTGATGGAAGTTGGTGTTCGTGCCGCCACCACTCGCATGGTGACCGAACGGGCTGGTGTGGGCCGTGGACTGTTGAACCATTACTTTCGCTGGTCCGAACTGCGGGCCGAGGCTTGGGGCGAGATCTTCGATCAGCTCATGGAATGGGAGGCTGCGCAATCTGCAGACCCTCGAGTTCTGATGGAGGACTACCTGAAGACGGCTTTTGAAGAACGCAATCGCATTTATTGGTTTTTGTGGATTGATGCCACTGATCTGGCCAAAACCGATGCAGCCCTGGCCGTAGTGACCACCCGCGTGCATAAAAGAATGCTGGAACAACTGGCCTCTTACCTGAGTCGGGGCACGGAGCAAGGTTTTTGGCAGGTACCCGATGCCCAGGGCACGGCACTGCGTTTATCTGCGATGTATGACGGCTTGGCCAATATGCTGTTGACCGATTTTACGGATCTGAGCCCTGCCCAGGCCGAGCAGCATTTGCGTCATTTATTTTTTCTGGAAACCC
The DNA here is from genome assembly GCF_000465875.3 of Alcaligenes sp. EGD-AK7. NCBI lineage: Bacteria > Pseudomonadati > Pseudomonadota > Betaproteobacteria > Burkholderiales > Alcaligenaceae > Alcaligenes > Alcaligenes sp. EGD-AK7. The sequence goes on along the minus strand of NZ_AVOG02000023.1, from coordinate 361,888 downwards.
GGCCGATTCTGTCCGGCTCACAAGGCTGAGGGTGCAAGGTCCGTCGTATCAAGGAGAAGTTGTTTGAATAATCAGAACAAAAATGTGCCTGTACGGGCACTGGATAGAATCACCACCTTCGAGGATGGCGACCCCAATGAGAATCCCTGGGTGGCAGGCCAGCCTAAAGCAGAGCTGATCGAGGTTCAGGACTACGACGCGAACTGGCCGGTGCTGTATCAGCGCTTGAGTCAGGAAATTCAGGCGGCCCTGGGCAATAAGGCCCTGACTATTGCGCATGTGGGCTCGACCGCGGTGCTCGGTCTGCCTGCCAAGCCTGTGATTGATATTGATGTGCTGGTGGCCGACCCGGAGCAGGAAGAGGACTATGTTCCTGCGTTGAACGCCTTGGGTTATGAGTTGAGCATACGTGAGCGCTCCTGGTATCAGCACCGCATGCTGCGTCAGGAAGAGCCGCGTGTGAATCTGCATGTGTTCGGCCCGGATTGCCCTGAACATATTCGCCATATCCTGTTTCGGGACTGGCTGGGTACGCATCCCGAGGATTTGCAGCGCTATGCTCAGGCCAAAATGCAGGCTAAAGAAGGGGCTGGCAGTGTGCGGGATTACAACCAGCGAAAGCAGGCAGTAGTGCGGAATATTTATCAAAAGATTTTTGCATCGCAGGGACTGTTGTCTTGAGCCTGGCCGGTGTTCTTGTCCCGGCTGCAGCCTTGACGTACCTACCGCTGACATCAGTGTCCTGCTTGCCAGCTAACACTTTACACACAGGATGCGCCCCATGAGGATTCGTCATTCGCGCCCGGAGGACGGGCAACGTGCGGTTGAAATCTGGCGCAAGGCCGTGGATGCCACGCACGATTTTTTATCCGTGCAGGATCGTCAGGAAATTGATGTCATGGTCTGCGGTTTTCTGCCCCAGGCCAGTTTATGGTTGGCGGTGGATGAGACGGATTACCCGCTGGCTTTCATGTTGCTTGAGCAGGGCCATATGCAGGCCTTGTTTGTGGACCCGGACAGCCGTGGAACGGGCGTAGGCAAGGCTTTGGTGCTGCATGGCTTGAGCCTGCATCCCAGCATGACCACTGATGTGAATGAACAGAATGAGCAGGCTGTAGGCTTTTACGAAAAAATGGGCTTCAAGCGTATTGGACGCTCGCCCGTGGATGATCAGGGCAAGCCATACCCGCTGATTCACCTGCAGTATCAGGTCTGATGGGCATCACGGTTTGATTCGTTTGGCTTGATCCCTCCCTCCGTTTTTATCGACTGTTTTCAGCAAGGTTTTTAAGTATGAGTTTTCCTCTTGCCTGGCAAACCCGACTGGCTGCCGCCAAGGTACAACGTCAAACCATTGGGGAGTCCGGGGCTGATGTCTGGCGTCTGGACTGGCCGGATGGCTCCTGCCAGTTTGTGAAGGCAGAAGACGATCTGCCTTTGGCCGAGCTGCCCGATGAAATTGAGCGCTTGCGCTGGATGCATACGCAAGGTCTGCCTTGCCCAGAGGTGCTGGATACCTTGTTGGCGCAGGGCCGCCATTGGCTGCTGATGAGTGCTGTTCCTGGGCGCGATCTGGCCTGCACTGAAGGCCTGTCTCCCCAGCAAACCGTGGAGTTACTGGCTTCGTCCTTGCAAGGCCTGCACCGCTTGCCACTTGAAGCCTGCCCCTTCGATCATCGCCTGGAGCATCGGTTGGCCGATGCAAGTGCCAGGGCGGAAGCGGGCCTGATTGATGAAGAAGATTTTGACGATGAGCGTCAGGGCATGCCGGTTCAAAACCTATTGGACGAACTGTATGCCAGCCGCCCAGGACAAGAAGATCTGGTGGTCACCCATGGCGATGCCTGCTTGCCCAACTTCATGGTGCATCAAGGGCAGTTCAGCGGTTTTATCGACTGCGGACGTTTGGGCGTGGCAGATCGTTATCAGGATCTGGCGCTGACGGCGCGCAGCATAGAGCGCAATTTGGGCAAGGAGTGGCTAGCGCCTTTCTTTGCTTTGTACGGCGTGGAAATGGATGCCGAGCGCATCGCTTTCTTCTGCCTGTTAGATGAGTTTTTTTAAACCCGACAGGTCGTTGTCTCCCAAGGTCAGCCACTATTGGCAAATCGGCTTTGCACGCGGCATTCCCTAGACCAGCAGTGCAGAGCTTGTGCTGTCTGATGAGAGGCTCTGTCGGGCAAAACCAGCGCCGTTTCGGACGCTGGCGATGTGATCTTAGGCGCAGATAAAGTTCAGCTCGCCGATCCCCTGAATGGCCGCCTGAATCCGGTCGCCGGGGGCGGCATACAGCATGGGTAAACAGGTGCCCGTAATGATGACCTGCCCTTTTTGCAGCCCGCCAAGGTGGTGACTGCCTTGATTAGCCAGCCAGATGAGCAGTCGCGTCAGCTCACCCGCCGGGTTCTGGTTCGGGCCTTGCAGCAAGGGTTGCTGCCCCACTTGCAGGCGTGCCCATGCAGGTTGTAGCAGTGCCATATCCTGCGCGGCGACACCTTGCGGCTGATAGACCAGCGCACCGTGGCTAGCCAGATCGGCCAAGGTGGATAGACGGCCTACGGAGTCACGCTGCGCAAAGCGGGATTCCACAATTTCGACGGCTACACAGATCTGGCTGACCGCCTGCCAGATTTGTTCCATGGAATACGGTGCCTGGCCGGGCGGCAAGTCTTGTCCCAGAATCAGGCCGATTTCCACTTCTATGCCGCGCAAGGACAGCTCCTTGCTGGATGGCACATCCGGGCTGGCGTAACGAGAACGCCGGGGCAGGGGGGCGCAGGTGGGCGGGGCCACGCTATTGGCCGCGCCGACTTTCCAGCCTCCTATGGGGCCCAGGGTTTCCATTTGCACGGCCTGGACGCGATAGGCCTGATCAAAAGACACAGGTCGCAGCGCGTCGGGCCAGTCTTCGATGGGACGGTGTTCTTGGCGGGCCTGGAGCAGACGTTGTGCCGTCGCCAGGCAGTCGGTTTGCAGTGTGGTACTCATCAAGGCTTACCAGCCTAATAAGCAACGGCCCAAGGCCACCGCAACGGTGGCCTGCGTGGGCTCCACGACGGCAATGCCCAAAGCCTGTTCCAGCGCCTCGCGCTGATTGGCCATGCCAGCACAACCCAGCACCACCACATCAGCACCGTGCTCATCGCGCAGGCGCTGGCCGACTTCTGTCAGACGTTGCAGGGCTTTTTTCTCGTCAGCCAGCTCCGACACGCCCATATTGATAGCCAGGTCGGCGGCCAGGCGATCAGTCACCCCCATTGCACCAAAGTAGCGCAGGTGACGCGGGATAGAGGCCTGCAAAATGGACAGCACCCCAAAACGCTGACCCAGTGACAAGGCGGTCAGCACGCCGGTTTCGGCAATGCCCAATACAGGCACATCCACCGCTTCGCGCAAGGTGTACAGGCCGGGGTCGCTAAAGCAGGCCACCACATAAGCAGCGGCGTCTTCCTTGACGCTCAGGGCCTGGGCGCGCAAGTGAGGGATCAGGGTGTCAATATCGGTCTGGCTTTGTACACCCGCCGGGCCTTGGGGCAGGCGCAGGCAGGAGATGGCCGGGCCATCGGCCAGACGCAGAGGCTGGACAGCACGGTCCAGGCCATCCGTTACGATCTGGCTGGAATTGGGGTTCAGAACGTAGATATGAGGGCGACGGTTCATGATGTTTTTATGTTTGGGTGGGCGGTAGCCCGTTTTGGTGGCTTAGTTTTTCTGACTGAAAGCGGCCTTGCAGTCCGACATACCAGTCAGAACCATGCATGCGTCCGATTGGGTCGTAAGCATCGATATCAATGCGCCCTTCAGGTGTCAGGATGGCGTCGTCGCAGTGCAAATGCAGGATTTCGCCAATGACGATATGGCGTAGCGGGCCCAGGTCCAGCGCGGTGTGCAAGCGGCATTCAAACTGCACTGGGCATTGGGCGATACGGGGCGGCTGCACTTGCACGCTGGGGGCCAGATCCAGGCCCGCCTGCAGGTGCTCGGCCTGACCGGTCGGGTAAGCAATGCCGCAGATGTTCATGGCGCGTGCCATCTTGGCGCTGATCAGGTTCACCACAAACTGGCCGGTGGCCAGGAGATTGCGGGTGGTGTCTTTCAGACCATCGGCAGAGTGCGCATCGTTTTCCAGGCCCAGTGCCAGTACGGCAGGCTCCGAGCCCATCACATTGAAAAAACTGAACGGGGCCGTGTTCACGCGCCCCTGCTGGTCACAGGTCGTGACCAGGGCAATGGGGCGCGGCAACACGGTGTTGACCAACAAGCGGTAGCGTTCGCGTTCGCCAAGCTGATCACAGGACCAGTCCATGTCAGCTCTCCAGGCTCTGGTCCAACATGACAACGGTCTGATACAGAACCCGCGTACCGTCCAGAAGCTGCTCGGACGTAATGGATTCTTCAGGGCAATGGCTGCGACCATTCAGGCAGGGAATGAAGATCATGCCCATGGGGCCGCTGGGTGCCATGTAAACCGCATCATGACCGGCGCCGCTAGGCATGACCATGCTCGGGTATCCCAAAGCGCTGGCAGCCTGCTCGATGATGCTCATCACCTCGGGCGTGCAGTCCGTGGGTTTGGCCAGGCTGACTTGCGCCGCGTCCAGACCCAGGCCCATGGCCTCGATTTCCGGGCGCAACTGGGCCAGCAGTTCCTCAGTGAAGTTCTGCATCAGCTCCTGACGGTCGCTGCGTACTTCCACCATCATTTCTACGCGTCCGGGAACGGCATTGGAGGCGTTGGGTGTCAGGTTCAGGTTGCCAATGGTGGCGACCAGATAGTCTGGTCCCCCCAGAGCCCGGCGGGCCTTGCGGTCCACTTCACTGATGATCAGGCTGGCACCGACCAGGGCATCACGACGTATGTCCATGGGTGTGGTGCCTGCATGGTCCGGGCGACCTGTGATGATGATGCGGTGGCGGCAAATACCCACGATATTGCTGACCACGCCGATAGGCAGATTGCGCGATTCCAGTACCGGGCCTTGTTCGATATGCAACTCGACAAAGGCGGCGGTATCACCGGGCGCACGACGGGCCTGGGCCAGTTCCTCGGGGCGGCCACCGACGCGGGCAATGCCTTGCGCCAGCGTTTCGCCCTGCGGATTGCGTTCGGCCAGCATGGCGTCGGACAAGACCCCGCCCATGGCGCGGCTGCCTACGCAGGACACGCCATAGTCGCTAGGCTCCTCAGAAAGAAAATCCACCACTTCAAAAGGGTGGTCCAGCTGGATGTTCTGCTCGTTCAGGCAGCGGGCCACTTCCAGCCCGGCCAGCACGCCGATGATGCCGTCGTAGCGTCCGCCATACATCACGGTGTCGCAGTGGGAGCCGGTGGTAATCGGTGCCAGGCCGGGCTTGCGCCCTTCGCGGCGACCGATCAGATTGCCCGCGGCATCCATGCGTACGGTCAGGCCCGCTTCTTCGAACTGTTTCAGCAGCCACTGACGCGATTGCAGAAACAGATCGGAGAATGCACGGCGTGTCCAGGGCTGGTCGGGTAGCGTGAACGCGGCCAGCTCCTGGGTGCTGCGCCACAGGCGCTCCTGATTCAACAAGGGCATGGCCAGACTCATGACAATTCGCCTGCCTTGTGCGGACGGATGAACTGACCGTCGCCCGCTGCGTTACGCACGGTTTTGCCGTCCCAGGCCAGTTGGCCGCGCACATAGGTGGCTTCCACACGCACTTGGAACTCGCGGTCCTCGAAGGAGCTCCAGGTGACGGCGGACAGGCTGGTGGACGGGTCAAAACGGTAGGTTTCGGGTTTGACGATCACGATATCGGCGTCTGCGCCCACATTCAGCGAACCCTTGCGGTGTTCCAGCAGGAAGTGTTGGGCAGGGCCCCAGCACAATTGCTTGACGACCATAGTGGGGGAAATGCCGTGTTCGGCGCAGCCTGTCCAGAAGGCGGGCAGCAGGGTTTCCAGACCAGGACCACCAGAGGAGTTCTGGAACACATTGTCAAACTGCTTGCGCTCCAGGCCCCAGCTGACGTGGTCGGAGGACACGAAGGTACATTCGTCGTTGGCAATGTGGGTCCAGAGCAGATCCATTTCCGCCTTGGGGCGAATGGGAGGGTAGTGCTTGGTCTTGGCACCGAAGCGGCGGGTGTGTTCTTCGTGGTTCAGCATCAGGTACTGCACGCAGGTTTCAATCGACGCTTTGTGACCTGCCTGACGGTACATATTGCAGATTTCAAACCCGCGCGACAGAGATACGTGCACGGCGTGGGCGCGGGCACCGGTCTGGGCACCGATTTCATAAATGGCACTGGTGGCCAGGTTTTCGATCAAAGGGGTGTGAGCGCGCAAGAAGGCGTCCCAACCCGTATCACCGGCTTCGACCATGCGCTTGATGTTCTTGCGTGTCAGTTCCTGGTCCTGGTTGTGGACACCGCAGGCCAGGCCGGAGGGGGCAATCAGGCGGAAGGCTTCCATCAGGATGTCTTCTTCCACGCGCGGAAAGCGGTTGGGGCTGGCTTCAAAGGTAGAGAACTTGAAACCGCAAACGCCGCCTTCAATCAGGCCAGCGGCTGCTTCCAGACCGTGCTGGTCGTTCAATGTGCCGTAGCAGGCCACGTCCACGTGGCAATCGCTTTCAATGCGGGCAATCTTGTCTTCCAACTGCGGGCGGGAGGCAACGGGTTCGGGATCGTCGTACGGCATTTCCACCATGGTGGTCACGCCACCGGCGGCCGCCGCACGCGAGGCCCAACCCAGACCTTCCTGATTGGCCTGGCTACCAGAGTGCACCTGACCGTCCAGCACGCCGGGCATGACCCACATGCCACGCGCATCCACATGTTCACGGGCCGAAGGAGCCGCGCCAACACCGCGGGCTGCTACTCGGCCTTCGCGGACGGCCACCCAGCCGTCAGTGATGATGCGGTCGCGTTCAACAATATTTCCTCGTACTACCAGATCAAAGTCGCTCATTATCTTCCTCCTTGGATGGCTCGGACCCGCGCATCTCGCGTGCCCGCAATCGTGTTCGTTTCCATGATTGAAGCAAATCCAGTCATGAATGTCGTATGCCTATTTATCGGTAAAACATAACGTCATGTTAAGTCTTGCTTGGAGTGCGCCCAGCGCTGCACGTGATAGCGGTCGTGGCCCAGGCACAGGCAGAACGAACCTACGGCTTTGGCCAGTTTTTCCGTGATGTGGCGCTTGTCGTAGGTATTGCGTGTGATGCGTTCCTGGGCCTGCTCCACTTGTTGGCGCAGGCGAGGCATATTCACTTGTGTTAACTGTCGGTCGCGCACGGCAAACTGGCCGTCGACCATCACATGGCGCAGCGCCAGCCCGTCTTCCAGATGCACCAGCTGATTGACCGTGTTGTTATGCGGAATCCAGTTGATATGGGCCAGATCCAGAAACACGATGTCGGCCTTTCGACCTGGTTCCAGACGTCCCAACTGCTCGCCCATGCCCAGGCAGCGGGCGCTGCCTTCGGTGGCGGCGTACAGCGCTTGTTCGGTTGTGACCCAGCGTTCTGTATCCGGGCCGCGCACCTTGGACGAGAAGGAGGCTAGACGCATGGCCTCGTACATATTCTGGTTATCGCCACTATTGGAGCCGTCCGTGCCCAGGCCCACGGTAATGCCGCGTTCCAGCATGGAGTTCACATCGGCAATCCCATTACCTAAACGCATATTGCTGCCGGGGTTGTGGGCTACCATGGCACCGCGTTCGGCCAGAATGTCCAGGTCGCGCTCGTCCAGCCAGATGGCGTGTGCCAGGGTGAAACGGGGCGAGATCAGGCCCAGCTTGTCCAGATGCTGAACAATGGTGGTGCCATAGCGTTTCATGCCGGTCAGGGCTTGCACATAGGACTCGCCAACGTGGCTGTGCAGGCCGATATTGCGCTCCGCGCTGATTTCACCGCAGCTTTGCAGGAACTCGTCCGAGCACAGCATGGGAATGGTCGGGGCCAAGGCCACGCGAATGCGGTCGGGGTTGTGCTGCTGATCCAGGAAGTCCGTCAGGCCTGATAGCGTGGCCCGGAACGACTGCGGTGCCAGTTGGGCCACAAACTTTTGCAGCTCTTCCGGTAGGGCTTCGATCAGGCCGGGGACGGACTGGTAAAAGGACAGGTCCGCCATCATGGGCGCTACCGTGGCTCGCATACCGGCATCCACATAGGCTTGGGCGACCGCATTCATGCCTTCCGCTGTGGGTACCGGGACTTCGGAGTACAGGTCGTAGCTGGCGGTACAGCCTTTGAGCAGCATTTCTGCCGCGTTCAACTGAGTGCTCAGGTATTTGTCTTCCAGATGGCGGTCGCCATTGATCCAGGGGCCGGCTGTCAATAGCAGTTCCAGCGACCAGCGATCCCCCATGGCCTTGGCATAGGTGCCGTGGCCGTGGGTGTGGGCGTTGATCAGGCCGGGGTGCAGCAGTTGGTCATCCGCTTGCACCACCGTGGCTTCAGACGGCGCGGGCAGGCCGGGCGGGCCCATGGCTTCGATCTCGCCATTCTTGATCAGAATGTCCAGAGGTTCGGCCTTGGCTTGGGCGTGGGCCAGCACCAGGCCCCCACGGATGACGGTATAACTTGATGTCATGATCAGCTCCGATTGTCCTTGATTGCCCAAGGGAACAGGATGCGTTCGGCGGCAGAAATCACCTGGAAGAACACAATGCCCAGCACGGACAAGATCGCCATGGCGCCGAAGGCAACCGGTGTCTTGAAGAAGGCTGTAGAGGTGGTGATCAAGTAGCCCAGACCTTGGTCAGCGGCTACAAATTCACCGACTACAGCACCCACCACGGACAAGGTGATGGCCACTTTCAGGCCCGAGAAAATAAAGGGCACGGCAAAGGGCAGGCGAATGCGGAAAAACTCTTGCAAGCGGGTGGCGCGGCAGGCACGGACCAGCTCGATCAGCTCGGGCGGGGCCGCCAGCAGGCCGGAGGTCATGGAGATCACCAGCGGGAAGAAGGCCACCAGAAAAGTCACCACGACGCGTGGCAGCTCAGTGGGTCCAAAGATAATGACCAGAATCGGAGCCAGGGCCACCTTGGGGATGGACTGGGTCAGGATCAGCAGCGGGTAGATGGCCTGCTCGAAAAAGCGCGAGTAGGTAATCAGCACGGCCAGCGGAAAGCTGATCACAATCGACAGCAAAAAGCCCAGCATGATGGTGCGCGTGGACACCAGCGTGTGCATCAGCATGGCCTCTTTCATTTGCATGGAATCGGCCCAGATGCGCGAGGGGGCAGGCACCAGGTATTCAGGGATATCAAACAGGCGGCTGGCCAGCTCCCACAGGATGACCACGGCAATCAGGGTGATGGCCGGGACGGTAATTTCATTGAAATCGCGCAGGCGCAGTCGTCGCTTGCGCACGGGCGCGGCGCCCAGGGTTTGAGTTTGCTCGCTCATCAAGCCACCTCGTGTTGGAAAATGAGTTCACGGACGGCAGCGGCACAGCGCGTAAATTCGGGCGTGCCCACCAGAGAAAAGTCGCGTTCGCGGGGCAGGTTTACATCCAGAATTTCGGTAATCTGGCCGGGGCGCGGCGACATCACCACAATGCGGTGACCCAGCATGACGGCTTCGGAAATCGAGTGCGTCACAAACACAATGGTTTTGGGGTCTTCGTACCAAAGCCGCAGCAGTTCCAGCGTCATGGTTTCGCGGGTCAGCGCGTCCAGGGCGCCGAACGGCTCATCCATCAGCACCACTTTGGGGTTGTGAACCAGTGCGCGGCAAATGGCTACGCGTTGCTGCATGCCGCCCGACAATTGCTTGGGGTGGTGGTGCAGAAAATTGCCCAGCCCGGCGGTAGTGAGCAGACGCGTGGCGCGGCTGCGGGCCTGATCGTCCAGACGACCCATGATGCTCGATGGCAAGAGGGTGTTGTCCAGAATATTGGCCCACGGCACCAGCGTCGGGGCCTGGAACACGATGCCGGTGTCCTGGCGGGGGTGGGCAACGATTTCATCATCAATGCTGACGGTGCCGGTGGTGGGCATCAGCAAGCCGGCGATCAGGCGTAGCAGCGTGGATTTCCCACAGCCCGAAGCGCCGACAATGGCAATGATTTCGTTGTCCTGGATGTCCAGATTGATTTGTTTCAGTGCCTGAGTCTCTCGCTCGGTATTACGACCGTAGATCAGGTTGACGTCTTGAATGCGTATCACAATGCGCTCCTAGGCGCGCGCCGGCCCGCCTGGGCCAAGCCGGAGCACGCGCGAAAATCAGTTCAGCTCAGGGCTTGGCCGTGCCGTTGGCCTTGACGATGAACTGGGTGTCGTAGGCTTGGTGATAGTCCCAGGCGGGATCCAGGCTTTGGGCTTCTGCAACGGCCTCGTAGGTGTTTTTCATGCGGCCTTCTTCCAGGCTGCCTACTCCGTGCTCGGCACTGAAATCGGTGTAGATGTAGCCCAGCACCGCGTTCAGGTTGCCCATGCAGTCATCAAGGTCGATTTCCGGATTGGCCTTTACGTGGGCCTGACAAGCCGTGTCCGGGTCCTTGCGGGCGGCTTCCCAGGCTTCGATGGTGGCGTCCAGGAAGTTCTGCACCATTTGTGGGCGCTCGGTCAGTGTCTTGTCGGTGGCGAATACGGACAGGGCGTAGATGTTGAAGCCCTGGTCGCTAAAGGGCAGCACCACGATTTCCTTGCCAAAACGCTTGGCCTGCTTGTTCTGGTAGTAGTAGTTGGTGGCCAGGAAAGGAGCGGCGTCCACTTTGCCGTTGATCAGCAGCGGTGCCATGGAGGAGCCGTCAACGGTCACCCACTGAATCTTGTCGGGATCGGTGTTGGCCTTGCGCGCCACCATGGGGAAGTAAAGCTTGTGGCTGTTACCGGGCGAGACGGCAATTTTCTTGCCTTCCAGGCCGGAGAAATCGGTAATACCCGAGTCTTTGCGCACAAACAGGGAATGGGCCGAGTGCGAGAAGGTGGAAGCAATGGCCTTGATGGGAGTCTGGCTGTTCTGACGCGAGGTCAGAATGGCGGAAATATCGGCCAAGCCAATATCGGCCGCGCCGCCAGCCACTTTCAGAACTGTGTCACCCGAACCGGTGCCACGGGTAATCTTCAGGTTGATGCCGTGTTTCTCGTAAATCCCGTTGGCAATGCCGGAGTAATACGGGGCATAGTCGCCGGTGGGGATGAAGTCCAGCATGAGATGAACGTTGTCAGCGGCGTGGGCGGCGGGCGCAGCGGCGGCCAGTCCCAAGCCCAGCACCGCCAGGGTGCGAGCAAGCAGGGTTTGCATGATTTTGTCTCCGTGTCGTAGTTATGAAGCCGCTCTGTAAGCCCGTTGCGATCAAGGCGCGCCGGGATGGCAGCTTGAAAAAATTGAAACATAGGCAAATCAAAATGTCTTATGCTTATTTGTGCTCGAAACATAAGGCTACGTTAAGGGATGCTGCTCAATCTTCGTCAAATCGAGGTTTTTCGCGCGATCATGCTGACCGGTTCCATCAGCAAGGCGGCGCAATTGCTGAACGTGTCGCAACCGGCCATCAGCCGCCTGCTGTCCTATACCGAATCGCGTATTGGTCTGGTGCTGTTCGAGCGCATCAAGGGGCGTCTGTACCCCACGCCCGAGGCGCGTCGGCTCTATCAGGAGGTGGAGCAGGTTCATAACAGCGTGCAGCGGGTAAACGAGGTGGCCACCGACCTGATCGAAAAGCGCCACGGCAGCTTGCACATTGCCGTCAGCCCCAGTCTGGGCCAGACCTTGATCCCCATGGCGGTGACGCGTTTTCGCCAGGCATTCCCGGACGTGAAGGTGTATGTGCGCACGCTGATTTCCAGTGATCTGGTACAGGCTTTGGTCACCCAGCAGGCCGAGGTCGGTGTGGCTATCGTGCCGCTGACACATCCCAGCTTGCATGCCCAATCCATTTACGAAAACCATCTGGTGGCGGTGTTGCCAGCCAGCCATCCTCTGGCCGACAAGCAGGAGCTGGATGCCAGCGATCTGGAAGGACTGGACCTGATTGGTTATGGCAATGACACTCCTTATGGCCAGATGGTGCAGCAGTTATTTGGTAACCGTCCTGGTGTGCCGCAACTGGCGGTGGAGGTGCGTTTGACGCATATTGCCTGTGCCATGGTGCAGGCTGGAGCCGGGATTGCAATTGTGGACGAGCTGGCCGTGGCAGGCCGGGTCTGGCCGGATGTGGTGGTACGCCCCATTAATCCGCGCACCACCATGCCTTTGCACATGCTGCATTCCAATGTGGTACCGGTGTCGCAATTGGCGCACGACTTCATGGAAGTGGTGATTTCCACAGCCTCCCGAGGCATGCGGGCAGGCTGGGCCTGAGTGATTCATCCATAAATACATCGTCCCCCCACGCTGCGCTTTTGCTTGGCGGCCTCTCCAGGGGGGGACTTACCCTTATCACGGGAAGCTGTCGGGAAATGTGCGTGTTCGCGTATTGCGCCGCGTATAAGGGGTAGGGGTATTTTCTTAACCCTGTGTTATGAAGAGTTAATAAAAAAGCATATGACATCAAGGTTTTGCCAATCCTAGAATTAAAGCACTACAAACAGAAAATGGATGGCAAGGAGACCTTATGCAAGGCGTATACACAATCGCCCCGTTGGCTGCGGCTGTATCCCGCAAAAACACCCTGTCCCGCTGGGGACGTGTCAGCAGCAAAGCTGGCTTGATGCTGGCCACATTGGCTGCCGGCGTGGCCTTGAGCCTGCCCGCTCATGCGGTCAACCCCAATCAGGGCAAGATGTTCAAGGTGGCTGCAGACGTGGGCCTGGTTCCGTTTTTCATGCGCGGCACCGATGGCAAGCTGGATGGCTTTTCCAATGATCTGACCCAGGAAGTGGCCCGACGCATGGGTTACGAGGGGGCGGAGGTCATCGACACCCCGTTTTCCGCTATTTTTGCGGGCTTGTTTTCCAGTCGTTACGACATGGTGGCGGCTCCCACCAACACCACACGTGAACGTGCGGAGCAAATGCTGTTTGCCGAGCCGTATATGGCGGGCGGCCTGAGCTTTCTGGCTAAAAAGGGCGCGACCGTCAATGCACTGGAAGACCTGAAAGGCAAGACCATTGCCGTCAATAACGGCAGCTTCTCGGACCGTTGGTTGCAGGACAATCAGGAAAAATACGGCTACAAGATCCAGCGCTTCAACAAGAACACGGATGCCGTGCAGGCCGTGGCTATTGGTCGCGCCTTTGCCAATATGTCCGAGACTCCTTTGGCACGCTATATCGCCACCCAGACCCCCGCACTGGCCCCGGTCTACGACATGACCACCGAGGCTAACTACGCCTTTGCCTTCCGCAAGGACGACATGGCCCTGCGTAATCGCGTGGATGAAGTGCTGGAATGCATGAAGCAGGACGGCTCCCTGTCCAAGCTGCATGTGAAGTGGTTCGGTACGGAACCCAATGCTGGTACGGCCATGACGGTGATTTTCCCCGGCTATGGCGTGCCCGACTTCCCTGGCTACGAGCCCACCGAGCACACCCCCGACTGCTCCCGTCCTTAAAAGCGCCTTCGCGCTGTTTCTCTAGCTATATGGCCCTGCAGGGGCCGGTCCCCGCCTGCCCGACTGGCAGGCGGTCAAGGAGCGACCATGAGTGAAATTGTCCGCATCCAGGGCTTGCGCAAATCGTTTGGGCAGGCCGAAATTCTTAAAGGCATAGACCTGAGCGTCAACACCGGCGAAGTTGTCGTGATGATTGGCGGCTCGGGCTCGGGCAAAAGTACCTGTCTGCGCTGCATCAACCGTCTGGAAACCCCGACCAGCGGCACGATTGTGGTGGCTGGCAGTGATGTGACCTGTCCGCGCACCGACCTGAACCAGGTGCGCCAGAACATAGGCATGGTGTTTCAGGGCATACACCTGTACCCGCATATGACGGCGCTAGGCAATGTGATGCTGGCGCTGCGCAAGGTGAAAAAAGTGCCCAAGGCGCAGGCCGAAGAGCAGGCCCGCCATCATCTGGAACAGGTGGGTCTGGCCCAGCGTATCGAACACTATCCCAGCCAGTTGTCCGGCGGCCAGCAGCAGCGGGTGGGCATTGCCCGCGCGCTGGCGCTGGAGCCCAAAGTCATGCTGTTTGACGAGCCTACCTCGGGTCTGGACCCGGAGCTGGTCGGTGAAGTGCTGAACGTGATGAAACGCACCCGCGATGCGGGCATGACCATGGTGATTGTTACGCACGAAATGCAGTTTGCCCGCGAAGTAGGGGACCGCATTGTGTTCATGGACCAGGGCGTGATTCTGGACCAGGGCAGCCCTGATGAAATTCTGTGTAAGCCGCGTCACAAGCGTATTCAGGATTTTCTGAGCCGCATGAACTGAGGTCGGCCATGGATCAGATTGTTTATTACTTCTTTAACTGGACGCTGATCAGCCCCCATCTGCCCGAGATCATGCAGGGCTTTTGGGTCACGCTGCAAATGGCTGTGATGACCGTGATTCTGGGCACCGTCCTGGGTCTGGGTCTGGCCGTGTTGCGTTGCTACGGCTGGCGTCCCGTCAATATCTTGATGACCTTGTATGTGGACGTGTTCCGTGCGATTCCGCAGCTGGTCATTATTGTGCTGGTGTTCTTCGCTTTGCCGTCCCTGGGGATTGTGATTGAGCCCGTACCCGCCACGGTGCTGGCCTTGAGCCTGGTGTTGTCTGCCTTTGCAGAAGAAATCTTCTGGTCTGGCATTGCTTCAGTGCCTACGGGGCAGTGGGAAGCGGGCCGCTCCACCGGCATGGGTTTCAGTCAGACGCTGTTTGCCATCATCCTGCCGCAAGCCGTGCGCCTGGCGATTCCACCACTGACCAATCGCGCCATCGGGATTACCAAAGGCACCACCTTGGGCTCGGTCATTGCCGTGCCTGAACTGCTCAATGTTTCCAGCAATATCCAGTCCAACATCGCCAACCCCACCGCCTTTACGGCCGGGGCCATTTTGTTCTGCCTGATTTTCTTCCCCTTCGTTCATCTGACGAGGGTGCTGGAACGGCGCTATGCGATCAAGTCGTAGGAGTGACGCGCTATGGAACTGATCGATACTTTTCTGAACCCGAAGATTCTTGCCGCCAGTTGGCCCTTGCTGCTTCAGGGCTTGTGGCTGACCGTCAAGCTCTCGGTGATCATCGTGCCGCTGGCTGCCTTGCTGGGTCTGGTGATCGCTTGCCTGCATTATCAGCAACATCGCTGGCTGAACCGCCTGATTCTGCTGTACGTGGATTTTTTCCGTGCCTTCCCGCCTTTGGTGCTGCTGATCTTCATTTACTACGGCCTGCCTTTTTTGGGCCTGCCCTTGAATGAGTTTTCCGCCACGGTGCTGGCGCTGGTTTTGAACAGCAGTGGTTACTTCGCGGAGATTTTCCGTGCCGGGTTGGAGTCGGTGTCCCCCGGACAGAACGAGGCGGCGCGCTCCACGGGTTTGAACGCCCGTCAGGCCATGGCCTATGTGGTTGTGCCCCAAGGTGTGCGCAATGTAATTCCGGATCTGGCCAGTAACACGCTGGAAGCCATCAAGCAGACCTCGATTGCTTCGGCCGTGGCCTTGCCTGAACTGCTGCGTTCGGCCCAGATCGTGCAGGGCGAGACCTATAGCCAGACGCCTCTGGTGGCCGCTGCGCTGATTTACTTCATTCTTCTCTGGCCCTTGGTACGCATGATTTCGCGTATGCAAAAGCCATTTGTTATTCCACGTTGAGCCTAAGCGTAATTATGAAAAATAAAGGTGTCTTTTCCATTTGCCCCACTCCCTTCAAACCGGGTGGCGAGCTGGATTTGCAAAGCCTGGTCAGTCTGGTGAATTTCCAGCTGGAAGCCGGTATTCACGGCTTGGCGATTTTGGGGGTGATGGGTGAACTGCACAAGCTCAGTACCTTTGAGCGTCGGCGTGTCATTGAAACCGTCGTGGCGGCAGTGCGCGGTGCGGTGCCGGTCTGGGTGGGGGTGCGGGCCATGGGAACGGCGGCGGCGGTGGAGCAGGCTCGCAGCGCTGAAGATCTGGGGGCCGATGCGATTTTTGTCGCTCCCTTGGCGGGGGCGGATGACGATATGCAGGTGTCCTTTTACCGCCAGATTGTGCAGGCTATTCGTTTGCCGGTGGTCATTCACGACTTCCCGGAACTGTTCGCCGCCCGCATCAGTCCGGCCTTGGCTGTGCGTTTGAAGGCAGAGGCGGGTGTGTCCATTCTGAATTCCGAAGACCCTCCCGTGGGACAGAAGATTACCGCTGTGCGGGGTCTGTCTGGCGATGCCTTGCCGATCTTGAGTGGCCTGGGTGGCATGCATTTTCTGGAAGAGCTGCAACGGGGGGCCGATGGCGTGGTCACCGGCTTCTCCTTCCCGGAGATTCTGCTCAAGGTCTATGCCTTGCACCGTCAGGGCGAACAGGAGGAAGCCGCCCGTGTGTTTGACCGTTATTGTTCGCTGATTCGTTACGAGTTTCAGCCTTTGGTGGCGCTGGCCTTGCGCAAGTATTCCTATATGCGCCGTGGCATCATCGCCTGCGATGCGACGCGTGATCCGGCGACGGCTCTGGACCATATCAGCCGGGACGAGTTTGAGGCTGTGGTGCGCCGTGTGGGTCTGGACTTGTCTGCAACGGGTGTGCAAACCGTTTAAACCTTGCTGTTCTTGAGTAACTGCTGCATTTGTTGGATTTGCCGGGTAAATAACGTCTGGGGGGCCCCGGCGTTATTTAGCCGGTTTTTTTGCTTGCGCTTCTTTCTTCTTCTTCTTCTTCTTCTTCTTCTTCGGTTTCCTGAGCGTTGGGGAGTGGCGCTGTTTGTGTGCAGAGCAGAAGGTTTGTGAGACAAGGAGCGCAGAGAGCCTGTATGTTTAGATAGTGCTTCGTGAAAACGCCGGTCTGGGCCGGGGGCCGTCCTCCGGGCTTGGCTCCTTGCCGGTGCTGCGCACCGGTGCCCTGGTCAGGCTTGCTATTCGGGCGCGCCCTGAACTCGCGAAAGTGCCTTGTCCCCCGGACAAGGCACAAGCATTTCGCTCAAACAGCAGGACGCTTGGACCCCGAATAGCAAGCCTGCCTGCGGCAAGAAGCCTGAATCGCCCAGAGGACGGCCCCCGGCCCAGATCGGCTCACAATGACTATCAATATGAGACTTTCGTCCTTTTTGGGCCTGGCGGTATGTAGCCCTTTGGGCTGCTGTAGCGGCGTGAGGAACTTGAGGGAGCGAGGTTTGCGTGTTGGTCGTCGCTCTCAATAGTTAGCGGTGGGTGTGGGGGGACGCAAAAATAGGAGCCAAGCACTAACTATTGAGAGCCAGGCACTTCATGGGAGCATGAACCTTGCGCAGGATATCCCGCTCAACAAAATGTTGTGCGTAATCGGGAGCTTGTCGTGCGTCTTTGACGCCAAAGCCAATGCGCTTGCCAAGGTGATTGTTGTTGTCTCAGTCTCTTGTTCTTTTAGGTTTTCTTGCTCACTCAGGCGCTTTTATAGGCGCATAAGGAGTTGGTACAAGGACGAGAGGTGCTGCGGCCAGGCGGCTTTGGGTTGAAAAGCCTTTGACCAGGAGCTGGCCTCTAGCCTGCCTGGGTGCTGCCAGAGTTTTTGAAGTGGCTGGAGTCGCGCAGTATGATCAGACATTCTGCCCTTGGATCGGGATTGCCATGTTTGCCTATGTCGGGCTGCGTACTGCCTGCTTTGATACGCCTTTAGGGGCGATGCGTCTGCTGGTGGACGCTCAAGGAGCCTTGCTGCGTCTGGACTTCGAGGAAGAGACCGTACATGGTCTGACACCCGAGCAACTGGCCGGGCTGATCCCGGAACCTGCTTTGGCCGAGCCCGTGCAGACTCAACTGGACGCGTATTTTGCCGGCAAGCTGCAGCAGTTTGATCTGCCTTTCAGCCTGCAAGGGACAGAGTTTCAGCAACAGGTCTGGCAGGCCTTGCTGACTATTCCCTATGGTCAGACCTGGACCTATGGCCAGATGGCCGAACATCTGGGCCGTCCCAAGGCGGTCCGTGCTGTGGGCCAGGCCTGCGGCCTCAATCCCATCAGCATTATCGTGCCGTGTCACCGCGTGCAAGGCGCCAATGGCATGTTGACCGGCTTTAGCTCCGGCTTGCATCGCAAAGCCAGCCTGCTGGACTTTGAACGCCGTGTGCATTTGACGGGCACGGGCGACATCCAGGCCAGCATGCCCGCCCAGCTGGATTTGTTCTAAAGCAGGACAGGGCTCACTCCGTACCCAAATCAACAAGCCTCCGTGCACAGAATCACAAGTCCGGGCTTGTCCTCGTCCCTATACTGGATTCGTTAAGAATCAACTATTCCGTGTGGAGACAGACTATGGGGCAGGACGTACAAGCCGAGCGCAAGGCGATTCGCGAACACATGATTATTGACGGCAAACCCGTCACTGAATCTCAAGGGCCCACGATTCCCGTCTACGATCCCGCAACGGGACAAGTGATTGCGCACCAGCCCGAGGCCGGTGCTCAAGGCGTGGATCTGGCCGTGCGTGCTGCGCGCCAGGCTCTGGAGCAGGGCGAATGGGCTCAGATGTTGCCCGCTCAGCGCGAGCGCCTCTTGTTGCGTTTGGCTGATTTGATTGAATCCCACGCGGATGAGCTGGCTCGTCTGGAAACCCTGAACAACGGCAAGCTGCTGTTCTTCTCCTACGGTCTGGAAGTGGCGGCCAGCGCACAATGGCTGCGCTACATGGCTGGCTGGGCCACCAAGATGAATGGCGAATTGCTCTCGCCTTCCATCGGCTTTCCTCCCGGCGTGAAATACCACGCTTACACCCGCCAGGAACCGGTGGGTGTCGTGGGCGCTATCGTGCCCTGGAACTTCCCGTTGCTGATGGCGGTGTGGAAGATTGCGCCTGCCATGGCCGCCGGTTGCACCGTGGTTCTGAAGCCTGCTGAAGAGACACCGCTGACCGCCATTCGTCTGGCCGAACTGGCTCTGGAAGCCGGTTTCCCCGCCGGTGTGATCAACGTGATCACGGGTCGTGGCGAAAGCACTGGTGCGGCTTTGACGGCTCACCCTGGCGTGAACAAGATCTCCTTTACCGGCTCCACGGAAGTGGGCAAGTTGATCGGTCATCAGGCCGTCAATGACATGAAGCGCATGTCTCTGGAGCTGGGCGGCAAATCCCCCGTGGTCATCATGGACGATTGCGATGTGGACATGGCCATTCAAGGTGCGGCCAACGCCATCTTCTTTAACCAGGGCCAGGTATGTACTGCCGGCTCGCGTCTGTTCGTGCAAAAAGGCATTTACGAGCGCGTGGTGCAGGGCGTAGCCGATCTGGCTTCTTCCATGACTCTGGGCTCGGGCTTTGAGCAGTCCACCCAGATTGCTCCGCTGATTTCCGCCCGTCATCAGCAGCGCGTGCAGAACTACATTGATGTGGGCCGCCAGCAAGGCGGTCGCATGTTGGCAGGCGAGGGTGCTCGCCCCGAGCAGGGCTACTTTGTACGTCCTACCGTGTTTGCCGACGTCGCTCCCGATGCTCGCATCATGCGTGAAGAAATCTTTGGTCCCGTGGTGGTCGCGACCCCGTTTGATACCGAGGCGCAGGCACTGCAGTTGGCCAACGATACAGACTTTGGCCTGGGTGCCAGCGTCTGGAGTCAGGATCTGGCCCGCGTCCAGCGTTTGACTGCTGGCATCAAGGCCGGAACCGTGTGGGTCAACACCCACAACATGCTGGACCCCAGCATGCCCTTTGGTGGCTACAAGCAGTCCGGCCTGGGTCGGGAGCACGGGCGCGCTGCGGTAGAGGCTTACCTGGAGACCAAATCGGTCTGCATGGCCTACCCGGCAGCCTAGCTAGGGATAAAGGCGCGAACACAATAACGATACCGTTCGCGCCTCTTTGAGGAGACAACAATAATGTATGCAATTTTGCAGCGGACCGCTCTGGCCTTGGCCTTGAGCGGCGTCAGTGCCGGTGCCGCCCTTGCGGGCGACCCCAGTGCGCGGGACTGGATTCCTGCTCCGGTAGGGACCGACATCCTGGCGGTCTACATGATGGGGCTGAAGTCTCACGGTTTTTATGATCAGGGTTCACGAATTGGCGACAGCCCCAAGTTGAATGTGCAAGGCATGATTTATCGTCAGATGCACTTTCGCGAACTGGCCGGCAAGACGGTGCAGTACGAGCTGATCGTGCCCGGTTTTCGTAACACGCTGGATGTTCCAGGGCAAGACCGGGATCGCATGACCGGGATTGGTGATGTGACTGCCGGTGCGGCCGTGTGGCTGCACAACGATCCGGAAAACCGTTTTTGGTTTGCGTGGGAGCCCTTCATTACCTTGCCCACTGGTCGTTACCACGGCTCGCAGGCCGATGTGTCTTCCGGCAAGAATCGCTGGAGCACGATCCAGGACTTTGCGATTGTGAAAGGCTTTGGGGAGTCCTCCTTTGTGGAAGGCGTGGCGGAGTTCGAGTTCTTTGGCAACAACAAGAACTACTACGGCCAGACCCTGAAAAAAGACACGGCAATCCGCCTGATGGCCCTGGTTTCAACCAACCTGACTGAAAAGACTTATGTGGGTATGCGCTACCGCTACGAGACAGGTGGCCGTGAGCGGGTCAATGGCCAGACCACGGCGACGCGTGCACGTAACCACCAGTTGGCCGCCGAGATCACCCACCAGTTGACCGACGCTCACCAGGTGCAATTGCAGTACATCCATGATTTGAAAGTCGAGAATGGCCCGCGCATGCGCGGCCTGCAATTCCGTTATGCCTATGCGTTCTGACAGCGTGGACGCCCATGAGGAGAGACATCCAATGAAGTCTAAATTTAAATTAACGACCGCCGCCGCCATGTTGGGGCTGATGGTACTGGCCGGTGGCGCGCAGGCCCAGGACAAGCCGCGCGAAGTCCTGACAGGTGGTCACAGTGTGTCTGCCCCGCAGGAAAACCGTATCTATGTCATGGACTCGGTGTTCATGCACCTGACCGAAAGCCGTGTGCACGTTTATGACTACACCAACGGCAAGTTCCTGGGCATGGTACCCACCGCCTTCAACGGCCACGTGCAGGTGTCCAACGACGGCAAGAAAATCTACACCATGACCACCTATCACGAGCGCATTACGCGTGGAAAGCGCTCGGATGTAGTGGAAGTGTGGGATGCCGACAAGCTGACCTTCGAGAAGGAGATTTCCCTGCCACCCAAGCGTGTGCAAGGTCTGAACTATGACGGTCTGTTCCGTCAGACGACGGACGGCAAGTTCATCGTGCTGCAAAACGCCTCGCCAGCGACCTCGATCGGGATCGTGGACGTGGCCAAGGGTGATTATGTGGAAGACGTCACAGCTGCCGCCGGTTGCTGGAGCGTAATCCCCCAGCCCAATCGCCCCCGCAGCTTCATGACCATTTGTGGTGATGGTGGCCTGTTGACCATCAATCTGGGCGAAGACGGCAAGGTCGCCAGCCAGTCGCGCAGCAAGCAGATGTTCTCCGTGAAGGACGATCCGATCTTTATCGCTCCGGCTCTGGATAAGGACAAGGCTCACTTCGTGTCCTACTACGGCAATGTCTACAGTGCGGATTTCAGCGGTGACGAGGTCAAGGTAGATGGCCCCTGGTCCCTGCTGAACGACGAGGACAAGGCCAAGAACTGGGTGCCCGGTGGCTACAACCTGGTGGGTCTGCATCGTGCCAGCGGTCGCATGTATGTGTTCATGCATCCCGATGGCAAAGAGGGCACTCACAAGTTCCCCGCAGCCGAGATCTGGGTCATGGACACCAAGACCAAGCAGCGTGTAGCCCGCATTCCAGGGCGTGATGCCTTGTCCATGACCATTGATCAGCAACGCAATCTGATGCTGACCCTGGACGGTGGCAATGTGAACGTCTATGACATCAGCCAGCCTGAACCCAAGTTGCTGCGCACCATTGAAGGCGCCGCAGAAGCATCCTTGCAAGTTCAGTTCCACCCAGTTGGGGGTGTCTGATATGGACCCGGTCCTGACCTACGCCAGCCTGGCTTGCTTGGCCGTGCTGATGGGACTGGGGGCGCTGGATAAACTGCGTCACTTCAGCCTGTTCGAGGCAGCCGTTGGCGGTTATCGATTGTTGCCGGAAGTGTTGTTACGACCGTTCAGTGTGCTGTTTGTCGCTGCCGAGGCCTTGAGTGCGCCTTTGCTGCTGTGGCCAGCCAGCCGTTCGCTGGGGGCGGTTCTGGCCCTGTGCGTCCTGCTGGTCGCCACCAGTGGCATTGTGATGAACCTGCTGCGTGGCCGCCGCGATGTGGATTGCGGCTGCTCCGGGCTGGGGGAATCCTCCGGTGGTCTGTCCTGGTGGCTGGTGGCTCGCAATGCCTTGCTGGCTGCGCTGGCCGTGGCCAGCGGTGACTGGGCCATCAGCAGCGCCCGTGAACTGGTCTGGGTGGACGGTTTGACCTTCTTTGGTGCCACCTTGGCCTTGCTGGGCCTGTACTATGCGGCCAACCAGCTGATCGAATCCCATCTGAAATTCCAGAAAATGCAGAATTCTTAGGAGACCTAAATGACCGCTTTAATGATTTCCAACGTCATTTTATGGGTAATCGTACTGGCCCTGGTGCTGGTTGTACTTGCCCTGTCGCGCCAGATTGGCGTGTTGTACGAACGGGTAGCCCCCATGGGCGCCCTGACTATGGATAAAGGCCCGCAGGTGGGTGATGCCGCTCCCGTCATGGAATTGCAGGACCTGCGCGGTCGTGCCGTTACCGTGGGCGTGGCTGGTCCGCGTAGCCAGTTGATTTTCTTCATGTCGCCTACCTGCCCGGTGTGCAAGAAGCTCTTGCCCATTCTGAAGTCCATTCAGGGCTCGGAAGGTCAGTGGGTAGATATTGTGCTGGCCAGTGATGGCGAGATGCCTGAGCATCTGGCTTTCTACCAGAAAGCACAACTGGACGCTTTCCCTTACGTCCTGTCCACACAGCTGGGCATGGGCTTTCAGATCAGCAAACTGCCTTACGCCGTCCTGATCGACGAGAACGGTGTGGTGCGCGGCAAGGGTCTGGTCAATTCGCGTGAACAGCTGGAAAGCCTGTTTACCGCCAAAGACCTGGGCGTGGCCTCGGCGCAAGAATACTTGGCCGGTGACTCGGGCATGAAGCAAGTGCAGGTATCACGAAAGGAGAACGTCAATGCGTTGGCTGGATAAATTTGGGGAGAGCCTCTCCCGTTCTGTGGCCCACAAGACTTCGCGTCGCAGCGTGCTGCGCTCGGTGGGAAAATTAATGGTCGGTTCGGCCTTTGTGTTGCCTGTATTGCCGGTGGCTCGCGCCGCCGGTGGTGGTGGCAGCAGCAGTGGTGCCGATCACATCAGTCTGAATCCCGATCTGGCGAATGAAGACGAAGTGAACTCCTGCGACTACTGGCGTCATTGTGCGGTGGACGGGTTCCTGTGCTCTTGCTGCGGTGGCACGACCACCACCTGCCCTCCGGGCTCGACGCCTTCGCCCATCTCGTGGATTGGCACTTGCCACAACCCGCATGATGGCAAGGACTACCTGATCAGCTACCACGACTGCTGCGGCAAGACCGCTTGCGGCCGCTGCCAGTGCAACACGCAGACCCGTGAGCGTCCTGGTTACGAGTTCTTCCTGCACAATGACGTGAACTGGTGCATGGCGAACGAGAACAGCACCTTCCATTGCACGACATCGGTACTGGTTGGCTTGGCTAAAAACTAAAAAAGGGCCCGTCGGGCTGCCAGTCATGCGGGAAGAACGGTCCTTGGGACGCCAGTTCTTTCCTGCATAGGCAGCCCCAGGGTTTGAACAAGGTGCCGGGCGGCCAGGATGGCGTTCGGTCACTTAAGGAGGCATCACTGTGTGGACATCTTTGCGCCTGGCCTGTTTGGGCGCCGTACTCCTGGCGTTTACGCCTTGGGCCCATGCCCAAGAAGAGATGGCCGGAACGGGCGATTACCTGCAAAGTTCGCAGGCTTTCAAAGACTATATGCTGCAATGCGCAGGTTGCCATCGCTACGATGGCCAGGGCCTGACGCATCGGGGCATCCCCAATTTCAACCAGTCCATTGGCTTGTTTACACGCCTGCCAGCTGGACGGGACTATATGATTCGAGTGCCCGGTGCCTCGCAGTCGCAACTGGATAATGCCGATCTGGCTCGTGTGCTGAACTGGATTGTGGCCAAGTTCAGCCCGGAAGAAATGACACCCGATTACCGACCCTTTACCTCGGCCGAGGTAGGGGCATCGCGCCGGCATCGTTTTGATGATGTACTCAAGGCGCGTACGGAGCTAACCGTCAAGATGAACAGTATGGGTCTGGAGCCTGCGCCCTACCTGTACGGCTCCATGGATCGCTGATACAGCGGGTTAACGACCGTAGACGCTTGAATTTTTTAGGGCTATAAGAAAGGGGGCATATTCTGCCCCTTACCCCGATCAATTGCGTTGGCCGAAAGGGCACTCAGGCAATGTCTATGTTATTGCGCACTCCCTCTGCTTCTTTCAAGAGCCTGGCTGCTTGGCAGGAAGTGGTGTGCGCGTACTTTGTGCCCTTGGAAGTTCAGCCGGATTCTCGCCGTGGTTTCTCCAACCGGGCGGCAACCGATCGCATGGGTTCGGTCGATGTCATGGAACTGTGTACCAGCGCGCAGCGCGTGCGTCGTACCCAGGCCTTGGCCAGCCGATCCGAGCAGGCGCTGTACAAGGTCACCTTGCAGATCAGTGGCAGTAGTCAGATTCAGCAGGATAATCGCAGTGGCATCTTGCACGCCGGGGAGTGGGGCATTTATGACACCACCCGCCCTTACGAAGTGGCCGTGCAGGATCAATCCCATTTTCTGGTCTTGCAGTTCGAGGAAGAGCGTTTGCTGCCTTGGTTGCCCTGGCTAAGCGATGCGGTGGCCCGCTCGTTCTCCGCCACGACAGGTCCGGCCCGAATTGCCATGGATATGCTGCGTTTGGGTTTGCAGGAGCGCGGGCACTTGTCGCCCTCGGCCTTGAGCGAACTGTCCCAGACCGTGATTCGCATGATGGCTCTGAGCCTGGCCGATGGTCGCCCGGTGACGACCGAGTCCGCCCTGGACGAAGTGCGGCGCGGGCAGCTGCTGCAAATTCAGCAATACGTGCAGGATCATCTGGGTGATACCGGTTTGAATGCCCAGTCCCTGGCGCTGCAGTTTCGCATTTCACGCCGTTATCTCTACAAGCTGTTCGAGCTGTGCGGGCAAGCGCCTGCCGATTACATCATGGCCGCCCGCCTGGAGCGCGCCTGTCAATTGTTGGTGGACGGCAAACCCGGTCGGCAGATCAGTGAGCTGGCCTGGCAAATGGGCTTTTCCGACGCGGCCGTGTTCAGCCACGCCTTCCGGCGACGCTATGGCGTATCGCCCAGCGAATGGCGTCGCAGCCGTATTTGCGGCGATTAAGTACAGCTACGTAGACGCAACTCCGACTTATCGCAGACGGGTCGGATTTCTATCCTAGAGGCTCATGATTATGGGGCGGCCGGTGTGGTTCGCCCGGCTTCTCAAGGACAGTCTTATGCGTCTACACCTCGATTGTGCGTTGCTGCACACCCAGCCATCGTGGGCTCAGAATTTACAGGCCATCGTCCCGCCTTGCGAGCGCTTGCAGCTGCATGTTCTGCAGGCGCCACCACCGCCCCATCCCGATCAGGAGTATTTGTTTTTGCGCAGCGCATCGGCCTTGCTGCTACGTTTTGATGCCTGTCTGATTCCCATCGAAGCGGCCACCCTGATTCACGTGCGTCGAGCCTTGTCGGTGGCCCAAGGTCATTTGCCAGTGCCGGTCTTTGGTTTGCTGCGGGGTGCCATCAAGGCCGCGGCCCTGACAGACCTGCTGGAACTGGGTCTGGCAGACTACGTGCGCGAGCCTTTATGCCTGGACGATTTGCGCGCCCGCATCAATCGTCAGCGTTTACAGACCTCTTCCCACGCTTTGAATGAACCGGGGCTGTCGGGTCGGATACACTATAGGGTGCAGGAAAACCAGGATCTGGTCCTGCACCCCGGCCCAACGGAGCAGCGCCTGTCGCAAACGATCTTGCAACAGGAGGGGACAACGCTGGAAGCCTATGCCGCTGCGGTAGCCTCGCGCTACGCCAGCAGCCAGGAATCTTTCAAAGTTGCCAAGGGACGGATAGTGGCCCGCTTCGAGCAGGCTTATATCCACGCCGCCCTTGATCGCCATAGCGGCAATATCGCCATGGCGGCCCGCTCCGCGCAAAAGCACCGGCGTGCTTTCTGGGCACTGATGCGCAAACACCATATCGATGCAGCACGCTTTCGATCCGCGTCAAACCCAGACGACGAACACGATGGTTAAAATTAACAGGCATTTTTCAATAGGGATTGCCGTGTCTTTACCTCAATTAAAAAACGATGTTTTCCTGCGCTCGCTGTTGCGCGAACCTGTGCCTTACACCCCCATCTGGCTGATGCGTCAGGCCGGGCGTTATTTGCCTGAATACAATGCCACCCGTGCCCAGGCTGGCTCCTTCATGCAATTGGCTCAGAATCCCGAATTTGCGTGCGAAGTAACCTTGCAGCCCTTGCGTCGTTTCGATCTGGATGCCGCCATTCTGTTCTCGGACATCCTGACCGTGCCACACGCCATGGGCCTGGGTCTGGATTTCGTCGCTGGTGAAGGCCCGCGTTTTGCCCGTCCTGTACGCAACGAAGCCGACGTCATGGCGCTGGAAGCGCCGGACATGTCCAAGTTGCAATACGTGTTTGATGCCGTTTCGCTGATCCGCAAGGAACTGGACGGCAAAGTACCGCTGATCGGCTTTGCCGGCAGCCCCTGGACCATTGCCTGCTACATGGTGGAAGGCCAGGGCTCGGACGACTACCGTCTGGTGAAAAGCATGATGTATCAGCGTCCGGACCTGATGCACCGCATGCTGGAAATCAATGCCCAAACCACCTGCGAATACCTGAACAATCAGATCCGTGCTGGTGCACAGGCTGTGATGCTGTTCGACAGCTGGGGTGGTGTGTTGTCCGACTCCCTGTTCCAGGAATTCTCCCTGGCCTACACCCGTAAAGTGGTTGATGGCCTGATTCGCGAGCATGACGGCAAGCGCGTCCCTGTCATCGTCTTTACCAAGGGCGGCGGCATGTGGCTGGAAGATATTGCTGGCTGTGGCGCTGATGCCATGGGTGTGGACTGGACGGTGAACCTGTCCCGTGCGCGCGCTCGTATTGGTGACAAACTAGCCTTGCAAGGCAATCTGGACCCCATGACCATGTTCGGTGGCGAAGAAGCCATCCGCCGTGAAGCCCGTCGCGTTATTGACGACTTTGGCCCTGTGGGTCAGGGCGGTCACGTGTTCAACTTCGGTCACGGTATTTCGCGTTTCACAGACCCGGAAGCCGTGGGCATTCTGGTCGACGAAGTGCACTCCTACAGCCGTCGACACCACAGCGTTTGATAGTCTTTGCGTACGGGCTGTCGCAGCTTGTGCGCAAAGTTATGCACACAGACAGAGCTGGGTTTGAGGTCTTTATATTTAAGGTTTAATTTCAATACCCAGTTTTAATTAGTTGATTTCTCTGCGTTTTATCCTTATTTCAGAGATATTGAAAATTAAATTGTATCTGTGCTTGCTTCTTTGTATTTTTTGTTCATGTCATTTTCCCCAAAGTTATCCACAGGTCGCTAAGCTCTTGACTTATCAGGCTTTCAGCCAGGCCAGCCCTTTTTTGAACCACCATCCATGACCGCCACTCCTGACGCTATTTCTGCATCGGCAAGCACCGGACCTTTCTGGCTGCATGTGGCTTTGGACGTTCCCCTGGATGGGGTGTTTGATTATCAGCACCACGAACCCGTCCTGATCGGACAGCGGGTCATTGTGCATTTTGGGCGGCGGCAGATGATAGGCGTGGTGGTGGCTTTGCCGGAGCAACCTTCCTACCCGCCCGAGCAGGTCAAAGCGATTGATCAGCTGCTGGATGACTTGCCGCCTTTCCCGCAGGACTGGTTGCGGATGGCGCGCTTTGCGTCTACCTATTACCACCGTCCGCTGGGCGAGGTCATGATGCCGTCCTTGCCAGGGCCTTTGCGCAAACCCTCTGCCTATCTGGGCAAGCGTTCCGCTGGTGGTCCGGTATTGCGCATGGCCAAGCGCAAGGAAAAGAAGGTGGAGCCGGTGGACAGCGACGTCCTGCCCGTGCTCAATGCCGAACAGCAGGCTGCGGTAGATGGCATTGTGGCGGCCAAACCCGGTAGCTGCATGTTGCTGCATGGCGTAACGGGTAGCGGGAAAACCGAAGTCTATATGCGGGTGCTGGAACAGGTGCTGGCCGCCGGTCGGCAAGTCTTGTTCATGGTGCCCGAAATCAATCTGACACCTCAGTTCGAGCAGGTCTTGCGTGCTCGTTTGGCGCGCGTCTTGCCCGGCGATGTGCTGGCTGTCTTGCATAGTGGTCTTTCCGAAGGTGAACGGTTGCGCTCCTGGTTGCGCGTCAACAGTGGTCAGGCGCGCATTTTGTTGGGAACACGGCTGTCCATTTTTACCCCCATGCCCGAGCTGGGCCTGATTATTGTGGACGAGGAGCACGACGCTTCTTACAAGCAGCAAGATGGCTTGCGTTACTCCGCTCGGGATCTGGCTGTGTGGCGTGGCTACGATCTGAAAGTGCCAGTGGTGCTGGGTTCAGCCACCCCTTCGCTGGAAAGCTGGAATCATGCTCGACAAGGGCGCTATAGCCTGTTGAGCCTGCCCAAGCGTGCGCGAGAGGTTTCCTTGCCGCGAGTGCGTCTGGTCGATACCCGCCATTTGCGCCTGGAGTCGGGTTTTTCTCCTCAGTTGCTGGATGCGCTGGAAGCGTGTCTGGACCGTGGCGAGCAGTCGCTGGTGTTTATCAACCGGCGTGGCTACGCGCCTGTGCTGCATTGCGCCTCTTGCGGCTGGCTGTCTCAATGTCCGCGTTGCACGGTGTACACCGTGCTGCACCGGCAAAATGGCTTCAAGCACAATTTGCAGTGCCACCATTGCGGTTATCAGGCCCCCGTGCCGCGTGCTTGCCCGGATTGCGGCGATCAGGACTTGCAGCCTATGGGGCGTGGCACTCAACGTATTGAAGAGTTTCTGGGCGAGCGTTTTCCCAATGCCCGCCTGGTGCGTATCGACGCGGACAGTACCCGCTTGAAGGGCAGCGCGCAGCAATTGTTCGAGCAGGTGCATGCGGGCGAAGTGGACATCATGGTGGGCACCCAGATGGTGGCCAAAGGTCATGACTTCACCCGCTTGAGCGTCGTCGGTGTGCTCAATGCCGATGCTACCTTGTTCGCCCATGATTTCCGCGCGCCCGAGCGTCTGTTTGCTCAACTGATGCAGGTAGCAGGCCGGGCCGGTCGCCATACCGAAGGAGCGGATGTCATCATCCAGACGGGCTACCCGGAGCAGGCCGTTTATCAAAGCCTGATCAAGCACGATTACATAGGCTTTGCTCAAAGCGCCTTGAACGAGCGCGAGTCCGTGGGCTTGCCGCCTTTTGCCTATCAGGTGCTTCTGTCTGCCGAAGCGCCGCAATTGGCAGATGCCATTCGCTTGTTGACCCAGGCGCGCCGTTTGCCTGAAGAATATCCGAATGAATTTCCGGGCGCGGATCAGGTTTTCCTGTACGATCCCGTGCCCTTACGTGTGTTGCGCGTTGCCAAAGTGGAGCGTGCCCAGTTGCTGTTGGAAAGCGCCCATCGTCCGGCCTTGCAAGCCTTTGTGCGCTATTGGGGGCCACAGGTCGCGCAGTTGGCCAAGCAGCATAAAGTGCGCATTACGATTGAGGTCGATCCCCTCGAGATTTAAGATTCTCCAGGCTCATGTATATGCAGGACGGTAGGAGCATCTTCAGTACATCAGGGTGTATCCTTGTGCGCTATGCAGCTATGCAGCTATGAGCCAATAGCCATGAAGCTGTGGAGCGATGGCTGTAGGGTGATGATTGCTCTGCCGTTGCCATGCCGCTGTACCTCGCTGCTGCTGTGTCTCTGTGTCAGCCTTTCGCTTGTCATCAAACCGTACTCGGCCTGGCTGGGATGTCACTTTTAGTTCTGCACGTTGTTTGGCGTTGAACCTCGTTTTCTTGCCTAGTATTCACTGATTCCACCATGTCCACCTCCGTAACTACTCCAGGCCATACTGTCCCCACCGACCTGAACGCCATGCAGCGTCAGGCCGTGTTGTATATGGATGGGCCTTGCCTGGTGCTGGCCGGAGCGGGCAGTGGCAAGACACGGGTGATCACACAGAAAATCGCTTATCTGCTGCGTGAGTGTGGGTACACGGGCCGGCAAGTGGTCGCGCTGACTTTTACCAATAAAGCGGCGCGTGAAATGAATGAGCGGATTCGCGCCCTGGTAGATCCCAAGCTGTTGCGAGGGCTGACCGTCAGCACCTTTCACTCTCTGGGCTTGCGCATGTTGCGTGAGGAAGCACAGCACGTGGGTTTGAAGCCGCGCTTTTCCATTCTGGATTCCAACGATGCGCTGGCAATTATTCAGGAACTGCTGGCTACCACGGATAAAGGCCGCCTGAAGTCCGTTCAGCAGGAAATCTCCTTATGGAAAAACGCCTTGATGGGGCCGGACGATGCGGAGCGTGCTGCAAACTCGCCCAGCCAGATCGAGGCGGCTCGTATTTACCGCGACTACGCCGCCACCTTGATTGCCTATCAGTCGGTGGACTTTGATGATCTGATCCGCCTGCCTGCGCAGTTGATGGAAGACAATCAGGAAGTACGCGAGCGCTGGCAGCGTCGGGTGCAGTATCTGCTGGTGGACGAGTATCAGGACACTAACCTCTGTCAGTATCGGCTGGTGCGTTCTCTGACGGGGCAGCGCAATATGTTCACCGTAGTGGGGGACGACGATCAGGCCATTTACGCCTGGCGTGGCGCTACCGTGGAGAATCTGGCGCAGCTTCCCAAGGATTATCCGGACCTGAAAGTCGTGAAGCTGGAGCAGAACTATCGTTCGGTGCAGCGCATCTTGCAGGCTGCCAATAATGTTATTGGCAATAATCCCGTCGTGTTCGGTAAAAAGCTCTGGTCTGACCTGGGTTTTGGTGAGCCTATCCAGGTCCACGTGACGGACGACGAGCAGAACGAGGCCGATTCAGTGGCCATGCGTATCTCGGCAGAGCGCTTCGAGCGTCAGGCCGAGTGGCGAGATTTTGCGGTGCTGTACCGTGGAAACCATCAGGCCCGTATCTTTGAGCAGGCGCTGCGCAATCTGCGCATTCCCTACACCATTTCGGGTGGGCAGAGTTTCTTTGACAAGGCCGAGATTCGCGACATCCTGTCTTACTTGCGAGTCGTTGCGAACGACGATGATGATCCGGCTTTCATCCGCGCAGCGACGACACCCAGGCGCGGAATTGGGCAGGCTACCTTGCAGGTGCTGGGTCAGTTTGCGGCGGAACAAAAGCTGTCTTTGTATTCCGCCGTCTCGCAAATCGCTCTGACGGATCGCTTACCGGAAAGGCAGTTGGAGCCTTTAAGTGTCTTTGCGCAGTTTATTGGCCGTATCCAGCAAAGAGCGGACCGGGTAGAGAGCGATCAGGAAGGACACGAGACGGCCGTCAGCGAATTGCTGGACGAGCTGCTGCGGGCGATTGATTACGAGCGCTATCTCTACGATATGTTCGACGAGCGACCCGCGCAGACTCGTTGGGAAAACGTATTGGAGTTGATTACCTGGCTGAAGTCCAAAGCGGCAGACGATCAACTGAGTTTGAATGACTTGGTGCAGCGAGTTGCCCTGATCACCATGCTGGAACGCGGTGAGGATGAAGACCCGGATGCGGTCAAATTGTCCACGCTTCATGCTTCCAAGGGGCTGGAGTATCCGCATGTGTTCCTGGTGGGGGTGGAAGAGGGGCTGCTGCCGCACATTGGGCGCGATGACGAAGATATAGACCCGGATAAAGAAGCCGATATTCTGGCCCAGCGCATTCAGGAAGAGCGGCGTCTGATGTACGTGGGTATTACGCGTGCGCAGCGCAGTTTGCGCTTGAGCTGGTGCAAGAAGCGCAGACGCGCACGTGAGAATCTGGTGCGTGAGCGATCGCGCTTTATTGATGAGATGAAGATTGAAGACCCTGGTGCCCAGGAAGATCCGGCGCAGGCGGCTTTAAGTCCCAAGCAGCGGCTGGATATGCTGAAGAACTTGTTGAACAAGTCTTGAGCAGTGCTTCTTGATCAAGGACGATTTCGTGTTGGGCCTATGTTTTGTGAGGCACCGTCGTTCTGCAGGCCAGCTTTTGCTGGCCTTTTTCATTTTCTGCGGCGCTGGAGGAAACGCTCTCCGTGCCTGGGCTTGTCTTGATCTTGGGGCTGGGGAGACGCGTGGTGAGGTGCTGGCGCCCAATGAGCCAAGGTCCCGGGCGGTGGATGAAAGTGTGCCGCTGGAAAGGCCGTATTAGCAAACGCAGAAAAAACAAAAGCCTGCTAAATCAGCAGGCTTTTCAACATCAAGCGGTGTTTTGCTTGAGCGTTACGACGGTGATGCGTGGCTTACCAGTAGCTGGCCGACATGCGGGAATCGCGGATGCGGGCTTCGTTCAAGGCACGGGTCAGTTCGACCATGTACTTGAACACCACGTTTGCGGCTTTGGAAACTTGTTTGGCCGCTGCTTTGGTCAGTGCAGTTAAAGACACGGATTCACCATTTTCCAGGGCATGCTGCATTACCCCACGCTCAACAGCATCACTCCAGTGAATGTAGTGCGAGTAAGTGGTCATGGTAGACATTTGCTTTCCCTTTAAGGTGAAGGTCTAAGTTACGAGTCCTCATTATAGGGTTTTCCCTAGTCTAAAAGCAAGGGTAAACCCTAGTGATTGGATTAGCCTGTGGTTTTTAAGGGAAAACCCTAGGGTTATTTGGAAAGGGAAATTAAATCAAAGGCTTATGGGGGTGGGGCTTGCAGGGTTTTGCGGGTTTTAGGTGGGGAGTGGAGTCCTTGCGGCAGCCCTTGCTGGCTTGAGGCTGGGTCGGAGCGGAAGCTTGCCGGTGCTGCGCACCGGTGCCCTTGTCTGGGGCTGTTGTAGGGCGCACCTTGAACTCGTTCAGTGGTTTGTCCCCCGGACAAACCACAAGCGTTGAACTCAAACAGCAAGGTGCTTGCATCCCTACAACAGCCCCAGACGGCGGCAAGCCCCCTGAATGCTCCAACCCAGCCTCAAGCCAGCAAGGGCTTCAGAATGGTGGCAACCAACAGCCAACAGCCGACAACCCACAACTAATCGCTCTGGCTGCTTCTTGCTGCAATCCGTTGCCAGGCAAATAAAGCTGGCAGATATGGATGACAGGCTCGTAGGCAGCAGGCAGCAGGCAGCGAGCCGCAAACAACAAATAAGAACCCGCGAAGTCAGGGGGCCTGGAAGTGATCTCGCTCGCTTGAAGACAAACAGCCAGCCGTTTATCGCGGCTGGCTGTTTGCTTACTGGTACTGCCAAGAAGACTTAGCGGGGAAGTGTTGAACTCCCCATCAAGAACTCGTCTACGGAACGGGCACATTGGCGGCCTTCGCGGATGGCCCAGACTATCAGGGACTGGCCGCGTCGCATGTCTCCGGCGGCGAAGACTTTGGCTCGGCTGGTTTGGTAGTCATCCGTGTTGGCGGCGACGTTGCCGCGCTGGTCGGCTTCTACGGCGAAGGCGTCCAGCACTTGGCGTACGGGAGCGGTGAAGCCCATGGCCAGCAGGACCAGGTCGGCGGGGAAGGTCATTTCGGAACCGGCGATGGGCGTCATGCTCATGCGGCCTGTCGCGGGATCGGTTTTCCATTCCACCCGAACGGCGCGCAGTTCTTTGACTTGGCCGTTCTTGCCTTCCAGCTCTACGGTGTTGATCGCCCAGTCACGCTCGCAGCCTTCTTCGTGCGAGGACGAGGTGCGCAGCTTCATGGGCCAGTAGGGCCAGGTCAGCTCCGTGTTTTCCTGCTCGGGCGGGCGGGGCATCAGTTCGAATTGGGTGACCGATTTTGCGCCTTGGCGTGTGCTGGTGCCCACGCAGTCCGAGCCGGTATCACCGCCGCCAATCACTACGACATGCTTGCCTTGAGCGCTGATGGCGGGAGCGCCTCGCGAACCGGCAACTTGCTGGTTCTGGATGCGCAAAAAGTCCATGGCGGGATGTACACCTTGCAGTTGGCTGCCGGGGGCGTCCAGCAGGCGTGGTGTTTCGGAGCCGCCTGCCAGGATGATGGCGTCGAACTGTTGCTCAAGATCGGTAGGGGACAGCACGGTCAGCCCCGGTTCCTGGGCGGCTTGGTCTTGTGCTTGGCCAATATAGGTAGAGGGGAAAAACTGCACGCCCTCGGCCTGCATCTGGGCGATACGGCGATCCAGCAAGTGTTTGTCCAGCTTGAAGTCGGGGATGCCGTAGCGCATCAGGCCACCAATGCGGTCGCTTTTCTCGTACACGGTGACCTCGTGGCCGACGCGTGCCAATTGCTGGGCGCTGGCCAATCCGGCAGGGCCGGAGCCAATGACGGCCACGCGTTTGCCAGTTTTGTGGGTAGGTACTTGTGGTTCAACCCAACCTTCTGCCCAGCCTTTGTCGATGATGGCGTGCTCAATGGATTTGATACCCACGGGCGCACGGTCAATGTTCAAGGTACAGGCTGCCTCGCAAGGAGCGGGGCAGATGCGGCCGGTAATTTCCGGAAAGTTATTGGTGGAGTGCAGCACGTCCAGCGCCTCTTTCCACTGCTGGCGGTAAACCAGATCATTCCAGTCGGGAATGATGTTATTGACCGGGCAGCCGTTGTGGCAGAAAGGGATGCCGCAATCCATGCAGCGGGCGGCCTGCTGGCCTGCCTGCTCGTCGTTCAATACCTGGACAAATTCTTTCCAGTGCTTGACCCGCTTTAAAGGAGCTTCTACGGCTTCTTGCAGACGTTGAAACTCAAGAAATCCAGTCGTCTTTCCCATGATGTGTCGTTTCCTGATGGTGATGGGAAGGGTTCAGGCCGAAGCCGAACGGCGGGTTTTACTGCTTTTGGGCGCGGCTTTGCTCGCTTGCGGGCCTTGCCACAATTCGCTCAATGCACGTCGGTACTCGCGTGGAATGACTTTGACGAATTGTGCGCGGGCGCTGTCCCAGTCTTTCAAGAGCTCGCGGGCCTGGAAGCTGCCCGTGGCCTTGAAATGTTCCTGAACCAGGGTTTGCAAGATTGCATCGTCGGTCTGACGTTCGCCCTGGGCGCTACGGCTGTGCCATTGCGCCATGCTGCTGTTCATCTCTTGCTCGGCCTTGCTCAGCACAGGCTCCAGATCCACCATGCCGGGGTTGCAGCGCAGTTGCAGGCGACGTTGCGGGTCCCACACGTAGGCCACGCCACCGGACATGCCGGCTGCAAAGTTGCGGCCCACTTCGCCCAGGACAACCACGGTACCGCCCGTCATGTATTCGCAACCATGATCGCCTACGCCTTCCACAACCGCGCTGGCACCGGAGTTACGCACAGCAAAGCGTTCACCGGCCACGCCGTTGAAGTAAGCCGCACCGGACAGGGCGCCGTAAAGCACGGTATTGCCCACGATGATGTGGTCCGGGCCGTAGCCACGAAAGTCGTTGGGCGAGCGCACGATAATGCGGCCGCCGGACAAGCCTTTACCTACGTAGTCATTGGCTTCACCCACCAGATCCAGGGTGATGCCCTGCGCCAGGAAAGCGCCAAAGCTTTGACCCGCTGTACCTTTGCACTGAATGTGCAGGCTGTCGTCAGGCAGACCTTGATGGCCGTATTTCCTGGTGAACACGCCCGAGAGCATGGCACCGACGCTGCGGTTGCGGTTACGTACGGGAGTGATGAAAGACAACGGCGTGCCCTGATTCAGGGTCACGGCGCTGCGCTCGATCAGTTGGCGATCCAGCGTGTGTTCCAGGTCATGATCCTGGGTAGCGATCTGACGTGGGGACTCTTCATTGTCCACTTTATGCAGCAGACGGGAGAAGTCCAGGCCCCGGGCTTTCCAGTGTTCGATACCGCTGCGCATATCCAGCCAGTCGCTGCGACCGATCAGATCGTCAAAGTGGCGTACACCCAGCTTGGCCATCAGTTCACGCACTTCTTCTGCAACGAAGAAGAAGTAGTTCACTACGTGTTCGGGCTTGCCCTTGAACTTGCGGCGCAGCACGGGGTCCTGAGTGGCAACGCC
This sequence comes from Alcaligenes sp. EGD-AK7, assembly GCF_000465875.3. Lineage (NCBI taxonomy): Bacteria > Pseudomonadati > Pseudomonadota > Betaproteobacteria > Burkholderiales > Alcaligenaceae > Alcaligenes > Alcaligenes sp. EGD-AK7. Next base: position 325,792 of record NZ_AVOG02000023.1, on the reverse strand, counting down.
AACGGGACAGGTGTTCAGATGGCATTTGCGCATCATGATGCAGCCTTCCACGACCAGCGGAGCGGTGGCAAAGCCAAACTCATCCGCACCCAGCAAGGCACCGATCACCACATCGCGGCCGGTTTTCATCTGGCCGTCGGCCTGCACGCGGATACGGCTGCGCAAGCGGTTCAGCAACAGGGTCTGCTGGGTTTCAGCCAGACCCAGTTCCCAGGGGGTGCCGGCATGCTTGATGGAAGACAGGGGCGAGGCGCCTGTACCACCGTCGTGACCGGCAATCACAATGTGATCGGCCTTGGCTTTGGCAACACCAGCAGCCACGGTGCCCACACCGACTTTGGACACCAGCTTCACGGAGATATCTGCTTGTGGGTTCACGTTCTTCAAATCGTGAATCAGCTGGGCCAAATCTTCGATGGAGTAAATGTCGTGGTGCGGTGGGGGCGAAATCAGGCCGACACCAGGCACCGAGTAACGCAGCTTGGCGATGTACTCGGACACTTTATGGCCGGGCAACTGGCCGCCTTCACCGGGTTTGGCCCCTTGTGCCATCTTGATCTGAATTTGATCTGCACTGCACAGGTATTGGGCGGATACGCCAAAGCGACCGGACGCAACCTGCTTGATGCGCGAGCGCAGCGAATCGTTCTCTTGCAGCTCAATGTCGGCAAATACGCGATCCTGGCCTAACACGCTGGCCAAGGTGTCACCCTGGCGGATGCCACTTTTACCGTGCTGCATTTCGTGCTGGTAGCGCAACTCGTCCTCGCCACCTTCACCAGTATTGGACTTGCCGCCAATCCGGTTCATGGCCACGGCCAGTACGGCGTGGGCTTCGGTTGAAATCGAACCAAGCGACATGGCGCCGGTTGCAAAGCGTTTGACGATCTCGCTAGCCGGTTCCACCTCTTCCAAAGGAATCGCTTGAGCCGGGTCCAGACGCAGTTCGAACAAACCACGCAGTGTCATGTGACGGCGGCTTTGCTCGTTGATGAGCTGGGCGTATTCCTTGTAGGTGCTGTAGTTCTGGCTGCGGGTGGCGTGTTGCAGTTTGGCGATGGAGTCGGCGGTCCACATATGGGCTTCGCCGCGCACGCGTACTGCGTATTCGCCACCGGCTTCCAGATGGTTTTCCAGCACGGGGTCTTTGCTGTAGGCGGCGCGATGCTGACGCAGCGCTTCTTCGGCCACGGTGAAGATATCAATCCCTTCCACCGGGCAGGAAGTACCCACAAAATATTTGTCCACCAGCGAGCGCGACAGGCCGATGGTCTCGAAAATCTGCGCGCCGGTGTAGGACATGTAGGTGGAGATGCCCATTTTGGACATGACCTTGTACAAGCCCTTGTTGATGGCCTTGATGTAGTAGCCCTCGGCCTGGGAGGCGTCGATCTGGTTGATCGGGTCCTGGGCCAGATGTTGCAGGCTTTCAAAAGCCAGCCAGGGGTGCATGGCTTCGGCACCATACGCACCCAGCAGGGCGAAGTGATGCACTTCACGGGCCGAGCCAGTTTCCACGACCAGACCCGTGCGGGTACGCAGACCGATGCGGATCAGGTGCTGGTGAATGGCCGAGGTTGCCAGCAGGGCGGGGATGGCCACATGCTCGGCGTCACATCGGCGATCTGTCAGGATCAGGATGTTGTAGCCATCGCGCACGGCATCTGCCGCACGGGCGCACAGTGCGGCCACGCTGGCCTCAATGCCTTCCGGGCCCCAGGCGCTGGGGTAGATGATGTCCAGTTCCTGGCTGCGGAACTTGCCATTGCTGGCCGCTTCAATGCGCCGGATCTGGTTCATGTCAGCCGGGCTCAGCACGGGCTGGGACACTTCCAGGCGCAGCGGCGGGTTGACGTTGTTGATGTCCAGCAGATTGGGCTTGGGGCCAATAAAGGACACCAGCGACATCACCATCTGTTCCCGAATCGGGTCGATAGGCGGGTTGGTAACCTGAGCAAACAGCTGGCGGAAGTAGTTGTAGAAGGGCTTGGACTTGTCGGACAGCACGGCCAACGGTGCGTCGTTACCCATGGATCCAGTGGCCTCTTCGCCCTTGCTGGCCATAGGCTGCAGGACGACTTTGATGTCTTCCTGAGTCCAGCCAAAAGCTTGTTGCTGATCCAGCAGGTCGCGTGTGGCCAATTGGGGGCGCACGCCGGGCACGCTGGGCAGGGAGTCCAGGCGCAAGCGCAGGCGTTCAATCCATTGCTTGTAGGGGTGGGTGTTAGCCAGTTGGGATTTGATCTCGGCATCGTCAATGATGCGGCCCTGTTCCAGATCGATCAGCAGCATCTTGCCCGGTTGCAGACGCCATTTCTTGACGATGCGGTGCTCAGGAATAGGCAGGGTACCGGCTTCAGAGGCCAGCACAATCATGTCGTCGTCGGTAATGACGTAGCGGGCGGGACGCAGGCCGTTACGGTCCAGCAGTGCACCAATTTGCAGGCCATCAGTAAAGGCGATGGCAGCAGGACCATCCCATGGTTCCATCTGAGCTGCGTAGTACTCGTAGAAAGCGCGACGGCTTTCGTCCATCTCGGCGTGTTGCTCCCAGGCCTCCGGCATCATGATCATCATGGCGTGCGGCAGCGAGTAGCCGGCCATCACCAGCAGTTCCAGACAGTTGTCGAAAGTGGCCGTGTCGGACTGGCCTTCGTACACGATGGGGTAAAGCTTTTGCAGATCCGAACCCAGCACGGCCGATTCCATGGCGCCTTCACGGGCACGCAGCCAGTTGAAGTTGCCCTGTACCGTGTTGATCTCGCCGTTGTGAGCGATCAGGCGGTAGGGGTGGGCCAGCGGCCAGGCGGGGAAGGTGTTGGTGGAAAAGCGCTGGTGCACCAGGGCCAGGGCGGAACAGGCGCGAGGGTCGGCCAGATCGCGGTAGTAGCGGCCAACCTGGTCAGCCAACAGCAGGCCTTTGTAGACGATGGTGCGCACCGAGGCCGAGGTCACAAAGTATTCCTGGCCGTGGGCCAATGCCATGCGGTAGATGGCGTGGCTGGCGGTCTTGCGGATCACGTACAGCTTGCGCTCCAGCGCATCGGGCACCATCACATCCGGGCCGCGGCCAATGAACAGCTGGCGAATCACCGGTTCGTTGGCCTTGACGGTGGGCGACATGGGCATGGTGCTGTCCACCGGCACATCGCGCCAGCCCAGCATGTGCTGGCCTTCGGCACGTACCGCACGTTCCAGCTCCTGTTCACAGGCCAGGCGGGAAGCGGTTTCCTTGGGCAGGAACACCATGGCTACGCCGTACTCGCCGGGGGGCGGCAGGGTCACGCCCTGAGCGGCCATTTCTTCGCGATAAAGCTGGTCGGGGATCTGGATCAGAATGCCTGCACCGTCGCCCATCAAGGGATCTGCGCCTACAGCGCCGCGGTGATCAAGGTTTTCCAGGATTTTAAGGCCTTGGGTGATGATGGCGTGGCTCGCCTGGCCTTTGATGTGTGCGATAAATCCGACGCCGCAGGCGTCGTGTTCGTTAGCGGGAAGGTACAAGCCTTGGGCTTGGGGGGGACAGGAGTGTGTCATGGGCGTATCCGCAAAGAACGTGTTAAAGCGGTGCATTTGTTGCAGCGCAAAAAATAAAATACAGCGATTTTTTTTTTGCACGCAAGATTTTTTTGCGAATACGGTAAAAAAAATTAGGGACCTGCTCTCACAGGCCCCTTATCACCCGTCTGAACCGGGTGCAGTGTGGCAAGATCGCTGCACATGCGGGTTTGCGCAGAAATCAGGTCCACACAAGCGCTATTTGCCGCTGCGGTTCTGGCTCATTTGCCCCAGAATCTGCAGAGCTTCTTCGCCTTCCAGCAGTTCGGAAAACAGCTTGCGCTCGCGTTCCAGAACCTCCAGCAAAACTTCGCGCTGGGGTTCTCGTAGCAGACGCTTGCTGGTGCGTAAGGCAATGGGAGGCTGCTCGGACAACGCGTGAGCGCAGGCACGGGCGGCTTCCAGGCTATTGCCGTGGTCGGTCAGTTCAGTGAGCAGGCCGTCTTCCATGGCTTGCTCGGCACTGAAGGCTTGTGACAGCAGCAGCCATTCGTTGGCACGGCGTGGCCCCACGTACTGCGCCAGCAGGTGGCTGGAGGCGCCTTCCGGGCACAGGCCCAGTGCGGTGAAGGGCATGCGCAAACGCGCGTCACGGGCCGCGTACACAAAGTCCGCATGCAGCAGCAAGGTTACGCCAATACCCACCGCGTGACCTTCTACGGCCACGATCAGTGGGATGTCGGCCTGGACCAGACTGCGCAGGAATTTGATCGGTGGCGGCATGTCGCTATTGCGCACATTGGACAGCTCCGAGATGTCGTTGCCGGCACAGAAATGCTCGCCCGCGCCGGTCAGAATCAGGGCACGATATTTCTGGTTCTGATTGGCCTGGTCGATGATGTCGGCCAGCTCTTCGTACATGGGGCCTGTCAAGGCATTGCGTCGTTCCGGGCGGTCCAGAATGACTTCCAGCCAATGGCCTGCGTCATGAGTCCGTATCATGGCGTGCTCCTGTTCAGGCGAAGGGGGAGGCCAGCAGCGCTGCCTTGGCTTCCTGGTATTCGCGATGCAAACGGGCCACGATGTCGGCAGTAGATTCCACCGAGTCAATGCCACCAATGCCTTGACCAGCGCCCCAGATGTCGCGCCAGGCTTTGCTCATGCCCGAACCGAAGGCGGTGTCGGCATTTTTTTCGCTGTCCAGCTTGTCCGGGTCCAGGCCTGCAGCGCGGATGCTGTCCTTCAGGTAGTTGCCGGGGATGCCGGTAAACAGCGGGGTGTAGACGATATCGGCGGCACGACCCTTGACGATCATATTTTTGTAATCGTCCGAGGCATTGGCTTCGGTACTGGCAATGAAGCGCGTGCCGATGTAGGCCATGTCGGCCCCCATGGCTTGGGCCGCCAGAATGTCGCGACCCCGGCTCATGGCGCCGGACAGGGCAATAGGGCCATCAAAAATCTGACGGATTTCGTTAACCAGCACAAAGGGGCTCAAGGTACCGGCGTGGCCGCCAGCACCTGCAGCCACCACGATCAGGCCATCCACACCCGCTTCCAGCGCTTTTTCAGCATGACGCAAGGTGGTTACGTCGTGGAAGACTTTGCCACCCCAGGCGTGCACATGCGGCACGATGTCTTGCGGGGCGCGCAGGCTGGTAATCACCAGTGGCACCTTGTGGTCGGCGCACACACGTAAATCCTGCTCCAGGCGGTCGTTGGACTGGTGGATGATGTGGTTGATGGCGTAGGGGGCGATGCGGCGCTCGGGATGGCGCTCGCGTAGTTCGGCCAGGGTGTCGTCGATTTCGTCCAGCCAATCCTTGAGCTTTTCCTGGGGGCGGGCGTTCAAGGCGGGGACGGAACCGATGATGCCGCTGGCGCATTGTGCAATCACCAGGGCGGGGTTCGAAACAATGAACATGGGCGCTGCCATTACAGGCAGGGTCATAGATTGATAAAGCTGCTGCGTTAATGCCGATGGCATAAGGTCGGTCTCCTGTTATCGAAAGAAGTGCCCTGCCTCTTGAAGGGGCGGGGTCCTGTAAGGAAGATCTGCCGCTGATAATCTATCGTCACCTATTCTAGGACGGTTTATCGTCGCCCGGCTTGGTGCGCTGCACAAATTCCTCCGGCCTCGAAAATGACCATGGTTTGAGCACTTTTTTCTGTCCGTAGACCGGACTAAGAAGACGTAGTGCACAATAAGCGACTTGAAGGATTTTTGTTTGCTATGACCACGACTGAACGAAAAGCGCCCTTGGCGGGATTGCGTGTTCTGGACTTGACGCGCGTGCTGGCCGGGCCCTGGTGTACTCAAAACCTGGCTGATCTGGGTGCAGAAGTCATCAAGGTCGAACGTCCCGGTGCCGGGGACGACACCCGAGGCTGGGGGCCGCCGTATCTGCAGGATGGTCACAGGGCGGACACGGAAGATGCGGCCTATTTTGGGGCTGCCAACCGTAATAAAGAGTCCATCATCCTGGATATAGGCACTGCACAAGGTGCTGAGGTGGTGCGTCAGCTGGTCAGTCGCTGCGATATTCTGGTGGAAAACTTCAAGGTCGGTGGCCTGAAAAAGTACGGACTGGACTATGAAAGCCTGCAAGCCATCAACCCGGCCCTGATTTATTGTTCGATTACCGGATTTGGGCAGACTGGCCCCTATGCAAGCCGTCCAGGATATGACTTCATGATCCAGGGGCTGGGTGGTTTGATGTCCCTGACAGGTGAGCCAGGTGGTGAACCGCAAAAAGCGGGTGTGGCTGTGGCCGATGTCATGACAGGCATGTACGCCACCGTGGCTGTGCTGGCAGCCGTGGTGGAGCGCCACCGTAGTGGCCTGGGTCAGCATCTGGATATTGCTCTGCTGGATTGTCAGGTGGCCATGATGGCCAACCAGAACATGAATTACTTGTGTACCGGACAGGCGCCACAGCGCCCCGGTAATGCACATCAGAATTTGGTGCCCTATCAGGTCTTTGAGGCCAGTGACGGGCATTTGATTGTGGCGGTGGGCAACGATGCCCAGTTTCGCAGTTTTGCGCGGGAGCTGGGTCACCCCGAGTGGGCGGATGATCCCCGTTTTGCGCGCAATGCCGGACGCGTCATGCACAGGGATGAGTTGGTGCCCATGCTGGCGCAGATCATGCGAAGCCGCAGGCGCGATAGCTGGTTGCAGACGCTGGAAGCCGTGGGTATTCCAGCCGGGCCCATCAATACGATGGAACAGGTTTATCAGGACCCGCAGGTGCTGGCGCGCGGCTTGCGCCTGGACTTGCCGACCGGGCAGGGGGGGAGCGTGCCTTCGGTAGCCAGTCCTTTACGTTTGTCGGCCACGCCGGTGCAGTATCGCAGTGCGCCCCCGCGTCTGGGAGAACACACCCGCGAGGTCCTGGCACGAGTGCTGGAGCTGTCGCCCGACAAGGTCGAGGCCCTGATGTCCGGCTCCGCTGCACAGGCTTAATTTTTATTGCTTTTCGATCAGGTTGTGAATCATGAAACAGATACAAACCATCGCTATTGTTGGCGCAGGTGCTATGGGAAGGGGCATTGCCCAGATTGCTGCCCAGGCTGGCAAGCAGGTCTTGCTGTATGACCTGAATGCGGATTCGGTCAAGGCTGCTTTGGCGGATGTACACGCCGTCTGGAGTCGTTTGCAAGAAAAAGGCCGCATGACGGCGGAACAGGTGGACGCGGCCAAAGCGTGTCTGCAAACCGCCAGCGATCTGCAAGCCTTGGCCCCTGCCGATCTGGTTGTGGAAGCCATTGTGGAGCGTCTGGACGTCAAGCAAGGCTTGCTGCAACAGCTGGAAGAGATTGTGTCGGCCGATTGCGTGCTGGCCTCCAATACCTCTTCGCTGTCCATTACTGCCATTGCCCAAGCCTGCCGTCACCCCGAGCGTGTGGCTGGCTATCACTTCTTCAACCCCGTGCCGCTGATGAAAGTGGTCGAGGTTATCGACGGTCTGCGCACCTCTCCGGAAGTGGGCGATGCCTTGATGCAAGTGTCGCGCGATATGGGCCACACGCCGGTGCGCGCCAAGGATATGCCCGGCTTTATCGTGAACCACGCCGGTCGTGGCATGAACATCGAGGGCCTGAAAATCGCCCAGGAATGCGTGGCGCCTTTCTACCAGATCGACGCCATCATGCGCGAGCAGGCCGGTTTCCGCATGGGGCCCTTTGAACTGCTGGATCTGACCGCGCTGGATGTGTCCCATCCGGTCATGGAATCCATTTACCGTCAGTTCTACGACGAGCCGCGCTTCCGTCCTTCGCCCATTACCGCCGTGCGTCACGCCGGTAAATTGTTTGGTCGCAAGAACGGCGAAGGCTTCTACAAGTATGAAGATGGCAAGAAACAGGTTCCTCAAGAGCCTGCTGTTCCCGCTGTCACCTCCTTTGCTCCTGTGTGGGTCTCGCCTTACCACGAACAAGGTCAGGCGCGCGCTCTGCAATTGCTGAGCGAACTGGGCGTGAAAGTGGTGGAAGGCGACCAGCCACCTGCCGATGCGCTGATTCTGTTGACGCCGTACGGTGAAGACGTGGCGACTTTGGTGTCTTTGCATGGCCTGGACCCAGCTCGCACTGTGGCGCTGGATACCTTGTTCGGCTTGGAGAAAGGCCGCCGCCGCGTGCTGATGTGCTCGGCTGCGACCACACCAGAATGGCGCGATCAAGCCTGGGCCATGCTGGCCAGCGATGGTACGGCGGTTAGCGTGATCGAAGACTCTGCCGGTTTTGTGGCCCAGCGTTTGGTGGCTACCATTGTGAACATCGCCAGCGATATCGCTCAGCAGCAGATTGCGACACCGTCTGACATCGACGCTGCGGTGCGTCTGGGGCTGGGTTACCCGCACAATGGCCCGCTGTCCATGGGTGATGCCGTCGGCTCGCGGGATTTGCTGGATGTGCTGAACACCCTGCAAGCGGTCACGGGCGATATGCGTTACCGCGCCAGCCCTTGGTTGCAACGCCGTGTGCAATTGGGCATGTCCTTGACGGCCTTGGCGCAGTGCAAGGCGCAGTAAAAGACGTCTCAGATTGCTCTCCTGGGCGCTTTATGAGGCTTTAAAGCGTGTTCTAGGGATGGATCAGCCAGCAAGGCTATGAGTAGGCCTGAGTCCGGGATGACACCGGACTCAGGCTTTTTTATTGTCAGAAGGGAGCTGCAGGAGGAGTTGTTGTTCGGGTAGCTCCTGGTGCTAAGGCTATGGCGAATCCCGCCTACATATAAAAGACAGCCTAAATCAGGTGCTAAAGAAACGGATGCTGGGACCGGGCTTAGGGTCCAAGGAGAGCAGGATTCACTTCTGTGTTTTCGCCGCAGGTATTTTCACCGAGGCCAGGTCCGGATATAGCTCGATCAGTTCTGGCAGCAGCGCATCCTCGCTGAGCGGGATGATGAAAATCGTCTTGCCATCTACGCTGGCCAATGTGGGATAGCTAAGCTCAAAGGCTGTGCCGTCTTTCTTGAAGGTACGGCTGTAGTTCAGTACGGCGTAGTCGCGACCAGTGCTGGTTTTACCGAACTGTGCGGTATTCACGTCGTAGTGGCCAGACAGAATCTGTACGGGCTGATGCTCATCCATAGAGCGGCCCAGCCGGATCAGTTCGGCAATGGTCTCTGTATAGTCCTTGCCCATCGCTTGTGACATTTTCTGGATCTTTCGTGGTGACTGAAACTGCAGAATCGTTTTCAGATCCCTGTCCATGGTGGCTTGCAGCAGCGTGTGCATGGCTTTGTCCAGACTACTCCGATTCAGGACGCTAGTGGCCTGTGCAGTGTTCCGAGTGGCTGCCGTTGCCGACTCATTGGCGAAGGCCTGGGCCGACGGCAAGATCAAAACGGCCAGGGCTGACAGGATGCCCGTAACGGCCAGGCGAGCAGGGGAAGGAAGGCGTGTCATGGTAAGTGCCCGCAACTGTTTGATGGCGGCGGAGTGCAGTGATCCGAGGGTTCGATTGTAGGGGGCAGTTCCTGCCTCAGTCATCTGCAAACAGCCTTGGACAAAGAAAAAGCCCGATAAATATTCATCGGGCTTTTTGTATTCGCAGGCTCTGTACAGTGCCAGAGCCTTGTCGCAGCCTTACTTGGCGGCGTTGACCATGTGCTGAATGGCAGCACGGATTTCGTCGTCAGAGGCTTGCGAGCCACCGCGTGGAGGCATGGCGCCTACACCGTGGATGGCCTTTTGAACCATAGTGTCCATACCGGATTCGATATATGGCTTCCAGGCAGCTTGGTCGCCAAACTTGGGCGCACCGGCTACACCGGCAGCGTGACAGGCAAAGCAGATGGTGTCGTACAGCTTGATACCAGCTGGGTCGACCTTGCTGTCGTCAGCGGCAGCGGCAGCGGTTTCCGTGGCTTTAGGAGCCTCAGCCGCTTCAGCAGGTTTGGTGTCGGCGGCAGCAGTCGCTTCAGGCTTGGCGTCGGCTTCTTCACCTTCTGGTGCAGGCGCTTCGGGTTCCTTGAAGTCAGCGCCAGCAGCGTTAGCCATGTAAGCAACGGCACGAGCTACTTCGATATCGTCCAGCGAAGGGTTACCACCCTTGGCAGGCATGGCACGGATACCGTGAATAGCGTTCTTGACCAGTTCGTCCTGACCCAGATTGATCAGCTCGCCCCAGGCACCCTTGTCGCCAAATTTGGGCGCACCGGCCACACCGGCGCCGTGACAGGCGGTACAGGTGGTTTCGTACACTTGCTGACCTGTCTTCAGTTCTTTGACGGCATTGGCGTCAACCAGTTTGAAACCGGCAACAGGCTGAATGCGGGCTGCAATGGCTTCAGGGGAAAGGGCGGCGGAGCCAGCACCTGCACCCATGGTGGAGGTAACCAGGCTGACCAGCATGACAATAATCGCGATGGGCACCAAGAAAGCCAGAGCCACGGTCACAAGCAATTGTTTAGGGGTTTTGATCATGGCTGAGTGACCCTCGTTGTGTTCTTCGGGTTTTTGTTCCGTGTTGCTCATTATCGGATCCTGCGAGTTCGTACAAGAAATGACGGGAGGGCCTTAAAAGGCCACCAATAAAGGCTTGCGCCTACCTAATGGGTGTGCGCAAGGACGTGTCTACCAAGCCACCGACCCAGATCGCGCAACCATGGATTATAGCGGAGTGTGTCGCTCTTGTATCTGACTCTTGATTTAGCGCACTCATAATTGCCGGATAGATGCTGAAAAAAACTCCAAACTCGCGCTACAATAGCGAGCTTGGCGTCCGTAGTTCAATGGATAGAATTAGGGTTTCCGAAGCCCTCGATACAGGTTCGATTCCTGTCGGACGCGCCAGAACTTCTTGTTTATACGGCTCTTTAGGGCTGCTTTTCAAGACCTGGCTTGAATTTCCAGTTATAAAGTGTCGCGATGCAAGCAGCCAAAGGCTGCTTTTTTTGTGTCTGTTGTTTGTCAAAACACGGCCTTATGCGCGGTTCAGGTGAAGTGGGCTAATTATTGATCCTGATCATTTGGCCTGGGACGAAATTGCGTATTCGCCTGCGTTGACAGGCGAGCTTGCGCTTGGGAGTTTGGCCGGGATAACGATCAGGCGTATAGGCAGTGCCTGGAGTCTTGAACTTGCGGCCGTCGCTACAGCCAGATGTGCTGCCATCGTAGACTATGCAAGACAAAAGGGGCCTCGGCCCCTTTTGCTTTTTCCTGAGCAGCTTTCTGGTTTTTAAACAGCTTCGGCACAAATCACATAGTCGTGGCCATGACGCAGACCACCCAAGGTCTGGTTCAAGGCTAGAGCTTGCTTGCGCAAGGCTTGGACATGCTCGGACAAGGCCATGGCCAGGTTGCGGTCCTTCAGACGGCGCAAGCGCCCGTCACACATATCCAGTTGACCGTGGATAAAGCTATCGCCGTAACGAATGCCAAAGCGCTGCGCATCCACACAGCGATAGCCGGATTGCCGCAGATGGCGCAGAACCCAGTCCATCGGGTACTCGCGATACGGGCGCTCGCCTGCCAGCAGCAGGCAGGCATCGCGCAAACGGCCTATTTCCACAATCAATTTGCCCGCCGGGTCCGTGCTGCTATAGGGCACGTAGGGCTCCAGACCAATAATGTAGAGACGCTGGCCGGTAAGCGGCCGCAGGCGGCTGAACAACTGGTCCTGGGTGTAGGGGGCAAAGCCGTCTATGGCACCCAGTAGATAATCGGCCAGAACCGTATCAAAGCGTTCGCCCTGCAAAAATTCAGGGTCACTCCAGTTGCCCACCAGCAGACGGTCCTCGGGGCGTTTTTGATCGCCCAGCTCACGGGTGACTTGTTCGGCCATGCTGGGAGAGGCGGTAATGGCCGTCCAGCATTCTGTGTCCAGCGTCAGCAACCAGCGCAGCGAACCCTTGCCGGTGCCGGCATCCAGAAAGTTGCCCCAAGGGCGCTCGCCCTGCATGTCGGCCACGATCTGGTAGAGGCGGCTACCCGTGTGTATGGCGGTCTTGCTCAAAATTCCACCTGTATCCCGGCCAGGATGTTGCGTCCCATCAGCGGGGCCTGACGGGCAATAAAGGAGGTATGGCGGTAAGCCAACTTGTTCAGCAAGTTATTTCCTCTCAGGTACAGGGTGTAGGTGTTCTGATCCATCTGCAGGCGGTAGCTTAAACCCATGCTGAGCAAACCGTAAGACGGCGAACGCTCTTCATGTTCAGCCAGTCGGTCCTGGGCAAAGGTGTGGGTGTAGCCGACAAAGCCGGACCAGTTCTGCCAGTTCAGATCCGTGCGAATACCCAGGCGGGCGGCGGGCATGCGGGGCAGGTTGCGGCCAGGATCTTGCAGTTTACCGCGCACCAGATCGCCATACACGCTGACCGAGGCCCAGGATGTGACGGGGTAAGAGGCTTCTGCTTCCAGGCCCCAGAATTGGGCCTTGTCCTGGCTGTATTGGATCAGCTGAAAGTCTTCGTGACGGTCCAGGCTGCGGCCATAAATGTAGTTCGAGCTACGGGTGTAGAAGGTACGCAGATCAAAGCGCAGATCACCCAGGTGTTTTTGTAGCCCCAGGTCGACAGCATGGCTGGTCTCACGATCCAGGTTTGGGTCGCCACGCTCATAGCTCAGCGTGGCAAAGTGCACGCCTTTGGCAAACAGTTCCTGAGCCGTGGGCAGACGTTGAGAGCGGGACACGGACAGGCTGGCGGCGTATTCAGGCGCAAAGTCCCAGACGGTGCCCAAGGAGAAGGAGGTGGCCGTGCCTTTGCGGCGCTCCAGGGTTTGCGAGTCGGGTGTGACGGTTTGCCATTCCTGACGAGCGCCCAGTTCCAGACGCCAGTCGTCCCAGTTCACGCTTTCCAGAAGGAACAGGCCCTGGCTGCGAGTACGGGTGGGCGGAATGAAGTTTTCAGTACCGTCGCGGGACGCAAAATCAGACTGGCTGGTTTGCAGGCCGATGACCCCTTCAAACGGCCCCCAAGGGTTGTGTTCCAGCTCCAGGCGCGTGTCGTAACCGCGATTGGTGAAGCGGGTGCCATCAATATCGCCATCTTTTTCAACGTGCTGGTAGTTGGTCGCACCAGCGCGCAGGCGAGCCCGTTTGAAGCCGGGCAGAGGGTCACGCAGTTCGCCACGGATATCGAAACGCTGAGTACGCAGGTGAGCGGTGGCCGAGTGTTCGTGATCATGTTCGTGGCTGTGGCCATGATCGTGGTCATGGCCGTGATCGTGACTGTGTCCGCCGCAATGCAGAGTGGCACCGTGCGGGTGGCAGTCCTCGTATTCGTGGCTGTGACCGGGCAGACCGTAGCTGCCTTCACGGTAGGAGTAGGCCGCGCCTATATAGCCACGGTCCCCAATAAAGGAGAGGCCAACGCTGCCTGTGTCCGTGCTGGAGTCGGAGTCCTTGACGCGTCCATCGGTCCAGTTGGGGACGCGATAGTCGCGGCTACGGTGCGAGGCACCTTCTACGTGCAAGGCGATATTGCCTTCGCCGGCTGTCATCTCGACTGCGCCGATTCTGCCACGATCAGCCGTGGAGCCCTGGGCACGTACCGAGCCTTCAAAACCTTTTTCGGGGATGGCTGTGGGGATTTTGCGATCCAGCACGTTGACCACGCCACCAATAGCACCGCCTCCGTAAAGCAGGGCCGATGGGCCGCGCAGCACCTCGATGCGGTCCGCTTGCCAGGTATCGACCGTGATGGTGTGGTCGGGCGAGATGGCCGACGCGTCCATGACCTCTGCGCCATCGCTCAGGACTTTAACGCGGGGTGCAGTTTGGCCGCGAATGACGGGGCGGCTGGCACCGCTACCAAAGCTGTCTACATGGATGCCGACTTCACCGTCCAGCAATTCACCCAAGGTGCTGCTGCGGCGCAAATCCAGTTTGGGGCCTTGCAGGACCGTGCTGGCGGTGGCCAGCTCGGTTTGTCGCAAGGCCAGGGGGCTGGCAGAGATTCGGATAGGGGCCAGTTCAGGGACAGCTTCTTCAATTTCATTGGCTTGGGCCGAGGCGCACAAAAGCAGAGCCAGGGCTAGTGGCAGGGGACGGGGTTGGAAACGCATCTCATCTTCCGGTTTGTTAATTTTCGAGATGTTATAACATAACAATAATTATTCGAAATAGAGGAAAAGCCATTTTGAGAAAAGGGAGAAAGAGAAACTTCCTGCTGTATGAGCCTGCAGGTAACAGTCAAAAAAAAGCCGCCCTGGGGCGGCGGCTTGTTGTAATTGTGTGACGCTTAGCTGTTTTCCACTTCAGGCGGAATCAGATTGCGTTCGTAGCGATGGACGTAGTCCTCAAAGGACTCCTGATCCTGTGCTTCGATATCAATCTGGGCTTGCAGAGACTCTTTGGCCTGTTGCTCGAAAGCGGCTTGCTTGTCGGCAGGTAATGGATGGGCCAGCAAGGTCTGGTGATGCTCGCGGCTGCGTTGCAAGGCGTAGTCGTGAAAGCTCAAGCCGGTTTCGCGCAAACGGCTCAGCAGTTGAGCCGACGGTGTCAGCTCCGGGTTTTCCAGTTTGCGGATTTGGGCTTGCACAGCTTCTGTGTGACCTTGGGTATCCAGGGCCTGATCCAGCATTTGCGCGTAAGGCAGCAGCGATTCCAGAATTTCGTGGCCCCAGTCTTGCAGGCTGACGCTCTCTTTTTGCTGATTGGTCAGCATCAAGCCGGGGCGACGGCCTTCGCGCACGACGGTTGCAAAATTGTTCTTGCTGTCCTGACAGTAGCCGCCGTCCGGGAAGAAGGGGCTGTCTTGCACGGCACAGAACAGCAGGAACGTATCCAGGAAGTGGCAGGTTTGCTCGGAAATTCCAGTAGGCGATTCAGGGTCTATATCCAGACAGCGAACTTCGATGTATTCCACACCGCGCTGGGCCAGGGCTGTAGCCGGGCGCTCGCTGCGCTGGGTGGTGCGCTTGGGACGAATGCTGGAGTAGTACTCGTTTTCAATCTGCAGGATATGGGTGTTGAGTTGAATCCACTCGCCATCGCGGTGGGTACCCAGTTTTTCGTAATCCGGCCAAGGAGTTACGGCAGCGTGATACATGCGCATCACAAAGGTGTCCAGGTCGTTGTAGCAAAGCTGAAGCTCGGCCTGGGCTTCCTTGTTGTGATAGCCCAGATCGCTCATGCGCAAGCTGGTTGCCCAGGGCATGGTCAAGGTGTCCTCGTCGATCTTGTCCAGATTGTTGCGGCGACCTTGCAGGAAGTTCGCATCCAGCACGGGCGAGGCACCCAACAAGTACATCAGTAGCCAGGAATAGCGCGTGAAGTTGCGGATCAACGCCAAATACCCATTGGAGCGCTGATCTTGCAGATTGTCGCCACAGACATTCAACAAGGGCCAGATGCCATCAGGCAGGGAAAAGTTGTAATGCACGCCGGCAATACATTGCATGGGCTTGCCATAACGTTCGGCCAGGCCACGGCGGTATACATGCTTGAGCATGCCCGTGTTGGACTTGCCGTACCAGGCAATGGCAATGTCTTTTTCGGCGGGCAGCAATGCGGGCATGGACTGGTTCCAGATAATCTCCTGGTCCAGCTTGCCAGCCACAAAGGTGTGGATGTCGGTCAGCTCCTGCAGCACGTCCTCGACCCGGGCTTGCGGCTCGGTAATCAGCTCCAGCAGGGCCTCGGCGTAGTCGGTCGTGATATGGCCGTTGGTCAGGGCCGACCCAATGGCTTGCGGGTGGGGGGTGTTTGCCAATTGGCCCAGCGCATCGACGCGCAGTCCTTCTTTTTCGATGCCGCGCAAGATTCCCGTCAAAATCTCGGGATTCTGTTGCAGGGCAAGGCGGCGTTCGTGGCTGGTGTTCATGGTGGTGTTTCCCACTTTCGAAATCGGGTGCAAGATACGGGACTGTTCAAGGGGGCCTGGCCCCGTCTATAAATAGTAGTCCGACCAGACTTGCTTTGTTAAGTTGCGCCAAAAGGCGTATCGGGCAGGGCGAGTATAAGACGGCTGTTTAGCCAGCCGATGAAAAGCATGAAACGGGATATGGGATTAGCACCATGATGATCAGGCGCATTACCGCGGTACTGGCGGCTTTCTTGATGTTGGCAGCTTGCAGTCCAGAGTTTAACTGGCGCAAGGTTCAGCTTGAACAAACGGGCCTGTCGGCCATGCTGCCCGGCAAGCCCACGACCAGTCACCGATTGTTGGATTTCGAGCAGCATCAACTGGATTTTTACCTGACTACCGCCACGGCGGGCGGGCAAAGCTACACCGTGGGCCATGTGATTTTGCCCAAGGAACTGCAGCAGGACCAAGCTGCTCGCCAACGCTTGTACGAGGCACTGCACGATTCCCTGCGCGAGAAATTCATACCCGATGGGCAAGTCAGCGAGAAAAACCAGATACAGTTGCCACCACCCGGACAGATTTTCTTCATGACGCGCGATGTGGGCGGTGTGGCCTTGCGCCTGGAAGCGATGATACGCATGGAGCCGGGCTGGCTGGTGCAGGGCTTTGTTATGACGGATTCCGGGAAGGCCCCGGACGCGGCTCAGGCAAAGGTTTTCTTTGACGGCTTAGCTCGCTAGCCGGGTCGCCGCTGATCAGGTGCTGTTGCAAGGCCAGGGTAATGGCAGCTTGGCGGCTATAGACTCCAAGCTTGGCGTAGGCGTTCTGGAAGTGGAAGTTGATCGTGCGTTCAGTAATGCCCAGGATGATGCTGATTTCCCAGCTGGTCTTGCCATGGGCAGCCCAGTTCAGGCAGGACTGCTCGCGTGAAGTTAAGTGCGTCACGGTAAAGCCATTCCTCATGCATTCGTGGTAGACGTCGGGCCAATGTACTCAAATTTAGCTTAGCTGGCAGACAAATGTGCATGAAAATAATGATGTAAATCAAAGCATTGTCTTTTCTCTGACGTTACCGTTGCCCAGAGTTCTGAATCGATCCTGGCTGGTCGATTTGGACGCCGCGCCGCAGCGATGCTAGAATTTTGTCTTATACGTTTTGCGCCGATTTGCCTGATCCGCTTGCGGGCGCTCCATAAATCCAGCTAAAGAGGTCCTGATGGCCACTGATTCCGTCCCTAGCGCCGACACTGGCGCCCTTAGCCCATCCTGCGGTTTGATCCCCGAAGGTTCTGTGGGCCCTGTACATGCCGAACTGATCGCCTTTGACGAACCCCTGCATCTGCGCAGTGGGCAAGTGCTGCCCAGCTACGAGCTGGCAGTCGAAACCTACGGCACCCTGAACGAAGAACGCAACAATGCGGTGTTGGTGTGTCATGCACTCAATGCCTCGCATCACGTTGCCGGTTATTACGACGACGATCCTAAAAGCATTGGCTGGTGGGACAATATGGTCGGCCCCGGCAAAGCCGTTGATACGGATCGTTTTTTTGTCATCGGGGTCAACAATATCGGCTCCTGCTTTGGCTCTACCGGCCCGTCCAGCATCAATCCGGCCACTGGCAAACCCTGGGGCTCCGAGTTTCCCGTTTTGACGGTAGAAGACTGGGTGCGTGCCCAAGCCCGTCTGGCCGACTACTTTGGCATTCGCAAGTTTGCGGCCGTTATGGGTGGCTCCCTGGGTGGCATGCAGGCCCTGAGCTGGGCCATCAGCTGCCCGGAGCGCGTGGAAAACTGCGTGGTCATTGCCAGTACCCCGCGCCTGTCGGCCCAGAACATCGCTTTTAACGAAGTGGCCCGCAGCGCCATTTTGTCCGACCCGCAGTTTCACGGTGGTAATTATTACGAGCACGGTGTGGTGCCCAAGGCTGGCCTGGGTGTTGCTCGCATGGTGGGCCACATCACCTACCTGTCCGACACCGTCATGGCCGAGAAGTTTGGCCGCAACCAGCGTGCCCCAGCCCAGGGCGGCGAGTATCACTACAACTACGGCGTGGAATTCGAGGTCGAGTCCTATCTGCGTTATCAAGGCGAAAAGTTCTCGCGTTACTTTGACGCCAATACCTATCTGATCATCACCCGTGCGCTGGATTACTTTGATCCGTCGCGCCAGCACCAGGGGGACCTGGTCAAGGCGCTTGAAAAGGTGCAGGCCAAATTCCTGCTGGTGTCTTTCACCACGGATTGGCGTTTCTCGCCCGAGCGCTCGCGCGAAATCGTGCAGGCTTTGTTGCGCAACCAGCGCGAGGTCACTTATGCCGAAATTGATGCTCCGCACGGACACGATGCTTTCCTGCTTGAGGACCCTCGTTATCATGCCGTTGTGCAGGGATACTATGACCAGATTGCCGCTAATTTGGGCTTGCCTGCGCGCACCCGTACTACAGGGGTGTTGGCCGAATGACTAAGCCGCAAACTCAGGTGGATGCCGCCATGTTAAGACCGGACTTGCTGCGCATTGCGCAGTGGATTGAGCCAGGTTCGCGTGTGCTGGATCTGGGCTGTAACGATGGCACCTTGTTGGCGCATCTGCGTGACACGCGCCAGGTTGTCGGAACGGGGGTGGAGCTGAACGACCAGTTTGTGATTGCCTCGGTACGCCGTGGCGTCAATGTCATTCAGCAGGACTTGGAAAAAGGCCTGGCGCTGTTCAGCGACCAGCAGTTCGATACCGTTGTCCTGTCCAAGACACTGCAATCCATGCACCATACCGAGCACATCCTGCGCGAGATGGCGCGGGTGGCGCGGTATGGTATCGTCTCGTTTCCTAACTTCGGTTATTGGCCGCATGGCTGGAGCATTTTGCGCGGGCGCATGCCAGTCACGGGCGAAATGCCTTACCAGTGGTACAACACGCCCAACATCCATTTGTGCACCATGAAAGACTTTCAGGATCTGGCCCAGGCGGTGGGCGTACGTATTCTTGATCGTGCTGCCTTCAATGGTCGCGACACGGTGCGTTTTTTGCCGGGCTGGCGCAGTACCTTGGCCATGTATCGTTTCGAGTCTCCCCATTTTCTTGCTGCTTAGCGCTAATAAGGCCTGACGTGTCACGTGTCTATACCAGTCCCCGAGTCTTGCCTTTGCTGATTCTGGGGTTCGCCAGCGGCCTGCCTCTGGCCCTGGTTTCAGGCACCTTGCAGGCCTGGGCAACAGTTGAAAATGTTTCACTGACCGAGATTGGTTTTCTGACCCTGGTCGGCTCGGCCTACACGCTGAAGTTTCTCTGGGCTCCCCTGATTGATCGCTACGCGCCGCCGTTCATGGGGCGCAGGCGCGGCTGGATTCTTGTCACTCAACTGCTGCTGGCCGCCTCCATTGCGGCCATGGGCCTGTTTTCTCCCTCGGTGAATTTGACCGTACTGGCCTTGCTGGCCGTGTGGGTGGCCTTCTTGTCGGCCACGCAGGACATTGCCTTCGATGCTTATTGCACGGATGTGCTGCAAGCACATGAGCGAGCGGCGGGGGCGGCGGTCAAAGTCATGGGCTATCGCATTGCCATGATTGTGTCCGGCGGCCTGGCCCTGATTCTGGCGGACCGCTGGCTGGGCTGGTCCAACACGTATTTTCTGATGGGTGCCTTCATGGCGCTGTGCGCGCTGGTGACCCTGATTTCACCCGAACCAAAGGAACAAAGCCGTCCGCCGCGCAGTTTGTCAGAAGCTGTGATCGCGCCTTTGGCCGATTTTTTTTCGCGTCCAGGTGCCTGGAGCGTTCTGGCGCTGATTGTGCTCTACAAGCTGGGTGATGCTTTTGCAGGCGCCTTGTCCACCACTTTTCTGATTCGTGCAGCCGGCTTTACCTTGTCCGAGGTCGGCACCATCAACAAGGTGTTTGGCTTGGCTGCTACCGTGGTCGGAGCCTTGATGGGGGGGGCGATCATGGCCCGCCTGGGGCTATACCGGGCCTTGATGATTTTTGGTATCTTGCAGGCCGTCTCCAACCTGGGCTATTGGCTGATCGCGATTGAAACCGCGCCATCCATGTGGCTGATGGGGATTGTGGTCGGTCTGGAAAACCTGTGTGGTGGCCTGGGCACAGCGGCTTTTGTCGCTTTGCTGATGGCTTTGTGTAATCGGACCTATTCCGCCACTCAATTTGCGCTGCTGTCGGCCCTGTCGGCAGTGGGGCGTACCTATCTGGCCGGGCCTCTGACGCCTGTGCTGGTCGAATCCCTGGGTTGGCCAGGTTTTTTTATTTGTACCGTCTTTATTGCTGTGCCTGGCTTGCTGATGCTGCGTTGTTATCGGGGTCTTATTCAACAGCTTGATGCGTAAAAAATATCATGCTCTTACTTGTTCTCTACATTATCGCCATCACCGCAGAGGCCATGACCGCAGCGCTGGCCGCGGGCCGTCGTGACATGGATTGGGTGGGGGTCTGTACCATCGCCTGTGTCACCGCTCTGGGCGGTGGCTCGGTGCGGGACGTGCTTTTGGGGCATTACCCGCTGACCTGGGTGCAGCATCCTGAGTACCTCTGGATCACGGCAGGCGCGGCCATCCTTACAGCTTTGATCGCTCCGATCATGCGGCGTTTGCACAGCCTGTTCCTGCTGCTCGATGCCATGGGACTGGTGGTCTTTACCGTGATTGGCTGTCAGATCGCACTGGAAATGAAGCTGCCCATTACGGTGGTGCTGCTAAGCGGCATGATTACCGGCTGTGCCGGTGGCGTCTTGCGCGACATCTTGTGTAATGACATCCCCTTGCTGCTACGCAAGGAGATGTATGCCAGCGTTTCCATGCTGACAGGTGCTTTGTATTTGGGTGCCCAGCACCTGGACTGGCACCCGTATGTGACCCTGCTGGGCCCCATGATCATCGGCTTGAGTTTTCGTATGCTGGCTTTGCACCGCAATTGGCAGATGCCCCGCTTCGTCTATCGAGACGAGTGGCGCTAGAGCCAGCCTGTCTTGCCGGGTCAGGCCACGCCTAACCAGCGCAGGACTATAGGAACAAAAGGAACCAGCACGGCAGTCATGATCCCGTTCAGGCTCAGGCCAATGGCGGAAAATGCCCCAATCGTTTCGTGAACCTGCAAGGCACGTGCCGTACCAATGGCATGTGCCGTTACACCCACCGCAAAGCCCCGAGCCTCGGGGCGATCAATACGCAGCAAGTTCAACAGCGGGCGCGCCATGATCGTGCCCGCAATCCCGGTAATGGCAACCGCCACAGCAGCCAAGGAAGGCTGACCGTCAAATTGTTCTGCCAAGGCCATGGCAATCGGCATGGTGGCCGAGCGTGGGGCAACCGACATGATGGTTTCAATTGATCCGCCCAAAGCCCAGGCAATCAGGACCGTGCTGAAAATAGCGGTAACCGAACCAATGATCAGGGCAATGGTCAGCGGCTTCCAGATCTTGCGCAGCTGACGCAGTTGACTGTAGAGCGGTACAGCCAGGGCGACGGTTGCCGGTCCAATCAGGAAGTGAATGAACTTGGCCCCTTCAAAGTAAACGGGGTAAGGCGTGCGGGTCAGCAAGAGCAGGGCCACAATCACAACGACCGAGACCAGAATCGGCAACAAAAAGGGGCTACTGCCGGACTGGCGGTACATCCAGACCGAGCCTGCGTAGACCGAGCAGGTCAAGGTCAGCCACAGCAGGGGCGAGCTGGATAAAAAGACCCAGATTTGAAAAAGTCCGTCCGTCATTATTCTTCTTCCTGACGATTCTTAAGCAGACGATTGAGCACCAGGGCTGTGACCACCATGGTGATGACGGTGCCGCCCAGGGTGGCGATCAAAAAGGGCTGCCATTCCTCGGCTACCCGATCAAAATACAACATCACGCCAGTGACAGCGGGGATGAACAGCAGCATCAAGTTCTGCAACATGACACTGGCCGTGCTCTCCAAAGAGCTGGGCACGCCGCCTCGAATCAGCAAGGCGGCAGTCAGAAGCAGCATGCCGGCCAAAGGGCCTGGCAATGGCAAGGACAAGGTCTGCACCAGGATCTCGCCTAATAGCTGAAAGGCGAAAAGGGCAGTAATCGCGTAGATCATGAGAGTTTCCGTAAAGGCACGAAAACGCCAGGCGGCAAGCCTGGCGTAGGTAAGGGGTCTGGCTAAGGGGTTAGTGTGCCATACAAGATAGCCAGGCTGTAAGCGTGCTGCTTATATCGAATTGCCTATAGTAAGTGGCCTGCATCAATGCTTGGCGGGGCTGTTTTGCGCACCCACCCAGGCCTGAACCTCGATTTCCACATCCACACCACCCGCCAGTTTGGCTTGTACCAGAGAGCGGGCCGGGAAGTTGCTGCCCAGGCGTTCTTTATAGATTTTGTTGAATTGCTCGTACAAGGCAATATCAGATAAATAGACCGTGGCTTTGATGACATGGCTGAAGTCGGCACCTGCCAGCTTCAGGGTCTCTTCAATCCGGTCCAGCGTGGCATTGGTTTGATCTTCAATGCTGCCGCGTATGATTTCGCCTTTTTCATTCAGCGGGATTTGTCCCGACAGGAATAGAAAGTCCCCGGCCTGCACGGCGCGGGAAAAAGGCATGTCCGAGTCGCCCAGATAGCGTTTGATCGCAGTCGGTTCTGCGGTTTTGCCCGTGTTGGCGGCATAGGCGAGGTTGCTGGCGCCAAGACCTAAGGCAGAACAAGCCAGCAAAATGTGACGGGCCGAAGCAAAAAAACGCATCAGGATTCTCCTTGGACTAGGGGAATTCAGTGTGCCATAGCCAGGGCCAGGCAGCGTTAATTTGTGTGACGGCCCGTCGGCCTTAAGGCTGCTTAGGCGCGATCGCCCAGCCAGGCCTGCACTTCGATTTCTACGTCTACGTTTTTGGCCAGCTTGGCTTCAACCAGCGAGCGGGTAGGCAGGGTGTCGCCAAAGCGCTCGGCGTAGACTTTGTTGAAGTCGGCAAACAAGGCCATGTCGGATAACCAGACAGTTGCTTTGACTACATCGGCCAGGGTGGCGTCAGCCAGAGCCAGGCCTTCGATCAGGCGATCAAAGACGGCGTGGGTCTGGTCCTGGATGGAACCGCGCACCACTTCACCTTGGGCGTCGTAAGGAATCTGGCCGGACAAGAACAGAAAGCCGCCAGCCATGGTGGCACGCGAGAAGGGTAGTGGCAGTGGGCTGGCAATACGGCGGATACCGGACATGGAATACTCCTGATAGGGATGGTGGAAAATTCGGACTAGGCAGCAATGCGCGTTTATTCGCGTCTCTTGCCTACAATAAGGCGTCACTATACAACTTCAAATGAGGAGCGAGACGACGTGAGCAAGGAAATTTTGCAACGCCTGGACCAACTGAGCCAGGCCGCGCTGGCCAGCGGTGATTTGTTGCCCGTGCAAGCTCAGGAAGAGCTGCTGCACGATCAGGGACTGACATTTTTTGTGCGTTGGGTATCCACTCTGGCGGCCAAGGATGCCGCCAGCGTCTCGATTCCAGGTGGACCACGTGACCCCAACTTCAATCCCTTTTTGCCACCTGCTCCGGCACTGACAGTGGATGACGCCAGTAGTACGCACAATATCGTGCTGAACAAGTTTGCCGTCTGTGATCTGCATCTGGTGCTGGCCGACAAGGTGTTTTCCGAACAGCTCAGCCCGTTGCGCGAGATTGATTTCCGAATTCTGGCGGATTTCCTGGCCGTGCAAGGCGGTCTGGGCTTTTATAACGGCGGTGGCCCGGCTGGGGCCAGTCAGCGTCATAAACATACACAATGGATTCCGCAGGCGGCTAGCAACGGCTCGCTGGCCCTGTATCTGGACAAGCTCCCTGCCCAGGCTGCGGCAGGCAGTGCGCATCAACATCCCGCGCTGGCTTTTGAACACTGTTTTGTGCGGTTGCAGGATGCGCAGGAGCCGGATGTCTTGACAGCCAGTCTTTTGAGTTCGTACCGAAATGCCTGCAATGAGTTGGGATTGGAAACGGCAGAAGATGGCTTGCTGCCGCCACATAATATGTTGGCAGGCCAGGGGTGGATGCTGGTGGTGCCTCGCAGCGTGGAGTTAGTTGACGGTATTTCGGTCAATGCACTGTCGTATGCAGGCTGCATTTATGTGCGTACCCCCGAGCAAATAGATCTGGTCCGCCAAATTGGCCCACTGGGTGTGCTGGCTCGTGCAGGCTATGCTCGCCGCGCCTGATTCTTGGGTTTGACCCAGCTGGACACGATGAACCCCGCTACAGCGGGGTTTTTATTTGGATTTTCCGTAGCTTTATGAATCTATATTTACTCTTTAGAAACAAAAATAAAATATGGATGTTTAATGCAGGTTTAATTTCTATTCGTTGCGGTTTGCTAAGCAATTAATGGGTGTTTAAAGAAAGAAATTGAAATAGTGTAACTTTTGTTTTTGGAAATTAAGTAAATAGGGGGTTTAAGAAAAATAGCTCATTTATAAGCAAGTCTTCTTGATTATTAGAATTTGTTCTAATTTGGAGTAATACGGCCTGTCTGATCTTGGGTGGATAGCTTATGCACGTCTCGTCTGAAGCTCATATTCTATTTATTGCTCCGGAACCGGCCGGTGTTGCAGACTTGCTGGTTTTATTACGCACTAATTTTGGTCGAATCAGTTTTGCGCTGGATGCGCAACAAGGTCTGGCTCGATGCCAGTCTCTGCGGCCTGATTTCATCTTGAGTGAATATCATCTACCTCGCTTGCGCGGGGATTCTTTCATGCGTCTGTTGCGCGCCAACCCGCAGACGGCGGCTATCCCTGTCGTATTTCTGTCGGCCTTGTCGTGTGCTGACAGCCAGTTGATGGCGTTGCGCAGTGGTGCTCGTGACTTCATCGACTATCGAACGAATGTGCAGTTGGTACTGGAACGGATTCGTTTGCATCTGAGTTTGAAGGAGATGCCTCAAGCGGGTGGTTCTCATGATTCCCCTTCTAGCCTGGAGGCTTGTCATGGGCTGCAGGTGCGCCATCATTTGGTGCAGGCTGTGCAGCAGTACGTGCTTCACAATCTGTCTGAGCCCCTGAGCACAGAGAGTCTGGCCGACTTGTTCGGGACGACGGGTAGACGCCTGAATGAGCTTTTCAAGACAAGCTGCGGCTTGACTGTGCATGATTACGTGCGTTCCAGCCGGATGAGATATGCCATGCATTTGCTCAGGGGCACGGATATAGCTGTCACGAACGTGGCGGTTGAGGCCGGTTATGTGAACCCTGCCAATTTTGCTACTGCCTTCAGGCAGTACAGCGGCTTGTCACCCTCAGTCTACAGGCAGCAGAACAGAACTAGTATTTAGAGCTAAATTTAAATTGATGATTCAATGAAAGCTCATGTTTTGCAATAATTCAAACGGTTAACGTAAAAATTCAAAAGTAATTATTAAAAGTTGGTAAGAGAATAAAAAATATCCGAATAGGTGTAAGGGTTCGGTAAGACTTTTCTGAGTAATAAATTTCAATTTATCGCCATAACGAGGTGAGGGGCTGTGCTGTGCCTTGAAACTTTGTTACGCCAGCGCGAGGAATGAGCTCAGGGGGGCAGACATGACTAATTACTTTTGTAAGCGAACAGATCATGAACAGAATCTATAAGTCGGTTTGGAACGAGCGGACAGCAACCTTTGTGGCTGTTGCGGAAAATACCAAAACCTGCGGTAAGCGCAGCAGCGCAGGGTGCAGTGCATCGCCAGCTTTTGCAGGCTTGCGACCGGTCCTGCAGTTGCGCTCAGTTGTTCTGTCTTTACTGCTCCTGGGTGGACTTTCCTCTCCTGTTACCGCCCAGATAACAGACGGTTGGGAGCTTAGCGTGGATGGGGCCACTCCCTTCCATGTTATTCCGGGTGGGGCGTTCGTCCTGAGTTCGGGCAGTAATATGGTCTTGACCCAGACAGGTCAGGCCGTCTCTGTTGCATTGAGCTCTGAACTTAATGTGGACTCTGTCACGGCCACTGGCGCAATCAAAGGGGCGAGTGGGGAATTCACTGGGCAGTTAAGCGCGGGCTCAGCCGTCTTGCAAGGCGGATTACAGGCAAGCTCTGCGGCTATTACCAATACTGTGACGGCTGGTAATGTGAACACCGGTGGTTTGACAGTTGCAGGCAACAGTAGCTTGCGCGGGGTGAATGTAAATAACAACAAAATCACTGGCTTGGCGGATGCGACAGTCAGCGCTGCCAGCACGGAGGCAGTGTCTGGCAAGGTTTTGTATGGTGCGTTGAACTCGGGCGATGGAATGAAATATTTCCATAGTAAGTCAACCAAGGCCGATTCAGTGGCCAGTGCAGCGGATGCGCTGGCTATCGGTCCGCAGGCTTTAGCCTCCGGTGAGGCAGCTCTGGCGGCGGGGCTGCAGTCCCAGGCTGCGGGCAAGGAATCGGTTTCCCTGGGTGCTCGTGCTGGAGTCGACAACACGGTTGTCAATGGGGTGATGATTGGCAGTGATGCCGGGATACAGAGCAAAGGCAATGGCTTGGTTGCTTTGGGTAACAAGGCGGGCCAGCGGCTGGAAGGTAACAATAATGTAGCAATTGGTAATGCGGCGGCCAGCTTGGTCGATCCTCTGGAAGTCGACAACACGGTTGCGGTTGGTAATCAAGCCCAGGCCAAGGCAACTGGAGCTATTGCGGTGGGCAATAGCGCGAATGTAGGTTTGTTGGCGACCAATGCAATTGCATTGGGGCACAACTCCACCGTTGCGCAGGATGCTGCCGGGGCAACGGCGGTGGGTTCAGGAGCAAGGGTTTGGGGCGTCGCTGGTACCGCAATGGGCACTGGTGCAAGTAGTTCCGGGACAGGATCCACAGCGATTGGTAACGTGGCCGAGGCATCCGGTAGTGCTGCTTTTGCCGGGGGGAGTGGCTCCAAGGCATTCGGTAGTAATTCGGTGGCAGTAGGCGCAGGGGCGATGAGTAACACCACTTCAGGTGTGTCTATTGGAGAAGGCGCCGGCTCGAATGCGGGTACACCGGTGATTGGCAACCGCTTCGGTCAAGTGGCTGTAGGGGGGCTGGCAGGGCAGGGAGTATATGGTGGTTATAACGTCGCTCTTGGCTACAAATCAGGTAGTGATATCACGGGCGACGATACGGTTTCTATTGGACGGGAGGCGGGCAACAAGCTTACTGGCGACCGTACGGTCAGCATTGGCTACGGTGCCAATAATCTGCCCGGTCAAACGGGTTCAGGCAGCCCGGTTGCCCCACCCGTGAAAGCGGCACATGCAGTCTCCATTGGTGAGCGGTCTCGTTCAGGTGCAGATGGCTCTATTGCATTGGGTTCCATGGCTACCGTCGTTGATTACGATATTGGCGGCATTGCGATTGGTAATCAGGCATTGGTTTATGCGGGTACTTCAACCAATGCGGCTGCAGGTGGAATTGCGTTGGGCGATCAGGCTCATGTCACGCATGCCAATAGCGTTGCAATTGGTGCCAATTCGAGGTCCGTCCAGACAGTGGGAGCGGGTTACGGTTCCGCATCTGGGGCATTGTTACCTTCATCCAGTGTGTCAATTGGCACGGTAGGAGGGGAGCGTCGCTTAAGCAATTTGGCTGCTGGCCGTTTGGATACGGATGCAGTCAATGTCAGTCAGCTCAAGCTGCTCCATGGAGATTTAACGGCCATTGTGGGTGGCAACTTGAAATGGGACGCAAACGGGCAGATGACTGGCCCGGCATTTATTATTAAAGACGAAAACGGGAATGATCATACCTATACCTCTATCGGGTCCGCATTTGAGGCCATGCGCACGGGGGTAGCAGGAGCGATTTCGGGACTGTCTGCTGTCACCTACTCCAATGCCGATCGCAGCTTGATTGATCTTGACAGTTCGACAGGAGCACCTGTGCGAATTTCCAATTTGGCCGCAGGGATAGCTGCAGGTGATGCTGTCAACAAAGGACAGTTGGAAGAACTGGAGTCAACGCTGATTGCGAGCCGCCAGCGCTATGTCAGTGTTAACTCCTCCAATAACCCCAATGAAAATAATAACGGTGCCACTGGTGCTGATGCGATAGCCATTGGGGCTGTGGCTCGTGGTTCCGGAACAGGGGCAACGGCGATTGGCTTGAATTCATCAGCGGGTGGGTTGACGCAGGCAAATCTGACCACCGCTATTGGTTCACATACCGAGGCCTCGGGCTTGGGGGCTACCGCCTTGGGCACCTCTGCCACGGCAGCGTCCGAGAGCTCCATTGCCCTTGGTCAGGAGTCGCGGGTATCGGATACGTCGAATTACGCGGTGGCCATTGGCTACAAAGCAGAGGTGATGGGTGATGCGCTGGCGCATGCCAAAGGAGCTGTGGCAATCGGGGAGCAGGCTCGAGTTACCCAGGAAGGGGGGATTGCTTTTGGACGCAATGCCTACGATCAAGCGATAGATGGCATCTCGATTGGTACCAGTTCCAGTGTTGCTCGGGGAGCATCGCAGAGCGTGGCGCTGGGCAGTGGCTCCTCGGCCTCGGGCAGCCAGTCCGTGGCGCTGGGCCATCAGGCTTTTGTGGCAGGCAGTGGCTCCCTGGCCTTGGGTCAAGGCAGCAAGACCCGTGCCAGCAATGCTGTGGGGGCCGGTTCGGATGTCGAGGCTGATGGTCGCCGTTCCATTGCTGTGGGTGACAAGGCCAAAGCCGGCTGGATTGAAGAAAAAACAGGTCCCAATGGCTTGATCGAATACATCCTGCACGGTGAAGGGGCGATGAGCGTGGGCGCAGGCTCCAACGCCAAGGAAGATGGTGGCTTGGCCCTGGGCTTCAAGGCCATTTCCGAAGGCCTGGATGCCTCGGCTCTGGGGACTAATGCCCAGGCTTTGGCGGCCGGGTCCCAGGTCTGGGGTAAGGATACGCGCGCTTCTGCCGAGAAGTCGCTGGCGATGGGGCAGGGCGCGATTGCCAATGAGACGGCAATTCAGGGTATGGCTCTGGGTGCGGGTGCAACCGTGTCGGCAGCCGGTGCAGTGGCGCTGGGGGCGGGGGCCACAACGAATGCGGCTTACACGTCCTCGACTGCGCGTTATACAGGCACGGTTACCCAGGAAGCCAGGCAGGGTGTGGTATCGATCGGTAATGGTTCAGAAAAACGCCGTATCACCAATCTGGCCGGTGGTCAGGATCTGACTGATGCGGTCAACGTTGCTCAGTTGATCAAGCTGGACCAGGATCTGACGACCCTGGGGACCAACTACAGCGGCAATAACTTCAGTAGCGGCAACAGCAATACGACGATTCACAAGAATCTGGGGCAACGCCTGGAGATTCTGGGTGGGGCGACGACTGCGGGTAATTACAGCGGTGCCAATCTGCGCACCCAGGTCCTGAATGGTCAGTTGCAGGTACAGATTGCCGAGACCCCGTTCTTCAAGGGTGCTGATATGGGCAGCCAGAAGATCACCAATGTGGCCAAGGGAACCACAGGTACCGACGCGGTGAATCTGAGCCAGTTGACGGACGCCGAAGGTGGCTTGACGGCCAAGGGCATGGAGTTTGCTGCACAAAGCGGTACAGCCGTACATCGTGATCTGGGCCAGACACTGACCATCAAGGGCAGCAATGCCAATCTGAGTACCTCCACGGTGGGGGGCGATACAGTGCAAGTGGCTCTGAATGATGATCTGACACTGACCAGCGTCACCACAGGTGATACCGAGATGACGACCGCGGGAGTGAAGGTCAAGGGTGCCACGGGCAAACCTGATGTCATTCTGGGCAATACCGGCTTGACGATCGGGCAAGTCAATCTGACCAATGCCGGTCTGACCGCCTTCAATGTGGTGATCAATGACCAGGGCATCAATGCTGGTAATCAGAAGATTACCGGCGTGGCCAAAGGCGTGGCGCCTACTGATGCGGTGAACGTCAGTCAGTTGGAAGGCCGTGATGATGGTTTGACCGCCAAGGGCATGAACTTTGCGGGCAGCACCGGCACGGCAGTGCATCGTGATCTGGGAGAGACGCTGAAGATTGTGGGCAGCAATAGCAATCTGAGCACCAGTGGCGACGGCGGCGATACCTTGAGCATTGCCTTGAATGACGATCTGGACCTCAAGAGTGTGACCGTGAAAGGCACGGGTGGCGCTCCTGATGTAGTCATGAATAATCTGGGCTTTGCCATCGGGACGAACATTGCCTTGAGCACTGCCGGACTGCGCGCTGGCAACGTGATGGTGTCGGCAACGGATAATGACATTACCGGCTTGAGCAACCGTACCCTGACGGGGGCCAACTTTGGCAAGAGCGGTCGTGCCGCCACTGAAGAGCAACTGGATCTGGTGCGGGGCGAAACCCAGAATCTGGGGGATCGTGCTGTCAAGTACGACCTGAATCCGGACCAGTCAGTGAACTATGGCAAGGTCACCATGGCCGGAGCCGAGTCTACTGATGGCGGTCGTACGGGTGGCACGGGCATCACTAATGTGGCGCGTGGTGATATCTCCGCGAACAGTACCGATGCGGTCAATGGCAGCCAGATTCACGATATGGGTGAAAGCATCGCCAGCGGCATGGGTGGGGGTTCGAAGTTCGAGAACGGCAAGCTGGTTACGGAGCTGAACGTAGGCGATAAAACCTACAACAACGTGAACGATGCTTTGGGTGGCTTGAATACCAAGGTAGAGAACGTGACCGAGCTGGCCAGTGCGGGCTGGAACATCCAGACCAATGGCGATACGGCCAGCAATGTGGCCCCCAAGTCTACAGTGCAGTTCCTTAATGGCGACAACATCGAAATCTCGCGCTCCGGTACGGACGTGACAGTAGCCCTGGCGCAGGACATCAAGGTGAACAGTGTGGTGGCCAAGTCCGTCACTACCAATGAAGTGAAGATTGTCGATGGCCCAACCATGAATCAGCAGGGTATCGACATGCACGACAAGACCATCAGCAATCTGGCCGATGGTCAGGCACCGCAAGATGCCGTCAACGTGCGGCAGTTGAACCAGGCGACCTCCAATATCACCAATCAGTTCAACCATCTGGACCGTCGTATCGACAAGGTGGAGAACCGGGCGAGTGCTGGCGTGGCAGCCGCCATGGCAATGGCCGGTTTGCCGCAAGCCTATGTTCCCGGCAAGAGCATGTTCTCCGTTTCTGGCGGTGTATGGCGTGGTGAAAGTGGCTACGCCATGGGTTTGTCCACGGTGACAGACAGCGGCAGTTGGGTCCTGAAGGGCAACGTTGCGGGATCCTCCCGTGGTGATTACGGTGGCTCGGTGGGTGTGGGGTATCAATGGTAAAGGGGTGAGGGATAAGGGTCGCGTGCCTGGGCACGCGGCCCTTTTTTCTGGGCTATGCCCGGTGTCTTGAACGGGGCCGCAGCGGCGGGTCAAAGCGGAGAGTGAATATGGCGACAACGCATAGTCAAACAGGGCAAGCAGTACTGGGCACGGCGATAGGCATGATGCTGTTTTTACTGGCCGGGTGCCAGACCACAGCAGCAGGAGGCGGGGCTGATTTGAGCCCGCCTGCACTGGCAAGCAACTATGAGCGGGAAGGGGCAGATGGAACACGCAGTTTTTTGGCCTCTCAGACACAGCGCTCGGTGCAGGTTCCTCAAGTAGATTTCTACGTGGGAATGCGCCAAGCCTCCCCCGGTCTGGTGCAAGTGCAGGGACCGCAAGGCCCTCTGTGGTTGTATCCGCAAGTTGTTGTGCAACGCAGCGATTTGACGCGTGTGGCGTCCTTGCGGACCGAACAGGGACAGCATCTTGTTCGATTCCAACTGAATTCTTTGGGCGCGCGTAAGTTGGCCGAGATCAGCTCTGGTAATGTGGGAGCCTTGCTGGTTTTGGTCATGGAAGATCAGGTGGCACAAGTCGCCCGAATTGGCGAGCCCTTGAAGCAGGGGGCTATTTATCTATCCATGCCTGACGACGCAGCAGCACAGCGTTTGTTAAGGCAGGTCCAAGGGTAAAAAAACATAAAGTGCCTGATAGGGCCAGCAAGGGTGAGGACTATGACGGTAGAACAGATTTTTCTGTTGTATGACGACAAGGCTGGTTTGCAGCAGATCGCTTTGGAGTCGGAGCAGTGGGGGGGCAGGATCCAGACGGTAGAGACGATGGAGCAGTGTCTGTCTCAGGCACATGCTTGCGGGGCGGAGACGGTGTTTGCTTTGGTGTGTCAGGCAGACAACGTTTTTTTACACATCAATCGTTTGCGTATGGATTTTCCTGCTGCCGGCGTCATCGTTGTGCGGCGCGACAAAATGGCCGGCCTGGAACGTGGACATTTGTTGCTTGCCGGGGCGGACGCCTGCTTCGATCAGGAGGTTTTGCCGGTGGAGGTGGTCGCTTGCGTGCAGGCCTTGCGCCGGCGTGGTTATGCTCTGCAGCGAAGCTTGCGTGGTTCTCCTGCAGAGCCGGTCAAAGCAGGCAATATCGCTTATAGATCCGAGCAGGAGCCAGATTCCCAGCTTTGGGATTTGATGGAGAATGGCTGGACCATGATCACGCCCAGAGGGCACTCGGTCATGTTGACTCGCGGCGAGCGACGTATTGTCCAGGTTCTCTTTGCTGTCAGCCCCCAAACCGTAGAGCGCGATCGTCTTTTTCCGCTGGAGGACGGGCGGGAGGCAACTGCCCGTTCTGTGGACGTTTTGATCAGTCGCTTGAAACGTAAATTAACCGCCATGGGAGAGGAGCTGCCCATTCGTTCGGTGCGCGGGGAAGGCTACGCCTTTGTGGGTAAAGTGCCCGTAGCATGTCAGGAGCTGGCACGCGTGAGCCTTAATAATGATGAGGTCTATGAATGACTCGGAAAGGGCTTGATAGCCCGTTCTCGATGCTGAAACAGCATGATATAGACCCTTAAATTTTAAATATGTATAATTGGTCGCTCTGGTTCATTGAATCAGCTTCTCGAGCAGGCCGTTCAGGTGCGACAAAATTGCATAAAAAAATGACGGCCCGTTCTTCAACAGGTTGTTGCACAACAACCCGGCTTTAGCCCGAAACACCTTGCCCGGCCCTTGGGTCGCGGAACAACCAGCCGACTGTCTCACACGACATCGGCCTGCAACAGAGCGGCTTGTCTCTGGCCATGTTTATTTGCTGTAAGGCCCGCAGACTCGCCGCAATGTGAGGCACTTTGCGCTGTGTCTTGCTTTTTTCTCGCTTTGGCTTGTGCCAAGGGCGGGGGCGTGTGCGCGCGCGTTCGGTTCAAGTGTTTCGGTTCTGGTCCTGGGATGGGTGTCGCCCAGCGCGTTAATGCGGAATCGGCATGCATGCGAGTGAGCCAGGTGGTGCAAGTGGCTCTCGCGCAGAAGAGAAAAGGAAAGACATGCAAGAGGCGGAGTTTTTTACGCTTTCAACCACGACGGCCATATTGTTATTGGTCGGCTTTTATGGCGCGACGTTCCTGATGTCGCTCATGATTGGTCAAAAGAAAGAAAACGTGGACGGATACATGGTATCCAACAGTGCGGTGGGGTTTGGCCTGTCGGCGGCCAGCATGATTGCCACCTGGGTATGGGCGGCGTCGTTTTATGCAAGCGCGACCTCGGGCTTCAAGTACGGGCTATCCGGCCCTCTGCATTACGGGCTATGGGGAGCCTTGATGATCTTGTTCATCTACCCCTTCGGGCGACGTTTTCGCCAGTTGGCCCCGCAGGCGCACACCCTGGCCGAGGTGCTGCATGCACGGCACGGCTCGTCCAGCCAGATGATTATGGCGATTTCCAACGTGGTAGGCAGTGGTATCAGCCTGATGGTGAACTTCACCGCGGCAGGTGCGTTGGTCTCGATCCTTAGCCCTCTGACATTTATTCAAGGTGTGCTGATTGCGGGTCTGGGCGTCTTGTCCTATACCCTGTGGTCGGGGTTCCGCGCCTCGGTGATGACGGACTTTGCCCAGCTGGTTGCCATGATTTTGTCGGCCGTGGTCATTATCCCGCTGATTTTCTTTAACGCCGGTGGCCCGGAGATGGTGCAGGCCAACTGGTGGCGTCTGGATTCCGAGCAAGCCAACTTCTATTCCACCAAGGCAATTCTGGAGCAGGGGGCGCCGTATTTTGTGGCGGTGCTGGCTTACGCGATTGGTAACCAAACTATTGCCCAGCGCCTGTTCGCCGTACGCGAGGACCTGATCAAACCCACTTTCCTGACGGCCACCATTGGCTATGGTGCCGTGGTGATTGGTCTGGGCATGTTGGGTTTGCTGGCTCTGTTCACCGGCTTGCAGCCTGTGGATGGAAACATGAACAACATCATCCCGCAGATGGCGTCCACCTACTTGCCGCCATTTGGCATTGCCTTGTTCTTCATCCTGGTGGTGGGCTCCTTGTCTTCCACGGCGGACTCGGACCTGGCTGCACTGTCGGCCATTGTGATGACCGACATCTACGCCAAGAACATTGCACGTGGTCGTCCAAAACCAGCCCGCATGTTGTGGTGGGGCCGTATGACCATGGTGGTTGCCACGATGGTGGGTGTGATCTTCGCCAGCCTGAAGCTGGATATTCTGGTCATGCTGGTGTTTGTGGGTGCGTTGTGGGGCGCGATTGTGTTCCCGGTCATTGTCAGCTTTTACTGGGATCGTGTTACCAACAAGGCCTTTAGCTGGTCGGTGTTGTGTGCCGTCGTGCTGTTTACGATCGTGCGTTTCGAGCTGATTCCTATCGAAGGTGCGGTCGCCGTGTTCTACGAGATTACCGCTTCGATTGGTGGCGGTGTGGTTGCCGGTCTGATGGCTTTTGCCTTCTTCCGCAGCCGTATTGCGATTGCGGTGGGGGTGATTGCCACTGCGATTCTTTTGCCCAACTTCATTGGCTTCTTGCGTGAGTACATTGTTTTGCTGGGTTCCCTGACCGCCTATGGCGTTAGCGCTGTGGTGTGTGTGGCCATCAGCTTGCGTAGTCAGGAACGCTTTGATTTCTCTGTGCTTGCCGAGCGTGTGCAGTCGTTTCACTACGATGACACACCTGCACCGAGCAAGCAGAAAGTTCGGGAGTCGAAACAAGGTGAGCCGGCCTCGGCTCGTGCTTGAGAGTATGAGACAAGACGTTAAAAGGAGAACACTATGCTTATGACGATTTACTTTCTGGTCTGGCCGGTCATGTCGGCCATCATTCTGGTTCTGCTGGTCGGTAACCTGGTACGTGACTGGCGCAACGCCCGCAAGACGGGTGAGTCCATGGTCTAAGGAGTAAAAATCCCCGCCCTGTGTTCAGGGCGGGGATTTTTTATGGTGTGCAGAGCCCAAGCCAAGACCAAAGCGCCGCATAGGTGCCAGACGGTGCTCAGGCCAAGATGGTGAGTACAGGCATGAAGTCAAACCTGTGTGCTGTTTAGCGTCTGATGGTTCTGCTGCGCAGACCTTATCACTCGTAGCCTTGGGCTCCATGGCTTGTTGGCGGGCTTAAAGCAGGATGCGCTGACCGGCATGGATCAGCAGGCGCAGCGAAAACCCCAGCAGTAGAACCCCTGTCACGCGCTCAAACCAGGTCCCCATACGCAGGAATCGCTGACGTACGCGAGGATTGGTAAAGATCAGGCTGACCACAATAAACCAGCCCGCATTAACCAGGCACATCCAGACGCCGTAGAGCATCTGGGTCGTCAAAGGCGTGCTGGCGCTGACCACGGTAGTAAACACGGCCAGAAAGAACAGCGTAGCCTTAGGGTTGGTGGCATTGGTCATGAAGCCCAGCGTCAAGGACTGGCGCACGCTGACAGCAGCGGGTTTGCCATTGTCGGACTCGGCCAGGCTCACTTCCATCGGTGTGCTGGCCTGGCGCAGGAATCCCCAGCCTATATAGAGAAGGTAGGCACCTCCCAATACCTCGGCCACACTCATCAGCCAGGGGGTGGAGTGCAGCAGGGCTCCCACGCCCATCAAGGTATAGATCACATGCACGGAGATTCCGGCGCCAATACCAATGGCAGTGGCAATACCGGCCTGGCGGCCTAGCCGCACACTTTGGCGGATGGTGACAGCAAAATCTGGTCCAGGGGCAATAACGGCCAAAAAATGAATCAAAGCCAGAGTAGCGAACTCTGGCCAATAGGTTTGCAACACGTTAACTCCAGAAGGTCAGCGGCATGGCCGGACCGCGATATCCCACAAAGCAAGACAGGCTCAGGCGCAAATCGCCCTTGCCGGGGGTGACGGCATGCATTTTGCGAGAATTGAAAATAATCAGATCGCCCGGACCGGGGCGTATCTGTACTTCGGGGGTGCCCAACAAATCAGGATGGATGCCATAGCTGTCGCCACGCATTTCATCAAATTCATCCGGGCTCAGTTCGGTTTGCCAGATTTGCAGTTCA
Source organism: Alcaligenes sp. EGD-AK7 (assembly GCF_000465875.3). Classification (NCBI taxonomy): domain Bacteria; kingdom Pseudomonadati; phylum Pseudomonadota; class Betaproteobacteria; order Burkholderiales; family Alcaligenaceae; genus Alcaligenes; species Alcaligenes sp. EGD-AK7. The sequence continues at coordinate 289,795 of NZ_AVOG02000023.1, read as the reverse complement.
CCTCCTTGTTCGGGCATTTTCAAATAGACATTGGCGGCCAACTGGCCTTGTAGACTGATGGCCTGGTAATTACCGGGGGCGTCCTTGGCCAAAATGTCGTGATGCGCCAGAAAGCGCACATCGGGTTGCACCACGCGCGACAAACCCACATACATTTTCTTTCCGTACAAGGTCTCCAGTGTGGCTCCGGCAGGCCAGACTTCATCCAGCGTGCAACGCAGCACGTCAATCGGGGACAGGTAGGGGGCGCAGCGGCGGCGCAGTTCGTCGATATTGTCAAAAACCCCCTCGAAATAGGAGGCCATGCGTTCGGGCTGGTTTTCGGCTTCGTAAAAAGCCATGCCAATGCGGCCAATGCTCGGAGCGTTCACATAGCGATCAAAGCCTTTGTCTATGATTTGCTCGCCCAGCTTTTGTGAGGTGGGCGCATCAATGAAGCCGGAGAGGCGGATAGCCAGGAGTTCGCCATTTAGCAGGGACTGCATATGCTCAGTCCGCAATCGTTCGGTCTCTAAATACATATCTCACTTCCCTTGGGGGTTCTAAAAGAATTGTTTTTCTTTTCCGATAATAGCCAAAGCTAATACACTGCCATGGTTTTTGTTATTTATTAATTCATCATTTCATAATGAATGCTCAATTCATCTTTTTTGTTTTTTATACGGATTATTTTCAGTCCATTTAATTCGGATGTGTTTTCAACATGTGTGCCGCCGCAGGGGTAGCACCCCAGGCTACCAATCGCAACCTCGCGGAGCCCTTCCTGAAAACTGATGGAAATTGGCTGAGCCAATTGAATCTGTTCAGCACAACGATTGGACAAATCATCCAGAAAGGGGGGCAGAGCATCCTTGGGGTTGCGAAAGACCACCCGTGACTCGCCCCGCCAGTGATGCGCCTTTACGGCCTGCCAGCCTATGCGTTCAACCAGATGGCCGATAAGGTGGCCGGCCGTATGCAGGCGGGCGTGCTCCAGTCGGTGAGCGCGATCAATATGCAGTTCTACGAGCCCCAGGGGCAGGCGCACATGCAGGTAGTGCAGCACGTGGCCGTCGCGGTTTTGAGCCACATGCAGGACCTCGTGCCCATTTATCGTGCCTTTGTCGCAAGGCTGACCTCCGCCTTGGGGATGAAATAAGGTTTTATCCAGCCTGACAGCATAACGCTCATTTTCGGAGTGATAACACTCCAGGATTTCCGCTATGCAGGTAAGACTATTGCTAGTCAAATATAATTTATCTTGCATTTTATTACCTGTAGGTTGGTTTTAAGGCATTGTAGGCATAGTGAGCAGTCCTGATAATTGCAATTCATTGAAATAATTTATTCCCTATGAGCACAAGTAATCTCACTTCCCTGATGAGCGATATGGTGGTTTTTGTCAAAGTGGTGGAGACCGGCAGCTTTTCCGAAGCCTCTCGCCACCTGGGCTATACCCCGTCGGCAGTCAGCCGCTCCATTGCGCGTCTGGAGAAAGGTTTGGGAACGCGGGTATTGCAGCGCACGACGCGTAAATTACGGCTAAGCGACAGTGGCCAGGCGATTTACGAGCATGCCCGTGACATGCTGTCCTGCGCCCAGGCCGCGATGGAGATCTCAGGGCAGTTCCAGACCGAGCCGGAGGGGCAGATACGCTTGAGTGTTCCCAAAGCCGTGGGGCATTTTCTGATTCATCCGCATATGCCTGATTTCCTGGCGGCGCACCCCAAAGTGAATGTGCTGATGAATCTGGATGATCGCTATGCAGACCTGATCGACGATCAGCTGGATCTGGCGATACGCATCACGGATCAGCCGCCGCCTGGTTTGATGGGGCGTCATCTGACGGATATTCGGCATGGCTTGTACGCCAGTCCGGATTATCTGGCCGAACACAGCCTGCCCGTTCATCCCCAGCAGTTGCGCGAACATAGCTGCATCTACCTGGGCGAGGCACCCAGCGATTCACGTTGGCGTTTCAATAAAGGCGGGCGGGTACTGAATGTGTCGGTTAGCGGGCGCTATGCGGCGAACCATACGGGTGTGCGTCTGGATGCGGTAGAGCGTGGTTTGGGGATAGGCAGTTTGCCCTGCTTTGTGGCCAGGGAGCCGGAGCTGGAAGGGCGTATTGTGCGCGTGCTGGCCGATTGGGAGTTCCGCACGCAGTATTGTGGTGCCTTGTGGGCCTTGTATCCGCCCACCCGCCATTTGCCTCCCAAATTGCGTTTGTTTGTGGAGTTTCTGGCGGGGCGCCTGGGAGGTGGCCGGACGGAGGCGCTCAAGGTGCCGTTTTAACGCGAGTCGTCGGAATGAATGTGCAAGGCTTCAAGGAAGCGCGACACCATATTGTAGGTAGCGATGGTGGTGGTCAGCTCAACCGTCAGTTTTTCATCAAAATACTGGCGTACGTCCTGAAAAACAGCGGGCTCCACTTGCACATTCAGAGTCATGGCATCGGTGTAAGCCAGCACAGCACGCTGAATGGGCGTGAAGGCATCGGAGTCTTGCCAGTCGGGCAGGGCATCCAGTTGGGCTTGACTCAGCCCCTCTGCCAGCGCGATAGGGGCATGTTGATCGGCCTCGTAAGGGGCACGGTTCAATAGGGCTACGCGCATGATGACCAGTTCGCGCAGATCGCCTGGCAGGCTGCTGTTGTGGCGTATGCCGGTCAGGTGATTCAGCCAGCCTTTGGCAATGGGTGGGCTGTGCAGCAGCATCTGGTACAGGTGCAAGACGCTGCCGCGCTCTGCAATGATCTGTTCTACCAATGGGGCGGCGTCGGGGGCTTTCAGGTCAGCATAGGGTAGGCGGGCCATGGTTCTCCTTTATGTATAACTAGCGGTGCCTCTTGCGGCTGGCTTGCCGCAGCGCAGTCAGCAGAGCGTTCTGACTGTTTGTTCGACGCTCTGCTCGACGGGTTTATCGGGGCAGGATGTGTTCGATGGTTTGGGTCAGACGTGTCACGATTTCGTGAATGTCGGCCTCGGTGCAGATAAAGGGCGGTGCCAGCAAGATATGGTCGCCGTGAACTCCATCTATCGTGCCACCCATAGGGTAGAGCATCAAACCTTGGGAAAACGCATGCTGCTTGATCTTGGCGTGGGTTTTCAAGCCAGGGTCCAGCGCTTGCTTGCTGGCCTTGTCTTGCACCAGTTCGACTCCGACAAACAGGCCACGACCACGTATATCACCCACATTGGGGTGGCTGTCCAACGCCTGATGCAGCTCCCGGCGCAATTGCTCGCCGCGCTGACGGACGTTTTCCAGCAACTGGTCTTGCTCAATCACTTGTTGCACGGCTAAAGCACCAGCGCAGGCTGTGGCGTGACCCATATAAGTATGGCCGTGCTGAAAAAAGCCCGAGCCATTCAGGATGGCCTGGTAAATCCGGTCACTGGCCAACATCGCACCAATAGGCTGATAGCCCGCCCCCAGACCCTTGGCAATGGCCATGATGTCCGGCACGACTCCGTCCTCTTCGCAGGCAAACAGATAGCCGGTACGCCCCATGCCCGACATGACTTCATCCAGAATCAGCAGCACGCCGTGCTTGTCGCAGACCCGACGGATCTTTTTCCAGTAATCGCCTACTGGCGCCAAGGCACCAGCGGTCGCGCCCACTACAGTCTCGCCGACAAAGGCCGCGACGTTCTGGGGACCCAGGCTTTGAATCATGTCGTCCAGTTCCTGAGCCAGACGGTCGGCATATTGCTCGGCACTTTCATCACTGCCTTGGTCGCGGTAGGGGTAGCAGGGCGAGACATGCTGGGCCGGAGCCAGTAGAGGCAGGAACGGCTTGCGACGCCATTCATTGCCGCCAATGGCCAAAGCCCCCAGCGTATTGCCGTGATAGCTCTGACGGCGTGCGATGAAAATATGACGCTCGGGCTGGCCAATCTCCACGAAATATTGCCGTGCCAGCTTCAGGCTGGCTTCTACGGCCTCCGAGCCTCCGGACAGAAAGTACACATGGTCCAGATCACCGGGGGATCGGCTGGTCAAAAAATCTGCCAGGTCCTCGGCGGCCTGGCTGCTGAAAAAGGAGGTGTGGGCGTAGGCAATCTGGTCCAGCTGTTGCTTGATGGCAGCGATCACAACAGGGTGGCTATGGCCCAGGCAGGATACGGCCGCGCCACCGCTGGCGTCTATATAAGCGTTGCCATTGCTGTCCACGATGCGGATACCATCACCTTTGACGGCGCAGGGCAAGGTTTGTTTGGGGTTGCGATGAAAGACATGTGTCATGGCGCAGATCCAGAAAGTAGGCCCGGAAGGATTTTCAACGTATGTTGAATATATAATAATACTTTCAACAAATAAATCATCATTGATTTGTCGGGACAGGTGGATAAAGGCCTCACTGTTGCGCCCAGACTGCATTTGCGCCCGATATATACTTGATGTCCCCTTTTGAAGCGTGTTGGCCCATGAACTCCTTGAGCAATCTGACCGAGCGTATTCAGGCAGTGTTTGCCACCATGTCGCCGCAGTTCCAGCAAAGCGCGCGCTATGTGCTGGATCATGCCGATCAGGTGCCCTTGATGTCCATGCGTCAGTTGGCCGCGCAGGCACAGGTGCAGCCTGCCACCTTGCTGCGCTTTGCCCAGTCTTTGGGCTTTGGCGGTTGGGCAGAGTTCAAGGCTGTGTTTACCCAGGCGCTGCATGGCCAGGGTGCACGGCGTTATGCCGATCAGGCCCGGGCGGTGGTACGCAATCGAAATAAAGAAGATCGCCTGGCGCAGACGCTGACAGCACAAATGGATACTCTGGCGCTGCTGCGCGAGGTGAATGAAGCACGCTTGCCACAGGCTGTGGAATTGCTGAACAAGGCCAAGCGGGTTTTTGTGGCCGGGTTCAGAGCCTCTTTTGCACCCGCTTTTTCCTTTCATTATCAGTACCGTCTGTTCCGGCCCTCGATTGGCTTGTTGCGTGGCGAGTCCGGTACTCTGGATATGGATCTGCGGGCGCTGCAAAAAGGGGATGTGCTGGTCTTGTTCGGTTTTGCACCGTATTCCCAGGAAGCCGTGCTGGCCCATGCAGCGGCCCGACAGGCAGATGCACAAATCCTGGCGATTTGCGACAGCTTGCTTGCCCCTATTGCGCAGCAGGCAGATGCCACATTATTGTTTGGAACCGACAGTCCGTCTTTTTTTCCTTCTCTGGTTGCTGCGCAGGCACTGGTGGAGGTCTTGCTGGAACAGGTTCTGGCCAAGGCGGGCAGTCGTGCTGTCAGCGGTATTGAGTTGGTTGAAAATCAATTGCACCAGTCCGGTGCTTACTGGAAATAGACGCAATGGCTAAGTTGTCCTATCTGGAGTTAAGTGGTGGTCCCAAAGAAATTGGCCATTCTTTGGGACGTTTCGGAGCCCCCGCCGTGCATGCCTACTTGCTGAACTCAGCAGCATGGCAAGGCATCATGCAATCGAAGGGGACGGCTGTAGCCGGTCAGCTGGCTCAGTACACCGAGCGTTATTTCCCCCGAATATGGACCGAGCTCCAGGGCCTGGCATTGGGTCTGGAGCTCCCCTTTGAGGATGTTTTCTTGTGGAATTGCCGGGGCGACTTGTGGGCCATGGCTCCCGATGGTTGCACCACCGTGCAAATGCCCGCCCAGGGCGAGCCTCGTCTGGTGCATAACGAAGATGGTGATCCAGGTTTTGCCGGTTACTGCGGGGTGGCCAAATTCATCCCCGACAGCGGCATGTCCTTTGTCTCTTTTCTTTACCCTGCTTCCTTGCCGGGCCATAGCTTTGCAGTGACCCAGGCCGGTTTGGCCATGACGGTGAATAATGTGCGGGCTCGGCATGTGGCCCCAGGGGTGCCGCGCATGGTCCTGACCCGCGCCATGCTGGATCAGCCTGATCTGGATCAGGCAGTAGGGATCTTGCAGGATCACCCACGTTCCGGCGCTTTCCATTTGAGCCTGGCGCAGCGTGGCGATCCACGCTTGCTGAGCGTGGAGTTCAGTGCCGAGGCCGTTTCTGTGCAGACCATTGAGCAAAACCATCTGCACGCCAACCATGCGGTACATCCGTCCATGAAAGGCTTTGAACAGCGTATTACCCGGTCGTCCGAACTGCGGCAGGAGCGTGGGGATCAATTGTTGGCACAAGCCGGTGCTGCGCTTGATCCTTTGACCGTCCTGGCGGATCAGCACCATGCGGAATTTCCGATCTGGCGCTGTGACCCAGCGGACAGTGATGCGGAAAACACCCTGGCTACTGTGGATATTCAGGTGGGCAGCCAGTCCTTGAAGTGGCAGGTCTATGAGGACCCCACGGACGAGCCTGTGCTGAGGTTTGCGGATACCACTCGCATTGATCTGGCCTGAAAAGGAATAGGGCTCTGCTAAAGCAGGGTCCTATTCTTATAGTCGCAGTCGCAGTCGCGATGGGGCGATCAGCCCTTGCCAGGCTCGTTGCGCTTGGGCTCCCACAGCACGTCAGAGCGGCCTGCATGGCGGTTCAAGGTACGCGCCAGCACAAACAACAAATCCGACAGGCGGTTCAGATACAAGCGCGGGCCTTCTTGCGGCAAGGATTCTGAGGGCACCGCCACGACGCTACGTTCTGCACGACGCGCCACACAACGCAGTACATGTGCTTGTGCGGCTGCGGGGCTGCCACCGGGCAAAATGAACTCTTTGAGTATGCCCAAGGGCTCGTTGTAGTGACGAATCGCTTGGTCCAGACGTTCTACATGGACGCTGCCTATGACCTGATGGCCAGGGATGCACAGCTCGGCCCCCATATCGAACAAGTCGTGCTGAATGTCGGACAGCAGGACATCAACATCCTCGGGCAGTGCCATGCTGCGCAAGACGCCGATATGGCTGTTCAGTTCATCCACGTCGCCCAGGGCATGAATCAGGGGGGCAGTCTTGGGCAGGCGGCTGCCATCGCCCAGGCCCGTTGTGCCATCGTCGCCGGTGCGGGTGCTGATAATGGAAAGTCGTGTGGACATGAAGAAGCCTTATGTTTCGGCAGGAGTAGGGGTGCCTTGAGCCAAATTGACCAGGGCATCGCCAGTGACGCGTACCACGCGCCAGTCTTCCAGCACTTGGGCCCCCTGATACTTGTAGAAGTCGATTGCGTTCTGGTTCCAGTCCAGTACTACCCACTCCAGGCGGCCACAGCCTTGGGACACGGCCATTTGAGCCAGATGGCGCAGGGCAGCAGCGCCCAGACCGTGCTTGCGGTGAGCCGGGTCTATATACAAATCCTCCAGATAGATGCCGCGGCGATCCAGGAAACTGGAGTAGTTGTAAAACCACATAATGTAAGAAATTGGTGCGTCGGGCTGATCCTCAGGAGTAATCACCAGGCAGTAGGCACTGGGCTCGTCGGAGAAGAAACTGTTGCGCAGAGACTCAACGCTGGCCTTGAAAATATGCTCCAGTTTCTCAAAGGCGGCCATATCGCGCATCAGGCCCAAAATGGCCGGAAGGTCTGCGGGGGTGGCTGGACGCAGCACATACCCTTTAATAAATTCGCTCATGCTTTTGCAAAGGTTTAGCGTTATGCTTGATCGGAAACAGACGCCTCAGGCGTCCGAAAGTAGGCATTATGAGCTAATTGTCTGGCTCTGCCCAATTTGCAGGAGTGAAAAATGACGTGGACGAAACGAAGCGCAGCCTTGGCGTTGGGAACTTTGGGTGTGGTAGCTGGCTCGGCATATGTCGTGGTCGCCCAGGCTCAGGAAGCCAGTGCGTCGGGTGAAGTGCGCCGACTGGATGCCGAGGCCGGCAAAATTACCATCAAGCATGGTGAGATCAGCGACCTGGAACTGCCCGCCATGACATTGGTGTACAAAATTGATCCCGCCTTGCTGGCCAACATCAAACCGGGTGACAAGGTAAAGTTCACTGCCAAACGTGACGGTGGTGATTACGTGGTCACCAAGATCAGCAAATAAGCCTGTTTGAGTGGGTTGATAAAAGCCGGGTTCGCCCGGTTTTTTCATCTCCGACGCAGGAGAAACACTGGTGTGGGTTCGTGGTCGAGATGACAGGGTGATGTGATGACCATCGCGTTTACGTTGACAGGGTAGAGCCTGATGCCGTGTTGGATGTGGTCTGCAAGCGAAATGTAAAAAAAGGGGCAGAGAAATCTGCCCCTTTTTCATGTCCGATCGAAGTCAGGCTTACAGCACGTAGCGCGCCAGATCCTGGCTGGCTGCGGTTTCCTGCAGCTGTCTGTTCACGTAGTCCGCATCAATGACCACGTTTTGCTCACCGTGGCTGCCAGCGCTGTAGGACAGCTCTTCCAGCAGTTTTTCCATGACGGTGTACAGGCGACGGGCACCAATGTTTTCGGTACGCTCGTTGACCTCAAAGGCCAGCTCGGCCAGACGCTGGATACCGTCGGGACGGAAGTCCAGTTGTACGTCTTCGGTGCCCAGCAAGGCTGCGTATTGCTTGGTCAACGAAGCGTCGGTCGTGGACAGAATCTGTACAAAATCCTGGGCGCTTAGCGATTCCAGTTCCACACGGATGGGGAAGCGGCCTTGCAGTTCAGGAATCAGATCCGATGGGCGGGACAGGTGGAACGCACCCGAGGCAATAAACAGGATGTGGTCGGTACGTACCACCCCGTATTTGGTGGTGACGGTGGTGCCTTCTACCAAAGGCAGCAGGTCGCGCTGCACGCCTTGGCGGGACACATCGCCGCCGCTACCCTGGCTTTCGCCTCGCGCCGTGATCTTGTCGATCTCGTCCAGGAACACGATGCCGTTCTGCTCGGCGTTGGCCACTGCAGCAGTGCGCAAATCGTCTTCATTGACGCGACGGGCCGCTTCTTCTTCGGTCAGTTGCTTGAAGGCTTCCTTGACTGTCAGCTTGCGGGCTTTGGTCTTTTCCTGACCCAGACCGGAGAACATGCCGCGCAGCTGCTCGGTCATCTCTTCCATGCCGGGAGGGGCCATGATTTCCATACGAGGCATGGCCTGGGCCATCTCGATTTCAATCTCGGTATCGTCCAGCTTGCCTTCACGCAGGCGCTTGCGGAACACCTGGCGGGCAGAGTTGTCCTCGCGTTGGGGTTGACCGTGGGCATCGCGCGAAGGGGGCACCAGCACGTCCAGAATACGGTCTTCAGCGGCTTCCTCGGCCTGGGTGCGCACACGGCGCATTTCGATTTCGCGGGTTTGCTTGACCGAAATATCCACCAGATCGCGAATGATGGTTTCAACGTCGCGGCCTACATAGCCCACTTCCGTGAACTTGGTGGCTTCGACCTTGATGAAAGGCGCATTGGCCAGCTTGGCCAGACGACGGGCGATTTCGGTTTTACCCACGCCGGTGGGTCCGATCATCAGAATGTTCTTGGGGACGATCTCGCTACGCAGGGGCTCGGCAACCTGCTGGCGGCGCCAGCGATTGCGCAGGGCCACGGCCACGGAGCGCTTGGCCTTGCCCTGGCCAACGATATGCTTGTCCAGTTCGGAGACGATCTCTCCGGGAGTCATATTAGGTGTAGACATGGTGGTGTATCCGGCTGTCAGAGTGTTTCGACGATATGGTTCTGGTTGGTGTAGATGCACAGATCACCTGCGATCTCCAACGATTTCTTGACGATGTCGGCGGGAGCCATATCGGTGTTTTGCAGCAAGGCCATGGCGGCAGATTGGGCATAGGAGCCGCCCGAGCCGATGGCGGCCAGGCCATGTTCGGGTTCGAGCACGTCGCCATTGCCGGTCAGCACCAGCGTGTGCTCCTTGTCCGCCACCAACAGCATAGCTTCCAGACGGCGCAGAACGCGGTCGGTGCGCCAGTCGCGCGTCAGTTCGACGGCGGCGCGCAGCAGGTTGCCCTGGTGCTTTTCCAGCTTCGCTTCAAAGCGCTCTTGCAAGGTGAAGGCGTCAGCCGTCGCACCGGCAAAACCGGCCAGGATGCTGTCATTGTACAAACGGCGAATTTTGCGGGCCGTGCCCTTGATGACGATATTGCCCAGGGTGACCTGACCATCGCCGCCAATGGCGACCTGATCTCCGCGGCGTACACAGACAATAGTAGTGGCGTGAAATTGTTCCATGATTTCCTTCCTTTAAGGTTCCCATCTGGGGGCCGGGCAAGAAATTTCAAGCGCATGACAGCAGGAAGTTTTTGCCGACTGAGGGTCGTGCCTGGTAACCGGGCTGAAACAGGGTGGCTTCCCTTGGCAGGGGCTGTTGCAGGGGTTCTCGTATGTCGCCTGGCTTCTTGGCGTGCAAGCAGCCTGTTGGCCTGCTAGCGGTAGACGCAGCCGGCTTTTTTGAGCCTGCTTATTTTCAGCAGCGTACACAAGTGGGTTGGATCGAGTTGGGTGACCCACAAAAAAGCCCGCCAGAATGATCGGGCGGGCTTTTTATCAGGGTGATGGGCGTTGCCGCCTATCAATCCCCAAACATCTTTTGACGCTTCTCGCGACGCTCCTGGGCTTCCAGAGACAGGTTAGCCGTTGGGCGTGCCAGCAAACGTGGCAGGCCGATGGGCTCGCCGGTTTCCTCACACCAGCCGTATTCGCCCGAATCGATCAGGGCGATGGACTGTTGCACTTTCTTGAGCAGTTTGCGTTCGCGGTCGCGGGTACGCAGCTCCAGAGCGTGTTCTTCTTCGATCGTGGCACGGTCAGCCGGGTCAGGAACGAACTGGGTTTCACGCAGGTTTTCCGTTGTAGCACCCGCGTTGGCCAGAATGTCTTGCTCCAGCTGGCGCAAGCGATGCTTGAAAAACTCCAGCTGGGCGGCGTTCATGTAGTCTGACTCAGGCATCGCCAAAAGCTCCTGCTCGGTCAGCAGGGTTGTAGTACTGTCATGTGACTTAGTTGCCATGATGCTTACCTCTTGTTGACGTCTGGGAGCCTGTAACTGTCGTCACGCGCAATCGCTCCGCATTTACTGAATAATTATTAATTCAAACCAGGCAATTCTCCAGGCCCTGGGTGAATATGTCTTGTGGCAATTTGCGGCCAATAAAGACCAGCTTGGTGCCCTTTTTATCTTTGGCCAGCCAGGCATTGCCAGGCTCGGCGCTCATCATCATGTGTACGCCCTGAAACAGCATACGGCGATTGATGCCCTTCAGATACAGGATGCCCTTGTAGCGCATCAGATCTGGTCCAAATACCTGGACAATGCCCGACAGGAAATCTTCCAGACGCTCGGGGTCGAAAGGACGGTCCGAACGGAACACGAAAGCCCCGATTTCGTCATTGTGAGCTGCGTGCTCGTGGTGGTGATGATGGTGATCGTGTCCGCAGCCCGGACCGCACTCGCCTTCGTCGCCGTGGGCATGATCGTGGTGGTGATCATGGCCGTCCGCCGCATCGGGGTGTTGCTCTGCCAGGAATTGAGGATCAATGTCCAAAATGGAATTCAGGTTGAAACCGCTGACTTCCAGCAAATCCTTGATGTCGGTTTCACCGAAGTGAACCGGCGTAATCGTGGCTCGCGGGTTGATGCGGATTAGACGGGCACGCAGGGCCTCGTAATCCACATCGTTGACCAGATCTTTTTTGGAGATCAGCAGGCGGTCCGCAAAACCAACTTGTTTTTGAGCTTCTTCTTGCTGGTCCAGTGTGGCCATGCCGTGTTTGGCATCCACGACCGTGATGACCGCGTCCAGCCGATAGTAGTCGGCAATATCATCGTCCATGAAGAAGGTCTGGCAGACCGGGCCGGGGTTAGCCATGCCGGTGGTCTCGATGATGACGCGCTCGAACTTCAGTTCGCCTGCCTGGCGGCGAACGCGCAAATCATTCAGGGTGCGCATCAGGTCACCACGCACGGTGCAACATACGCAACCATTGCTCAGCTCAACGATTTCTTCTTCGGAGTCCTGCACCAACAGTTCGTTGTCGATACCTTCGGGCCCGAATTCGTTTTCGATGACGGCAATGCGTCGACCGTGATATTCGCTCAGGATGCGCTTGAGCAGCGTGGTTTTACCAGCGCCCAAAAAACCAGTCAGAACAGTGACTGGAACCATGTTGTTCAGATCTGATGCCGCGTTCATAAACATGCCTCGCAGTGGCGGGCGAAAGGTACAAGGCACGGCACCAACCGCGGCTTCCTGCACCCATCTGCTCCGCACGAAAACAACGTGCGATTACATCACAGCCTTGCCTGTTGGGCAAACGGTGATCTGTAAAAATTCACAGAGGTTTGCCAATAGATCGGGGAATATATACCGATTGGCGGCAAAATACCACGTTTTAGGGGGCAGATAAGGGTTTTCGCTCGTTTTTAGCTGCAACGCAACGTTGGCACAGGCCGCGCAGTTCAGTTTCGTGGCCGGACAGGGCAAAGCCCGCTCCGCGCACACAGTCGGCCAGCCTTTGGCTCAGGTCCGGAGCGCACAGCTCCACCACGGTGCCGCACTGGGTGCAGACAATCAGCAAGTCGTGGGGATGGCCGCCGGCATCCACACAGGCCGTCCAGGCATTGACGGCATCCAGGCGGTGGATCAGGCCTTCTTCAGTCAGAAAGTCCAGGGCGCGGTAAACGGTAGGGGGTTTGGCGCCGGGCTGGAACTCGCGAACCAGATCCAGCAGTTCGTAGGCGCGCAAACTGCGCTGGGCCTGAATCAGGATTTCCAGCACCTGGCGGCGAATTGAAGTCAGCCGTTTACCGCGTTCCAGACAAAGCTGTTCAGCGGTAGCAAGCTGATCTTCAATGGCGTTGGGCGTAAGAATATGTACAGGCATGGCGCTTGATGAGGTGTTTGTTATGTTATAACATCTTTGGAAAAATTAAATTCCCAATCTAGCCGCATTATCCCTGTTTCATGTCCTGTTCTCAATTTTCCTCGACTCCCCGTAGTGCGGCACCCCGCCGTTCGCTCCTGCTGGCTTCGGCCGGGCAGCGCGTACTGGGCGCTTTGTGCGTGTCAGCAGTCCTGTGGTTGCTGACCACCTGGGCATTGGGTGCGTGGTAGAGGCATGAGTTCACACCAAACCTTGATCGAGCTTGACCATGTGGCGCTGGGCTGGAAAGACAAGATAGCCTTGCGCGACATCAGCGGCTGTTTCAAACGCGGTTCGCTGACGGCCATTGTGGGGCCAAATGGGGCGGGCAAATCCACCTTGTTGAAAGGGCTGACAGGGCAGATCAATCCCCTGAAAGGGCGCATTGCCGTCGATAGCGGTTTTCTGGATCAGTTGGCCTTGTTGCCGCAAATGGGCGATCTGGATAAAAGCTTCCCTGTGACAGTGCATGACCTGGTGGCCATGGGAGCCTGGAAGCGCGTGGGTGCCTGGGGCGGATTTCCCAAGGCAGAACATGAACGTATTGGCCATGCGCTGGAGCAGGTGGGGCTGGCCGACTTTGCGCGTCGCTCCATTGGCACTTTGTCGGGTGGGCAATTACAGCGAGCCCTGTTTGCCCGCATGATCATGCAGGACGCCCAGATATTGTTGCTGGACGAGCCTTTTGCTGCGGTGGACCGTGCAACCTCGGACGAATTGATGAACCTGATTCTGGACTGGCACAAACAGGGCCGTACCGTGATGGCCGTGCTGCATGATCTGGATATGGTGCGTAGCTGTTTTCCGCAAACCGTGCTGCTTGCCGGGCAGGTGGTGGGCTGGGGTGAGACCGAGGCGGTGCTGACGCCGGAGAACCTGCATCTGGCTCGCCATTTGTGCGCGGGGGACTACCTATGATGGCGCTGATTGATGTGCTGTTTGGCCCCTTCATGGACTTTGGTTTCATGAAGCGCGCACTGGCTGGTTCTTTCGCCCTGGCTGCAGCGGCCGGACCTTTGGGGGTATTCCTGGTGTTGCGCCGCATGAGCCTGATGGGCGATGCCATGGCACATGCCATCCTGCCCGGTGTGGCGGTTGGATTTCTGACGGCGGGCCTGTCTTTAAGCGCGATGGCCATAGGCGGCATGATTACCGGCCTGGTTGTCGCCTTGCTGGCCGGACTGGTGGCCCGCCTGACACCACAACGGGAGGACGCCAGTTTTGCGGCCTTCTACCTGGTATCCCTGGGGCTGGGGGTGCTGCTGGTGTCCTTGCGCGGCTCCAATATGGATTTGATCCATGTGCTGTTTGGCACGGTGCTGGGCCTGGATGATGCCTCCTTGCTGCTGGTGACCAGCAGCACGACGGTTACGCTGATTATTCTGGCTTTGGTATTCCGGCCTCTGGTGCTGGAGTGCATGGACCCGATCTTTTTGCGCACGCAAGGCGGGCGCGGTTCCGTCGTCCATATGTTGTTCTTGTTCATGCTGGTCATCACGCTGGTGGCTGGCTTCCAGGTGCTGGGAACCTTGATGGTGGTGGGGATCATGATGCTGCCCGCTGCCTCGGCCCGATTCTGGGTGTATTCCGTTGGTCGTCAGATGCTGGTGGCGGCCTTGCTGGGCATGATCAGCGCCTATCTGGGCCTGCTGTTCTCGTACTACTACAACGTGCCTGCTTCGCCCGCGATTATTTTGGCAGCCGGCGCCTTCTATTTTCTTTCTATCACCTTTGGCCCCCAAGGCGGTTTGCTGCGTGCTTATTCCCAATGGCGTGCACGGCGTCGGCGCATGGCCTCTCTCTTGGAGCACGATTGATGAAAATGCGAGACATTTACTCAGGCCGCACGGTGCTGGCCCTGGGCTTGCTGGCGGCCAGCCTGTCGGTGCAGGCGGAGCCTTTGCGTGTGGTCAGCAGCTTCTCGATTTTGAACGATATGGTCAAGGAGATAGGCGGCGACAAGGTTATGGCCAGCACGATTGTGCCCGCCAATGGGGATGCCCATTCGTTTGAGCCGCGTCCCAGTGATGCAAAGACCTTGGCTAACGCGCAACTGCTGGTGATCAATGGTCTGGAGTTCGAGACCTGGTTGCCACGCTTGCAGCAGGCAGCAGGCTATAAAGGGCCGCAAGTCGTGGCGACAGAAGGTATTACGCCTTTGGCATTTGAAGGTGGCGGACACGAGGATCATGCTGGTCATGGCCATGACCATGACCATGACCATGACCATGACCACGGTCACGACTCCGAACCTGAGCATGCCCACGACCATGAGCAGACCCACGCCAAAGAGGATACACAGTCCCACGGCGGGCATGACCATAGTCATCAGCACGGCAGCCAGGACCCCCACGCCTGGCAAAGCCTGGGCCTGGCACAGATCTATGTTCGTAATATCAGCAAAGGTCTGGAGCAGGCTGATCCGGCCAATGCCGAGTACTACCAGCGTCGCGCCAAGGATTACGCACAGCGCATTCAGGAGATGGACGATTCCATCAAAACCCGCCTGCAGGCGGTGCCGGTAGAAAAGCGCAAGGTTATTACCTCGCACGATGCTTTCTCTTATATGGGCAAGGCTTACGACATCCGTTTCATTCCCTTGGTGGGGGTATCCAGCCAGGCGGAGCCTTCAGCCCGTGATATTGCGCAGATCATCCAGCAAGCGCGTAGCGAGCAGATTCAGGCCATTTTTGTGGAAAACACGGTCAGCGCAAAACTGGTCGAGCAAGTGGCACGGGAGACCGGCGCCAAAGTCGGCGGCACCTTGTATTCCGATGCTTTGGGAGCCCCAGGCTCGGGCGTGGATACCTACCTGGGCATGATGCGCTCGAACACAGACCAGTTGGTCAAGGCCTTGCAGCCCTGATTCACTCCTCCGGCTTGTCACTGGCCCGGTTCTTGCGTTGTGCCCGAGGATGGGCCTGATCGTAAGCCTGGGCCAGATGCTGGAAGTCCAGACGGGTATAAATCTGAGTCGTGGAAATATTGGTATGACCCAATAGTTCCTGCACCGCCCGCAAGTCTTGTGCTGATTGCAGCAAATGGCTGGCAAAGCTGTGACGCAAGCTGTGCGGGTGGACATGCACTGGCAGGCCGCTGGCGCGGGCATAGTTTTCCAGTTCTTGCTGCACCACGCGTGGGTGAATGCGGGCTCCACGGGCACCCAGAAACAGGGCCGCGCTGGCATCTGCGCTGGTCGCCAGTGATGCCAAAGCCGGGCGCTTTTCCAGCCACTGCTGCAAGGCATGCAGCGCTTTCTCCCCGACAGGCAGGCGGCGCGTCTTGCCGCCTTTGCCACTGACCACCAGCTCACGATCATCCAGCAGTAACCAGCTCTTGGACTGATAGTGCGCGTCCTGGTGATAGTGCGTGTCCAGGCTGACCAGCTCGGACAAACGTAGTCCGCTGGAATAAAACAATTCAAACATGGCCTGATTGCGCCAGCTGACCGGGTCGTCCTGAATGGGGGCGGTGGGGCGGTCCAATAGCTGCTGGGTCTGGTCTACGGACAAGGCCTTGGGCAGAGGGCGGCCTATCTTGGGTGCCTTCAGGCTGGCTGCAGGGTTCAAGGGCCAACCCAGTTCTTTAGTGCGCGCTTGATAGTAGCCACGCCAGGCTGCCAGAATGCGGGCCAGGCTGCGTGGTGCCAGGCCCTGCGCATGCAAGCGGGCGGCAGCCTGTCGCAACTGGCTTTGAGTCAGTGTGTCGGGGTCTGTACCTGGGTACTGCGCCAGCAAGTGGCGCAAATCATTGCGGTACGCACTAAGGGTGTGTTCCGAATAGCGTTTTTCGTGGCTTAGTTGATGCAGCCAGCTTTGCATGGCCGGGCTGAGGGCCTGGGGGGCGGCTGGCTGCTTTTGAGGCGTGTCCCCAGAAGGGGAGTGATCTTGTTTTTTCAGGCCGGACATTCGCTTTGATCAACACTGCTGGGCTTGTACAAACGCTGCAGGGCGGCGCTGCACAATTCGCCAATGCCTTCCAGAAAGTCCGTACCCATATCGGCCGTAAAACGCGTGGCTTCAGGCGAGCCCAGAACCAGCAGACCAAACAGGGTGTTCGACTCCGGAAACGTCAAGGGCACAATGGCCACCGATTGCGCGTCTTGCTGCAAATCGGCCAGAAACTCCTGTTCGCGTCGAGCGCCGCAATAGGGGTTGATCAAGGTGTAGGCCCAGCTGACCAGGGCGTCGTCAGCCAGCACTTCGTCCGGATTCCAGCAGTGCAGACGGACCACGGGCATTTCAAAGATGCGCTCCAGGCTGCTGCAGATCAGTTCGGGTAGGGCTGCCGGGTCGGACTCGGCCAGCATCTGGCAGTTCCATTGGTGTAGTTGGCGCGAAATTTTTTCATTGCCACGGGCATTGGCGACCAGCGTGGCCAGTTGGCGCTCGGTTTTCTTGCCGCGCTCGCGCAGCAGCATGATCTGACGCTCGCCCAGTGAAATAGCGCGGCTTTGATGGGGGTGCGGCACCATCAGTTTGGAAAAAACATCGGCATGCGCGTCGAAGAAATCAGGGTTGGCTTTCAAAAACTGGGCCACTTCCACGGCGCTAAGGCTGTTGGGGGTATCCATGTCTAGAAGGTTTCCTTTCTGGCTAGGGACGCACACAGTGCATCTATATCGACTTGTCCGGTAAAGACAGTTTGGGCCGGGCCGCTCATGCGTAGCGCCTGTCCGTCCCATTCAATGCGCAGACTGCCTCCACGAGTATCAACGACAACCGGGCTTTGGAGCAATCCCCGCCGTATGCCTGCCACCACAGCCGCACAAGCGCCTGTACCGCAGGCCAGGGTCTCACCGGCGCCGCGCTCGTAGACGCGCAGCTTGATGTGATGGGCGTCCAGAATCTGCATGAAACCGGCGTTGACCTTCTGAGCAAAACGCGGATGAGATTCGATGAAGGGGCCGACGCTGGCAACCGGAGCTTTCAGCACATCGTCTACCACCTGCACGGCGTGCGGATTGGAGATGGACACCAGCGACAGGGCGACAGGTTCGGCTTGATCGGGTACGGGCAGAAGCCACAGCGTATCTTCGCCCTGAGTTTTTTGTTCCAGCCCGCTAGGGTCAAAAGCGACATCGGCCGGGGCAAATCGGGTGGTGCCCATCATGACATCCACGCCAAGCTCCGGATCGTCATTCAAACTGATGATGCCGGTACGAATTTGTGCTCGTAAAGGGTTGGCCGAGGACAGGCCTTGTTCGTGTACGAAGCGGACAAAGCAGCGAGCGCCGTTGCCGCAATGTTCGACCTCGCCACCGTCAGCGTTGAATATGCGGTATCGGAAATCTGCACCGGGTTCGGTTGCGGCTTCCACCAGCAAGATCTGGTCTGCCCCAATGCCGAAGTGACGATCCGCCAGCGCGCGGGCGCGTTCGGGAGTCATTTCAATGCCTTGCCTGACTCCATCCAGCATGACAAAGTCATTGCCCGCGCCGTGCATTTTGGTGAAACGCCAAAGCGAGGAAGCGGGCTGGGGTGTGGTGGAGCTGTGCATGATGGGGCCTAGTAAATGCCGGGTTGGCCTTCAGGACGGGTTTTGAAGCGTCGATGTACCCAATAATACTGCGGAGGGTCCTCGCGCACATATTTTTCGATCAGGGCATTCATGCGTTCCGTGGCTTCTTCCAGGCTGCCTTCACCCGGAAAGTCGGACATGGGTTCCAGCACCTGAATATGGTAGTGACCAGTCTCGGCGTCCACGCGGGAAATAACCGGAATCACCAGTGCGTCCTGGTTGCGTGCGATCTGGGCTGTGGACAAGAGCGTGGCCGCCGGGACATTGAAAAAGGGCACAAAGGCCGAGCCCTTGGTGCCGAAGTCCATATCAGGCAGGTAATAAATCGGCTGGCCCTTTTGCAGCGCACGCATCAGACCGCGAATGCCGTCTTTGCGAGAAATCAGCGGGACGGAGGAGAAGCGGCTACGGCCTTCGTACATCAGGCGATCCACATGGGGGTCGCGTTGGGGAGTGTAAAAGGCAACCAACGGCGAGATGGACATGGACAGGCGTGTACCCGCCGCATCCATACCCAGAAAGTGAGGCACCAGCAGCATGACCTTGCGACCCTGTTCCAGAGCCTGGGTGATGTGTTCTTCGCCCGTCAGGTGCAGAGTGTTCAGAATAGTGCTGGGCAGACCAAACCAGAGCAGGCCCCGGTCCAGATATGATTGGGCCAGCAGGCGAAAGTGCTGCTTTTCCCATTCGCGTCGAGTGCTTTCGGGGGTGTCAGGAAAGCACAGGTCCAGATTGGTACGCACAATGTGACGGCGGCGGGAGGCAAAGCGATGCACCAGCCCGCCCAGCACAGCACCCCAACGCTGGCGCGTGCGTACCGAGGCACGGCCAAAGTAGGTGAAAACGGATTTGAGCAGCGGGTAAGAATTAAAACTCATGGGGTGGTATCGCCAGGCAAAGGGGGCGCATCGTGGGGAATCTTGTAGCGGTTATAGCCCCACAGATACTGGGTGGGGAAACGGCGTATCAAGCTTTCCATGGATTCGTTGATCAGGGTGGCCAGTTCCGTCGGGTCTTTGGGCAACGGCTCGGGTAGGCGCAAGGTGTGAATATGCCAGCCGCGCCCTTTAGGCAGGCGCTCGGCAGCGGTCACAATCACAGGCACATTGGACTGACGGGCCAATTTGCCAGCCAGTGTCATGGTCAGGGCAGGGCGGCCAAAAAAGGGTGCCCATACGCCATCGCCACCGCTGGGAACCTGGTCGGGCAACATGCCTACCGATTCACCTTTGCGAAACGCGCGGACAAATTCACGCACGCCTTTCATATTGGCGGGGACGGCATGCAGGCCGGGCAGTTCACGTGACTCCACCATCAGGGGTTCCAGTACGGCCTGGCGTGGTGGGCGAAACATCACGGTCAGTGGGCCTAAACCCACCAGATAACGTGCCGTAATCTCAAAGCAACCCAAGTGCGGGGTCAGATACAGCACGCCGCGTCCTTCGGCATGGGTGGCTTCCAGCAAGGCCACATCATCGACGGTGCAGCGGGCCAGACAGGCTTGCGGATGCAGCCAGACGCGCGGTGTCTCCAGGATCATGGCGCCGGTTTGTCCGGCCGCTTGCCGGAAAAATGCGGGGGAGTCGTAACCCGCTTGTCGGCAGTGGCTTTGCAGACGGCGGCGGTAGCGTCCGGGAAAAGCGTAAATCAGGCGTCCGATTCCTTTGCCCAGCCCATGAAGAACGGGTAAAGGCAGACGAGCCATCAGACGTAAAAGTGCCGCGAGCATGGGCCAGGCAATCCTTTAGTGTGAAGTTTTGCTGAAATAAATACGTATTTTCGCTTAAAATGGATTGTATCGCTGAGTTAAACGACAACTTGCGGAGCGATCGGGCAGCAAACTGCCCACTATAAACCGCTAAAGCGTCGCGCCCCGTCTATCGTATCCACATCGCTGGCTTCGAGGTGCAACGCAGTTTGTTCAACCTCGTGCTGATTATCAGCCCTTATTCAAGGAAGCTACGCTGTGAACAACAACGACTTTCTCTTTACATCCGAATCCGTTTCTGAAGGCCACCCCGACAAGGTAGCTGACCAGATCTCCGACGCCATCCTGGACGCTATTTTCGAGCAAGATCCTCAGGCACGTGTTGCTGCCGAGACCTTGTGCAATACCGGTCTGGTGGTGCTGGCTGGCGAGATCACCACGCACGCCAACGTGGATTACATCCAGGTTGCCCGTGACACCATCAAGCGCATTGGCTATGACAATGGCGATTACGGCATTGATTACAAGTCCTGCGCCGTTCTGGTGGCCTATGACAAGCAGTCGCCCGATATCGCCCAAGGTGTGGATCGCAGCCCAGAAGAGTTGCTGAACCAGGGCGCTGGCGACCAGGGTCTGATGTTTGGCTACGCGTGCGACGAAACCCCTGATCTGATGCCTGCTCCTATCTGGTACGCACACCGTCTGGTGCAGCGCCAGAGCGAGCTGCGCAAAGATGGCCGTTTGCCCTGGTTGCGCCCTGACGCCAAATCCCAGGTGACCTTCCGCTACGTGGATGGCCGTCCTACCGAAGTGGATACTGTGGTGCTGTCCACTCAGCACGCGCCTGAAATGTCCCAGAAAGACATTCACGAAGCCGTGATCGAACACATCATTCGTCCATGCTTCCCTTCGGACTTGCTGACCGAGAAAACCCGCTTCCTGGTGAACCCCACCGGCAAGTTCGTGATCGGTGGCCCTCAAGGCGATTGCGGTCTGACTGGTCGCAAGATCATTGTGGATACCTACGGTGGCGCATGCCCTCACGGCGGTGGTGCTTTCTCCGGCAAGGACCCCTCCAAAGTGGACCGTTCCGCTGCCTACGCCGCCCGTTATGTGGCCAAGAACATTGTGGCAGCCGGTTTGGCTCGTCAGTGTCAGGTGCAACTGAGCTACGCCATTGGTGTGGCCGAGCCTATCAATATCACCATCTACACCGAAGGCACAGGCGTGATCCCCGACACCGAGATCGCCAAGCTGGTTCGCCAACATTTCGATTTGCGCCCACGCGGCATCATCGAAATGCTGGATCTGCAGCGTCCCATCTACTCCAAGACTGCTGCCTACGGTCACTTTGGCCGCAGCGAACCCGAGTTCAGCTGGGAAGCTACGGACAAGGCCCAGGCTTTGCGTCAGGCTATCTAAGCGATGTGCAGATAGGCAAAGGCCGCTTGCGGGCGGCGCTTTGCTGCAGTTTGACAGCGTTGTCGGGGCCGGGAAACCAGTCAGCAAGCAACGCTGGGTGGGACGGGCAAGTGCCAGTCTCATGAGAAGAAATTATGATTTTTACCCGTGGGGCTGTCTTCCCAAGATGATCCAAACGGGTACAATCACCCACATTCATTTGCCATCCTCGAGGGGCGTTGCGACAAGACTCACGGTCTTGCCAGGCTCGGGGCATGGATAGGTGGTATCCACCTTGGAGAACGACGCTCACCACGACCTGCATGGCGGGCTGCTGGTGAGAATTCATTTGCTCTCCCTGCAGTCTGCGTGCCGTATAACGGAGCCCGACTGTGACTTTTACCGATTACAAAATTGCCGATATTTCCTTGGCTGAATGGGGCCGCCGCGAGCTGACCATTGCCGAGACCGAAATGCCTGGCCTGATGGCCACCCGCGAGGAATTTGCTGCCTCCCAGCCCCTGAAGGGCGCACGCATTGCCGGCAGTTTGCACATGACAATCCAAACCGGGGTTCTGATTGAAACCCTGACCGCCCTGGGCGCTGAAGTGCGCTGGGCATCATGCAATATCTTCTCGACTCAAGACCACGCAGCCGCTGCCATTGCCGCATCTGGCGTGCCTGTGTTCGCCGTCAAGGGCGAAACCCTGGAAGAGTACTGGCAATACGCCCACGACATTTTCGACTGGCCCGGCGAACAGGCCAACATGATTCTGGACGACGGTGGCGACGCAACCTTGTTGCTGCACCTGGGTGCCCGTGCAGAAAAAGACCTGTCCGTTCTGGACAAACCCGGCAGCGAAGAAGAGCGCGTCATGTTCGCCTCCATTCGTGCCCGTCTGCAAAACGACAAAACCTGGTACTCCACCCGTCTGGCCCAAATCAAGGGTGTGACCGAAGAGACCACCACAGGCGTGCACCGTCTGTACCAGATGGCCAAGAAAGGCGAACTGGCTTTCCCTGCCATCAACGTGAACGACTCGGTGACCAAGTCCAAGTTCGACAACCTGTACGGCTGCCGCGAGTCCCTGGTAGACGGTATCAAGCGTGCTACCGACGTGATGGTTGCCGGCAAGATCGCCGTGGTTTGCGGCTTCGGTGACGTGGGTAAAGGTTGTGCTCAAGCACTGGCCGCCTTGCGCGCCCAGGTTTGGGTTACCGAAATTGACCCTATCTGCGCCCTGCAAGCCTCGATGGAAGGCTACCGCGTTGTGACCATGGAAGAAGCCGCTGACAAGGCTGACATCTTCGTGACTGCCACCGGTAACTACCACGTGATCGACCGCTCGCACATGGAACGCATGAAAGATCAGGCCATCGTGTGCAATATCGGTCACTTCGACAATGAAATTGACGTGGCCTCGGTGGAAGATCTGGAGTGGGAAGAGATCAAGCCTCAGGTTGATCACATCATTTTCCCTGATGGCAAGCGCATCATTCTGCTGGCCAAGGGCCGTCTGGTGAACCTGGGTTGTGCTACTGGCCACCCCTCTTTTGTGATGTCGGCTTCGTTCACGAACCAGACCATTGCACAAATTGAACTGTTCACTCGTGGCGAGAGCTACGAAACGGGTAAAGTATATGTACTGCCCAAGCATCTGGACGAAAAAGTCGCTCGTTTGCACTTGAAGAAATTGGGTGTGAACTTGTCGACCTTGTCTCAGGCGCAGGCGGATTACATCAACGTACCTGTGCAAGGGCCATTTAAGGCTGAGCACTACCGCTACTAAAACGCACCGGCGTCTTCGGACGCCTATTCTTGGAGCCCTATCATGACTTTGCTACTTGTCTGGATCCTGAATGCTGTTGCCCTGCTGGTTGTCGCCTACATCCTGCCTGGTATTACGGTTGCCTCGTTTGGCTCGGCACTGATCGCTGCGCTGGTACTGGGCCTGCTCAATACCTTGGTCAAACCTTTGCTGATTGTGCTGACCTTGCCCATCACTATTGTGACTTTGGGCTTGTTCCTTCTGGTGCTCAACGCCTTGGTGTTCTGGTTTGCGGGCTCCATCCTCAAAGGCTTCCAGGTTGAAGGCTTCTGGTGGGCCGTGATTGGGGCGATCGTCTACAGTCTGGTTTCCGGGCTGCTGTCGGGATTGTTAATGAAATGAGCAACAAGCAAACCTTGAGCCTGGAGTTTTTCCCGCCGCGAGATATCGCGGCGCAGGAAAAACTGGTGCGCACCGCCAAGTCCTTGATGGGCCTGAACCCCGCCTATGTCAGCATGACGTTTGGAGCCGGTGGCTCCACCCGTGCTGGCACGGTCGATGCGGTAGCACTGCTGCAAAAACTGGGCTTTGATGTCGCACCGCACTTGTCGTGCATTGGTACGGCGCCCGCGCAGCTTGGCGAGATGCTGGACAATTACCGCGATCAGGGCATACGACGTATCGTGGCCCTGCGCGGTGACTTGCCTTCGGGTATGGGTGGTGACGCGGGCGAACTGCGCTATGCCAGCGATCTGGTGTCATTCATTCGTGAAAACTATGGCGAACACTTCCATATCGAAGTGGCCGCTTATCCCGAGATGCACCCTCAGGCCACAGGCTTTAGCGACGACCTGGGTCACTTTGTGAACAAGGTCAAGGCTGGTGCGCACGGTGCGATCACGCAGTACTTCTTCAACCCGGACTCGTATTTCAGCTTTGTTGAGCGAGCCCAGGCGCAAGGAGTCACGATTCCGATCACACCGGGCATCATGCCCATTACCAACTCGTCCCAGTTGCTGCGGTTCTCGACCATGTGCGGTGCAGAAGTGCCGCGCTGGATTCGCCTGCGACTGGCCGATTTTGGTGATGATCGTGCATCGATTCGTGCTTTCGGTATCGATGTGGTGGCACGCTTGTGTCAGGACCTGCTCGATGGCGGCGCTCCTGGCATTCACATGTACACCCTGAACGGGGCAGATGCAAGCATGGCTATCTTGCCGAATCTGACCTGGCGCTAAGCACTTCGCGTCGCGAAAAAAAACCCGCCACATTCATTTGGCGGGTTTTTTCATGGGGAACAGACTAGCCAGCATCTGACCCGGTTTAATCAACTGCTTGGCAAACAGAGTTGTGGATTAAACAGTTTGTGGTAGCGGGTTACTTATAGTTCCGGAGCGGGCACAGCCCAGCCTTTATCAGTCAGAATACTGTCCAGGCGTTGGTCGTGCGGGGCGGGCTGGTAGGCCTGGCCGGATAAATCGCCCACTGCCCAGGCAATACCAATGCTGGTAAAAGCGTGGTTTTGTTCTTTCAGCGCCGCCAAGGTCCGGTCGTAGTAACCCTTGCCATACCCTAGACGATCACCCTGTCTGGTGTAGCCCAGGGTTGGGACCAGGACAATATCCGGTTGCATGGTTTTAGTGGAAATGGGGATTTCGATGCCGTAGCGACCCTTTTCCATTTCGGTCTCGGGTGTCCACTCGACAAAGCTTAAAGGGGCATCGGCCTCTTTGACAACGGGCAGACAGACATTGATGCCTTCCTCTTCCACCCATTGAAGCAGCAGTGGGCGCAAGTCCGGCTCCTGGGCCATAGGCCAGAAAGCGGCAATGGTAGTGGGTTCGGTACGGCCCTGTTCACGCAGGCGGCTGCGGTTGGTGGCCAGCCAGGTAAATAGACGGCCCCGTATCAGCAAAGCGCCCCGGTTTGTGTCGATGGAGGGCTGCCCGGCTCGCAGGTCTTTTAGTCGCGTGCGCAGCGCGGCTGCGTTATGCTCTACGTTCTGAATCATGGGTGATTTTCTAAAGGCCGTCACTATGGGTATCAACCAGCTAAAGTACCAGAAAACACCAGCTTGGGGCATGGCATCCATGCTTCCTCGCCCGCCCTTGAGCGCTTTGGTGGTGTTTGCCCTGGGTTTGGTCGGCTGTGCGGGGTCGCAGTCGCCGCAAGCCCAGACTCATTCCCCGGATCCTGCCGTTGCCAAGCAAGCTGTCGCGTTGCAGCCTGCCAAAGAAGCCGTGCGTCGCTGGGATCGAGTCCCGCCTGTGCCGCCAACGGCCCGCCAGGCTTTGATTGACGCCCGTGATGCCATGCAGGCCAAGCGCTGGACGGCGCTCGATGCTCTGGCTCCGGTTGCCGCGAATGATCCTGTTCTGGGTTCTTACGCCGAATACTGGCGCTTGCGCCGGATTTTGCAGGATACGACCACGCCCGTGCCCGATGAGCAAATTCGTTTGTTCCTGAGCGGCAATCAAGACGAATACCTGGAAAATCGCCTGAAGTCCGACTGGATTGTGGCGGCCGCGCGTACCGGCAACTATGCTTTGGTGCGTGAGCTGGCCCCCGTTCACGCCCCTACCTCGGCTGTGAAGTGTGCAGTAGCGTCGGCACAGAACATGGCCGGTCAGCCTGTGGATGTGCAGGACTTGCTGGCGTCGTTCTCTCCAAGCCAGGCCTGCTGGTCGGCACTGGACCAGTTGTACGCCCGTAAAGTGATCAGCAAGAATCAGGTCCGTGATCTGATGCGTGATGCTCTGGAAAATAATCGTACATCCCAGGCCCGCCGCCTGGCCGCGATTATCTTCACTGCGCCGCAAATGAAGGATTACACCGCCTTGATGGCTTCGCCACAGAAATGGCTGGATCGTAATGTGAACAACAGTTCGGTCAATCCGGAGCTGGTGTCCTTGGCCTTGTCCCGTTTGGGCCGTGGTCAGCGCGATGCCGCAGCGGCCTATATAGACCGTACCTGGGCGGGCAAGATCCCTCAAGAGAACCTGAATTGGGTGTGGGGCCAGTTTGGTCTGATCAGTGCCTTGCGGGTGGAAGACGATGCGGCCAAATGGTATCGCCGCTCCGGTCGTACCCCCATGACGGATTACAACAACGCTTGGCAAGTGCGCGCCGAGTTGCGTCAGAGCACCATCGAGTGGAAGCATGTCTCTGCCGCCATCGACAAGATGAACGATGCGCAAAAGGCCGAGCCGGTGTGGGTGTACTGGTCGGGTCGTGCTCATGAGGCGCTGGGGCATAAGGAGCAAGCTCGTGCCAAGTTCCAGTCCATTGTGGGTGATCTGAACTTCTACGGTCAGTTGGCCACGGAAGAGTTGGGCCTGACACCTTCCTTGCCCCCACAGCCGCAACCTTTGACGCCGTTGGACATGCAGGATGCCCGTACCAATGCGGGCTTGCTGCGTGCGGTGGAGCTGTTCAAGCTGGGCTGGCGTCCGGAAGCGGTACCCGAGTGGAACTTTGCCTTGCGTGGCATGAACGACAGACAGTTGCGTGCAGCAGCCGAGTTTGCGCGCGAGCAGCATATCTATGATCGCGTGGTGAATACCTCCCTGTTGACCAAGAACGAGATCGACTTCAGCCAGCGCTTTATCGCGCCCTTTGAAGGCCGCGTAACCGAGCAGGCCAAGTCCATCAATCTGGACCCGGCCTGGGTGTATGGCCTGATCCGTCAGGAATCGCGCTTTATTACCGATGCGCGCTCGGGTGTCGGGGCATCGGGTTTGATGCAACTGATGCCTGCCACCGCCAAATGGGTGGCCAACAAGATCGATATGCGCGACTTCTCTCCCTCCCGTGTGAACGAGTTCGAGGTGAATACGGTGCTGGGTACCAATTACCTGAATATGGTTCTGGGTCAACTGGATGGATCGCAGGTTCTGGCATCGGCAGGCTATAACGCAGGGCCAGGTCGTCCCCGCCAGTGGCGCTCGCGCTTGAACACTCCGGTAGAAGGGGCCATTTTTGCAGAAACCATTCCTTTTACTGAAACGCGCTTGTACGTGAAAAACGTGCTCTCCAACGCGACCTATTACGCCATGATGTTCAGCGGTCAGCCGCAGTCCCTCAAAGGGCGTTTAGGTACGATCTCGCCTTGATGAGTCCGTCCATGCTTGATAACAGACAGCAAGCAGCTCTGGCGGCCCTGATGGGGCCGCCAGATCCTGTTCTGGACGGTTTGCAGGTCTATGTGGTGGGTGGCGCGGTTCGCGATGCCTTGCTGGGGCTGCCAGCGGGTGACAAGGATTGGGTCGTAGTCGGTGCCCGGCCCGAAGACCTGGCCGCGCGCGGCTTTGTTCCCGTAGGTGGCGACTTTCCTGTCTTTCTGAATCCCCATAGCAAAGAAGAGTTTGCCCTGGCCCGAACTGAGCGCAAGTCGGGCCGTGGTTACAAGGGCTTTACCTTTTACACCGGCACAGACGTGAGCCTGGCGGACGATTTGCGTCGCCGTGATCTGACCATCAATGCCATGGCCGTGGATGCGGCGGGGAATCTGCATGATCCCTTGAATGGTTTGGCGGATTTGCAGGCCCGTCTATTCCGGCATGTGGGCACCGCATTTAGCGAAGACCCGGTACGCTTGCTGCGTCTGGCACGTTTTGCCGCCCGCTTTTCCGAGTTCACCGTGGCCGACGATACCTGGGCTCTGGCACGTGATCTGGTCGAGCAGGGCGAAGTGGACGAGCTGGTGCCTGAGCGCATCTATCTGGAAATAGCGAAAGGTTTATCTGCCCAGCAGCCCGCTCGCATGTTCGAGGTACTGCGGGAGGTCGGCGCGTTAGAGCGTGTCATGCCCGGCTTGAACTACAACGATCAGGTGGGTCAGCAGGTGCAGATCGCCAAAGACAGGCGTCTGGATCTGGCAAGCTGCTTTGCCGTTCTGTGCCATATTTCGGACACCCCAGGACAGGTGGCCGAACAGATTCGTGCACCCTCTGAATGGCGCGACCAGGCCCGTCTTTTGCCAGTGCTGTTAGCCAGCCCTGCCTTGTTGCAGCCTCGTGCAGACGTGGAGTCTGCCTTGCAAGTCATGGAGTCGTTGGATGCCTTGCGCAAACCAGAGCGCTTTACTCAGCTGATCAGTGCGGCGGCCTGTCAGCAGGACGTTCCAGAGCTGGAATGGGACTTCTTGCGAAAGGTGATGGCCAGTGTGGATGCCGGTGCAGTTGCTGCTCGATACAAGGCCGAGCCAGGCAAAATCCGTGAAGCGGTGCGCGCAGCTCGATTGGCAGCTTTGGAGCAGTCTGTTTAGTCTATGTGTGAGCAGCCTGGAGTGCACACTCAGAAAATAAGCGGCTAATAGGCCGCTTATTTTTTTCTGCTGAGTGCGTGTTCGTCTAGGGGGCGATGTCTCGGGGGAGTGTTCTGGCGCGGTTGCTTCACGTAAAAACGGCAAGGTATATACCCTGCCGTTTGCTGATCTCTGCTTATGACTCTTGAGGGAAATGCCCTCAGGAAGTTCCCCAAGGGCCGCTTTACAGACGCTCGCGTCGATCTCCGCTCATTGTGCCCAGCACTGGGGCTGAAATATCGCGCCCAATAATCAGCACTTTGAACAGTTCCCCCATTTCCGCTTCAGACAGCAGCTTGTTGGCGGCACTCATGGTCTGTGCCCATTGCTGTTGCACGGCGGGCGATGGGTCTTCCGGCGGAGAAGCCAGGAAATTGGTGATGCCGCAATTCATCAGGAAGCGCGCCTGGCTGGTATAGCCCAGCACATCCAAACCGGCCTCCAGGGCGGCATCCGCCATGGCGGTGAAGTCCACGTGGGCGGTAATGTCCTGCAAGCCAGCCAGCACCAGCGGCTCGGCATGAGCAAAGTGACGGAAGTGGCACATCAAGGTGCCCTTGTCACGTTGTGGGTGGTAGTACTCGCGCTGCGGAAAACCGTAGTCGATCAAAATGGCCGCGCCTTGCTTTAACCAAGTACCCATGCTGCGCACCCAGGCTTCAGCTTGCAGGTTGATCTCGGATAGGTAGAAGGGCTGCGCTTCCACGCGTTCGGCCACCAGCGAAGCCAGATGGTCGGGAGCCGGGCGGGTAGCCAGGTAGAAAGGCGCTGGCAGGCCCTGGGCTGTGCTGTCGTCTGCTGCAATAACGCCCACTTCCAGCACCTTGCCAGCCACATCAAACGTGAACAGGCTGGCAGGCATGGCATCCAGAACCTCATTAGCCACCACGCAACCCTTGAAGCTGTGTGGCGTGCTGTCCAGCCACTGCACTTGTGCTTGCAGGGGGGCCAGACGCTCTTGCTGACGCGCACGCAAATCAGGCGATACTTCCAGAATTGAATACTGCGGCTCGATACCTTGCTTGCGCAGCTCCGTAATCAGCGCTTGGGCCAAAGCGCCGCTACCCGCGCCGAACTCCAGAACGGACAGGGATTGGCTGCCTTCCAGTACTTCCATGACCTGACGGCTCAAGGTCTGAGCAAACAGGGGAGAGAGTTCGGGGGCCGTCGTAAAGTCGCCCGTTGGCTGATTGCTGCCAAACTTGGTGCTGCCGCCGGTGTAGTAGCCCAGATGGGGGGCGTACAGCGCATGGTGCATCCATTGGTCGAATGGCAGGAAACCGCCTTCATCGGCAATGCGGTCCAGCAAGTAATCGTTAACCTGTGCGACGTGTTTCTTCAGTTCCTCGGACAGGGGAGGCAAACCGTGTGGCAGGGCAGGGGCGGACAATACGTTCATGGCGTCAGTTGGGCTTGTCGTTAGGTGTCTCGGAAGAAGCCGGGGCGGCGCTCTTGGCGCTGGCTTTCTTGGCCTGGGTCACTTGGTGCAGGGTGCGGATCATGCCCACCAGCATCCCGATCAGGATGGAGGTGGCAGCGGCCAGGATGAAGTTGCCGTAGACAAACCATAAAGGCAGGCACAGAACGGCCATCAGCAATATGGGTTTTTGCAGCAGAACTTTCATACACCCTCAAAAAAATAGCGTGGAATCGGGGCCAATTGTAGCCCAGGCCAGTGCTGTGCTTGAGCTTGCCCACTGCTGCGTTACCATGGGCGTTTTGTTTGCTTAGCAAAGGGGTAAGGATGAACGACAGGGGACAGGCCAGCGCCTGGTTACAGGCATGGGCCCATTTGATTCCGAATCCGGGCACGGTCCTGGATGTGGCCTGTGGTCGGGGGCGCAATGCCCGCTGGTTGGCCGAGCGCGGCAATACCGTGATCGGTGTAGACCGGGACCCGGAAGCGGTGGCAGCGACTTCGCCTTACGGGGAAATTATCCAGGCTGATATCGAAAACGGTCCCTGGCCTTTTGCCGGGCGCAAGTTCAATGCTCTGGTGGTGACCAAGTACTTGTGGCGCCCCTTGATGCCGACTTTGCTGGAGAGTCTGGAGCCAGGTGGGGTGCTGGTTTACGAAACCTTTGGGGTGGGCAACGAGCAATACAACACGCCGCGTAATCCGGACTTCCTGTTGCAGCCGGGGGAGCTGCTGCGCTGGTGTGCGGACCTGGATATCGTGGCGTATGAGCATGGTTTCCGGGCCGATCCGGACCATATTGTTCAGCGCATTGTCGCCGTGCGTCCGCGTGAGGGCGGCTCTTTCAGCGATTATCGTCTGAATCCGCAAGACGGTGGTGGCAGTATTTGCGAGTAAAGCATGTGCAGTTTTGAGCCAAGCGCGGCGCTTGGCTCAAAACCATGTATCCGGTGTTGCTTGAGCGCGTGTACAGAATCGCGGCTTAAAACAGATAGGTACGTGCCAGCATGGACAGGGCCACAACAGCGGTCAGGATGCTGAAACCCTGTTGCAAGCGCACAGAAGGAATATGAGGGGCTAGTTGTCGGCCTATCACCATGCCACCCATGGCCGAGGCCACAAAAACCCAGCCGCTAAGGGGAATCTCCGCCCCGTGTGCCAGACTCATGGCCGACGCGCTCAGGGAAATCAGGGCGATCAGCATCAAGGATGTAGCCACAATGCTATGCATGGACAGGTCGCTGAAACGTTTTAGGGCAGGCACGATCAGAAAGCCGCCGCCCACGCCCAACATGCCTGAAAACAAACCCGCTACCGCACCAATTGAAGCCAAGGTGGCCGTGCCTGCTGGTGTCCAGCGCAGGCGGCCGGTTTCCGGGTTCAGACAACAGGGTGTATGAGCATTGGCCGTTGCCGCCGGACGACGCAGCATTTTGGTGGCGATCCACAGCATGATGGCGACAAACAGCGTTACCAGCACTTTTTCCGGCAAGGCGTGGCTGATGCGTACGCCCAAAGACGTGACCAAAGCGCCCGTGATAGCCATGAACATGGCAGCTCTATAGCGCACGATATGCTTGTACAGACCATCCAGCGCGCCGACCAGAGCGGCGGCGCCTACAGCCAGCAAGGCCACTGGCGTGGCCGCCGTCATGCTGTAACCCATGCCCAATACCAAAGCGGGCACGGCCAAAATACCGCCACCCGCGCCAGTCAGGCCCAGCGACAGGCCAGTCAGAATTCCCAGGATGATTGCAAGCGCCATAAGCCATATGGCGTGACCCCGGTAGGGATCACGCCTTTTTCAGAAAGCGTAGTAATGGCTTATTGTACGCTCTTAACTTCTTTTGGAAATTAGCTTATTTATAAAAGTAATTAAATAGGTCAATTTCCATGGCTTGGAGTTAGCCCGAGTTACGCAGGCCAGCCGCAATACCGTTGATCGTCAGGTGAATGACGTGTTGCTTGTTCACACCGCTGCGTGTGGGCTTGTTGGCCTTTTCACCTTGACGGCGATGGCGGCGCAGCAGTTCCACCTGCAAGTGGTTCAGCGGGTCAATATAGGCAAAGCGTTCGGCCAGGGCATCTTGCAAAGCCTGATCGTGCGCCAGCAGTTCGTGGCCCGTAATTTCACGGAACAGCCGGTGTGTCAGTTCGAACTCGTCACGGATTTGCGTGAAGATGGTCTCGCGCAGTTCCTCGTCCTCGACCAGACCGGCGTATTTCAGGCCGATATCCAGGTCAGTCTTGGCCAGCACCTGCTCCATATTGGACAGTAGCGTGCGGAAGAAGGCCCAGTCGCGCGCCATGGCTTGCAACTGAGCCAAGCGCTTGCTGCGGTTCAGGCCATCATTGGGCAGCCCCGATTCCAGATAGCGGTTCAAGGCCGTGCCCACGCCGTACCAGCCAGGAATAGGCAGACGGCATTGTGCCCAGGAGAAACTCCAGGGGATGGCGCGCAGGTCTTCAATGCTTTGCGTGGCCTTGCGCGAGGAAGGACGCGAGCCGATATTCAGGCCAGCAATTTCCTTGATAGGCGTGGACTGGAAGAAGTACTGATCAAAGTTCGGCGTACCGTAGACCAGTTGGCGATAGCTTTGATGAGCCTGCTCGGACATCCAGGCCATGGCGTCACCATACGCAGCCAGATGTTCGTCGTCATTGGACGAGCCTTTGCGTGAACCCAGGCTGGCTTCCAGCGTGGCAGCGACAAACAGCTCCAGATGCCAGCGACCCACGTCCGCATCCTTGTAGCGGCCTTGAATCATTTCGCCTTGCTCGGTCAGACGAATCTGACCGTTCACGGTGCCTGGAGGCTGCGCCAAAATAGCGTCGAAACTGGAACCACCGCCTCGGCCTACCGAACCGCCACGGCCGTGGAACAGGCGCAGACGTACTTTGCGGCGCGAGAATACCTGCGCAAATTCACGCTCGGCACGGTATAGCGTCCAGTTGGAGGTCAGGTAGCCACCGTCTTTATTACTGTCCGAATAACCCAGCATCACTTCCTGCACGCTGTCCTGAGCGTGACGCACGCGCTGGCGGATTTCAGGCATATCCAGCCATTCCTGCATGATTTGCGGGCCACGCTCCAAGTCAGGAATGGTCTCGAACAGCGGTACAACCATCAGACCTTGATGCTCGGGCTCGTTGGAGTTGGGCACGATCAGGCCGGTTTCCTGTTGCAGCACCAGCACTTCCAGCAAATCGCTGAGCGTTTCGGTGTGCGACACAATGGTTTGTTCCAGCGCACGCGCACCAAAGCGACGTCGGCATTCGGCGGCTTTGCGCAGAATGGACAGTTCTTTCTCGGTTTCTTCCGAGTAGCGATACCAGGGCGAAACCAGGGGGCGATGGTGGCGCAACTCCGAGCGCAGCAAAGTGACGCGGTCCTCTTCGGACAGTTGGCGGTAATTGACGGGTTCGTCCTTGTACAGCGTGCCTGCCACGCGGAACAGTTCGTCCAGTACGCGCTCGTGCACGTCCGAGCTTTGGCGCAGGTCCAAAGTGGCCAGATGGAAGCCAAAAACCTCCACAGCTTGAATCAATTCGTTCAAGCGCAGGCCGGCAATGGCGCCGCCTTTGTTTTCAGCCAGAGAGTCGGCAATGATTTGCAGATCAGCCTTGAATTCTTGCGGGTTTGCATAGGGTGGGGCGGCGTAAGTGGGGCGATCGGCCAGGTCGCGGCCCAGCAAGTTCTGCGCTGTGGCCGCCATACGGGCGTACAGATGAATAAAGCTGCGGCGATAAGGTTCGTCTACACGGTGTGGCGACGGGTCCTGGCTGCTGGCCGACAAGGCCGCCAGGTCTTTGCTGACACGGTTCAGTGCGTCGGACACGGAGATTTCCGTACCCAGTAAGCGAATCTGCTCCAGATAGTGTTGCAGCGCGCGTGTCGACTGGCGCAGCACCGCTTGCTCAACGGTTTCAGGGCCCACATTGGGGTTGCCATCGCGGTCACCGCCAATCCAGCTACCCATGCGCAAAAAGGCGGGCAGAGAACGTGTTTTCTGATCCAGCAGGCTTTTTTTGCCCGGTTCCAGCAAACGGTCCAGGTCGTGGTACAGCTGCGGAATGGTGGGCAGGAAGGTGGAGCCGTAATAGGCCAGGGCGTTATCGATCTCGTCCATCACCGTCAGCTTGTGATCGCGCAGCATGCGGGTTTGCCACAGCAGGGACACCAGACCGGTCAGCTTTTCCTGGGTGCGGGCTGATTGTGTGGCGCTGGCTTTGTGATCCAGTCCGTTCAATTCATCGGCAATGGCCATATGCACAGCCAGCGTACTTTGGCGCTGAACTTCGGTAGGGTGAGCCGTCAGCACCGGCATCACACAGGCTTCTTGCAGATAGCGGCGAATTTTCTTGGCGCTCAGACCCTGGTCCATCAAGGTCTGAATGGCGTGTTGCAGGCTGCCCAGCAGTTTCGCAGGATCTTGCTCTTCGCGGCGACGGTTCTGGTCGCGGTCCTCGGCAATATTGGACAGGTGCAAAAAGTAGGCAAAGGCACGGGCCACGGAACGGGCCTGCGCATCGTTCAGCTTGGGAATGTCTTTTTCCAGAATCCGTGCTTGCTGCGGATCGTGTTCACGTCTGAAACTGACAGCCGCCCGGCGCAGGGCTTCAATCAGCGTGAAGGTCGCCTTTCCTTCGCTATCACGAATCACCTCTCCCAGGGCCTTGCCCAGAAAGCGGATGTCCTGTCGAAGCAGGTTGGAAAGGTCAGGCACGGCCTGCGGCATAATATATCTCCTGTTAAATAAGGGGTTTTGCTGCAAAGGATTCTGGGTGCCAGATCGGTAGCCGCCCTACGGTAAGACGCCTTCCCGACCTTGACGCGCACAAAGCGCCTTGGGACGTTTATGATAGGTATCTTTACATAATTTTCCTGTTCAGAGAGTAGTCATGCCCCAATATCGCTCCCGTACCTCGACCCACGGTCGGAATATGGCCGGCGCGCGTGCCCTGTGGCGCGCCACCGGTATGAAAGACGAGGATTTCTCTAAACCGATCATTGCGGTGGTGAACTCCTTTACGCAATTCGTACCGGGTCACGTACACCTGAAAGACATGGGCCAACTGGTTGCCCGTCAAATTGAAGCGGTCGGCGGTGTGGCAAAAGAGTTCAACACCATTGCGGTGGACGACGGTATTGCGATGGGCCACGGCGGCATGTTGTATTCCCTGCCTTCGCGCGAACTGATCGCCGACTCGGTGGAATACATGGTCAACGCCCACTGTGCCGACGCCATGGTGTGTATCTCCAACTGCGACAAAATCACCCCCGGTATGTTGATGGCCGCCATGCGCCTGAACATTCCTGTGGTGTTTGTGTCGGGCGGACCGATGGAAGCGGGCAAGGTCTACTCGCCAGACGGCAAGACCGTGGTGCAAAAGCTGGATCTGGTGGACGCCATGATTCAAGCCGCTGACCCTAATGTCACTGATGAACAGGCTGAAGCTGTTGAACGTAGCGCTTGCCCGACCTGTGGTTCCTGTTCGGGCATGTTTACCGCCAACTCCATGAACTGTCTGACCGAGGCGCTGGGCCTGTCCTTGCCCGGTAACGGCACCATTGTTGCCACCCACGCTCGCCGCCAAGGCTTGTTTGAGCGCGCTGGCAGCCTGATCGTGGATCTGGCCAAACGCTACTACGAGCAAGACGACGAATCCGTCCTGCCACGCAACATCGCCACCTACCAGGCTTTTGAAAACGCCATGACCCTGGACGTGGCCATGGGCGGTTCCACCAACACCGTGCTGCATTTGCTGGCCGCAGCCCAGGAAGCCGGTGTGGAATTTACGATGGCCGATATCGACAAGATCTCGCGTCGCGTCCCTTGCCTGTGTAAAGTGGCTCCCGCCACCCCCGAATTCCACATGGAAGACGTGCACCGCGCGGGCGGCATCATGGCTATTCTGGCCGAACTGGCCCGGGCCGACTTGCTGAACCTGGATGTGGGCAACGTACACAGTGGCACCTTGCGTGAAGCCATCAAGCGTTGGGACGTCAAGGGCGACAACGTCAAAGCCATTAGCGATTTCTTCCGCGCTTCCCCCGGCGGTATCCCAACGCAAGTGGCCTTCAGCCAGGACCGTTACTACCAGGAACTGGACACAGACCGCGTCAAGGGCTGTATCCGCGACAAGGCTAATGCTTATTCGCAAGACGGCGGCTTGGCCGTGTTGTACGGTAACCTGGCCATCAACGGTTGTATCGTCAAGACCGCTGGCGTGGATGAAAGCATCCTGACCTTCACCGGCACTGCTCGCGTTTACGAAAGCCAGGACGATTCTGTGGCTGCCATTCTGGACGGCGTGGTCAAGGCGGGTGATGTGGTCATTATTCGCTACGAAGGCCCCAAAGGCGGCCCAGGTATGCAGGAAATGCTGTACCCCACCTCCTATCTGAAATCCATGGGCCTGGGTAAAAGCTCGGCCTTGTTCACCGATGGTCGCTTCTCCGGCGGTTCGTCCGGTCTGGTGATTGGTCATGCGTCACCTGAAGCTGCCGAAGGTGGCAATATCGCCCTGGTGCAAGATGGCGACACCATCGAGATTGACATCCCCAACCGTCGTATCCACTTGGCCATCAGCGATGAAGAACTGGCCGCACGCCGTGCCGAAATGGAATCGCGTGGCTCCAAGGCCTGGAAGCCAGTGAACCGCGAGCGCGTTGTGTCGCAAGCACTGAAAGCCTATGCCGCGCTGGCAACATCGGCTGACCGTGGTGCCGTGCGTGATGTGTCGCAACTGGACCGCTAAGCACTAGTTCTGCTTGTAAAAACCCCACCTGCCTTGAAGCAGGTGGGGTTTTTTTATGCCTGGTAGAAACGTACCGGGTAAATACGAATATTCCAGTGCCATCGTCCTGATAGAATCCATTTCATGCAAAACGGGATCCCATTTTGTTAATTTGGTTTTTAAGGAGGAAGTGATGAGTGAAATAGATCCAATTACCTTGGCTCCGATTCTGAATCCGGGTGGCATTGGTGGCCCGCTGACGGCAGCTCACCGGGAAATGGCGGTCAAGCATCGGGATGATCTGGAGTGGGACAACCTGCGCTACGAAGGGCAGTTCACCAAGATGATGTTCCACCCCACGCAAGACGACCCCACCATTCCCAACGCCGGGGTCGTGAAGTATCTGAAGGGTTCCGGGCACCCTTTGCACAGCCATTACTTTGCCCAGATCTGGTACATCCTGGCGGGCAAGTTCGAGATCAATGGCGTGATCTACGGCGAGGGCACCATGGTGTTTCACCCGGACCCGCATTACGAGCACGCACTGACGACCCTGGAAGATGGCGAGATTCTGTACGTGCAGTACATGGGGCCGACCACCCGCCAGCCTGCGATTTATGAAGGCCGCTTCAATATGAAAACCCGCCGTTCCCTAGAGGAAGAGTCCAGAGCGGTGTAAGCAGTCCCGCTTTAACAGCGAGCTACAGGAAAGCTGCCCATGCCTTTGCGTATGGGCAGCATCAACAAGCAAAAAAAGCCCGATCAGGGCTGGCTTGAAACACAAATAAAACTGAACAGAAATTCAATACCACAGGATGCAGGGGGACGATCATGAAACGAATGACACGAGTGGGAATCGCGGTTCTGGCGATGCTGGGCGCGCTGAGCGCATGTGACAAAGGCGGTTCTGGCGATACCGCCAACAACGAGAGCAAAGGCCCGCGAACGCTACAGCTTGCCCACGTTTCGGTAGAGCAGAGCGAAGACATGTACCACCACCTGGCAACGAATTTTGCCAAGCGAGTGGAAGATCAAACCAAGGGGGCCATCAAGGTCCAAGTGTTGGGCGGAGCTCAACTGGGTGGCGAGCGCGATGTGGCCGAAGGCATGCAGTTGGGCACGGTGGACATGAGCCTGCTGGCCAGCTTCACCTTGGGCACCTTCGAGAAAAAAGCGATGGTGTTTGACCTGCCTTATCTGTTCAAGGACTACCAGACCGCCTTCAAAACTCTGGACTCCAGTTTCACGGATCCGATTGAGGCTGATCTGGAAAAGTCCGGCCTGAAAATTTTGGGCTGGGGGCATGGCGGTTTCCGGAATCTGTATAACTCCAAGCACGCAATCCGCAGTTTGTCGGATCTGAGCGGCATGAAAGTGCGTACGCCGGAAAGTCCTATTTATGTGGATACCTGGCAGGCGCTGGGCGTGAATGTCACCTCCATGGCGTATCCGGAGCTGTTTACTGGCCTGCAGCAAAAAACCATTGATGGTGCAGAGAACCCCACGGCCTTGTTCTATACCAGTCGCTTTTACGAAGCGGCCCCTTATCTGTCCCGAACCGAGCACGTGTATGTGGCGATTCCTTTGGTGATTTCCGGGCGGGTCTGGGACACCTTATCGGCTGATGAAAAAGCCATCTTCCAGAAAGCGGCTAGTGAGTCGGTGCAGGAGCAACGTCAGTTCCTGATCCAGAGCGAAGCGCAGATCGAGAAGAAACTGATGGAGGCAGGCGTGTCCATTAATGCCGATGTGGATAAAGCGCAGTTCCGCAAAGCCGTCATGCCGATTTACGAAAAATACAAGACGGTGATTGATCCTGATCTGGTCACCCGTGCTGCGGCGCTTGCTCAATAATCCTGGCGGATAACCATCATGAAACACTCTTTGCTCGATTGGGCCGATAGAGTCAGTACCCGCCTGGATAGCTTATGCAGAACCTTGGGGGCGGCATTTCTGGGGCTGATTGTGCTGGCCGCATCAATACAGGTGGCCGGGCGCTATTTTATGGGTTACTCCCCGCCGTGGATTGAGGAAATCACACGCTACAGCTTTATCTGGATGATCATGCTGGGCACAGCTGTGCTGGTTAAAAGCAATGGTCATGCCGTGATTGACCTGCTGGTGATGCGACTGAAAGGCAAAGCCCGCCAAGTGCATAGCGGCTTGGTTCAGATTGCGATTTTGACCTGCGCACTGGTCCTGCTGGTGCAGGGTTTGCAATTGATTGCCATCGTTTACCAACAGCTTAGTCCTGCCATGCGCATCTCCATGGCCTATGTGTACGCGGCCTTGCCGGTAGGTGGCGCCATCATTGCCGTGCAGTGTGTGAATGCCTTGCTGGACGGGTATCGGGATCAGCCCAGCCCAGCGGCGCAGGGGGTGTAAATGCAAGAAGCTCTCTTACTTTTTAGCTTGATGTTCACGCTGTTCATCGCGGGCATTCCTATCGCTTTTTCCTTATTGCTGTGCAGTGCGCTGTTTTTGCTGTTTACCGGCATGCGGCCACTGATTGTTGTGCCGCAGCGTGTGATGGCGGGGCTGGACTCCTTCCCCTTGCTGGCGGTGCCGCTGTTTATCCTGATGGGAAACCTGATGGAAAAGGCGGGTCTGTCCAGGCGCCTGATTGATCTGATCGACATGCTGGTCGGGCGCGTCCATGGCGCACTGGGCTATGTGACGGTGATTGCTTGTGCCATGTTTGGTGCCTTGACTGGCTCGGCTCCGGCAACGGTGGCGGCTATTGGTGCCATCATGATGCCCGCGATGATCGCGCAGAAATACCCGGCTTCTTTGGCGACAGGGATTACGGCTTCGTCCGGTGCCTTGGGCAATATCATTCCGCCCAGCATTGCCTTGATTCTGTATGGCGCAACCGTCAACGTTTCTATCCCCAAGCTGTTTGTAGCCAATATCCTGCCCGGCTTGTTGATGGCTCTGGCTTTCATGCTGACCCACATGCTGCTGACCAGAAAGCTGAAAGTGCCTAAAAGCGCAACGCGTTCCTATACCTCGCAAGAGATGGTCATGGTGGCTTTGAAGGCGATTCCGTCCTTGTTGATGCCTGTTGTGATTCTGGGCGGCATCTATGGTGGTGTGTTCACGCCTACCGAAGCCGCCGCCGTGGGTGTGGTATTCAGCTTGGTGTTGGGCGTGTGCTATCGCCAGTTCACCGTAGGTACTCTGTGGCAGGTCATGAAAAGCTCGGTGGAAACCTCTTCCATGGTGGGCATTATTCTGGGTGCAGCCGGTATTTTTGGCTGGATTCTGGCCTCGGCGCGTATCCCCATGCTGATGGTGGCGGAACTGACGCCTTTGCTTGATACACAGTTCCTGTACCTGGCTTTGTTGGTGGTGTTTTTGCTGCTGGTGGGTTGCGTGATGGATGCTGCAGCCAGCATCGTGATCCTGGCACCGATTCTGGTTCCTATCGGCATTGCCTTGGGTGTGGATCCTATCCATTTGGGTGTGGTGTTCTGCGTCAATCTGGTGGTGGGTTTCTTTACCCCTCCCTTTGGCCTGAATCTGTTCACGACGGTCTCCGTGTCTGGCCAGCCTTACGAGGTGGTGGTGAGAGGGGTCATGCCCTTTGTCATTGCAGCCATCATCGTTCTGTTCATCCTGGCTTATGTGCCTGAGATCTCCCTGGTGCTGGTTCGTTTGATGGAGGCGTCAGCATGATGCGCAGTTCCCACAAGGATGAGCCAATCGCCAAATCTGAGAGCGCCGTGGACATGAAGTCTCCCACTTCTATGGATCTGATTTATGCCAGTGCGGATGAACTGCAGCGCTTGTATCAAAGCAAAGTGGTGTCTCCTGTAGATGTGGCGCGGGCTACGCTGGATGCGGTAGATCGCTGGAATCCCATTGTGAATGCCTACTGTTATTTGGACCGTGCCTTGACCTTGCAAGAGGCTGCCGAATCAGAGGCTCGCTGGATGGCAGGTGCGGCACGTGGTCCTTTGGATGGCATTCCGTACGGAGTTAAAGACTTGCTTCTGGTGCGTGGCTTGCCGACTGGCTATGGTTCAAGTGCAGCAAAGATGGCGGACGCTGCCCAGGATGACGCGCCTTCGGTGGCGCGGATGCGTGAGGCCGGGGCGGTACTGATCGGCAAAACGACGACCTCGGAGTTTGGCTGGAAGGGAACGGCGGACAGTCCCCTAACGGGAGTCACCCGTAATATCTGGGACTTCAGTCTGACCAGCGGAGGCAGCAGCGGAGGTGCGGCCACGGCGCTGGCAGCGGGGATGGGGACGCTGCAAATCGGTACGGATGGCGGCGGATCCACCCGGATTCCCGCCAGTTTTTGCGGCATCACCGGCATGAAAGCTAGCTTTGGGGGCGTACCGGCCTGGCCTGCTGGCCCGATGCTGACTTTATCCAATGTAGGCCCCATGGCCCGATCCGTGGCGGACCTGAAAGGCTTGCTGAGCGTCATGATGCAAGCCGACCCACGCGACTGGAACTCGGTACCTTTGCCGCGTCATGTGCGAGCTCCCGTTCGTACCTTGCAGGGCCTGCGTATTGGTTTGCATCTGGATGAGCAGTGCAGCCCCGAGGTCAGGGGCATCATCCAGGCGGCGGCTGACAAGCTGCAAGAGCAGGGGGCGCATATTGTGCCTACCGAGCTACCCCTGGCCGGTGCAAAAGAGCTGATTACAGCGCATTGGGAAGCTGGTACGGCCTGGTTGGTGAATCAAGTCTCTGCGGCACAGCGTCCTTTAGTGGACGAAGGTCTACGCCAGGTTGCCAGTAAGGGCGAGAAGAACAGCTTGCCGGACTATTACCAAGCCCTGATTGGCCGACAAAAGCTGGGTGAAGCCATGCTTAGACACTTTGCGCAGTTTGATCTGGTCCTGACGCCTACCGTTCCGATATTGCCGTTTGAGGCGGGCCGGGAAGCGCCGTCTGACGCCGCTTCGCAGAATTGGCTGGATTGGAATCCCTATACCTATCCCTTCAATTTGACGCGGCAGCCTGCCATTTCCTTGCCTGCCGGAATCAGCGCCTCTGGCTTGCCCGTGGGGCTGCAACTGGTGGGGGGGCTGTATCAGGATGAGTGGCTGGTGGACGTTGCCCAGCTGGTAGAGGATTGCCTGCAAGTGCGCAGGCCGCGGTTTTAACAATCGGGTGGTTTGTCCGGGGGATCGCAAACCACCTTGATTGTGCGGTGCCACCTCTCCTTGCGGGTGGCACTGTTTTTTTGCTTAGCGCTCTGGCAACCAGTCCAGGACCAGATTCATGGTCTTGGCAACGTGTTCCGTCATGGCTTCTCGAGCGGCGGTGCCATTGCGATCAGCCAGCGCGGCGATGATAGCCTCATGCTCCAGAATATTTTCTTCCATCAAACGCGGCGGCATTTTCGAGGCAAAACTTAAAGCGCTGGAGACGCTGTCGTTTTGCAGCTCCTGAATCAGCTCGTGCAGGCGCTCGTTGTGACTGGTGATCGTGATCAAGTCGTGGAAAGCGCGGTTGTGTTGCAACCATTCTGACCCCTCCTCGCTGCGCACACGCGTTCGCAAGGTGCGGGCATAGTCGGACTGATGCTGCATCAAGATCTCCAGATCCGAGTCCTTGATCCAGTCCACCGCCAGTTGCGCTGCCAAGCCTTCCAGTTCGGCCCGAATCTGAAATGCCTCGCGGATTGATTTGGCAGAAGGAATAGCCACAATCGTGCGCCCGGTCTTGGTCAACGAGGTCACGCGGCGTGCCTCCAGAAAACGCAGGGCTTCCCGAACAGGGGTGCGGCTGGTCTGAAACTCCTCCGCAAGCTCGTATTGACTTAGCGAGTCGCCGGGCCGGTAGTGGCCGGACTGAATACGTCTCAGGATTTCGTCTGCGATTTCAGTTGAGGATCTCATGGGATACGTCTGGTGAGCTTGCTGCCAGCCGAGCGCGTAGGCACGCTCAATGTCGCGCAAGGCACCGGATGGCATGGGCTGGTTTTATGGTGCCCGAGCAGTAGCTAAGGGGCTTGTCTCAGTAAGGGCGATTTGTTTTTCTTGACTGAAGATTATATACAGAATCCATTTTTAATGAATAAGGATCCCAATTTTTTAAAAGCCCCTGATAAGGCGGTATGGCACAGCTCTCCCAGTCCTTTACAATCGAACTATTGTTCACTTTGTGTAGAGAGCCTGCGCCATGACAGATGATCAACGCGCTTTGCAAGCCAGTATCCGTGCGGAATTGGGGATCACGGATCATTTCGATGCTCAGGAAGAAATCGAACGTCGCGTCCGCTTTCTAAGTGACTATCTGCTGCGTACCGGTTGCCGCAGCCTGGTCCTGGGGATCAGCGGGGGCGTGGACTCCCTGGCAGCAGGGTGTCTGTCTCAGCGAGCCGTAGAGCAGGCACGTCAGCAAGGCCATCAAGCGCAATTCATCGCCGTGCGTTTGCCTTACGGTGAGCAGGCTGACGAGAAAGACGCCCAAGGTGGTTTGAAGGTTATCAATCCCGATCAGACCTTGGTCGTGAATGTGAAGCCCGCATCGGATGCCATGCTGGAGCAATTGCTGGCCTCCGGCCTGAAGTTCCGCGACGCGGCACAACAGGATTTTCTGATGGGCAACATTAAAGCCCGTCAACGTATGGTGGCGCAGTACGCGATTGCCGGTGCGAACGGTGGTTTGGTGGTTGGTACAGACCACGCCGCTGAAGCCCTGATGGGTTTTTTCACCAAGTTTGGTGACGGCGCTGCTGACATTACGCCTTTGGCTGGCTTGAACAAACGCCGTGTGCGTGCCTTGGCGAGTGCGATGGGCGCTGCTGACGCCTTGGTGTTCAAAGTCCCCACTGCCGATCTGGAAAGTCTTAGCCCCTTGAAACCGGATGAAGACGCCTTTGGTGTCAGCTATGACCAGATTGATGATTTTCTGGAAGGCAAGGTGATTGATGATGAAGCCAC
This sequence comes from Alcaligenes sp. EGD-AK7, assembly GCF_000465875.3. Classification (NCBI taxonomy): domain Bacteria; kingdom Pseudomonadati; phylum Pseudomonadota; class Betaproteobacteria; order Burkholderiales; family Alcaligenaceae; genus Alcaligenes; species Alcaligenes sp. EGD-AK7. The sequence goes on along the minus strand of NZ_AVOG02000023.1, from coordinate 246,325 downwards.
GCAGATCATCATCAAAACCTTCCGTGCTTCGGCGCATAAACGTGCATTGCCGGTGGCGCCCTGAGCATGACTTGAGGGGATAAAGACAGCCACAGCCGGCACGGCCTTGTCTAAAGAAGCCCCTGAATATAGAGAAACGCCCTGAGGCATCCAGCCTAAGGGCGTTTTTTATTGCCCACAAAAAAAAGAAGTCGGGATCTCTGCAAGAGCAAACTGAAGGCACCAGCACCAGCACCAGCACCAGCACCAGCACCAGCACCAGCACCAGCACCAGCACTCGCACGTGATGCCTGTTGCAGCTCTCAGGCGACTGAGGATCACAAGACTTGAACCCCTGTTGTAGATTTCAAGCTTTCGTGTGCAGCATTTAAGCTGCTTCACAGCAGCAGGAGTAGACTTGGCAAGACGCGGTGTGAGGTGCAGTTCATTAAGAGTCAGATTCGAGTCAGTCCAATCGAACCGACCGAGTCCTGATGTTGCTATCCAGCCCGCAATGATGAGTCTTGACCCTATGCAGATCGCGGGTGCCGCTTAGAGCCTGCTTCCACCTTAAAAAGTGTTATCAGCTTGTTGTAAGAAACGGGTATTCCTCGGGCTGTGATCATGCTATCGTCAAAAAACTTTCGGCACCGACCCATGCCCAGACCAATAGACAAGAGGGTCTCCACCGTTTATGCAACCCGTCTTACCCGCATTTCTAATCGCTCGCTGGCTATTGCTGCTATTGCTGGCTGCAGGCGTCTACTTTTTAAAGGGATTTTTGGTCCCTGTTCTGGCCGCGCTGATCATAGGCCTGGCCGGTTGGCCCTTATATAAACGGCTGGTTGTACGCTGTAATGGCCGCACCGCATTGGCGGCTACATTGGCCTTGCTGGTCGTCATCGTGGTCCTGGTCGTGCCTTTGTCCCTGGCCTTGTCCTTTGCGATCCAGGAAGCCAGCAGCTTCATCACTTGGGCGCTGGCCGCCAACCGCTACGGCACACCGACCCCGGAATGGATCAAAGCCATGCCCCTGATGGGCGAGCGCTTGACCGAATACTGGCAAGTCTATTTAGGCGAACCCCACGCGTTGGGCGAGCTGGTCGAGATGGTCAGCGGCCAGCATCTTGGCAATATCTACCGCATGGTCTTGTCCGCTACCGGCAACGTATTCCACTTGCTGTTGACCGTGCTGTTCATGCTGATCACGCTGTTCTTCATCTTTAAAGATGGTGACAGGCTGCTGGTGCAATTGGATATTGTTGGTGAGCGCATCCTGCCAGGCCGCTGGCAGCGCTTTTCTCGGGTTGTGCCTGCTACTGTTAACTCCACTGTCACCGGGATGGGCTTGATCGCCTTGGGTGAGGGTGTGGTTTTGGGTATTGCCTATTGGATTGCAGGTGTTCCATCGCCCGTACTCTTGGGCGTTATCACCGGCTTCATGGCACTGATCCCCGGCGGTGCTCCCCTGTCATTCACAATGGTGTCCTTGTATTTAATAGGCTCTGGTCACCTGGTGGCTGGCGTGAGCTTGTTCCTGTGGGGCGCTATCGAACTGTTCATCGTTGATAAAACACTGCGACCACGCCTGGTTGGTGGCCCGGTGAAACTGCCGTTCCTGCCTACGTTCTTTGGTTTGGTTGGCGGTGTGCAAACAATGGGCATCGTGGGCTTGTTTATCGGCCCGGTCCTGATGGCTTTGTTGGTCGCGATCTGGAGAGAGTGGATTCGTAACGGGCAGGCTGTGGCAGGGGACTAGGGGCTCCATACTCAGAACCAAAAAATTGAGCAGGCCAGGACGGTGTACCTGGCCTGTTTTTTTATTTGGAATCCAGGTTTGAGTATGGCCAGAAGTGGTGCAGGTGCTTGTCCGCCGAGAACCGTCCGTTAATGCTTAAGCAGTTGTGACAAAGCAGGCGGAAAACGGAGCTTCAGACGGACTTTAGGCGGGAATGTTTTCAGTGCCAGGCTAAATTTAAAAAAATTGCTGTAGCACTTGCCAAAACCCCGAGGAATCTGCGTATAATAACAATCTTTCCTTCCAAGCCTGGATTCCCAGGTTGCCATACCTAGCCCGGGTGGTGAAATTGGTAGACGCAGGGGACTCAAAATCCCCCGCCGCAAGGCGTGCCGGTTCGATTCCGGCCCCGGGCACCACTCAAAAATCCCTAGTGTTCACAAGCACTTAGCGCGATTCAAGTCATAGCCCCAGTACTGGGGGATTTTCTTAAAAGTTCGCTTAGGTACAGTTTCGGTACACTGACGCAGCGCAATGCGTTCGACGGAGCATGTATGGCGACGATTGTTAAGACACCCTCTGGCACTTGGAAAGCACTCATTCGTAAAACGGGTTGGCCCCCAGTAGCCAAAACATTTCGCACCAAGCGCGATGCCGAAGATTGGTCTCGCCGCACTGAAGATGAAATGGTGCGTGGCGTGTACATTCAACGCGCCCCTGCTGAGCGCATGACGGTAGCCGCGGCACTCAAGCGCTACTTGAAGGAGGTAACTCCTACCAAGCGTCCTTCTACGCAAGTTGGCGAGCACAAGAAAGCTCAAACCATTATCAATCATCTTGGCAAGTATTCTCTTGCTGCGCTCTCGCCTGACATCATTGCTGACTTCCGAGATATGCGTCTCGCAGGTGATGAAGATGCCAAGGGGATACGCAAGCCGAGAAGCAATAACACGGTACGACTTGAACTAGCTCTGTTGGGGCACTTGTTTACGATTGCCATCAAAGAGTGGAGCATCGGCCTACCTACCAACCCAGTTGCCAATATTCGACGCCCCGCGCCTGGGGCTGGTCGTAATCGTCGATTGACCCCAGACGAGCAGAAACGCCTCCTAGCGACCGCAGACAGACATTCCAACCCAATGTTCGGATGGATCGTCAGAATCGCCGTAGAGACCGGTATGCGCTTGTCAGAGATCACAACGCTACGTGTTGATCAGGTGGACTTGGAACGTCGAATAGTACGCCTGGAACACACAAAAAACTCTTCACCTAGAACTGTCCCGCTTACCGTCTCAGCTACGGCCACGTTTCGCGATGCCTTAGATAACCCAATGCGTCCGGGCGAGACCAGCCTGATTTTCTTCGGTGAGCCAGGGCGGGACGGGATGCGCCGCCCTTACCTGTTCGATAAGGCGTGGAATGATGCTAAGCGAGAAGTGGGCTTGGTGGATTTTCGCTTTCATGACCTGCGACACGAGGCTGTTAGCCGGTTTGTTGAGGCGGGTCTTAGTGACCAGGAGGTCTCAGCGATTAGTGGGCATAAGTCCATGCAAATGCTCAAGCGCTACACGCACCTTCGTGCAGAAGACTTGGTCGGCAAGCTAGATAAGCTGTTTTAGGATATAGCTGCACCTTGTAGAGCTTGAAAGTAGAGTGAAACTCTTAATTTACAAAACGCAACAAAATTATTTTTAGCGTGGAAAAACAGATTTATATGTAAAAACCAAAATTGTATATATTGGTTTTTGGGCTTCCTTAATGCCAATATATTCATTGGTTTGTGAAAGCTATACTGTTCAACTATTTATTCGTAAAGGAAAACCAAAATTGGGTATTTTGGTTTTAATTCAATAGCTTACGTTAATTTTTCTGGTTGACTAAGGGGTTTTGTCTAACAACAATAGCCGTGCTTGCTCTTATTTTGTGTGGGCAAATTATTAACTTTCTTGCTTGTGCGCTAGGAGTTGTAATGACGGTAAAAAAATATATGTTAGACAGGTTCGGGCCTTTAATGACCGTAGAGGATCTTGCTCAGGTTTTAGGGCGGTCGGCCGTGAGTGTCAGAAATTCGATTTCCAACAACAATGAAACATCGCAGCGCCTAAAACCGACAATTGTCCGGATTGGGCGACGCATTCGGTTCCGTACTGCCCAGGTGCATGATGTGTTGCAGCTTGAAGCATCAGAGGATCAGCTATGAGTGCAGATAGCTTTACCCTTCACAAGCAATTTAATCATGACAGCTTTACGATCGTCCCAAATTGTCTCATTCGTAATGGGGAGGTTTCGTTGTGTGCTCTGGGTCTGTGGACTCTGTTAAATAGCTACCATGCAAATATGACGTTGTCGATTGCCTTCTTAGCCAAGGTTAGGCGCAAAAATGGTCGCGACTCCATCAGGGGCAAAGTTCGGGAGTTACAGGAGTTGGGCTATCTCAACATCGATCGAATTCGTGATGCTGCTGGAAGGTACTGCAATAGTGATTGGACCTTGATATCCGATCGTTCGCCAAGCAGTGACAGCCATACACCAATTCAAAGGGCTAAACGCTTTATCCAGGCCAAGTCACCAGGATCGGTTTATCCACGTACGGAAAACCCGTCTGTGGATAAACCACCTATGGCAAATCCAACGCAAAGTAATACAAGTAGTATAGAAATACTATCTGTAATAAATACTACTACTAAGGCGCATCGCGACTTGATTTTCCCTCCTCAGCTGACAAGCGAGGAGCACCAAAGCATCACTAATGGACTGAAGGGCCTCTCGGTGCAAGATGCACAGCAACTGCTGGACGAACTTGCTTACGCCATTCAGGCGGGCAAGATTAAATTGTCGCGGGTCAGCTGGCTTTTTTCTGTGAAAAGGAAGTTTCTGGCGGGGCAATTCAATCCGGTGGGAGCTAGCAAAATTGCGAGTCAACGAAAGCAGGCTTCAGAGCAAGGCTTAGTGCCGCCTGTAGAAGCACGTCCGGTAGACAGGCAAAGAGGCCAAAAAGAAGCTAGGAGGCTGAAGGAGCTACTGGCAACCTCAAGGCAAAAAAAGCAGGCTTAGAAGCAGTAAGTTGTACACCTAGCAGTTTCAGCAGTAAGGATACTGACCGTCCCAAGAACGAAATCATTCGTGCTGGATGCGGGCCTTAAAACCGCCCTGACCGTCGGGAACAGAACGACCGCTTAGACCACACCCTAAGAACGCGTAGCGAGCCGGGTACGACCCTTAAACAAGGTCTGACAGACGGGAACAGAACCGCCCAGTGTCCGCAAGTCTTTCCATACTTCGGAGCAAATAACATGAAAATCTTTTCTATGCCCACGGGCGTAGCGGTTTCTCTCGTCCTAATTTCCTCGCAGGCGCTGGCCCAGATACCTGTGACTGATGGAGCGGCCATCAAAACGAGTGTTCAGCAGCAAGTGGAAACCATGGCGAAATGGAAGCTGCAATACGATCAAATGGTCAGCCAGATCGACCAGATGAAGCAGGAGTATCAGTCGATCACCGGGGTTCGCGGCTTGGGCGATGTTCTGAACAACCCTGCGTTGCGAGACTACCTTCCGGACGACTGGCAGGGCGTCTATGACAGCGTTAAAAGTGGTGGCTATGCAGGGCTAAGTGGCCGGGCTGGTCAAGTCTATAACGACAACAAAATTTACGATGCCTGCGTAAACCATACGAATGAGCAAAGCCGGATCAGTTGCGAAGCGCAAGCAGTGAAGGGTGCTCAAGATAAGGCGTTTGCTTTGGATGCCTACGACAAAGCCAAAGAGCGCCTGGGACAGATTGACGCCTTGATGCAAGAGATCAATCGCACACAAGACCCTAAGTCGATCGCAGAGCTGCAAGGACGTATCGCGGCGGAGCAAGCACTGATCCAAAACGAGCAGACCAAGTTGCAGATGTACTCAATGGTTGCTTCGGCTGAAGATCGCTTGCAGCAACAACGGCAGCGTGAAATCAATGCCAAGGTCCTTGCCAACCGAGAGTACACCAAGCATCAGCCTTTCAACTTGTTGAGCGAATGAGGGAATGCACCATGACTTCTTATATTCACATTCCTATTCTGATTGCTTGCTTCTTTATGCTCTTGTCTATGCAGAGGTGGTGGCTGTGCATCAGCCGTATGGGCTTTGTTCGTGAGCTTGGCCGCCGTGCTCCTGCACTTGTACGGGGTGACGTTCTGGCTGTGGCCTTCGCCGCGAGTCCGTTCGTAATTGCCGTTCTGGATTGGCTTGGTTTTGCCATGCTGGGGCAGACTGTAATTGCCTCCCCTGTTGCTGTTTTTCTCTCTTTGGCAAGCCTGGGGGCTAGCGTATTCGTGTTGGGTAATTCCGTCGAACGCTTTGCCGGTCATTGGGCTGGCACCCGGGAAAGTGCCTTGCGTACCGTGGCGATGTTGCGCATCATCGACGCTGCTCAGTTGGCCCACGCCCTGGACGTGTTGCAACAATACGAAGCCCAGGAGGTAGGGAAATGAAAAAGCTTTCTATCGCCCTGGCCATCGCTGCCTTCCTGACCGGCTGCGCCGAGAACACTCCCGTTCAAACCGTCGATTGGTACAAGATCCATGAGGTCGAGCGCACGGCGATGATTGCCAAGTGCCAGGCCAATCCAGGCGAACTAGGCACATCCTCCAACTGCATCAATGCCATTACAGCGGCAAACCATCTGGCCGTCGAGAAGCGAGGTTATACGAAACATGCTCCCATAAATGCGCTGGAAGGGGGGCAATGACATGGCTATTGAATCGAATATCTTTGGGTGGATTGGCGAAAGCATCGACATGACGCTGGATATGTTCGTGCAAGTCACGTCAAGCAATGTCATTTCCATGTTCTCCGATACTTTGATCTTCGGTGGAACGTTGACCTTCGTGCTGATGGGTTTTGCTGTCATCTTGGGATACGTAGAGATTCCGGCATCTGTTTTTCTCAAAACCTGCGGCAAGTTCTTGCTTATAGGCGGCTTGGCGTTGAGCGCTCCGACTTACCTTACATGGGTGGTGGAAGCCCTGCGCGGTTTGGAGGCAGGCTTGGCAGATGCCTTCTCGGCATCAGGTAGCGGCGTGGCAGCGACCTCCGTCTATCAGGTCATGGATAAGGTTGTGTCGGATGGCTTTCAGATTGGTGGCGACATGCTCGACAAAATGGGCAAGAGAAGCTGGTATGAAATCGGCATGGTGGTTTGGGACTTGTTGAACGCCATCATTATCTATATCGCTACGCTGCTTATCGCCATCCCAGCCGGTGCCATGGTCATTACTTCCAAAATCATGCTAACCGTCATGCTGGGTATCGGCCCCTTTTTCATCGCAATGCTAATGTTTCCGGTGACGGCCAAGTGGTTTGATAGTTGGGTTGGGCAGGTGATGACTCCCATCATGCAGATAGCCTTGGTGACTACCGTCCTTGGCATGGGTACGAAGTTCTTTAGTTCGCTTACCGCCAAGGTGTTGGCAGTGACCACTGATCATCCGATTGCCACCATGCTTGAAATCCTGATCGTTACGGGTGTGACGCTCTTTTTGTTGCAGAGAGCATATGCGGCTGGAGCAGCCTTGGCCGGTGGCATTTCTTCGGCTGGCATCACTCTGCGAGATGTTGCCCAGGCTGCTGCGTCGCCTGTAACTCATGGACTGAACAGGCAAAGCACAAGACGCGATCTGCAAAGTGGGCAAATGGTCACGGCTGGTCGTCTGAACCATCTTGCAGCGGGGAACTCGATGCTTAATCCCGCCTACCGTCAGCACGTTATGGAACGGCTACAGAAAACACAATGGGGCCGCCAAGGTGGTACTGCGAGCAAAGGAGATTAGCGATGTTTACGATCAATGAGCACCACGCCCTGCTGCGTCTAATGCGGGTGTCGATGGGAGGCGTTCCTGATAGCAAACCCATTGCTCACTGGCTACAGCAATGGGATCGCATGAATGATCCAGCATCCTTAACTGCGTTGCAGGCTGATCTTGTCTTTAGCCGCGCTAGAGACGTTGAGGAAGTAACTCTGGCTGCAAATCGCACTGGAGCCAAACCTTCTACCCTCGGTCGCCGTGAATACGAAAACTTCATGGAGATCATTGCTCGCTCATACCCGTTACCAAGCCAGGAGCAGGAACGCTAACAGGATTTGAGTCGTGTAGTGCCTGGAGCAACCCCCTTCGGGTTGCATACCGCGTCCGATCTTGCCGGACAGGCTGCGGGGGCAGGTTCAGCGGCTTTGCCTTGCTCCTGCCCCTTGCCAGCAGGCTTTAAGGCATCCATGTGCATCAAGGGTGAAGGCTACGCCCAACATCCTCACCCGGTCGCCCTGGTGGGCGCTGCGGCTTCCGGTGTTGCCCTTGACACTCATAGACGCCAATCACGGTCGAAAACCTCTTTGCTTGTCGGATTGGGATTCCTTGGTCATGACCAAGGAATTTAAGGTTGGGTGGGTTAGTTCGGACTGCTTAGTCGTCTGTGAGCCATCAGATGAGGTGCAGTACATCAACAGAAAAAGCCTTGGTCATGACCAAGAAACGGACTGGGGTAAGGACTATTGCAGGATAGGCTAACCGCCGGTGCAATGTGCGCACAGCGCAATTGGGAACACCTTTCGTAATCGAGTTAAATGTAATCGGAGTAGGTATGGAGAAGCCGAGTCGTGCAATGAACATCCACTTGGGTGAACTGAAAAAACCTTGGATCGAGTACTGTTCATCCGTGGGTAAAAAACCGGGTGCTGCTTTACGTGAAGCGATTGAAAAACAACTTGCTGAGTTGCAGGGGGACAGGCCCAAAACGGTTTTTAAGCCAGTGGAGGAGGTTCAGCACAAAGCCAAAAAACGGTTCGAAATTATGCTAACGGACTCTGAAAGAGATGCCCTTGCAACTAGAGCTAATGAGGAAAACTGCTCTGGACGTCAGTTTGTGATTGATGCGTTACGAGCAGCCCTTACACATGAACCGCAGCTTTCAATGAAAGAGATTGAGATCTTGGGAGAGTCAAATTTCCAACTATTGGCAGTGGGTCGAAACTTGAACCAGATTGCCCGACGCTTGAATGAAGGAAAATATGAGCCTGTCACAGTTGAACGTATTGCAGAACTTAGAAGAATTATCGACGCACACGTTCAAAAGGCAAGTGATAGCATCCGAGCAAACATTGAAAGGTGGAGCCTCAGATAAGTATCAAGGTCGATGGTGTACTTCAGGGAGATCGCACTGCTCGTCGATACTTGCCTAAAGGCGGGAAGTTTATCAATGCTAAATCAGGTTTAGGGCCAGTATCTAAGATGTCCGTAAGCGCCTCTTTGCCTTGCTCAACTTCAAGCTAATTTGAGGTGAATACTGCGTATCCATGGGCAAAGATCGCGATGTTACGTTGTTGCCGCAGCCGTCAGAAAGTTGATAACTGACTAGGTTTTTCGTGTAATACGGTAGGCTTGGCCTGTGTTTGTCTCAGTGTCCAGCCCCGCGACTAAACCATCTAGGGACGGTGCTTATGGCTGTGCGAGGGTGGGGTGTCAAGGATGATGGCCAGAGGGTTGTCGTTCGCTGACAACAAATTATTATCGCTAGCAGCGAATTTTATTTGCTTTTAGCGATAGGGCGAGCTACTATTCTCTTCATGGTGTGTACAGAGATACCTCGAATGTTGTTTTGAGCCTAGCTCGCGGTAAGCATCCTGTTGGAAAACAGCGCTTTACCAAAATTTGCACCGGTGTCCTGTCCCGGAGTCGCGCCCGTCGTGAATCTGTGACATATCTGAGTGCATAGCTGATCGCTGAGGGTAGCGATCAGTCATTAAGGCAGAAGGGTTTTTGGTTGTTCTCTCTGAGAATTGATTAGAGCGAGGGGGAAGCTTTGCTTCCACATCCGCCATCCGGCAGATGTCTATTCAATTCATTCATATGAGACTTTTATGAAATATAACGCCATAGAGCAACCAAAGAGCGGTAAGAAGAAAAAAGAGGGACGTAGGTCTATCTTTCGCGGTGCATCCAGTTTTATCCAGAAACTATCCATCAAAGCTATACGGTGGGCACTTAGTTTCCTGATAAGAAAATGGCTGTGGAAACTATTGATGGTTTATTTACCTGATTTGGTTTCTTCAGTTGTTTCCCATGTTAAGAGTGTTTTTACATGGCTGGCTGATTTTTTTCTCTAACCGCCCCCTTCTCACTTTTTGAAGGAGTGATCATGCTAAATAAAGCATTAAAAACAGTTCGACAATATCACAGGCTCAATCAAATTGAGTTGGCGTCTAATCTGTCATTGTCCCCATCGTATATTTCAGAAATTGAAAAAGGAAAAAAAGAACCTTCCTTAGATGTTCTTCAGAAATATGCGGATTTTTTTAAAATCCCTCTTTCTTCTCTAATTGTTTTCTCTGAAACTTTAGATGGAGAGCATTCTGAAAAAAGTGTGAAAAGTTTTTTGTCAAAAAAAATGCTTGGGATTTTAGAGTGGCTTACGAATCAAGATGACGCATTACAGAAAAAGTTACGCGATCAGTAACTCTCCTTTTTTTAAACTTTCAAGCAAGAAAAAGCTTTCGGAATTGCTCGGTGTAAGCCTACATACAATAACTGATATTAGGCAGTCAGGATTGCATCGACAATATAGAATTTTTAAAGATAAAAAGACTCGGAGGTTAATTACTGAGCCGGTTGGTGAGTTGCTTCGAGTTCATAAAAAAATACTTAAACTATTCAAAAGAATTCAGCCTCCAGCCTATCTTCATTCAGCAATCAAAAAGCGTTCGTACAAGACAAATGCAGAGGCACATTTGCAGAATCGTAGAACTTTAAAAATAGATCTAAAGAAGTTCTTTCCATCGATTCGCTTCCATCATGTGTATGGTTTTTTTCTGAAGAACATGCAATGCTCGTCAGATATTGCAACGATTCTGGCAAATTTATGTACCGCTGATACTAAAAGTCACGGTACTCATTTGCCTACGGGGAGCTGCATTAGCCCTCTCTTGTCCTACTGGATTAATCAAAATCTTTTTGATCAACTTCATGATATTACGTCGCAAGAAGGTTGTCATATGACTCTCTATGTTGACGATATAACAATATCTGGTGAAAAGGCAACTCCAGAATTTTTAAATAAAATTGCCATCGCAATCAACTCTCATGGATATAAATATCATAAAGTGGCTTGCTATGGTAACGGGGTTGCTACTATTACTGGATTGATTGTTAATGAAGGGAAATTAGAATTGCCTCATGTAAGGGCGCAGAAGATTAGGCGCCTGGAGAAAGAGCTAATGGAAGCAGAAAACGATATTGACAGGAAAAGAATATTAAATAGCTTGATGGGTAGACTGACGGAAGCTGAGCAGATAGTTCCTGCCTATACTGCGAAAAAAAATGAAATCATGAAGCTATTTAAAAATATTTGGGGCGATATAGTTCAACAGCGCGCGCAGCGTGCACAGTTAAAGCGTAGAATCAAAAAACAACCTGTGCTTGCCGATATAGCCGGCGGATAAGCTCGTCTAAATCAAAGGCTCCGTTAATATAGTTCTGAGCTTCGGTTAATGTATCCTCTGGCACAACAAAACCTTCTAGCTTTACTGACGCCTGAGCAGCATCAGAAGCTGCTTGTCGTTCAACTTTTCCCATATCTCCCCCTCTTTATTTAAGAAGCCACGCCAAAAAAAGGCCCACAGACGAAAACGATTAGTGCCGCTAAAAACAAAAAAATGGAGTACATCGGCATCCTACCAGGAGCATTTCGACATTAGCGATTCCGTGTACACAACCCATAATGCAGCGATCTCAGAAACTCCATCTCTTCCCCGGGGTGGTTGACTAAAAAGCAGTTGCGTAGATGTACCGAACTACTCCTTTGATTTCGGTACAGTATCGGTACAGTGAGTAGTTTTCACTAAATTGCGTTAAGTTGACTAACCCACTGATTCTTAAGTTATTTATAGTGTTATTATATCCACTTAAGGTGGACGGTTTTACCTCACAAAGCACTGTTTCTTCGCGACTCAAAATCCCCCGCCGCAAGGCGTGCCGGTTCGATTCCGGCCCCGGGCACCATCTAAAATCTTCCTGAAGTTCAAACAGTTGGAAGATACCGTAGTGTCAGTCCCTGTTCAGGGAATCAACTCAGCACTTCAATAGATACAGAATCGGTACAGCGATGCTTACCTTTGTCTGCGATTGTCTCCGTCTCGTGCCCTTATCTCTGCTTCCGCTTATTCAGTGACTATGCCTGGTAGTTAGCCGCCTCTGGTTTTGAGTTAGCCTCAGCACAGTGTTATACATCCCCATCAGGTTTCTCTGCATTCCAAAACCTCTTTTGTGGAAGTTCATAAGCTTTTAAAACTATTAAAAAGCATGGAGGGAGTTGTGGCTGTACGTTTTCGACGATCGATTAAGTTGGCTCCAGGCATACGCATGAACTTGAGTGGCTCGGGCACTAGCTGGACCTTGGGGCCGCGGGGCTCAACGGTGAATGTTGGTAAGCGTGGGGCACATCTCAATACCAGTTTTTTGGGATTTTCCGCTCGTCATACCCTATATAAGGCTGCTCCTGCCCCTAAGCCGCGCCAATCTGCCCAGCAAACACAGACTTTCTCTTTGGTGTGTGGGGTCACAGAGCAAGGAATGTTGAGTTTCCATGATCAGGACGGAGAGCCTGTTTCCGAGTCGGTTGTTGAGCTCGCCAAGAAGCAGAACCGCCAGGCTATTCAAAGCTTAATCCAGCGTAAATGCGATGAAATAAATAGTGAATGTGAAGCGGTGGCTAATATCCATTTAGACACTCCTGCGCCTCATATTGCACCCAGGTATGTTCCAGAGCGTTTTCTTCGTTCTGAGCCCTTGCAGCCTGCTTTGCTAAGTGCAAAATGGTGGGAAAAGTTTTTTCCCAAACGTTTGGGAAAATTGAATCAGCTCAATCAGCAGATAGCCAGCGAGCATCAACGGTTATTGGCTGCATGGAAAAGTGATCAGACTCAACATGCTTATGAGCAAGAGCAGCGGCGTAAGCTGCTTGAAGAGGATATCTATCAAGATACGGCAGCGATGGAGCAATGGCTGGAAGCTAACCTCCAGGATATCGCTTGGCCTCGGGAGACGTTGATATCGTTGGACATTGCGGAGCAGGGAGCGCATGTTCACTTGGATATCGATTTGCCGGAGATTGAGGATATGCCCTCGAAGATTGCAGCGGTTCCGGCAAGGGGCTTGAAGCTGTCTGTGAAGGATCTGCCAGCAGTGCAGGTACGTAAGCGCTATATGGCCCATGTGCATGGTGTAGGTTTCCGGATTATTGGGGAAACCTTTGCCGCTCTCCCTGTCGTTCAGGGCATCACTCTATCGGGGTTTTCTCAACGTCATGATCCGGCAACAGGGCAGTTGCGTGATGATTATTTGTACTCCGTGAAGGTGAGTAGGGAGGCATGGTCAGAGATCAATTTTGAGATGTTGCCCATGATTGATGTGGTGGAGGCACTGGCTCAGTTTGACCTTCGGCGCAATATGAGCAAGACGGGGGTTTTTAAACCTATTGAGCCCTTTTGACGGATTAATTTTTTTAATGCTGAAAGATCGAGATGGTATGTACTTTAAAAGGAGCCTGGGAGTGGCTCCTTGATGGCTTCATCTGCGTTAGTCGATTTTTATGCTTGTGATACCTGGTAAGTTGAGCCAAGTATTCTCAATATTTACGTCTCTAAACCGATGCTTATTGAGCTTTTAACCACCTGGCAAGTCCCGTCGGCAACACATGCCTAGATTAAGAAAAACGGTAGTACCCAAAAAAGCATGCCTGCTTCGCGACGTACCTTCCTGAATAATTGTTATCACCCGCATCTTTCCAAACCACTTGTAAGTGACAGTAAAAATTAAAAGCCCCTAGAAAAATTGGGGTTGTTCGCTTTGCCTATTTGTACTGCCGAAGTGGATGACACCCAGTCAGGGCTCCCCCTTAGAAAAAGGGAAGGGGGATCACCACAATACTGAAAACGATAACGGAGACACAATGGTTCTAAAGATGCCGATATTGGCAGGCGGGCTGCTGGCCGCTTTGCTGGGAATAGGGTCAACTGCCCACGCGCAAACCAATGTACAGCTGTACGGTCTGGTTGATGCCTGGGCAGGGATACATAAACCTGTAGGGGGCAATAAGCGGGAAGGGACGGTAGGCGGGGGAGGGATGACAACCTCTTACTGGGGCTTGAAAGGCCAGGAGGAGTTGTCCAACGGTGTTCGCGCCGTGTTTGCCATGGAAGGGTTCTTCCGGCCAGAGACAGCTCAGGCGGGGCGGTTCAATGGCGATCCCATGTTCTCTCGTAGTGCTTATGTGGGTTTGCAAAGTGATGATGCAGGCACTTTGACGCTGGGGCGGCTGACTACGCCTTATTTCGTCTCCACCATCTTGTTTAACCCGTTTGGCGATTCCTACACGTTCTCCCCGTCGGTGTTCCACACGTATCTGGGGATGGAAGGCCAAGGCGTGCTGGGCGATTCGGGCTGGAGCAATGCGGTCAAGTACACCACGCCTGACTTCAATGGTCTGACCGCAAACTTGATTTACGGGTTCAGTAACGAGCCTAACAAGTCTGGGTCCAATAAATGGGGTGGCAATGCGCTGTATTTCAATGGTGCTTTCTCGGCGACATTAGCCTATCAGCAGATCAAGTTCGATAATCAGGCGGATGATCTGGAAAATATCATTGTGGGCTTTCGTCATCAGCGGGCGAGCCAGTTAGGCATGGCTTATGACTTTGATTTTGCCAAGGTATTTGCTCAGTTTCAGTACGTGAAGAACATCATCACTAGTGGTGACATCACGATGAAGGGCGGGCAGTTTGGTGTGTCTGTCCCCATGGGCGGCGGCAAGGTGCTGGCTTCGTATGGTCACACGCGTAGTAGTGGGGCCAGTGACGTCAAGCGCAACAGCTGGGCCTTGGGTTACGACTACGAGCTTTCCAAGCGCACGGATGTCTATGCTGCGTATTACAGCGACAAACTGACTGGTTTGTCGCGTGGCGATACGTTTGGTGTGGGTATACGCACACGCTTCTAAACGGTTCACTGCAGTAGAAGGCAAGCAGACGACATGCCCGTAGACGTGTCGTCTGCTTTTTTTTGCTTAATCTTCCCTTCGGTTATCTTTCCTCTTCCTGAGCTTGCGTAGCGCAATGCCTGTGTTCGGCAAAACACAGGCATTGTTCAGCTCAAAACCCTTATAAACTCGCCCACTACCCGATAGCGATATTCGGCGTCTTCATTGAGTTCAATCGCTTCAAACGTAAGTTGGGTAGAGCGGGGCTTTAATAAGATCTTCTTATGCTCCCAGCCCTCTGCCGTCTGGGTTTTGATGCTTTCATATTCTTTGACGGTGAATCTTGAGCCATCGTCGCTATCCTGAGCAGACAAGCACTCTACCAGAACAATTTTGCCATTTCGGCTTCCACCGGGATCCTGGCGGAAAAGGCAGAGCGAGCCACTCGGGATGATCTTGTTCATGGATTCGCCTACGACCCGGCAGGCGAACATATCTTGCTTCGCCTCCATCTCTTTGGGCAGGCCAACCCATTCTTTGTTTTCTACGTGTTGCAATTCACTGAAGCTGCCAGCGGCGGCTTGGAGGTCATAGAAGGGAACGGCATTGACCCAGGGCACCAACGTTGGTGCAGGCAAGAGCTCTTGGGCTGGGGGAGCCTGGTAGCTGGGGATATGTTGCTTGAGATAGGCCCGCAGCGCCGGGTCGCAGGCATAGACGTAAGTGCCCCTGATGCCCCGAAGCATGATGGTTTTGTAGATGTTGAGGATGTACTGCTTCAGTTCTTCTGTGCTTTTTATGGTTTGCTTGCCGTTTCGATCCAGATAGTTTTTTTCGTTGATCGTGATCTGATTCGTGTCGGCGTCGTAGCCAATCTCTGTTCCGAAAATGATGCCGGTGTAGTTCAGGTCGTATCCTTGGGTGGTGTGAATACAACCAACCTCATCTTCTGCCCCCGTCGTGTTAATCCAGTCCGTATTGGTTCGATTCCAACGCAGTTTTACATTGTCTATTTCAATGTCATAAAGCGTGGAGTCTTTTTTCGAATGCCATGGCCAGGCATATCCGGCTACCAGGCGGGCCAAGCCGTAAGTCTGGTTTTTCTGCTCAATAACTTGAACCAGATCTGCGATGTTTTCAAAGAGTAGAAAGTCATATTTTTTGGAGCGGTATTGCTCTTGCTTTGCAAGGTGGACATTCAAAAGCTTGTCTATGAAGTCGACATAGTCCTGGCCTGCTTGGACGCGAAACTGAGAAGTCAGTGTCATTACTCTAGCGTCAGGTGATTGCTTGATCTTTTGAAAGTCTGCCGCGTTGGCGTCCGATGGTTTGATGGACTGATCGGGGTCGTAGAAAAAAATGGCCTTTTTAGCCTGTTGGGTCACCCAATCCACTTCGCTGCAGCTATCTTTATCCAAACCCAAGTCGCTGCAGACCTTGTCGAATATTCCGTAGTAGGAACCCAGGTTGACTCGTTTGCGGAGTCGATGGGACTCGTCCACCAGTACGATATCGTAAGTCTCCCGAGCCAGTTGTGACGGACCGATCACCATGTCAGGGCGCAGGCCAGCCACGTTCTTGAATGCCCGTTTCAAGGTGGCGCGGAATGAAGCCATAGGCACTACCAAGGCCATTCGGGGGGTAGGGAAACGTTGTTTTAGCTGGCTGAGCAGTTCACGTAGCTCGTTTTCCTCTTCGGAAAACTCCTGAAGATTCAGTTCCGCTTCATCAGTATGGATCAGCTTGAACAGGAAAATAGCGAGGACCGACTTTCCGGTGCCTGCTCCGCCTTGAACGACCAGATGACGCAGATTGTCATTGAGCAGAGCGCGCATCATTTCCACCAGGCTTTGACGCTGGTCGAAAGATAGCGCTTTGTATGGGGAATATTTAAAAACGTCGGAGTTATCAATCGACTCTAACGAATGCCTGGCTATGCCTTGGCCACGGAGTTTGTCCCACGTCTCACGAAAGATCTGCGTGTAGACCTCATCTCTTTGGTAATAGTTGTGATCGGACAGGCCCAAATTGCCATTGAGCAATTCGAAGCAACCATCGGCTGCCATGTATTTGATCAACGCCGATTCAATGTCTAGCGTAGCGGACTTGTTAAAGCGTGAGCTGCTGATCAAATGGGCGGTAGTGAGCATTTTCTTATGCTCATGCTGCAGATGCGTATTCAAACGGGTCAGCGCACTGCTTGTTTCACCTACATAGGCTCGGCGTTTGGCTCCGTCACTGAGGATATAAACCAAAGGCCAGTTACCGACCGCATACGCGTTATTTCTTATGTCCGCCAAAGCCGCCGGTGAAAACGAATATTGGTTTATTTCTACAAGATGTGGCTGACTCATGGCTCTGGAGTAATGATCTCTATTTTTTGGTAGGTTTTGCTCAGTTATTGTCCGTTTGGCATGGCTTGTAAATCATAGCCTATTGGGTGGAAGAAGCCTTGGTATCTGTTTGTCTTGACTCAGGCAGGGGCATTTATTGCTGTGGTGGATGCTGGGGCAGTTGTTTCCCAAGCGTGCGCTGGATATGAGTCAGCCTATCAATGAGGTGTATTACCGCAATACGGCTTTGTAGGCGCGGATTTCCACGTTTGTAAGCTATCTGGGCGAGTGCCGGGAGGCGGGGTTGGGTGGGTCGAGTTAAATCGCCGTGGGTAAATTCCTGACTTTCTACATCACAATAATCATATGTTGCCAGGCTAAGGTGTCTGTAGCTTGTCTATCGGCGGTAAGCAGAAAACTAATCAGCAGTAAAAACAGGTGGTGCAGATGACGTGTGCCGGATGTTGATCAAGGGGGGGAACAGGCAGCAATGAATAATTCGAACGAACCTGTGCAGACACAGACACAGACACAGACACCCACATCAGTACCGGCAGAAGTGCAGAGGCAGGCGTCGGGTAGGCCAGGCAGCCCGCTGGAGGTCTTCTGGGCCTTCCTGAAACTCGGGCTGACTTCGTTTGGCGGCCCGATCGCGCACCTGGGTTATTTCCGTACCGAGTTCGTAGAGCGCCGTCGCTGGCTGGATGATCGCAGCTACTCCGATCTGCTTGCCCTGTGTCAGTTCTTGCCGGGCCCGGCCAGCAGCCAGGTCGGGATGGCGCTGGGGCTGGGGCGTGCCGGGTGGATGGGTTTGCTGGCAGCCTGGACCGGCTTTACCTTGCCATCGGCCATTGCATTGATTTTGTTTGCCTTGGGATTGGCGGGACAGCAGGGGATTGCAGAGTCAGCGTGGGTACATGGGCTCAAGGTTGTGGCGGTAGCAATTGTGGCCCAGGCGGTGTTTGGAATGGCTCGATCCTTATGCCCTGATCGATCCCGTGCCGCATTGGCGATAGTGGCTACTTTGTTAAGTCTGGCCTTGCCCTCGGCCTTTGGGCAGGTTCTGGCCATTGCGGTGACAGGTTTGATCGCATGGTGGAAATTGGACTTTGCTCAAGCAGGGGTGGCTCAGGCTCATTCGTATCCGGTGTCTCGCAGGCTAGGGATGGCTGCCCTGCTGGCTTTTGTCGGGCTCTTGCTTGTTTTGCCCGTGTGGGCTGCGGCAACAGGCTCATCGATTGTTCAGTTACTGGAGGGGGTGTACCGATCCGGGGCACTGGTCTTTGGAGGGGGGCATGTTGTGTTGCCGCTCTTGCAGGCCTCTGTCGTACCGACAGGAATGGTCAGCAATGCGGACTTGATGGTGGGTTATGGAGCAGCGCAAGCAGTGCCGGGCCCACTGTTTACCTTCGCGGCTTATATCGGGGCGATGGCTCAATGGCCTTTGCAAGGCTGGCTGGGGGGCATGGCGCTGTTGGCACTGATTTTTATCCCGGCGTTCTTGATTCTGATTGGCGTCCTGCCTTTTTGGGAAGGGCTGCGACATCGGGCTGGCGTGCGCACGGCGATGGCAGGGATTAATGCAGGGGTGGTCGGCATCCTGGGGGCCGCGCTGTATGACCCGGTATGGACCAGTGCCATTCATGACAAGGCGGATTTCGGCTTGGCCTTGCTCTTGTTTGGCTTGTTGACGGTGGGGCGTGTGCCGCCGGCGTTGGTTGTATTTTTGGCGGGGCTGGGCGCCTTTCTAATGTCGATTATTTAAGTGTTTTGCTTGCCGTGCGTGATTGCCTGGCTTCATTTTTTCGGTCCGGAATGTGTGGGAGCTGATTCAAGAGAAAGCAGGTAGCTGTTTGGTGTTTTTCAAGGTGTGCGCGGGGCGCTGGCACCTTGGGAACGCCATATGCTGGGTATCAGTTGCTTGTCGCAGTTGCGGCAAGGCAAACCGACAGGAGAATGTCATGGATACCAATAAATCACGCGCGGACAAACACTTGATGGACTGGCTTCGAGATGCACATGCAATGGAAGAACAGGCTGAGACGATGCTGAACAGCATGCTCTCGCGGGTGGAGAACTACCCGGAGTTGCATCAGCGTATTCAGCAACATATCAAGGAAACTCAGACACAGCAGGGGCTGGTGCGCGAATGCATAGAGCGGCGCGGTGGGGATACGTCCTTGCTCAAAGACCTGGGCGGGAAAGTTATGGCAGCGTTTCAGGGCTTTTCCGGGATCTTTGCCTCTGATGAGGTGGTGAAAGGCACGATGTTCAGCTTTGCCTTCGAAAACCTGGAAATTGCGGCTTACAGCCAGCTCAAGGAGGCCGCTGATTTTGTGGGCGATACGGAGACGGCGATGGTGTGCCATCAAATCCTGGAGCAAGAGCGCGCGATGGCTCGTTGGCTGGAAGAGCACTCACCGGAGTTGATACGGATCTTTCTGGCTCGTGCCAATGAAGGTCACAGTCAAGCCAAGCCTTAGTCCACATCCGTCCAAGGCGGTTGATTGACGGCCTTGCTTGGCAGGTTTTCAGCTTGGGGGCAGTCATGAAGGCTACCAGGCACACTGTTTGCTGGAGCCTGTCTGCGCAACCTGATCTTTGGAGAGTCAGCATGAGTCCCACACGCAAAGGCAACACCGAAGGCTCGAATCAAGCCAAAGCACCGGAGCCCAGCAGTGAATCCCAAGTGGATATTGCCGGGCGGGTGCAGGAAGACCTGAAGGAAGTAAATGAACGCGGCAAAGACAAGGAGCGAAGGCGGCCGGTAGACCATAAAGCCACGCAGTTTGATGGTTCTCCGAATCCGGAACCCGATAAGAGTCCGTATTTGTTCAAGCCACATGACGATACGCCCACCATCTTGCCCAAGCGCCGCGGTCCGAAGAACCCGGACTAGGAAGGGGGCAAGCGCTTGATGCTACACGCTTGCCCTTTCTGCTCCTGGGCTTACCACTGCCCGAAAAATACCCCTGCTTTTTTATACGCATTGGTACCGCGCTCTACTTCTTCATCCGTCACGGTCGTTCGGCGTTTCAGGCTTGTGAACCACTGCAGCAAGCGCTCCCGACATTCAACCCGTACGTCTTCGTGGTCTGGAGATTGGCCCAGGTCGTTGAACTGCTCAGGATCGGCATGCAGGTCGTAGAGCTGCTCAGGCTCGTCCAGCCAATACACATAGCGCCAGCGGTCACTGCGCAGGGACCAGGCTCTGGCATTGGATGGTGATTTATCGCGTATCACGCGGGCCAGGCGATAGCTGTAATCCAGTTCGGAAAACACGCAGTCGCGCCAAGGTGGCTGGGTGCCATGTAGCAGGGGCAGCAAGTCTCGTCCCTCAAGGCGGTGGGAAGCCAGCGGCAGGCCCAGCCACGAGAGCATGGTGGGTAGCACATCCACGGCTTCGACCATTCTGTTATCGACTGTTCCCCGCGTAGCATTCGCCTCCGGTGACGGGTCGTAGACGATGAAAGGTACACGCTGCACGGTGTCGTAGAACAGCTCTTTCTCGCCCAGCCAATGATCGCCCAGGAAATCCCCATGGTCGGCCGTGAAGATGATCAGGGTGTTGTCCATCAGGCCATTGCGGGACATGAAGTCGAACAAGCGGCCCAGGTGGTCGTCCAATTGGGTAATAAGACCCTGGTAGGCGGGTCTGACCGTGTTGATGCAGGTTTCGCTGGCGAAACTGACGCATTCCTCTTGCTGGCGGTAGGCCTCTACGATCGGATGCGCATTGCTTAATTCGGCCTCATTGCGCACTACGGGCAGGCATTGCTCGGCGCTATACATATCGTGGTAGGGCGCAGGAGCGATATAGGGCCAGTGTGGTTTGACGTAGCTCAGGTGCATCACCCAAGGTTCATCCCCCATGCGCTCCATGAAGGACAGGGCCTGGTCCGTCATATAGGCCGTTTCCGAGTGCTTTTCCTCTACCAGGGACGGGTAGCAAGCATTGCGCATGTGCCAGCCACTGACTGGCTGCCCATCGGGCCCGTGCGCAGAGATGACAAAGTCTGTCCATGGGTCGTCGGATTCATAACCATGACGTCGCAGGTAAGCCGGGTAGCCGCTTTCTTCTCCCGGTTCGTGGTGGCCGTCGTAACGGTCTATCTCTTCAAACCCCCCTGTTTTAAGCAGGCGGGCCAGTTCGCTGCCACCATCCAGTGCCAGCCGTTCCAGCCCCTTGTGGTCGACCATGATGTGGGTTTTGCCCGCCAGCACCAGTTTGTGTCCACCGGCGCGCAAATACTCGCCCATGGTGACTTCGCCTACCGACAAGGGCACGCGATTCCAGGTGGCTCCGTGCGTCGATGGGTAGCGGCCTGTGTAGTAGCTCATGCGGGACGGGCCGCAGACGCCGGAATTGACGAAAGCGCGATCAAAGCGCACCCCCTTGGCGGCCAAAGCATCCAGATGGGGGGTACGAATATGAGGGTGGCCGTAGCAGGCCAGGTGATCAGCCCGCAGCTGATCGGCCATGATGAACAGGACGTTCTTGCGTTGTGTCATGTTGTCTGTGTTGCTGGTTTATTGCGTGACTTTGAAGCCGGAGGCCTGAATGACCGGAGCCCATTGCTGGCGGAATTGTTCAATGCGGACGCGGGTTTCTTCTGCATCGGCAGATACGGGAATCAATTCATTTTTCAGCAGTGTTTCTTGCAGCGCCGGGTCGCGGGTGACTTCTTTAATGGCCGTGCCCAGGAAAGCGACTTTGTCGGCTGGCATGGAGGCCGGGGCAAAGAAGGCGTTCCAGCCTGAGGCTTCCAGGTCCACACCGGACTGTTTCAAGGTAGGTACATCTGGCAGGGTGGTCTCTCGTTCGCTGCCCGAGGTGGCCAGAATGCGGATGCGCTTGCCCTGGTGCTGAGACGTCAGTACATCCAGCGTATCGATAGCCAAGGGCAGTACGCCGCCGATCAAGTCTGTAATGACTGGGGCCGAACCGCGATAGCCTATGATCTCGCCCCTGGAGCCAATTTGCTGGGATAGCATCAGGCCGAAAAAGTGCGGCAGGCTGCCGGTGGCCGGGACGCCAATATTGAAGGCACCGGGATGCTCTTTGGCCCAGGCAATCAGTTGGCCCATGGTTTGAATGTCGCTGTCTGCCGACACCGCTACCCCAAAACCGTATTCAGTCACCATGGAAACGGCCTGGAAGTCGGTGTCGGGTTTGTAGGGGATGTCATTGAAAACCAGGGGAGCGACGACCATGACGGCGGGGTTGGCCAGGATCAGCACATTTTTGTCTGCCGCCGTACTTTTGACATACTGGGCGGCAATTCGGCCCCCGGCGCCGGTCTTGTTCTCGACCACAATGGGAATACCCAGTTTCTTGTGCAGACCGTCCGACACAATGCGTGCGGCCCGGTCAGACGCGCCTCCGGGCGCATAGGGCACAACGACAGTCAGGGTTTCAACGGGGCTTGCTGCGTGGGATAAACCAGTGAACAGCAGTCCTGACAGCAGACAGCTTGTTACCGTGGCGCGAAGGCGGTTCAGGGCCATGATTTGTCTCCTTTTTTTTGATTTCCATCAGTTTTTACCGCAGCTTACCAAGGGGGCTGATAGTTGTTCTAATCAAGTATCTTCAAGGTTAAAGGTCATCCCATGGTCAGCTCCCCCAAGCCTTCCCCTGCCTTGGCAAGCACTGCAGGCAGTGCGGCGCCCCTTACGCTACCGGCCATGATGATGTTCCAGCTGTATCGAGCCTGGTCTGCCAGTAATCCGATTTTTATTCGCTTGTGCGAGGGGCGTTTCAATATCACTCGCCGTGAATGGCGCATTCTGGCGATTGCCAACATGCATCCTGCTTTGACAGGCACGGCTTTGGCCGAGGCGGCAGCATTGGATACCGCTCGTTGCTCACGAGCGGTCAGTACTTTGTGCGAGAAAGGTTTGCTAAAGCGTACGCGCGATACCAAAGACTCGCGTGTTGTGCATGTCTCGGTGACGGAATTGGGGATGCAGCGTTATGAGGAGGTTATGCCGGTTGTTGCGTCCTTGAACGAGGAGATCTTTCAGGATTTGAGTGCAGCAGAACTGTCGGCCCTGAGCAGCATGCTGGATCGGGTTACTAGCCGGGCGGCATTGATGCTGGAAAGTAATGTCGTGCAGGAGCGGGCCCGTCGGAATCGTTAAGATCAACCGTGGTGCCCTGGCACTGCTAGAGCAGTGTCAGGGCCAGAGCGGGAGGTCCATCCATCACGCCATGAACATGCCGTCCTGCCTCGGGCACAAAAGCGAGGTTCAAGTGTTGTGATCCGCCGAGTTTGTGTACTCCTTCCACCCACCCCCCAAAGCCTTGTACAGGTCAATCAGATTGCTCAGTCGTGCCAGGCGCGTTCTGACCAGTGTTTGCTGGCTGCTGTACAGGCTGCGATATGCATCCAGAACGCTCAAGTAGTCGTCCATACCTTCCTGAAAGCGTTGCTCGGCCAGGGTTTGAGCCTCAAGGCTGGCCGTGACCGCCAGCTTCTCGGATTGGATCTGCTGGTCTAGCAGGCTTTTGCTTGCCAGCCCGTCCGCAACTTCCCGGAAAGCGACCTGAATGGTTTTTTCATACTGGGCGATTTCTATCCGTTTGCGCACATGGGCGACATCCAGATTTGCCAGCAGGGCACCGCCCTTGAAAATGGGCAGATTAATGCTGGGAAAAAAGCTCCAGGCCCGTGTACCCGAGTCGAACAGACCTTCCAGTGAAGCGCTGGCGGTTCCGATGGACCCAGTCAGGCTGATGGTAGGAAGAAAAGCAGCTCGTGCCGCGCCAATATGGGCGTTGGCGCCTCGAAGGGTTTGCTCGGCAGCCCGAATGTCGGGTCGGCGTACCAGCAGGTCGGAGGGCAGGCCGCCAGGTAGATCCGCCACAAGGAGCTGATCGGGCAGCGTAACCGCCTCATCCAGCTGTCTGGATAGATCGGCGCTGAGTGCTTGTCCCAACAGCAGGACCAGAGCGTTGCGATCCAGGGCTGCCTGGCGGCTATAGGCGGCATAGCTGGATTCTGCCTGTCGCAGGGCGACTTCCGCGCGGCGCAGGTCCAGTTGGGTGGCATGGCCCAGTTCCTTTAACTGGCGACTTAATTCGTAGGAGCGCTGTTGCGTTGCCAGCGTGTCGCTGCTCAGGCGTAGCAGCTCCTGGTCGGCCCGCAACGTCAGATAGGTATTGGCCAGCTCGGTGATCAGGCTGGTTTGGGCCGCTACGCGAGTTTCATCCAGGGCCAGATAGTGGGCCAGTGCCTGTTCGTTCAGACTGCGGATGCGGCCCCATAGATCCAGCTCCCAGGCTGTGCTGACACCGCCCACCTCGTAGCGACGATTAAGCTGGCTGGTGCCAGTTGGATTTAGGTCGGCGGGAAGTCGCTCGGAGGCACCGCTGGCGGCCGCCTCCAGCTCTGGTAGCAGTTTGGCGCGTTGAATGCGATACAGCGCCTGTGCCGCTTCGACATTTAAGGCCGCTGTACGAAAGTCGCGGTTGTTTGCCAGTGAAATTTCTATCAGTTGCTGTAGTAGCGGGTCGCGGAAGAAGTCGCGCCAGCCTATTTCTGCAGCGATGACTGCAGCAGAGCTAGCCTCTTCGGTCATAAGGGGGGAAGCGGGATACGTGGCCTCGATAGGGGCTTCCGGCCGCTCGTACTTGGGAGCCAGCGTACAGCCTGTCAGTATCAATGCCAGGGCAAGGGGGCTGAGGCGTCGAACGCGGGGTAGAGAGGGGAAAATCATGTTCATGCTTGTCCTTGGCTTCATGCGTGTTGCTGGTCGTTGCGGTCAGGGGCCCGGCGCTGTTGGCGGCGCAGTGCCAGTTTGCGCACCAGCACGTAGAACACAGGGGTCAGTAGCAGGCCGAACAGGGTGACGCCCAACATGCCGGCGAACACGGCCACCCCCATGGCGTGGCGCATTTCTGCACCTGCTCCACTGGCCAGCATCAGGGGAACCACGCCAGCGATAAAGGCCAGAGAGGTCATCAAGATGGGGCGCAGCCGTAGCCGGGCGGCCTCCAGGACGGCCGTCAATGGGTCAGCTCCCGCCTCTTCCTGCGTGCGGGCAAACTCCACAATCAGAATGGCGTTTTTGGCGGCCAGCCCGACCAGTACTACAAAACCAATCTGCGTGAAAATGTTGTTGTCGCCACCGGATAGCCAGACACCGCCTATGGCCGAGAGCAGGGCCATGGGGGCGATCAGCAAGACGGCAAAGGGCAGGGACCAGCTGTTGTATTGCGCGGCCAGAATCAGGAAGGCCAGCAGGACGGCCAGAGGGAATATGTACAGGGCGGAGTTGCCGGCCTGCTTTTCCTGATAGACCAGGTCTGTCCATTCGTAGACCATGCCTTCGGGCAAGGTTTCCCTAAGGATTTTTTCGATCGCGTCTGTGGCCTGTCCCGACGAGTAGCCAGGGGCAGGGCCGCCACTGATGTCGGCGGAAGGAAAGCCGTTGTAACGTATTACCCGGTCGGGGCCGGAGCCTTCGGTCAGGGTGACAAAGGCGTTCAAGGGAATCATGTCGCCTTTATTGCTGCGTACTTTCAGCAGACCGATGTCCTGAGCCTGGGCGCGAAATGGCGCGTCAGCCTGTGCCATGACGCGGTAAGTGCGCCCGAAGCGGTTGAAGTCGTTGACATACAGCGATCCCAGGTTGATCTGCAAGGTCTCGAATACGTCTGTCATGGAGACGCCCAGGGTCTTGGCTTTGACCCGATCAATCTCCACATCCAGTTGGGGCGCATTCGTTTGGAAACTGGCCAGCATATTGGCCAGCTCCGGGGCCTGCATGGCTTTGGCCATGATTTGCCCTTGTGCCTGCACCAGAGCTTCGAAGCCCAAACCATCTCTGTCTTCAATTTGCAGTTTGAAGCCGCCCATGGCGCCTAGTCCGGGGACAGGTGGCGGTGGGAAAATCCCTAAAAATCCGTCAGGGATCTGGCTGAACTTGCCCATCAGCTTGCCGGCGATGGCATTGGCAGAAAGCGAGGGGTCCTGACGTTCGTCAAAAGGCTTGAGCATGGCAAACATCAGAGCGGAATTGGGAACATTGACCGGCCCGTTGACGGACAGGCCTGGAAACGCGACCACACTTTCCACGCCCGGCTCGGCCAGGGCAATGTTCGACATCTGCTTGACCACCGCTTCGGTGCGGTCCAGCGAGGCTCCGCTAGGAAGCTGCGCGATGCCCACCAGAAAGTACTTGTCCTGAGCGGGCACAAAGCCGTTGGGTACTTGGTGAAAACCCAACCAGGTCAGACCCACAAAGCCGGCATACAACATCAGAACAATCGCACTGCCACGGACTGCACGGTGCACTGTCCCTACGTAAGAGCTGGCAGCGCGGTCAAAGAAGCGGTTAAAGAGGCGGAAGAATCCGCCAAACAGGGTATCGATCAGCCGTGTCAGCCAGTCTGGATGTGTCTTGCTGTGATGGGGTTTGAGCAGGATGGCGGCCAGCGCGGGCGACAGGGTCAAGGAGTTGATGGCCGACAAAATGGTGGAAATCACGATCGTCAGGGCGAACTGTCGATAAAACTCGCCTTGCAGTCCGGATAGAAACGCGGAGGGGATAAAGACCGCTGCCAAAACGGATGTGATGGCAATAATCGGGCCGGTTACTTCATCCATGGCTTTGAAGGCCGCTTGCTTGGGCGGCTCGCCCAGCGCCATGTGCCGTTCCACGTTCTCTACCACCACAATGGCATCGTCAACCACGATGCCGATGGACAAGACCAGCCCGAACAGCGAGAGCGTGTTCAGGGAGAAACCAAATATATGCATCAAGGCGAAGGTGCCCACCAGGGACACCGGCACGGCGACCAGTGGGATGATGGAAGCACGCCAGGTTTGCAGAAACAGGACAACCACAATCACCACCAGCAAGACGGCTTCCAGCAAGGTGATGGCTACGGATTGCAAGGAGGCCCGAACGAACACTGTCGGGTCGTAGGCGATGCGATATTCAATGTCTTGCGGAAAACCGCCTTGCAGTTCCTGCATCTTGGTGCGTACCGCATTGGAGACATCAATGGCATTGGCACCTGGGCTTTGAATAATTTGCAGGGCAGGGGCGGATTCGCCATTAAGCAAACTGCGCAGTGTGTAGCCATCGGCCCCCAAAGAGACTCGGGCTACATCGCGCAGACGGGTCACTTGTCCGTCCTCGCCCGTCTTGACCACAATCTCACCAAACTGTTCTTCCGTGGACAGGCGCCCCAAGGTATTGACGGTGACTTGAAAGGCCGAGTCCGTATTGGGCTGTTGCCCCACCGAACCGGCAGCGACCTGCACGTTCTGTTCGCGCAAGGCCGCCACGATGTCGCTGGCTGTCAGCCCACGTGTTGCCACGCTGGACGGGTCCAGCCAGATGCGCATGGAGTATTCACCGGCTCCCCAAACCAGCACATCACCCACCCCAGGAAGGCGGGCCAGTTCGTCTCGTACCTGCCGGATGGCAAAGTTGGACAGATACAGCGAGTCGTAGCGTTTTTCCGGGGAGACCAGATGAACCACCATCAGCACATCTGGCGAGGTTTTCTGGGTGACAACGCCGATGCGTTGAACCTCCTCGGGCAGACGAGGCAGGGCGCGAGAAACCCGGTTCTGCACCTGGATCTGTGCCATGTCGGCATCCGTTCCCTGCTTGAAGGCGATGGTCAGGACCATCTGGCCGTCGGTCGCCATTTGGGAGTTCATGTACAGCATGTTCTCCACGCCGTTGATAGCTTGTTCCAGCGGCGCGGCCACCGTGTCGGCAATGACTTCTGGATTGGCACCTGGATACTTGGCCGTTACCTGCACGGTAGGGGGCGTGACTGCCGGATATTCGCTTAGCGGCAGTTGCCAGAAGGCCATGGCACCGGCGATCAGCATCAGCAAGGACAGCACGATGGCAAAGATGGGCCGGGCGATGAAAAAGTGAGGGAACTTCATGGCTGGGCCTCCGCGGGGTGGACCGCAGCGCTTGCTGTTTCACTGCTCGCCTGCATGGGAACGAGGCGGGCAGTGATGCTCATGCCGGGGCGTACCAAGCCTTTGATGATGACTTTTTCACCGGCTTGCAGACCGCTTTTAATGACACGTAAACCATCGACCATCGGTCCAGGTTCGACCACGCGGTATTGGGCTTGATTGTTCTGGTCTACAACCAGTACATATCTTTTCCCTTGATCAGTGCCCAAGGCCTGATCGTCAATCAAGATAGCGGCCTGTTCTGCCCCTGTAGCCAGTCTGACGCGTGCAAACAAACCGGGGGCCAGCATGCCGTCGGGATTGGGAATGACTGCGCGCGCCCGTACGGTTCCGGTGCTGCGATCAATCTGGTTTCCCACAAAGTCCAGTGTCCCCTGATATGGGAAGCTCTGATCTGTTGCCAGTCCAACGGAAACGGGTAGCCCGGAGGTGTTGTCATCCTTTTCGGGGCGGGTCTGGCGGATGGCTTTCAGGTAGGTGGCTTCGTCTATGTCGAAGTACGCATACAAAGGGTCTGTGGAGACGATGGTGGTCAACAGGCTGGCCTGATCAGTGGCGCCGCCATTGACCAGATTGCCTGCCGTGACCAGGACCCGGTCTACCCGACCCGAGATGGGCGAGCGGATATGGGTGTAGGACAGGTCCAGCTGCGCGGCGGCGACCGCTGCTTTGGCAACCTGGACCTGAGCTTGCTGGGCGTTGCGTATGGCCAGTGCATCATCGTATTGCTTGCGGGAAACGGCGCCGGTCTCGACCAGTTTCTGTACCCGGTTCAGATCGTCTTGCGCTTGTTTGGCCAGAACCTCGGACTGACGTAATTGCGCTGTGGCTGTAGCCAGAGCCACTTGAAAGGGGCGCGGGTCTATATGAAATAAAGCCTCCCCTTTACGTACCAGACTGCCTTCCGGGACGCTGACCGCTTCGACCGCGCCGCTTACGCGCGAACGTAGTTCTACCGATTGAGGGGCGGCAAGAAATCCGGTGAAATCCGTAGAGGGAAGAATGCTGCGCTCCAGAACTTGAGCAACAGGCACGCTGGGGCCTGCGGGCGTACTGGCGGCTTCTGGTGGCGGTTCTGCTGCCTTGTCTTTATGATCGGAACCATCGCGGGCAGCGTAGGCGGTTCCGATGGCGGCGATGGCGCTTGCCGCTAAAGCAAATTTGAATGTTCGACGCATGGCTGTATCCCTTTCTTGCAGCAGGGCTTCGGCCCTTCCGAAGCGTCTGTGCAAAGTTGTTAGCCAAGGCTAGGCATTACAACGATTGGAAGGTCAAGGTTTGTCTGCACACCTTGTTGAAGGTGTTGACTCTCCAATCGTTGGAAGCTTTAGCTTGTTCACAAGGCATTGAGAAATAAGCCTTTTGTGTCGTTAAACAACAACTTTGTGTGGAGTCGCCATGTCAAATACAAGAATGAGACAGCCAGATCCCTATTGGTCAACCAGAACCGGGCGGGAACTGAGAGCAATGCGTGGCCCGTGGGGCTATACGTGAAGGGGGCAGCAATGAGCAGCAAAACAATTCTTATCCGTCAGACCGGTCAGCAGATCGCCGCTCAGGAGGGGCAAAACATTTTGCAGGCCGCCTTGCAAAGCGGCCTGGCCTATCCGCATGGCTGTCGTCTGGGACGTTGTGGGGGCTGTAAAACCCGGCTGGTTGATGGGCAAATTGACCGGCTGGAGCACTCCCGCTTTGCCCTGACCGAGGAGCAGCAAGCCCGCGGTCTGATTCTGGCCTGCAGGGCGATCCCCTTAAGTGATGTGACCGTAGACTGGATTGGCACGGATGATGTACGGGGGCTGGCACCCTCGCGTAGCGTGACCGGCACGGTGTCCGAGTTGCGAGAACTGACGCACGATGTGCGCCTTGTGCGTATCCGTCTGGATGAGCCTGAGCCTCTGATGTTTTTTGCCGGTCAGTACGCGGATATCAAATTCGGACAGGCGCCCGTGCGCAGTTACTCCATGGCCAACCGCCCTGGTGCACCCGAGCTGGAGTTTCACATACGCCGTGTTCCCCGTGGGGTGACGTCTTCGTATGTGCACACCGTGCTTCAGCTGGGCGAGAAGCTCAGCCTGGACGTGCCTCGCGGCTCCTCCTATCTGCGCGAGGGGCATGGCGGCCCTATCTTGTGCATTGCGGGAGGCACGGGCCTGGCCCCTATCAAATCGATTGTTGAAACGGCGTTGGCCTGTGGCATGAATCAGCCCATTCATGTGTATTTTGGAGCGCGCGAACTGCGGGATTTATATGCTATTGATGACTTCCGGGCGCTGGAGCGCCAATACCCCAATCTGGCTTTTACTCCTGTCATCTCCGGGATACCGGCCACTCACTATCGCCGGGGGCTTGTCACCGATATCGTTGGCCACGATCAGCCTGATTTAAGCGGTTGGAAGGTTTATGTGGCGGGCTCGCCATCCATGGTGGATGCCACGATGGGCATGGTGCTCAAGCGCGGTTTGAAAGTGCAGGATTTGCATGTGGATGTATTTTTTACGCCATAGCGTTCTGGAGCCGGAGGCTTGGGCCACGCGGGCGCTTGACCTTCCTACCGTGGGAATCTTCACACTGTGTGTTGTCAGTGCTGGCAACACAGGCCTGGGCAGGCAGAAAAGACTGATGGGGCTTTGGACAAGGCCTGCCACCTTTTGCCATCACTGACACCCGACTTTCGAGTCCTTTCATTGAGCAAGGGGAGCAAGATGAATATTGGTGAAGCCTCCAAGGTATCCAAAGTGTCGGCCAAAATGATTCGTTATTACGAGCAGATTGGCCTTATCCCGGAAACCGAGCGCACTGCTGCGGGTTACCGGACGTATAGCCGAAAAGATGTGGAGCGCTTGCGCTTTATAAGACGTGCTCGCGATCTGGGATTTTCCATGGTAGCCATTGGTGATTTGTTGAGCCTGTGGCACGACCCGTCGCGTCAGAGTGCAGATGTAAAGCGGGTCGCTCAACAGCATCTGACTGAGCTGAGCAGCCGCATTAAAAACATGCAGGACATGGCCTTGGCGCTGGAAGCATCCATTGGTTGTTGTCCGGGTGATGAACAGCCTGACTGCTCGATTTTAAGTACGCTGGCGCAGGCAGAGGATCGTGATCCACAGCCCGATTTGCGAGCTGCTACGGTCTTGCGCCGTCCTGTTCGCCGAGGCATTCAGAGCGATGTACGCCTATAATCGGGCGCGTTCACCCAGGGGGCAAGTTTCATGCGGGACTTGGCCAGGCGAGTTCCCTGGTTGAGCGTTGAGGCGGATTCAATCCTCTACAAACCCGAAATACATCACCTTGATTACCATGCCCTCTTTACCTCCAGGCTTGACGCTGCGCCCTTTGAAAGAAACCGAACTGAATCTGTTGTGGTCTATAGACCGTAGTGAACGGATTGACGGTTTGTACGAGCTGCGCGATGGCGTCTTGCACAAGCAAGCGGCTGATATTGATTTGCGGGGTTGGCCGGAAGGTGACCCGGAGAAATATCACCCGGAACATGAGGACGCCTTTCATCGCGGTTCCTGGTTCATGGGCGTATTCAAGGGTGATAGCCTGCTGGCCGCCGTCGGCCTGGACAGCCTGCCCTTGGGACCACAGGGGGAGTGGCGTCAGTTGTTCTTTCTGCATGTCAGCCAGTCCTTGCGCGGGCAGGGGATGGGCGTATGGTTGCTGGATCAGGCCAAGAAGCAGGCTGTTAAGTGGGGTGCGAAGGCGGTCTATGCCTCGGCCACGCCTTCGGTGAATACGGTGGATTTTTATATGGCTCACGGCTTTGAAATCGCGCCAGAGCCAGACCCGCGTTTATTTGAGCTGGACCCGGAAGATATTCACCTGTTGTGCTTCGTGGCTTAAGAAATTGCTCAGTTGTACGCCACTTAGCTGACTGGTGAGTCGACCGCTGGTGATCTCACCTGAAAATACCGATGGCAGCATCTGCTTGTCATCAAACAAGGGCCTTGTCACACCACTCAGCTGTAACAAGGCCCTGTCATCAAATTCAGCTCTTCAGCTTAGAAATCCATCGTTGCTGACAACATGAAAGTCCGTGGTGCGCCCACACCCAGGCTGGTGAAGTGCGGCTTGGCCCAGTAAGCTTTGTTCGCTACGTTATTCACCGTCGCCCGCAAGGTCAGCGGACGGCCGGAGATCTTGGTGCGATAGCGTGCGCCCAGATCAAACACGGTATGGCCGGGGATGGACAGGGAGTTGTCCGCGCTCAGGTATTGCTTGGATGAGGTGGTGGCGTTGGCCATCACGGTCAGACCTTGCAAGTTGGGTACATCCCATTCCACGCCCAGCTTGGCTTGCCACTTGGGCAGGCCCGTGGCCTGGCGGCCCTCTTCAGCCGGGTTGGCGGCTTTGGTGATTTCCGGATCGGAGTAAGCCACGCCACCCATCAAGCGCACACCTTCCATGGGGGAGCCGAAAAAGCCCCATTCAATGCCCCGGTTGCGTTGCTCGCCACCAAAGGAGAACACGTTGGTAAATGGGTCGGTATAGCTGCTGGGGCGCTTGATTTCGTACAGGGCCAGGGTATGGGCAAAGTCACCCAGATCCAGCTTCAGGCCCACTTCCTTCTGCTTGGTTTTGAAGGGGGCAAAAACCTGACCTGCATTGGCGGCGGTGTTGGGAGCAATCGCGCCTTGGGACAAGCCTTCGATGTAGTTGGCGTAGACCGAGACTTGATCAGTGGCTTTCACCAGGAAAGCGACGGCGGGAGTGGTTGCGCTTTCCTTGTAGCGCTCGCCTGTACGCTGGCCGGTGGTGCCATTAAAGCTCTCGTTGATCACTTGCTGACGGCGTGTGCCCAGTGTCACTTGTACGCGGTCCTCGGCAAAGGACAGGGTGTCAGCAAAACCGATGCTCTTCAAGCGAGTCTTAGTGGTGCTGATCAGCGGGATATTGTTCGGCAAGGAAGGCTCTGGACCCCAGACGGGATCGTAGATATTGGTTTCCCATGCGGTGGGCAGCAGGTTGCGGAAGCCGCTCAGGTCGTAGTCTTCGTTGTACTGCGTGGCGTTGATCGCGAATTGATGGCTGACCGGGCCGGTTTGCAGCTTACCCATCAGACCCACTTCAGCGGTTTTGCGCCGCATCTCGTCGGCCACGCCGCTGAAGTTGATCCTGAAGTCGCCTGCGTTATTGATCACCTGACCAGCGCCCATATTGGATCTGAATTTGGTACGGCTGATACCGGCGGCGGCGTAAGCGGTGAATTGATCGTTCAGATCGAACTCGCCACGGATCATGGCGCCTTTATCGGTGGTGTCGTAAAAAGCCCAAGGCGGGTTCCACGACACATCGGGTTTGGGTGGTTTGGGCAGTTCTACGCCGGGATTCAAGGTCAGGCCGCGCGTCAGGCCGTAGGCGCGGTCTTTACTGTGAAACAGGTCGGCAGACAAGCGGACACGCTCACCGCGCCAGTCCAGGCCCAAAGAGGTCTGGGTAATTTTCTTGTCCTGGTCTTTGACGGCAATTTCACCATCGCGGTAGGCTGTGTTCAGGCGTACACCAAACTGCTTGTCCTCGCCAAATCGACGGCCCAGATCCACGTGGCCACCAAAGTGCGAGTCGGACATATAGCTGCCTGTTACGCGAAACAGGGGATCGTCGCCGGCGCGTTTGGTGACCAGGTTGACGGCGCCGCCTGCCGAGCCTTTGGGCGGCATGCCGTTAAGCAGGGCCGAGGGGCCTTTCAGGACCTCGACGCGCTCGTAGGCTTCGGGCGAGTTGCGGTAGTAGCCGCCCATCCCGGCCAGACCGTTGACGGTGACATCACCCACATCGGAGCGGAAGCCGCGGATGGAATAGCTTTCGTTGCTCTCGCCTGCGATGCCGCTCATGAACACGCTGGGGTCGGTTTTGGCGATCACTTCGCTGATGTCACGCGCCTGCTGGTCGGCAATGTATTGCTCGGTATAGCTGATGGTGTTGAAGGGTGTTTCCATGAAGTCTTTGGTGCCCAGCAAACCGACACGTCCGCCGGTGGCGACTTGTCCGCCTGCATAGCTTTCTACAGTCTTGTCACGCTGGCCTTTGACGGTAACGGATGGCAGGGTGACGACTTCATCAGCCTGGGCAGCCGTACTGTTTTGTGCCTGCGCAGGCGAGGCCATCAAGGCCAGCGCGCTGGCTCCCAAACCCAGTATTAATGCTATTTGCACGGCGCTGAAAGTGCGGTCCAGGGCAAAGCCGGAGCGGCTGGAACTGCCGATTTTACGTATCGAGGGCGCAAACGTCCCATTGTGGCGTGGTGTGTACATGCCAGTTTCCTTTATGTGGCGGGGTGTGTTTCTTTGCTTTGATTAAGGCAAATAGAAATTGGATTGAGTCGCGTTACTGTCTATTTGCCTGTGTAAAAACCGTTAGATCATGGTTGTTGGTAGGCTTTGATCACGTCATCAATAATCAATTTCAGCGAGGTGACACTGGCGGCAGTTACGTACCAAGCTTCGGCATTGGCAAATACCACACGGCCGTTTTGCCAGGCTTTGGTTTCACGCAGCAGCGGGTTGCTCAGGCTGTCGGCGTTCAGGGCAGGGCGACGTTCCATTACGGCGGTACGGTCGATGATGTAAATGATGTCCGGATTGGCTTGCTGGATGAACTCGCTGGAAACAGGCTGTCCGTGCAGGCCGGT
The DNA here is from genome assembly GCF_000465875.3 of Alcaligenes sp. EGD-AK7. NCBI lineage: Bacteria > Pseudomonadati > Pseudomonadota > Betaproteobacteria > Burkholderiales > Alcaligenaceae > Alcaligenes > Alcaligenes sp. EGD-AK7. Next base: position 211,676 of record NZ_AVOG02000023.1, on the reverse strand, counting down.
TTCTACCGTCGGGCTGGCAGGCTGTACGCCCAGCGCATTGAATACAAAACCGTAGCGGGACTGCACCCCGAAGGAGCTGAACGAGCCGTTGTTATGCAGAACAATCAGGGCTTTTTCAGGACGATCCTGGGTGATTTCTTTGGCCTGGGCGACTTTGGCATCCAGCTCGGCCACTTTTTTTTGGGCCAGCGCTTCTTTCTTGAAAATCGAGCCCAGAGTCAGCAGGTGATTCTTGAGGACTTCAATGTGGTTGACCTGACTATCGCGGTAATCCACGTCAAAGTGAATGGTGGGGGCGATCTGGCTCAGTTCCTTGTAGTGATTGGCTTGCAAGGAGGTGATCAGAATCAGGTCCGGTTTGGCGGCGTACACCTGTTCCACATTGGGTTGCACAATTGCGCCGGTGTCCTGAATTTCAGGGGCGTTTTTATACTTGTCCAGGAATACCGGGATGAAGTCTTTGGGCATACCCACCACCGGGACACCCAAGGCATCCAGAAAATCCACTTCGTTCATGTCCAGCGCCACGACGCGTTGTGGCAGCTTTTCGATGCGTGTCGAGCCCAGCTTGTGTTCGACCACAATCGGTTCATAGCGGGCACTGGCCTGCGGGCTGACGGCGGCTTGCGGTGCCGGGGTTTCCGCCGCTGCCTGGGTCTTTTTCTCGCAGCCTTGCAAGGCAAAGCTGGCGGCCACAAACAGGGCTATCAGCCCGTATCTGTGTTTGGCGATCATGCTAGTTCTCCTGATGGGGTGAAGTAATTGCACAGGCGGCCACGCTCGCTGTGCGTAATCTCGAAATCCAGGCCATAAAGTTCGGTCAGCCGTGCTTGCGTGATGACCTCTGACACCGGTCCTGCGCAGTACAGCGCACCGTTTTTCATGGCCACAATGTGATCGGAATAGTTGGCGGCAAAGTTGATGTCATGCACCACCAGAATCACGGTACGGCCGTACTCGTCACAGAGCCGACGCAAGGCGCGCATGATCTGGACGGCGTGCTTGATGTCCAGATTGTTCAGCGGCTCATCCAGCAGCAAATAATCGGTTTGCTGGGCAATGGTCATGGCCAGAAAAGCCATCTGTCGCTGACCGCCGCTCAACTCGTCCAGATAGGACTGGCGCAAGGGTTCCAGCGATAGAAACTGAATAGCGTCGGAGATGGCTTGTTGATCGTCATCCGTCAGCACGCCGCGGCTATAGGGAAAGCGGCCAAAGGCGACCAGTTCTTCCACGGTCAGGCGCAAATTGAAATCAGGAGATTGGCGCAAGGTGGCTACCCGGCGCGCATAGTCGGCAATACGTATATCCGCAATGTTGCGGCCGTCCAGCTGGATCCGGCCTTCGTCGGTCTCCAGCAAGCGGGCGATACTCATCAGCAAGGTGGTTTTGCCGGCACCATTGGGGCCGATCAGGGAGCTGAGCTGTCCGGCGGGGAACTGTGTGCTGACCTTGGAAAGCACGGTCTTGTTCTTGTAGTGTTTGGAGAGCTGATTGATCGTAATCATGCAGTGCCTCGGGTACGAACCATCAGTCCCAGAAAGTACGCGCCACACACCAGGTTGACGAGTATCCCGACGGTCGTGCGGTAATTGAAAATGTGTTCCACCGCTATCTGTGCCAGCAAAAACATGACGATGGCGATGGCGCAGCCTAGCGGCAGCGTGATTCGGTGTCGGAAGCTGCGGGCCAGCGCATAGCTGGTGTTGGCTACAAAAATCCCCATGAAGGCAGTGGGCCCGAGCAGGCTGGTGGAAATAGCCACCAGGGCAGCAATCAGTGCCAGCTGGATGCGCACGGTACGGCGATAGTCGACACCTAAAGAAATGGCTTGTTCGCGGCCCAAAGACAGCACGTCCAGCGTGGGCAAGCTGCGCAGGCTGCCCAGGCAAATGCTCCCCACCAGAAGGGCGGAAACCAGCAGTTGCAAAGGCTCGGCCCGGTTAAAGGACGCCTGGCTAAAACCCAGCAAAATGGAGAACTCGCCGGGGCTGATCTTTAGCTGCACAAACTGGGTGAAGGTGCTGATGATCATGGTCAGTACCAGCCCCATCAGCAGCAGGAAATACACATTGTTCTTGCCCTGGCGAAACAGCCAGTGATGGATTGCCAGCGAGTAGGCCAGCATCAGCACAATGGACAGCACTACATTGCCATTGGCGGCCAGCATCACCAGACTTTGTGTGCCCAGCAGCAAAATCAGCAGGGACTGGAACAGCAGGTAAACCGCTTCGTATCCCATGATGGCGGGTGTCAGAATCCGGTTGCCGGTCATGGTCTGGAAAATAATCGAGGACCAGGCAATGCAGATGCCGCCAATGACCATGGCTGCCAAGCGGTTCAGTCGTTTGGGGATGATGTAGTCGAAGTCCAGGCCGGAGCGATAGAACACAAAGCTCAGTGCCAGTACCAGCAAAAGGATCCAGACCAGATGTTGCCGTTTCATCGGTTCCTCCAGAAGATCAGGAACAGAAACAGCAGGCCACCCACGCCACCTGCGGTCAGGCCAATAGGGACTTCAAAAGGGTAGATAATGAGGCGGCCCAGGATGTCGCAAGCCAGCAGCAGGCTGGCACCACCCAGCGCCACAATGGGCAAGGTGCGAGCGAGATTGTCACCATAGCGCAGCGCCACCAGATTGGGGATGACCAGGCCGATAAAGGGAATGGCCCCTACGGTAATAACAGTGGCCGAGACGGTAACCGCGACCAGTATCAAACCCAGGGCCACGGTGGCGGAATAGTTCAGGCCCAGGCTGGTGGCCATGCCTTCGCCCATGCCCAGCACTGTGAAGCGATGCGCATACAGATAGGTGAGCAACACAATGGGCAGGATCAAATAAATGATTTCGTAGTTGCCCTGCACGATCTTGGAAAAGTCGCCCAGCATCCAGCCCTGCATGCTTTGCAAAATCTGGTGCTGGTAGGCATAGAACTCGGCAATGGCGCTAAGCACACCGCCATACATCAAGCCAATCACCGGCACCAGCACGGTGTTCTTGAAGCGGATGCGGCGTACCACAGCGATGAAGATCAGGCTGGAGGCAAAGCAGAACAAGAGGGCAAACAGCAGTTTGCCCAGAGTGCCGCTGGTGGGGGCCAGAGTCAGGGCGATCAGAATGCCCAGCTTGGCGGCATCCAGCCCGCCCGAGGTGGCCGGTTCCACAAACTTATTGCGCACAATGTGCTGCAAGATCACCCCGCAGACAGACAGGCCTATGCCACTCAAGACCAGTGCCGCCAGACGGGGCAGGCGGCTGGCGCTCAGTGTCAGCCAGGCATCGCCTGAAAAACTCCATAATTGTGCCCAGCTGATTTGCCGTGCACCTATCAGCAAAGACAGGCTGCAGAGCATCAGAAACAACAGCACAAAAGATCTAGCTCGCATCACACACCGTTATTCTGGGCTGCGGTGGCAATACGCCATCCTTTGGCGGCATGACGCTGGTTCAGGAAGTGGGCATAACGGCCTTGGGTTTCGCGCAGTTGGGCCGGCGGGCCTTGCTCGATAATCTGGCCGTTTTCCAGCACCACGATTTGATCGGCCATGGCTACGGTAGAGAGCTGATGAGCAATCACGATCAGGGTACGCTTGCCACGCAGACGGGCCAAAGCCTTGGCAATGGCTGTCTGGTTTTCGGCATCCAGTGCGGCGGTGGCTTCGTCCACCAGCAAAATGGGGGCGTTCTTGATCAGAGCGCGCGCAATGGCGATGCGTTGACGCTCGCCCCCGGACAGGCGGGCCCCGCCTTCGCCCACCGTTGTGTTCAGACCTTCTGGCAAGCGCGCGATGATTTCGCTGACACCGGCTTGTTCTACCGCTTCCATCAGTTCGGCCTCGGTTGCATCCGGTTTTCCCAGGCGTATGTTCTCGGCAATGCTGCCTGCGAACAGATAGTCGTCCTGAAAAATCTGGCTGATTTGCGTGGTCAGTACGGGGCTGCCGATCTGGCGTACATCCACGCCTCCTATGGAGACACTGCCCTGGCTGACATCAAAGAAGCGGGCAATCAGACGAGCCAGTGTGGTTTTGCCTGAGCCGGATTCCCCGATCAAGGCCACCATGCTGCCAGGTGCAATGTTCAGGCTGACGCCATTCAGTACATCGGGCTTGTCGGCGGCATAGCGGAAATGCACATTGTTCAGCACAGTCGAGCCGTCGCTTGGAGTTTGGGGTGAAGCGGGCTCGGGCAGGGGCTGAACGGCAAACAGTTCTTGAATCGCATCAAGTTGGCCGCGTGCACCGCGCAGCACTTCACCGTAGCTGGCCACTTCCAGCAAGGAGTCGATATAGCGTGCGCTCAGCAGCAAGGACACGATGACGGCGATGACTTCTGCACTGCTCAGGCCCAGACCCGTATGGCTGTCTAGCCAAAGCGTGGCGGCAATCAGCAAGGCCGCAAAGGCTGCTTGTACGGCCCAGGCATTGAGTACCGCCGAGGCCGTGGATTGCCAGATCAGTTTCTTGCCCGCCTGGTGCTGGCGCTCAATCGCTTCTTCCAGCAGACGGGTGCCACCGCCTTCGCCATTGAAGGCACGCAGCACGGATTGGGCTTGGGCAAACTCCACCACGCGCTGGCTGGCATGGGCGAAGTGGGCCTGGAAGGCATCATCAGCCTTGCGTCCCAAATGGGCGGTCAGTGCCAGAACACCCGCCAGCAAAGGCAACGCGATCAGGGCAATCAAACCCAGCGGCCAATGCAGAATGAACAGCGCCACGACCAGCACAAGCGGCGTCACAACTCCGGCGATCAGCGGGGTGAAGACGTGTGCAGGCAATTGGGCCACCGACATCATGCCTTGGGTGACGATGTGCCCCAGCCGCGCGGTGTTTTGAGCGGAGAACCAGCCTACGGGCAGTTGGGCGATATGTTCGCCCAGACGATGCCGGCCACCTTGCAGGATGGCGGCCCCAACATTTACACCCGCTTGCTCCACATGGCGGCGCCAAGCCCAGCAGACAGCCACGCCTAGCAGCAGGACCAGCAACCAGCCGCCTGCTTGTTTGGGTTCGCCATTGAGCAGATGAGTGAAAACGGGGACCAAGGTAGTCATGGTCAGGCCGCACAGCAGGCCGTATAAAACAGCCATCCAGCCATAGCGGCGGAAAATGGGGGCATCCGTACCCAGCAACTGAATCAGGGTCTTTAGCATGATGTGTCCTTGGAACGGTTGTCGTAGCCACCCAGGGTCCAGAGCCGTGCGTAACGGCCTTGTTCAGCCAGCAGGCTGGTGTGACTGCCTTGCTCCACAATCGCGCCGTCTTCCAGCACCAGAATGCGATCCGCGTGCATGATGGTGTCCAGGCGGTGAGCAATGACCAGCAAGGTGCGGCCTTGGGCAAAGCGTGACAGAGCATCTTGAATAGCCACTTCATTGCTGGCATCGGCAGCGGCGGTGGCTTCGTCCAGCACCAGAATGGGTGGGTCCAGCAGGACAGCGCGCGCAATGCTGACGCGCTGACGCTCGCCGCCCGAGAGTTGGGCGTCTTCACCCATGACAGAGTCGTAGCCACGAGGCAGGGTCAAGATACGGTCGTGAATATTGGCGGCGCGAGCGGCATCTTCAATCTCTTGCTGACTGGCCGAGGGGCGGCCCAGCGCAATGTTCTCGCGCACGCTGGCATTGATAAGGCGCACCTCTTGCAGCACAAAGCCAACGCGGCGGTAAAGTTCGGTGGATTCAATCTGGCGTAGATCGGCTCCGCCCAGGGTGATGCGGCCCTCGCTGGGGTCAAAAAAGCGCAGTAGCAGGCGGGCGATGGTGGATTTTCCAGAGCCGGAAGAGCCCACAATCGCGGTGACTGTGCCCGGTTCCAGGGTGAAGCTGATATTGCTGAGTGCCTGATGGCCTTCGCCGTAGGCATAGCTGACGTTTTCGACTCGCACTTCCTGATTTGCCGGGACTTGTTGCTGATCAGTGCTCAGCGGTTCCAGTACGGGTGTTTTCATCAATGCTTGTACGCGCTGTGCCGCACCCGTTGCGCCACCCAGATCGTGCAACAGGGTATGCAACAAGAGCAGGGGGGCGCAAATGCCGGGAGCCACCAGGGCGAAGGGCAGAATGTCTACCGGGGCAATCCAGTTCAAATAGCTGAAGAGGGCACCGAAGATCAGCACGACACCTAGAACCGTGACCGGAGCGATCATGGCATGGGCGTGAGCCATGCGGGCCACCAAAGGGCGGGCAAAGTTCAGAAAGGCGTCGGCAAAGCCATCCACGGCCTTGCTATAGCCGCCATGTGCCTGCCCATTGGAACCAAAGGCCTTGACCACGGGAATGCCGCTGACAAATTCCACGGTGGCACTGTTCAAGCGGCCCAGCTTTTCGACAAAGCCCTGCATGTTCGCGCTGCTGGCCTTCATGGCGTGGCGCAGGAACAGGAAGAAACCGGGGAAGGGCAGTAGAGCCACGATGGCCATACGCCAGTCCATGACGAACAGGTACAGCACCGAGATTGCAATAGCACCGACGGCGCGGCCGACCGAGGTGTAAAAGTGTGCGGTCAGGCTGTGCAGGGTGGCGATGTCATCCTGCATGGCTTGTTTCACTTCGCCTGAAGCCTGGCCGGTAAACCAGCCCAGTGGCACTTTGGCCAGTCGTTGGGCAGCGCTCAGACGCAGACCGCGTGTCAGCTGATTGTCGGCCAGGTGGGCCAGCAGCTCGCCTGCCGAGATCAGGGCCAGGCCTGCAAACATGCTGATGATGCTCAATAGCACCGTCCAGCCTATATCGCCTTGCAGCTCGCCAGACAGGGTATTGCCCAAAGTCAGCTTGGCGATGTGGGCGATTCCGGCCAAAGGCACCAGGGTCAGCATTGAACCCAAGGCCGCCAGAACGGCGGCGACAATCAGACGTGAGCGTATAGAGCTGAGGATCTGGCTGATGGGGCCAGGCTCTCTACGCACGTCCGTAGCAGTTTCACGAGTGGTCATGAGCGGTGGTAAGTATCTAAAAAGCCGGAGAATTCGGCTCTTCAATATAAGGTATTGAGAATCATTATCGATAATGTAATCTAAATTTTTAATTAGTGGAACCTATTAAACTAAATAGGAAAGGCGGCAGAATATTTTTGTGTTCTGTTTGTCACAATGCACAAAAAAACAGGCCCACCAAGTCGAGCTTGGGGGCCTGCTGGTCTGCATGACGGACGGTTTATTGAAGGGGCGGACCGCGCTGCAAGCAAGGGAATGGCTTGCAGCCCGTGAGTGCCTTCAAGAAAAAGGGGGCTAGTCGTGTTTGCCGCCGCAGCACACACTCCACCATTTGCGGCGCGAGGTGTGGCCGATGCCAGGGTTGAAGGTGTTGGTCGGGTCCAGTTCGCGGTAGAAGCCGGCCAGGGCAGGTTTGGCGATGTAGAGGTGGCCGACATTGTGCTCGGCCGGGTATTCGGCACGGCGTTCATCCAGCAACTTCCACATGCGGTGTTCCATATCCAGAGGAACCACGCCTTTTTTGACGATGTAGTCCTGGTGGAATACGTGGCACAGGAAGTGACCGTAATAGAGCTTGTGGACGATATCTTTTTCCATATCGTCCGGCAGTTGCTCCACCCATTCCTTGTCATTACGGCGCAAGGCAATGTCCAGCGCCACAATATCTTCCACGCTGTCGGGGTGCGCCTCGCGGTAGCGGATGGCGGCACCGGCAATGGCAAAGCGGTGCAGAAAGGCTTTGCGACCTTCTTCGGCATCGCACTCGAAATAGGCACCTTGCTGGCTGCCTTCAAATTGCTGGCTCAGAAAATCGCGCGTGGCCTGCGCGGTGTCGTTGGAGACACGCAGCAACAGGTGATGCTCGAAGCGGTCGCGCCATTCACGCATGCGCGGCGGCAGGTGGCTGGGCAGGCGGTTCATGATGGCCTGGATCACGCGATCAGTGACGCCGCGCCAGCCAAAGCGCTCAAAAAAGCCATCCACACGGCTTTTCATGGCAAAGGCGGATGGCACTTTGGCGGTACCAAAACGGTCGATCAGCAAGAAGGTGTCTTTGCCGTATTGCTCGCCAATATCGTAGGCGGTGCGATGGATGTACTCGCCCGCAATGGGCAGGCGGGGCAGTTCCGTCAGCAGATGGCGGCGCACAGCCGTGAGCTCGTCCGGGTCATTGGTGCCAATGTAGAAAACAGTACTGGCTTCTTTGGGAAAGGTATCCAGACGCACGGCAAAAATGCACAGCTTGCCGGCCGAGCCGGAGGCTTCGTACAGGCGTGAAGGGTCGGCATTGAAACGGGCCGGGGTCTGGGCATCCACATCGCGCACATCGTCGGCGTAGCGTGGGTCGCTGGCCTTGCGTTCCGGATCGTTGATGATATCCGCAACACTGTATTTGCCTTGCTCCAGGCGGCTCAGAATTTCTTCCGGGGTATCTCCCAGATTGATGCCCAGGTGATTGACCAGTTGCAGGGTGCCATCGTCCAGCACTTGCGCGTACAGCGTCAATTCCGTGTAGGCCGGGCCGCGTCGTACCAGCGCACCGCCTGAGTTATTGCAAACACCGCCCAGCACAGAGGCGCCGATACACGAGGAGCCAATCACCGAGTGGGGTTCACGCTCCAGCGGGGCCAGGGTCTGTTCCAGACGGTCCAGCGTGGCACCGGGCAGGCAGACAACTTGCTGGCCATCGTTGATGACTTGTATGCCTTGCAGACGCATGGTGTTCATCAGCACGATGTCGCGGTCGTAGTCGTCCCCGTCGGGGGTGGAGCCGCCCGTCAGGCCGGTGTTGGCCGCCTGCATGATCACGATGCAATCGGCAGCGACAGCGGCTTGCAGGCTGCGCCATTGTTCCAGCAGCGTTCCGGGCCGCACAACGGCCAATACCTTGCCTTCACCCGTGCGATGGCCCTTGCGGTAACGACGCGTACTGCGGTCGTCCGTCAGGACGTGAGGGTTGCCGACAATAGAGCGCAGTTGCTGCAACAAATCCGCAGCGCTGGTGGAAACTGACATGGTCAAGACTCCTGTACAAGCAGGTCAGAGGTGATCTGGGAAATGTTGCTGACACTGGTCAGTGTCATGGCGACCCGAATTTCTTTTTCAATCAGGCCCAGCAGGTGGTCCACGCCGGATTGCCCGGCGGCGGCCAAGGCATAGATGTAGGCGCGGCCCAGCATGGCAGCGTCGGCACCCAGCGCAATCATGCGCACCACGTCCAGGCCACTGCGGATACCCGAATCTGCCAGAATCTTGATCTGGCCTTTGACGGCATCGGCAATGGCAGGCAGCGCGCGTGCCGAGGACAAGACGCCGTCAAGCTGACGGCCGCCGTGATTCGAGACGATGATGCCATCGGCACCAAAGCGCACGGCATCGCGGGCGTCATCGGGGTCCAGAATGCCTTTGATCAGCATGGGGCCTTTCCAGAATTCGCGTATCCACTCCAGATCCTTCCAGGAAATCGAGGGGTCAAAGTTCGCGCCCAGATAACCCATATAGTCTTCCAGACCCGTAGGCTTGCCCAGGTAGCGCGAGATATTGCCCAGATCGTGCGGGCGACCCAGCAGACCAACATCCCAGGCCCAGCGCGGGTGCATGACAGCCTGTGCATAGCGACGCAGGGCGGCGTTCGGGCCGCTCATGCCCGAATGCGCATCGCGGTAACGAGCGCCGGGTACGGGCATGTCCACGGTAAAGACCAGGGTGCTGCAGCCAGCAGCTTGCGCGCGTTCCAGTGCATTGCGCATGAAGCCACGGTCCTTCAACACATACAGCTGAAACCACATGGGCCGCTTCAGGCGCGGGGCAACTTCCTCGATCGGGCAGACTGACACGCTCGACATGGTGAAGGGAATGCCATGTGCATCGGCTGCCTGGGCAGCCTGGACTTCACCTCGACGCGCGTACATGCCTGTCAGACCTACCGGGGACAGGGCCACCGGAATGGACAGTTTTTCACCAAACAGCTCAATGCTGGTATCGAGCTGGCTCATGTCCTTCAGGACACGCTGGCGCAGGGCGACATTGGCCAGATCGTCCACATTGCGGCGCAGCGTGTGCTCGGCGTAGGCACCGCCGTCAATGTAGTGGAACAGGAAAGGAGGCAGTCGTTTTTGGGCGGCACGCCGGTAGTCGGTCGAGGAGGAAATAATCATGGCAGAGTCGGGTCGGATAAGACGGAAGGAGGGGTTTGCAGGCGCGCGGCACGTTCGCGGCGTGCAAGGTCTTCGTCAGCCTGAAGAAGGGTGTTGCGTACGTAGCCCAGGTGTTCGTTCACAACGTGGCGTGCTTGAGCGGGATCGCCATCGACAATGGCTTTGACCAGGGCTTCGTGTTGCGCCGTCAGATTGACAATGGTCTCGGGGGAGTCATGCACGAACATGATGATGTCCCGGTTTTGCGTCACGCTGCTGAGCACCAGATCAAACAGGCCCCGCATGACCTGAACCAGCACCAGATTGTGCGAGGCTTCGGCCACGGCCAGGTGAAACTGGGCATCGGCGCGGGCGGACTGCACGGTATCGCCGCTTTGCTGGTAGCGAATCATTTGCTCGAAGCATTGCAGGATCTTGTCCTTGTCTTCGGGCGAGGCACGCAGGGCTGCGTGCCAGGTGGTACTGCTCTCCAGAGCAATGCGCGCTTCCAGCACGTCGTAACGGTACTGGGGATCAGACAGCATCAGGGCGGCCAGCGGGTCTACCGAGCGCTGGGTCCATTGGGGCGTTTGGGAGGCCAGGTAAGTGCCTGAACCTACCTGACTGCGCAAAATGCCCTGGCTGTTCAGTTGCTGAATAGCCTCGCGCAGCGATGCACGCGACACATTCAATTGAGCTGCCAACGTACGCTCGGCAGGCAGTCTTTGCCCGGCCTTGAAATCGCTGGATTGAATCAGCGCCAGCAATTGTTGGGCAACGTGATCAGAGAGGCGCATAGTTCTTGAGATACCGGAAAAATAAATCTGCAAGGCACGCGTATACGCGCCTTGCAGATGAAGGATGAGGGCGGGCCCTTAGGGAATCATCCAAGGTAACACATAGGCTTGCAGGGTAGTCAGCAGGCCAATCAGAACCGCAAAGATCAAGCTGTGTTTCACGGTAAAGCGGAACAGATCGGATTCTTTGCCGGCCAGACCCACTGCCGCGCAGGCAATGGCGATCGACTGGGGCGAGATCATCTTGCCGGTCACACCACCTGTGGTGTTGGCGGCCACCATCAGCACTTCAGGCAGACCCAGCTGCTGTGCCGTGGTTGCCTGCAAGGCACCAAACAAGGCGTTGGCAGAGGTGTCGGAACCAGTCAGGAACACACCGATCCAGCCCAGGAAGGGCGAGAAGAAGGTGAAGGCTTTGCCGGTGTGAGCCAGGGCCAGCGCCAAAGTTGCGGACAGGCCGGAGTAGTTGGCGATAAAGGCAAAGGCCAGCACCATGCCAATCGAGTAGATCGGTACAGCCAGTTCCTTGAAGGTTTCGCCCAAGGTTTCCACCGCTTTTGCGGGTTTCATGCGCAAAAAGAGGATAGTCAGCAAGGCGGCAATCAGAATGGCGGTGCCGGTGGCAGAGAGCCAGTTAAAGGAGTAGACCGCGCCATACGGAGTGGCCGAGGCCACGACGGGTGGGGCCTTGTCGACCAGATTGTGCAGGAAGGGCACAGGAATATTCACGATGGTCGACGCCAGCGGGCCATTGGCAGCAAACAAGGCTTTGAAAGGCTGCACACTCCAGATCGTGACCATGGCGGTCAGGATGATGAAGGGCGACCATGCTTTGATGATGCGGCCAGTGCTCAGCACGGTAGGGGCCTGATCGGCCAGATTGTCCTGGGCAGGCGAGCCTTCTTGTGTTTCAAAACGGAAGATACGCTTGGGTTGCCACACTTTCAGGAACAGGGTCAGCACAACCAGGGAAACCAGAGCCGAGGTAATGTCCGGCAGCTCGGGGCCAATGTAGTTGGCGGTCAGGAACTGCACCAGCGCGAAGGAGCCGCCACCGACCAGCACGGCAGGCCAGGTTTCCTTGATACCGCGCCAGCCGTCCATGATGGCCATCAGCCAGAACAGCACGAGCACCGTCATGAAAGGCAGTTGGCGACCAGCCATCTGGCCGATTTCAAAGGGATCAATACCCGATACCTGACCGGCCACGATGATAGGAATACCCATGGCACCGAATGCCACCGGGGCGGTATTGGCAATCAGACACAGACCGGCCGCGTACAAGGGGCGGAAACCCAGGCCAGCCAGCAAGGCGGCAGTAATGGCAACGGGCGCACCAAAACCGGCTGCCCCTTCCAGGAAGGCGCCAAAGCAAAAGCCCACCAGGATCAGTTGCAGGCGCTGGTCAGGCGTGACGGACAGGATGGAGGCGCGAATGATGTCGAACTGACCGGTCTTGACCGAAATCTTGTACAGAAAAACGGCGGCCACAATGATCCAGGCGATCGGCCACAGCCCATAGAAAAAGCCATACACCACCGAGGCCAGCGCAGTGGAAACCGGCATGCGATAGAAAAACAGGGCAACGCCCAGGGCCAGCAAGACGGTAATCGTCCCTGCCATATACCCCTTCATGCGCAACTTGGTCAGGGCCAGGAAAAAAAAGATGATCGGAATAAGGGCGATCAGTGCCGACAGCCAGATATTGCCGGTGGGATCGTATTGCTGCAGCCACGCTTGTTGCATGTTGTTCTATCTCCGCAGGAGCAAATGGGAGGCGCTTGTATCGCAAGCGAGCCTGAAGGTCGTTAAATTGGTCTGACCATTTCTTGAGATCGTCAAGAACAGAGCGCATTGTATAGAAAGGATTATTTTATTGAATCTAAGTGTTTACCCTAACGATTCAAGAATAAACAATTTTTTATCCAATTAATTGGTCAGACCAATTTTGGTCAAAAACCAGAAATAAGAGGTGGAACGGGCAGGGGCTGTCACACGGTTTTCAGGCGTGAAAAGTCTCTGTTCCTGACTATTTTTGCCAGGATGGGGCGGGAGGAATCGGGTTACGCTGTTGCTCGTTCAGGTCGATGTCTTGCGACTTCATCAGCGGGAACACTCGCTTTGCAAAAAATGATATTGAGAATCATTATCGTGGATGTAAACTAGGCTTCTAATTAGTAGAGTTTCATAAATTAAATAAGAGGCAGTGGCAGGTACTAGCACGCTGCTGCCATCAAAAGGGTCAACATAGATATGCCAACCCCTCAGGCACCCGCGCCACGCGGACGTCCTCCCACCATCACCCGAGCACGGATTGCCGACGCTGGCATTCAGATTGGCCTGCCCAACATCACCTTTGTGGGGGTAGCGGCCGCTTTGGGTGTCAGCCAGATGGCGCTGTACAAGCATGTGGGCAATCTGGAAGGGCTTAAACAACTGGTGGCCGAAGAAATTTTCAGCCGCTGGCAAGTGCCTCGGGCCACGATTCCGGTTCAAGACAGCCTGGAGGACTATCTGCAGCTGTTCAGTGCGGCGACACAGGCTTTTGTGAAAGCCAATCCGGGCATCACGCCCTATGTGATACGCAGGCTGGTGGCGACTCCTTCCATGCTGGACAAGATCCGGGAGCATCAAGAGCACATTGCCCAGGCTTATGGCGTGTCCTTCGAGCGCTCGCGTTACTTGATGGGAACGGTGGCCTTTCATTGCCTGGCGGTTGCCGATACGGTCTATGCCGTGGCTGGCCGGGAGCCACGTGCAGCCGTGGAACGGGTCGTGGAGGAGGTCGAGATGGAGGGCATACTGCAATTGGGCATGACAGCCCTCATTCAAGGAGCTTTAGCAATGAGTGAGCAAGACATTTCTCCTGACTTTTCCACCCAGTTTCTGGATACATCCGCTTTGCCGATAGCAAGGGTGCGCGAGTTCCCCTTGACCCTGGAGCTGGCCACGCAATGGCTGGACGATATGGAAACCCTGATCAAGGCCGAAAAAGAGTTCGTTCTGGTCTACGAAAGCCTGCCCGATCCTTCCACTCCCGGCGACCCGGAAGGGCGCAAGAAAGCGGTGTTGTGGTTAAAGGCACATCGTGAAGGCTTCGGTCGTTATTGCCGCGGGATTGTGATGATGTGCGATGACCCTGCCAATCTGCCTGCCCTGCAGGAGATGGTGGGGCCTTTGGAAAAGGTTTATCGGGTACCTGGGGGTGTGGCCTCCAGCCCCGACGAGCTGCGCGCTTTCATCCAGCAGTGGGTGACGGCAAGTTAGGACATAACTGACAGTAGTCCATCGCCTGATAGCGCTTTGCTTCAGGTTTCAAAGCCGCTGCGTCTCCGGGTTGAGAGGCAGCGGCTTTGTTATGGACAATCTTTCGCTGAACTGTACGTGTTTTCCCGTCTAGTATCGGTTTTCCTTTGGCATGACAATAAAAACATTGTCATAACAATAAGCAGTGGTCACAGGAGCAAGTACGTGAAAGATCCACATTGTCATTCCAGTAGCATCCTGGTGGAGCGCCCGGCTAAGGTCGCTTTTGAAATCATGTCCGATGGCATCTTGCAAGGTCAGTGGGCCTGGGGCAGTGCGAATCGCAGCGAAGTGGAACCGGGCCTGTTCAGGGGGACCTCGGTCTTTAGCGGCCAGGAAACCTATGTGCGCCTGAATGTGGACGCAGACCGCTTTCAGGTGGATTACGAGGTGGGCGCCAGCAAGGAGGCGATGCAGTTTCGTAATATGTCGCGCGTTATTCCAGGCGAGGTGCTCAAGCTGGGCGCAGACAAATGTGTAGTGAGCTTGCTGACCTGGCGTTTGGCTACACAAAGCGATGCGGCATGGGAGCAGATTTCCTGTGTCCATGAGGCCGAGATGTTTCTGATCAAGGGCCTGCTGGAACGCGAATAAGAAGACGGCTTACTGGCAGGGGAACCAACGATTTTCTGTTGATACCGCAGGTGGAACACAACACGTAGGGAGAGCCAGCAGCAGAGCGTCATCAACAGGGATGAGATAAAAAAGTGAGTACAAAACCACTGTATGAGCAGCTTGCTGACAAGCTGACCCGCTATATCCAGGACGGTCGCTTGAAGCCCGGCGACCGCTTGCCTACAGAGGCCGAGCTAGGGGGGATGTTCGGCGTCAGCCGCATCACCGTGCGTCAGGGCCTGGCGATCTTGACGCGCAATGGCTTGATCGAGCGTTTTCCCAGCCGAGGCTCCTTTGTGCTGGAACGCAAGAACACCGGCTCCTGGGAGCTGAGTTCCATCAATGACCTGGTGCAGTTGGGCAAAGACACCACCACTCAGATTGCCAGTTGGGGGCTGGTCACCCCTCCGGCAGATATTGCTGAGTTTTTCGCTTCCGATGAGCCGGTTTATAAGCTGCAAGCGGTGCGCTACAGGTCAGCGGTGCCCCTTTATTTTGCTGAGAACTACTTGCTACGCTCGATAGGAGAACGTATCGAGCAACAGGCTCTGGAAACACACACCATGGTGGAGATGCTGACTGGCGTGCTGAATGTGCCCATCAAGCATGCGCAAGAAGAGATCAGCATGGCCAATGCGTCGGCAGACATGGCCAAGCAGCTCTGGATCAAGGAGAACCAGGCCGTGATTGTGCAGCGTATTGATCTGTTCAATACCGATAACAAACCGGTGCAAAGCGGCAAGGGCTGGTGGCGCAGCGAGCATTTCAAGCGACGCTTCAAACTGAACTACGACTAAGTCCGGGGTCTGGCACCTGGCCAGACCTTGCCGGTAGCCGGTTTACACAGGCAAGCGTTGCCCCTTGGCCTTGATGCAAGACAGCACGATCTGCGAATGGATCTTGGTGACGCCGCGCAGTGTGTTGAGCTTGTGAATGACAAAATTGGAAAAAGTCTCGAAGTTGCGCGTGCGTATGTGCAGCATGTAGTTTGCCTGCCCGGTCACGATGTAGGCATGGAGCACTTCATCCATGGTAGCCAGTGCTTTGCTCAGGTACTGATGCTCGCTCTCGTTGAGCTGACCGATATTCACTTCCACAAAGGCTTCAATGGCAAAGCCCAGTTTGCCTGCGCTCAAGTTGGCGCTGTAGTTTTCGATGAAGCCTTCCTGCTCCAGAATCTTTACGCGCCGGTGGCAGGAGGAGGGCGAAAGGGCTACCAGGTCAGCTAGTTCCTGGTTGCTGAGCCTGCCGTTGTCCTGTAAAAGACGCAGGATTTTCAGGTCTGTCTCATCTAGTCTCATGTTTTAGAATTTTCTATGAAAAAGGTTTTTAAAAACCGAATTTTCTTCCAGTATTAATCATAATCTTCATCGCTTTGGAATAATTTACCAGAGGCTCGGTGCTAGACTAAATAGCTTAAAAAGCAGAATCGAGGAGCATGAATATGATTACCTTGCAGCAATGCGAGCAGTGGGATCAGGCCGATGAACTGGCTGCCTTCAAAGCCAAGTTCGACCTGCCACCCAACACGATTTATCTGGACGGGAATTCGCTGGGCGCCATGCCCCGACACGCCATGGAGCGCGCCCAGGAAGTTATTGCTCAGGAATGGCGTACCGACCTGATCAATAGCTGGAACAAGGCAGGCTGGTGGACCTTGCCCGTGCGTCTGGGCGACCAGATGTCGCCCCTGATCGGTGCCGGTCAAGGTGAAACCATCGTCAGCGACAGCACCTCGGTCAATCTGTTCAAGGTGCTGGCTGCCGCCGTCAATTTGCAAAAAGAGCGCCATCCGGAAAAGAAAGTGATCCTGGCCGAGCGTGATTCCTTCCCTACGGATCTTTACATCATTGAAGGGTTTAACGCCTTCTTTGGCAAAGACTATAGGCTTGAATTGATTGATGACCCGGCAGACCTGCAAACAGCCGTTAATGATGAAACCGCTGTGGTGGTGCTGTCCCATGTGAATTACCGCACGGGTTACTTGCACGATATGCAGGCGACCAACCGCCTGGTGCATGAACACAATGGCCTGTTGATCTGGGATTTGTGCCACTCCGTGGGTGCCTTGCCTATCGAGCTGAAAGACAGCGAGTCCGACTTTGCCATTGGCTGCACCTACAAGTACCTGAACGCCGGTCCGGGTGCTCCGGCCCTGCTGTGGGTGAACCCCAAGCTGATGGGCCAGATCAGCCAGCCCTTGTCCGGCTGGTGGGGCCACAAGCACCCTTTTGCCATGAGCCCGTCATATGAAGCCGCCAACGGTATCGAGCGTTTCTTGTGCGGTACTCAGCCCATTGTTTCCTTGAGCCTGGTGGCTTGCGGTGTGGACGTGTTCCTGCAAACCGACCTGCAGGCGGTGCGCCGTAAATCCCTGGCGCTGACGGACTTGTTCATCGCGTTGGTGGAACAGGAATGTGCGGAATTTGGCCTGCGTCTGGTGACTCCACGCGATCACCACTACCGTGGCAGCCATGTCAGTTTTGCCCATGAGCAAGGCTATGCCGTGGTGCAGGCCCTGATCGCCCGTGGTGTGATTGGGGACTACCGCGAGCCTGAAGTGATGCGCTTTGGTGTTACGCCCTTGTATCTGTCTTTTGTGGATATTTGGCAGGCTGTGCAGCATATCAAGGCGGTACTGACCGATAAGGAATGGGACAAGCCCGCCTATAAAACACGCTCCAAGGTGACCTGATCAGGCTGATATAAAAAATAAGCATAAAGGAGGAGACATGAGCCGATTTGAGCAAATTCAATCGCGCGAAGCCGGGCTGCATAAAAAACTGAGTGCCCGCCAAATGAGCATGATTGCGATCGGGGGCGCCATCGGTACCGGCTTGTTCCTGGGCAGCAAATTTGCCATTGGCTTTGCTGGTCCCGGCGTTGTACTGAGTTATGTGATTGGCGGCTTCATTGCTCTGGTCCTGATGGGCTGCCTGGCCGAGATGACGGTGGAACACCCCACATCGGGCTCTTTTGGAGCCTATGCGGAGTTCTATATTCATCCGCTGGCCGGGTTCCTGGTGCGCTACAGCTATTGGGCCTGCATTGTTCTGGCCGTGGGCACCGAGGTGACGGCGGTGGCGGACTATATGAAGTTCTGGTTCCCGGACGTCTCACCCTGGATCTGGATCGCCTTTTTCTCGGCCGTGCTGATTGCCGTCAATGCCTACAGCGTCAAGGCTTTTGGCTCGGTGGAGTATTGGTTTGCCCTGATCAAGGTGTTTGCCATTATTGCTTTCATCGTGCTGGCCATTGGCATGTTGACGGGCTATTACAAGCCCGCACAGGTACAGGAAAACCTGTTTGGCCAGGGTGGCTTCATGCCCAATGGCTGGTATGGGGTGTGGGTAGGGGTGATCATTTCCATCTTCAGCTATCTGAGTATCGAGATGATTGCCGTGGCGGCGGGCGAGGCAGAAAACCCCGAGCAAGCCGTGCGCCAGGCCTTCAAGGCCACCATCTGGCGCTTGATCATTTTCTACCTGCTGTCCTTGTCGCTTATCGTGATGCTGGTGCCTTGGCAGGTGCTGGTAGCGGAAGGCACAACCAGTCCTTTCATTACGGTGATGCAGTCCGTCGGCATTCCCTATGCAGACAGTATCCTGAACTTCATTGTGATTATTGCGGCCTTGTCGGCCATGAACAGCATGCTCTATATCTCGACCCGCATGATGTTCAGCCTGTCGCGTGCCGATGATGCGCCCGCTGCGCTGGGCAAGGTGGCGCGCAATGGTGTGCCCTTGAATGCCCTGGCTTTATCGGCCAGCGGTGTGGCCGTGGCCGCAGTGGTGTATGCCAACAATCCGGAAACCGCCTTTCCGGTGATGATTGCCTTGTCCATGTTTGGCGCTTTGTTCACATGGGGCATGATCTTCCTGACTCATTTGTTCTTCCGCCGCCGCGTGGCACAGGACGGTGTGCAGCTACGTTTCCGTATGCCGGCCTATCCCATCGGCACCTTGCTGGGCTTGATTGGCATTGTGGCGATTTTGGTGACTACCTGGTTCATCAATATCTTTCACTACACCTTGCTGTTTGGTGTGCCGTTCCTGCTTGCATTGGTCGTGATTTACTTTGTACGAGGCGCTCGTAAGGCTGCCTGAGTGATCTGACTTTCTGGCTCTGTTTGAACAAGCCCCTGCCTTGGCAGGGGCTTTTTTTTTGCAGCGTGCGTTTCAGGAAGCTCGTCCTGTCGGATAACAGCGGGAGCGTAGTGATGTTGAGGCGTGTGTGTCTGAACAGGTAAGGATGCGGTGTGGGGCCGGTTTGATCTTTGTCAGCCTTGCGGTTTGTGGAGAATCGGCTCGATAAAAATATGTATTATTTGAGACTATTATGTATCATTTGGTATTGTGATTGCTCAATAAGGCCACTGTCAGTCGTTCTGGGCCGCTGTGCTTTGTTGGGGGCGGCCAGGGCTGCGAGTGCTTGGGAGGAAAACTGTGAACCGTCATGGAAAGCGCATGACTCATCCGCGTGAGTTGCGTCAATCGAATCGCGAAGCCTTGCTGGGCCCCGGCGCGGATGCCGCTTTTAGCAGCTTGGCGGCGCCCGAGATTCGGCAGCGCGTGCTGCTGGCCCATTGGGTGGCCCATAGCCGGGACAAGACCCAGCAGTACTTGGGTTTCCCCTTGGGCCGCATCATGCTGCAGCGCTGGATGCACAGCAAAGCTGGCAGCCGTCGGATCGAGGCGTTTGGCCTGCCGCGTCACATCGTCCATGAAACCTTGGGGGAGCAGGCCTTAACCCTGCATGTGAACCCGCGCGAGCTGATCCGCATGGCCATTCAGGCGCCTCGCAAAGAGGAAAAACGGCCGTCCTCCCTGGCCTTTATCTGGGAGGGAAGCTGGGACCAGCGACGTGAAGATTTGCGCGTCGGAACGCGTTACTCCCTGATCAGCGATCTGGATGAAAACCGGCATCAGCTGGAACAAACGGCGCGTTTCAAAAAGCTGATGAAGCGTATTGAACAGGGCAATCCTTGGGAGTCGTATCAGCAAGGTGTATTTCTGGATACGCCGGAGAAGATTATTGAGTACCTGCGTATTTACCTGGGTTTTCTGGATGAGATGGCTCGTGATGGCTTTGATCCCAGGCGCGGCAAAGATGCCTTGGGAGTGGTGATCTCCCGTGATGGCCGTATTCTGAAAATTAATCGTGGTCTGCACCGATTGGCCATGGCCCAGAGGCTGGGCCTGCCTAGCGTACCCGTGCAGGTACGCCATGTGCATCGCTTCTGGTGGGATCGGGTCACTGCCGGGGCCACGGGCGAACTGGCCTTGCACCGGATGCAGCAAGCCTTGCGCCGCTGCGTGCCGGAGACCCGGCCCGGCCCTTTGGATCTGGATCCGGATACCTTGCTGACAGATGCTTTCTGGCCGGCTCCGCGTGCCGGTCTGAGCGTTTAAAAAATCACCCGCATAGTCATTATTCCATGGGTGAAATACGGTTTCTCAATGAATGACGTTACACTAGCGCACGCTCCACCCAGGTAGCGTGCCTGTTCGTTTTCCTGCTCTCCAGTGGTGCCAAACAAGAAGACCGATTCGCAGCGATCTGGCAATAGCCCGTGCCCGATCCAGTCCTGTATTACCTAGGGGAAGAATTATGACTGCAGCAAAGCCTCGGCCTCGCGAGGAATTGCTATTGCGCCTTGTAAGCGCTTTGGCCGACCAGCCGCGGGCGTCCATGGGGCAATTGGCCGGTCTGGTAGGCTTGAGTCGCGCAACCCTGTGCCGCTACTTCCCGTCTCGTGAAGCCATGATGATGGAGATCTTCCAGGAAGGGGTAAATAGTGCGGAGCAGGCTATTGAGCGCGCCCGCTTGTGCGAGGGAAGTCCACAAGAAGTCATTCAACGACTAATCCAGGAACTGCTGCCTATTGTGGATCTGTACATGTACGTTGAGCGCCAGTTGCAGGTAGAGGAGTATTCCACGGCTCGCACTGAAGCGGTACGACAGGCGTTGATTGAGCAGTTCCAACAGTGGCAGGAAAGCGGGGACTTGCGGCGCGATCTGGCGGCCAGTTGGTTATGCGAGTCCTTGTTTGCCTTGCTGGGCAAGGCCGCCAGGCTGATTCGAGCTGGCCGTCTGGCCCGCCATGACGCACCCCACAATGTGTTTGTCCTGCTGTGGAGCGGCATCGTTCATCCCTGATCGGGCCGGAAAACCAGGCCTTGTGCTTTCATGCCTGTGCGGATTACGCTGCTTGCTGGTGCAGCGCACACATACGGAGGTAATGGCATGAAGCAGGCAATAGCAGCTTTCTCTTTGGGTTTGTCCCTGCTGGCGGGGGCAGGTGGCGCACAGGCCGCTTTGGACGTGGGCACACCCGCGCCGGACTTTACCGTGCAGGCCGCTCTGGCCGGTAAAACCTTTGATTTCTCCTTGAAAGAAGCCCTGAAAAATGGGCCGGTGGTGCTGTACTTTTATCCCGCTGCGTTCACCAAAGGTTGCACCATTGAAGCGCATACTTTCGCCGAGGCGATTGATGAGTACGCTTATTTTGGCGCCACGGTTATCGGGCTGTCCTCGGACAATATCGATACCCTGAAAGATTTCTCCACGGGGCCTTGCGGTAGCAAGTTCGCGGTGGGGGCGGACACCACAGGCCAGGTTATCAAGGCTTATGACGCAGGACTGGGAACGCATACCGAACGGGCTGCCCGCATGTCTTATGTGATCTCGCCCGAAGGCAAGATTGTGTACGAATACACGGCTATGGATCCCGATGAGCATGTCAGCAAAACCTTGCAGGCCGTGCGCGATCTGGCGGCGCAGCAAGGGACAAAATAAACGCTTGGCTTGAGGCTTGGTCGGGGGAAAGCAAGCCGCGCAGGATACGGGGCTTGCTTTTTTTTGGCTTATTTTTGCAGGCTCTTGAGCATGTATGGCACGCTCAAAAACAGAATGGCAGCAATATAAAAACCCACTGCAACTGGACTTTCCAGCAGTACCAGAAAACTTCCCTGTCCGGCCGCCAGGGCCGTTCGCAACTGATTTTCTGCCAAGGGCACCAGAATCAGACCGATCAGCAAAGGGGCAATGGGAAAGCCGTAGACCCGCATGATGTAGCTGACCACGCCCAGGCCGGCCATCATGGCCAGTTCAAAGGTGGAGCCGGACACGCCCCAGATGCCGATCATGGCAAAGACCAGAATTCCGGCGTAAAGCTGCGGTTTGGGAATATAAAGCAGACGCACCCACAGGCCGACTAGCGGCAGGTTCAGCACTAGCAGCATGGCATTGCCGACATACAGCGAGGCAATCAGGCCCCAGACCAGTTCGGGGTTGCTGGAAAACAGAAAAGGGCCGGGCTGCAGACCGTAGTTTTGAAAGGCAACCAGCAAAATGGCGGCGGTGGCGGATGTGGGCAAGCCCAGCGTTAGCAAGGGCACCAGAATTCCGGCTGCGGCGGCATTATTGGCCGCTTCGGGACCGGCAACGCCTTCGATTGCACCGTGTCCAAACTCGTCCTTGTTTTTGGACAGGTTTTTTTCCAGGGAATAGGACAGCATGGTGGGCAGCTCAGAGCCTCCGCCAGGAATCGCTCCCATCGGGAAACCAATGACCGTGCCACGCAACCAGGGCTTCCATGAGCGTGCCCATTCATTGCGTGTCATGAAAGCTTTGCCACTGATGGGGATGATCTGCTCGTCGTTGTGACGAAAGCGGCTGGCCACGTACAGAATTTCTCCCACCGCAAAGACCGAGACCAGCACCACCGTCAGCTCAACACCATCGAGCAGGTCGGGCAGCCCGAAAGTCATGCGAGCCTGCCCGGTCATGGCATCGATGCCGATCACGCCCAAAGCCAGGCCCAGAAACAAGGAAATAAAACCACGGACGCGGGAAGCTCCCATCACCACAGCGACCGAGGTAAATGCCATGATGGTCAGGGCAAAGTAGTCCGCCGGTGTGAAAATAAAGGCCAGTTCGGCCACGGCCGGGGCGGCGAAGGTCAACGCCAGCGTGGCGATGGTGCCAGCAATAAAAGAGCCAATGGCGGCCGTGGCCAAGGCGGCCGCGCCTCGCCCACGGCGTGCCATCTTGTTGCCTTCCAGCGCGGTCATCATGGAGCCCGCTTCACCGGGGGTATTGATCAAAATGGCGGTGGTCGAACCTCCGTACATGGCGCCGTACAGCACACCGGCGAACATGATGAAGGCTGAGACCGGCCCCACGGAAACCGTGACTGGCAGCAGCAGGGCAATGGTCAGTGCCGGGCCAATGCCGGGCAGAATGCCGATGGCCGTACCCAGCACCGAACCGATCAAGGCCCACATCAGGTTCATGGGCTGCAGAGCCACCTCAAAGCCGTGCAAGAGCAAAGAAAGCGTATTCATTACAGCCCCGCCACAGGAAGAAAGCCGCCCAGTTGCAAACCCAGGCGGCCAAACAGAAACCAGCAGGCGCTGCCCAGTACCAAGCCGGAGAGCAGATCCAGCAGCACGCGACGTGAACCTAGGGCACGTGCCACCAGCATGAAACACACTGAGGCCGTGAGTGGCAGGCCCAACGGCTCCATCATCAGGCTGGGCAGCACGGCAGCCAGCAGGACGGTCAGGAAGGGCCCCTTGTCCATGCCTGGATCCTGGGCCAGCTCTTCCTTGTCGAAGGCGGTGCCACGATGCATTTGCAGCAGGAACAAAATGCCCAGAACAACCAGTCCCACGCCGACCAGCGCAACGAACAGGCCTGGGCCGATCGCGGCATATTGTGCGCTGAGAGTCAGGGACATGGAGGCGTAGAGACAGACGGCACCCGCCAGGATGACCGCCAGCCCCAGCCACCAGGGCTGACGCGAAGTTACACTCATGTGTGTTCCCCGACTTGCTTTACTGGATCAAGCCTGCGTCTTGCAGGATGGTCGTGGTGCGCTCGGTTTCTGCCTTGATGAAGTCACCGAATTTGTCGCCGGCCAGAAAGTACGGTTCCCAGCCCAAGCGTTCCTGCGTTGCTTTCCATTGTGGTGCTTCGCTGAGTTTGGTGAAGTGGTCAATCCACAGCTGATAGTTTTCTTCAGGCATGTCCACCGAGCCCAGAATGCCCCGCCAGTTGGCAATCTCCACCTTGTAGCCAGCTTCTGTGAAGGTAGGCACTTGCTCCAGGCCTTTCATCCGTTTGTCCGAGGAGATGGCCAGAATACGGATGCGGCCGCTGTCGGCAAATTGCTGAAACTCGGACGCCCCCGAGATTCCGGCCTTCAGGGTCCCGTTGACGATCCCTGTCACTGTATCGGCCCCGCCGGCTTGCGGGATGTAGTTCAGGGCTTTGACGGGCACCTGGCCTTGCTGTGCCAGCAAGGCCAGAGCAATGTGATCCGTTCCACCGGCAGAGCCACCGCCCACGGGCATGGCCCCAGGGTTGGCTTTCATCGCTTGTACAAAATCGTCCAGGTTTTTGTAGGGGGAGTCGGCTTTGACCGCCAGCACAACGTATTCCGCTGTCAAACGCGCAACAGGTCGAAACTTGCTTAAATCGATGGGGGATTTGTTCATGGCAATCGAGCCGACTGTGATCGCACCGAATACAGCCAGTGCATCGGGTTTGCCCTTTTGCGAGCGCTGGAAGTCGGCCAGACCGATGGTGCCGCCGGCACCGCCTTTATTGCTAAAGCTGACCGTGCCGGTGTAGATGCCCGCCTCATTCATGGCCTGCATGGATTGGCGGCCTGTGGAGTCCCAGCCTCCGCCTGGGTTGGCAGGCAGCATCATGCTGAGCTGGGCTTGCGCAGTGACTGTAGCCCCCAGCAAGGTAGCGGCCAGCAAGGGACGCAGAAAGCGATGAAGTTTCATGTCATGTCTCCTGAATAAGTGCGCCTGTAGACGCCTGGTTTTTTTAGTTGTTCGGCGTTGATATTACCCTATGCGTAATGCAGAGCTACCTTATGTGCAGGATGGACGATGGAGTCGGCCTGCTCGAGTGGCGCATGCGTTTGATGGCTGATGGTAGGCAGAGTATGTTCATATGAACATTTGGGCGTCATAAAACTTTCATCTGAGCGTCACCGACACGTAACTTCGCGTTCCTACACTGCCGGGTATTCAAACGAAACCCATACGCCGTGTTATGAACCTATCTGTCAGGCAAAGCATTATTGTGGATCTGCTGGCCGCCCAAGGGGCGGTGTCAGTGGATGGCTTGGCCGCGCATTTCGGGGTGACGCCGCAGACTATCCGGCGCGACCTGAACCACTTGTATGAAGCCGATCTGGTGCGCCGCCGCCATGGTGGTGCCGAGCTGAATGTGGTCGAGCGTAATGTGCCTTTCCAAACGCGCCGCATTACCCATTTGCAAGCCAAGGCCCGTATCGGGCGAGCCGTTGCCACTTTGATTCCCCCCGGTGCCAGCCTGCTGCTGGGTTTTGGCACCACCCCCGAGCAAGTGGCCCTGGCGCTGGCCGACCATCGCGATCTGACCGTGGTCACCAACAACATCAGTGCCGCTCTGGCCCTGTCCCACAATATGAGCCACCGCGTGGTACTGACGGGTGGTGAACTGCGTCAGCCCAACCCCGAAATTCTGGGCCCCGGCGCCGAACGCCTGTTCAACAGCTTCAAGGCGGACTTTGGCGTGTCCGGGGTAGGGGGCTTTGACTCGGACGGTGCTTTGCTGGACTTTGATATGGCCGAGTCCGATTGCCACAAAGCCCTGCGCGGCAATTGTCGGGTGCGGATCCTGGTGCTGGATCACACCAAATTTGGCCGTCGTGCTCCTGTGCGCAGTGGCTCTTTGGATGATGTGGATATTCTGGTCAGCGACCAGCCTATTCCCGAACCTTACCGCGAGCAAATTCCTGCGCGTGTTCAGATCGTGATCGCTGACGAGGTGCAGGCATGAATCGCGCCGCTATCGAGCTGCAAGGCATAGGCAAAGCCTGGGGCGAACAGGCCGTGCTCAAGCAAATGGACCTGTCCATTCAGGAAGGTAAATTTACGGCCTTGCTGGGGCCTTCGGGCTGCGGTAAGTCCACCTTGCTGCGCATTATTGCCGGGCTGGAAACCCCCGATCAGGGGCGTCTTTTTATTAATGGGCAGGATGCCACCTATCTGGAGCCCGCCAAGCGTGGCTTGAGCATGGTGTTCCAATCCTACGCCCTGTTCCCGCATCTGAATGTGGCTGACAACATCTTGTTCGGCCTGCAAGTACGCCGTGCCGATCGTCAGCAGCAAAAAGAGCGTTTGCGTGAAGCCTTGGCGCTGACCAATCTGGAAGGTCTGGAAGAGCGCAAGCCCGGCCAGTTGTCGGGCGGGCAGCGGCAGCGTGTAGCCCTGGCGCGCAGCATTGTGTCGGGCCATCGTATCTGCCTGATGGACGAGCCGCTGTCGAACCTGGATGCCAAGCTGCGTCACACCGTGCGCCATGAAATCCGTGCTCTACAGCAACGCTTGGGTTTGACCGTGGTGTACGTCACCCACGATCAGACCGAAGCCATGGGCATGGCCGATCACGTGGTGCTGCTTAACGCTGGACACATCGAGCAGCAGGGCAGTGCCCAGGACCTGTACGGGCAGCCCAATAGCGTCTTTACCGCCGGCTTTATCGGCAGCCCACCCATGATGATGATTCACAGTGACCACGTGCCCTTGGAGTTGTGGCCCTCGCGCCGTCAGTACGACCAGCCGCATCGTGTGCTGGTGGGCGTGCGCCCGGAGAACCTGAACTTGCACGAAGCGGGCGAGCAGTATGTGGCTGCCACCGTGGTGCACCAGGAGTTTCAGGGGGCCGATGCCTATGTGTATGTGCAGCTTGACGATGGCCACACCCTGATCGTGCGCGCGCCGCACAGCCGCAGCGTCGAGGCGGGTGCTCGCTGTGGCTTGAGCTGGGACCCTGTTCACGCTTTTTACTTTAACCAGGACAGCGGGGCTCGCCTGCCGTCTGCGGATGCTCTGACTGCTGCTCCTTTCGCTGTTCCTCCTGCTGTTCTTCCCTAAACGTACTGCGAGTCTACCCATGTTGAAGAATTGTCTGCTTGCCACCTCCAGCGCCCTGTTGATGGGCCTGGGCGCCAATGCCCATAGCGCGGTGGAATTGACCATGTATTACCCCATTGCCGTAGGGGGGCCGCTGACCGATGTGGTCGATGGAATGATCAAGGACTATCAGGCCCAAAACCCGGAAGTCACCGTTAAAGCTGTCTACTCCGGTAACTACGATGAAACCCGTGTACGTGCCTTGTCGGCCCTGCGTGCGGGCGAGCCGGTGCAGCTTTCTGTACTGGGCGCACTGGATACGCATGATCTGGTGGAACAAGGCCTGGTTGAAGCCTTTAGCGATGTGGCTCAGGACGCCACCAGCCAGGATTGGCTGAAAAGCTTTTATCCCGCCTTGATGGCTAACGGCACCTTGGAAGGCAAGGTCTGGGGCATTCCGTTCCAGCGCTCCACCATCGTCATGTTCTACAACAAGGACATGTTTCGCGCTGCAGGCCTGAATCCGGATCAAGCTCCCAAGACCTGGGACGAGCTGGTGCAAACCGCCCAGAAACTGACTAATGACCAGCATCACGGCTTGATGATTCCGTCGACGGGCTACCCCTACTGGATGTTCCAGGCCATGGCCTTGCAAAATGGCCGTCAGCTGATGAATGAAGAAGGCACGCAGGTTTACTTCAATGACCCCAAGTCGGTGGAGGCGCTGCAGTTCTTCCACGACCTGGCCTACAAGAACAAAGTCAGCCCCACTGGCACCATTGAATGGGGCACGCTGCGCCAGGCTTTTGTCCAAGGCAAGACCGCCATGATGTGGCACACCACGGGCAACCTGACTGCGGTGAAGAATGAAGCCAAGTTCGACTTTGGTGTTGCCATGCTGCCCGCCAAGGAAAAAGCGGCTTCGCCTACCGGCGGTGGCAACTTCTACCTGTTCAAGGGCGCGAACGAGGAACAGAAGAAAGCGGCTCTGGATTTTGTGCGCTGGATGACGGCCCCTGAGCGTGCCGCCAAGTGGTCCATGGCTACGGGCTATGTCGGTGTCAGCCCTGCCGCCTACGAAACGCCTGCTCTGGTCGAGTACGCCAAAACGTTCCCGCAGGCTGTGGTTGCCCGCGATCAGTTGGCCGTAGCTTCGCCCGAGTTTGCCACTTACGAGACAGCACGTGTACGTGAACTGTTGTCCAACGCTGTGCAAGCCGTGCTGACTAATGCCAAGACGCCCAAGGCCGCTCTGGACGAAGCCCAGGCTGCCGCAGACCGTCTGCTGCGTCCTTTCAACTAAGCAGGTGCAGGAATGGCTGAACCATTGCGTGTGCTGCGTAAAGAGTGGGTATTTGCTTACCTCTTGTTAACGCCGCTGTTTGTGCTGCTAAGCGTGTTTGCCTTTATCCCGGCGCTGCACACGTTCTGGTCCAGCTTGTTGAGTAAAGGCACGGCGCGTCGTCCGGCCCAGTTTGTGGGCATGGACAACTACGATGCCATGCTGGCTGACCCGACGTTCTGGCTGGTTCTGAAGAACAATCTTTGGTATGCCGCCATTGTGATTCCGGTGTCCATGGCCCTGGCTTTGTTGATGGCCTTGTGGGCCAACCGGGCCATGAGTATGCGGGCCTGGGTGCGTTGTGCTTACTTCACGCCCACCATGCTGCCCATGATTGCCGCCGCCAATCTATGGCTGTTTTTCTACACACCGGATCTGGGTTTACTGGATCAGATTGCCAAGCTGTTTGGCGCCGGGGCCACCAACTGGCTGGGCCAGCCGCAAACCGCCCTGGGCGCGGTCATGGTGGTGACGATCTGGAAAGAAGCCGGTTTTTTCATGATCTTTTATCTGGCGGCCTTGCAAACCATTCCGCCGGAGCTGCGCGATGCCGCTCGTCTGGAAGGCGCGACCCGCTGGCAGTATGGCCGCCGTGTGCTCTTGCCCTTGCTGGCACCCACGACCCTGTTCATTTTGATCAACGCGCTGATCAACTCGGTCAAGCTGGTTGATCACTTGTTTATCTTGACCAAGGGCGGCCCCAATAATGCCTCCAAGCTGATGCTGTACTGGATCTGGGAAACCGCCTTTGCCTATATGGATACGCCTAGTGCCGCCGTGCTGACAGTTGTGCTCTTGTTGGGGCTGGGTGCTGTCGCCATCTTTCAATTTCGCTACGCTGAACGACGCGTGCACTACCAGTGATGAACATGGACACTGTTTTGACTGCTCCGGGCCGCAGCTTGCGTTTGCCATCTCTGGATACGGTGGGGGCACATGCGCTGGCCCTGCTGTGGATTGCCCCTTTGCTATACGCCTGCTGGGCTGCATTTCGCGACCCGTCCGCCGCCTTGAGTTTTGACTGGAGCGCAGGCTGGACCTTTAGTAATTTTGCAGCCGCCTGGGACCGTGCGCCCTGGTTGCGCTACATCTTCAACACCACCGTGCTGGTGCTGACCATTCTGCTCGGACAGTTTGTGCTGTGCACCCTGGCCGCTTATGCCTTTGCCCGCTTTCGTTTCTTTGGCAGCCAGTTTCTGTTCATGCTGCTGCTTTTGCAGTTGTTCATCCTGCCCGAAGTGCTGATTGTGGAGAACTACCGCATGGTGGCCTTGCTGGGCTGGACGGACACGGTCTGGGGCATGGGTGTGCCCTATATGGCCAGTGCCTTTGGCGTGTTCTTGTTGCGCCAGGCTTTCAAGCAAGTGCCGCGTGAACTGGAGGATGCGGCGCGACTGGAAGGATGCAGCCGCCTGGGTGTGCTCTGGCGAGTGTACGTGCCGTTGGTCAAGCCTGTGTACCTGGCTTATGCCCTGGTGTCGGTGTCTACGCACTGGAACAATTTTCTATGGCCCTTGGTGATCAGCAGCTCTGACCATACCCGTCCTTTGACCGTAGGTTTATCCCTGTTTGGCGCACCGGAAAGCGGGGTCAGTATCTCCCTGATCAGTGCCGCCACATTAATGACTATCTTGCCGCTTTTGTTGGGCTTTTTGCTGTTTCAAAAGCAGTTCATGCAGGCCTTTTTACGCGCCGGCATTCGTTAAGGAATTCTGATGAAGATCATCCAGTTTTCGGACCTGCACATTACCCCGCCCGATGGCCTGTTGTTTGGCTCGGACCCTCTGGATCGTTTGCGTAGTTGTGTGCAGCACGTCAATCGTCATCATGCCGATGCAGACTTGTGCGTGTTGACGGGCGACCTGACCCACGCCGGTCATCCACGCGCATACGAGCGGCTGTGTGAAGGCTTGCAGGATTTGATTCCGCCTGTACGTTTGATGATGGGCAACCACGACAGCCGCAGCGCTTTTCACAGTGTATTTCCGCAGGCCACGACCGATTTACCCGGCTTTGTACAGCATGCCGAGACCCTGGGCGATTGGCGCCTGATCTACCTGGATACCTTGGAGGACGGCTATACCAACGGCTTTTTGTGTACGCGGCGTCTGCAATGGTTGCAGCAGGAGCTGGCCGCGCATAGCGGGCCGGTCATGCTGTTTTCGCACCATCCTTTACCTGCCTTGCAGTATCCGTCCATGGATTGGCTGCGTATGAGTAATGCGTCGGATTTATTGCCTTTGCTCAAGGCTCATCCCGCGCCCGTGCATTTGTTCTCCGGTCACGTGCATCGCTGCGCCAGCGGTGTGTGGAACGGCCTGCATTTTGTGACGGTCAATGGCACCAACCATCAGCACGAACTGGATCTGGAGCGCGAGGGGGCCGCAACATCGACTTTCGAGCCTGCCAGTTACGCGCTTATCTTGCCCAACGCAGATGGTTTGACGGTGCATTTTCAGCCCTTTGGCTACGAGGAATTGCGCTTTCCGTATACGGGGGATTTGAGTGCCCTGAAGTGCGTGTAAGCCTTCAGGGTTCAGCAACGCTGGCACAAGGCTGAAGTGATCAGCAAACCCGCAGTGGCCCCCGAGGCCTGGATTATTTTCCAGGTTACGGGGGCTGTTTGCCTGGTAGCCGCTTTCACGTGATTAGAAGGAATAACGCAGGTTCAGCATGGCATTACGCGGCGCACCGTAATAGCCGGTGTAGAAGGTCTGATCCAGCGCACTCAGGTACTCGCGGTTGAATAGATTGTTGACGTTCAAGGTGGCCGTCAATTGCTTGCTGAAGTCGTAGCGGCCCATCAGGTTGACGACGGCGTAGCTGCTTTGTTCTCCGGTGACAGTCTTGCCCAAATCCCACGGTGTGGCGGTGAAATGGATCTGGCTTTGCCAGTTCACACCACCCCCAATCGTCAGGCGATTCCAGCTGCCGGGCAGGCGGTAGGTGGTCCACAGCTTGGCCATATGGCGTGGCACCAGGGTTTTGATGCGCTCGCCCTGGGCGTCTTTGGTCTGGCTGTAGGTGTAGCTAAAGGCCATGTTCCAGCCATCGAGCAGCTCGCCCGTCACTTCCATATCCAGGCCCTGGGTCTTGGCGCCTTTGACCGCCGTGTAGGCCGCTTCGCGCTCGGTACCCGGCACGATAAAGCCACTGTCGGCCACGGCCAGATTGTCCTGGCGGATTTCGTACAGCGCAATGCTGCTGTTCACGCGGCCGTCCAGCATTTCGCTTTTCAGGCCGATTTCGTAGTTATCGCCTTTGCGCGGGTCCAGAAAGTTGCCGCTACGGTCGCGATAGCTTTGTGGCTTGAAGATGCTGGTGTAGCTGGCATAGATCGAATGCTCTTCATTCAGGTCGTACACAATGCCGGCATATGGGGTGAAGACATTGTCTTCGTGCATGGTTTTCAGGCTGTTAAAGCGCTGCATACCAGGGTCAGGATAGCTTTGGGAAAGACTGTAGCGGTAATTGCTGAGGCGGCCCCCCAAAATGACAGCCAGCTTGTCGCTGGGTTTAAGGCGTAGCGCCGAATACCCACCGTACTGTTTGACGGTCAGATCATAGTCAAACAGCTTTTCTCCAGTTGTATGGGGTAAGGCCGGGTTGTTGTTCCAGTCGTGGAGATTGATGGAGGTGCCTTCGATATCGTCGTCCATGGTGTCATGGCGATTCTTGTAGCGTGACGAATTAAAGCCGACGATCAGTTCGTGGTCCTGTCCAAATAGTTGAAAAAAAGGGCCTTTTGCGTGAATATCAAAACTGGTTTGATACTGTGTGGCATTTGAAACACCTCCGTAAAGCTGCACGCCGTCGCCCGTTTCACGGTTGGGATAGCCCCAGGAAGCATCCGCGCTTTTCCCGCTTCGACGGGCCTTCAGGTAATTCAGGGACATGGCCAGTGACCAGTCTGCCCCCAGTTGCTGGTCCAGTTTCACAAAGGTGTTGTGAGACTCCAGTGTATTGGTGTTCCAACGAGCCCCTGCATTGGTGGAAATATCAAAATCGGTCTGTTCGCCGGTGTCGTAGAACAAAGGAAAGCCGGAGCCAGAGGAGCCGCGCGGATCATTTTTTTGATAATCCATCCCCAAGGTGACAAGCGTGGTGTCCGTAATGTCGGCCTCAAGTATGCCGTAGACCACATCTTTTTTAGTTGTGAAGTAGTCCATATAGCTGTTGCCTTCCTGATGGGCTCCAACCAGACGGCCGCGCAGGCTGCCGTTCTCGTTAATCGGGCCGCCCAGGTCTACTTGAGCGCGCATCTGATCCCATGACCCGTAGCTCACTTCAGCATGGCCCTGAAAATCGGCTGTCGGACGTTTACGGACCATATTGACGACGCCAGATGGCTCGCCTGCACCAGCCAGCAAACCAGAGGCACCACGCAGCACTTCCACGCGGTCATAAATCGCCATATCCGCCAGCCCCTGTGGGATGTTCTGGCTGACGATATCGGACAGTGTGGACAGGCCGTCCAGCTGATAGTTGTCGATAGCATAGCCACGCGAGTAGATGGTGTAGCGGTCGCTGCCTATGTGCTGGATGGAAATACCGGGCGCTTGTTGCAGCACGCTGCCGATATTGTCCAGTGACTGGTCCTCAATACGCTGGCGCGTCATGACACTGACAGTTTGTGGTGTTTCGCGTAGCGTCATGTTCAGCCTGGTGGCCGTGGTGGTCGCGCCGTGGCTGGCATAGGTCTGGCTGCCTTCCGTCACGGGCAGGCGACGGCCCACGACGCGCACCGGGTCCAGCATGGTGGCGTCCGTATTGGGGCGCGACAGGGTGATGGTGTTGTTCTCGCGCCGGTACTCCAGACCGGAACCTTGCAGCAGGCTGCGCAGGGCCTCTTCCGGGCGCATGCGGCCTTGAATCGGTGTTGTGCTCAGACCTTGCACCAGTGAGGGCGAGAAAAACACCTGAAGCTGAGTTTGCTCGGCCAGTTTCAGCAGCGCTTCGGACAAGGGCTGGGCCGGAATGTGGATAGGGACAGGATTGTCTTGGGCCAGGGCAGGGGTGCTGGCACTGGCCATCATCAAAGCGAGCAGGACGGGGCGCAGGCGGGGTAGGAAAGCGGTTCGGTTCACGGTGCAGATTCAGGGTAGGGGCGAGCAGGGCGACGCCCGGATTCAGAGATGTTCGTCAAACGCGATGTTGAGGAACGCTGAATCTAAATACGAGTCAGTCTTACTAAACCCCTCAGCCTGAATCGATTTATTTGAAACTAATTGTAATTACGAGACGCTGCTCAGCAGGACACTGCCATCGTCTTGTGTCTTGGCCTGCAGTGGCAGGATCTGTTGCAGGGCTTGAAGCACCGCACTTTGTTCATCCAGCAGGAAGGACGCGGTGACACGCTGCTGGCCGATTCTGCCGTCAGCAATGCGGATGGGATGCTCGCGATAGCGGTTGATTTCAGCAACGACTTCGAACAAGGACAGGTCCCGCACAATCAGGCGTCCTTGCCGCCAGGCGGTGGCAGCGGCCACATCGACCTCGGGTTGAATACTGAGCCCATCCTGAACGGAAACGGTGGCGCCAGAGCCAGCGGCCAGATACCGGGTCTGGCGGTTCCACCAGCGGCCGCTGGACACTTCCACACTACCGCTTTCGACCAGCACTTTGACTTGCTCGGCATCGCGGCGAACCGTAAAGCTGGTGCCGGTAACGCGTACCACCGTATTGCCTGCTTTGACGATGAAAGGGCGCTGCGGGCTGGAGGCTATCGCGCACATCACTTCGCCCTGAATCAGGTCCAGATGACGGCTGTCTTCATAAAATCGCAGCTCGGCTTGGGTGGCGGTATTCAGCTCCAGGCTGGAGCCGTCCGGCAGAGGAACCCAGCGGCGCTCGCCCACACGTGTTTGCAGGCTAGCGGCGTACACAGCCTGGGGGCCGAGTAGTAGGCCTGCCAAACCGGCAGAGCCCGCGACAGCGACCAGGGCGCCGGTATTACGGATCAGTTTGCGGCGGCGCAGATCGGGCCGCTGGGGCACTTTGCCGCCATACAGCAGCTTGACCAAATCCTTGTCCAGCGTGCTGGCCAGGGAGCTTAACTGCTCCACCGCCATAAATTCGCGCTCGTTTTCCGGGTCAGCCTGCAACCACTCCTCCAGCGCTTGCTCGTCAGCCGGGCTGAAGCGGCCCGAATGCAGGCGGGCCGACCATTGGGCGGCGGCTTCGGCGGGGGAGGTGGCATCACTGGGGGAGAAAGGGGATTCAGAACTCATCGCGCAGGCGCTCGCGGATAAACTGGCTGGCCAGCGCAATATAACGCTCCACGCTGGCAATGGACAGTTTCAGATGACGGGCAATTTCAGGCTGGGTCCAGCCTTCGATGCGATTCAAGACAAAAACCCGTCGGTGATTCAAAGGCAACGCTTCCAGGGCCGCAACCAGGGCGTGGCGCACTTGCTCCGCACTGGCGTGGGCATCGGCACCGTCGGTGATGGGGTGAGCGTCTTCATGCAGCTCGTCCCAGGCCAGGTGCTGGAAGCGGCTGTTGCGACGCCACAGATCAATGGCCCGATGGCGCGCGGACTTGTACAGAAAATTGCGGGCATGGGCCGCTGTCAGTGTTTTCTGATCTTTTCGAAGCAGGGCCTCTACCGCATCATGGGCGACGTCTTCCGCGTCCGCGGCACCGCCAAAGCGGCGCAGGCAGGACTGCATGAACTCGCCATAATAGGCCAGCCAGCTTTTGCGGGAGAGGTCCGAATTGGACATGGGGGCAAGGAGCTTGAATGACAAAAAGCAAATTATTGCAAATAGTTCTCATTAACTCAATGGCGCTTTATTCAGGGCCTATCGGGGCGTGAGGCCAGCTTGCAACGTCGATCCGGAACTTGCACCGAAAAATCGTCATGTCCGGCGAAAAGCTTTGTTGTTTCATACAAGATCGTTATACTTGCGAACTATCAGGGGGAGTAGCTTACTTTCCGGCGCATCGTCATCACGGCAATCTGTGTTTTTTGCACACGTTCCCGGTGCCCGGGCAACCTTAGGGTTGCAAGCAAGACCTTGCCATTAAAGGGCAAGGTGTATCCTCTAAAAACGATATGGCCTGTGCCCTTAATGGATCAGGCCATTTTTGTTTTGTACACGAGTCGTCATTTTCTCGTTGTACAGTCATGCAAGATGGTCGTCAGCTTTTAATCAAACAATATGAAAAGGCGGTCTTACACATGATGGAGTTTTTGCAAACAATGAGTTGGGCGGCAGTATTTCAGATCATCCTGATCGATATATTGCTGGGGGGCGATAACGCCGTGGTTATCGCTTTGGCTTGCCGTAACTTGCCTGCCAAACAACGTGTCAAAGGTATTTTGTGGGGTACGGCCGGTGCCATTGGCCTGCGCGTCGTCCTGATTGCCTTTGCCCTGACCTTGCTGGCCGTGCCTTACCTGAAAGTGGTCGGTGCCTTGTTGCTGGTCTGGATTGGTGTGAAACTGCTGATCCCTGAAGATGAAGGCCACGGTAATGTGGAAGGCAGTGCCACCCTGTGGAAAGCTGTTAAAACCATCATCATTGCCGACTTTGTGATGAGCTTGGACAACGTGATCGCCATTGCCGGTGCGGCGCAAACCGCCGATCCGGATCATCAGATCGGTCTGGTTGTCTTTGGTCTGGTCGTAAGTGTGCCTATCATTATCTGGGGCAGCACCCTGGTTCTGAAGCTGATCGATCGCTTCCCTATCGTGGTGACCTTAGGCGCCGCGCTGCTGGGCTGGATTGCCGGTGGCATGATCGTGACCGACGTGAAGTTCATCGAGTTCTTTGGTGAAGCCTCCACCAGCACCAAGCTGATTGCTGAAGTGGTGGGTGCCTTGCTGATCGTTGCCCTGGGTCATGGCATTGCCGCGGCCAAGCGCAAGAAAGCTGCCCAAGCCTGAAATTGAAACAGCAGGTGTAGAACCGGTGCCGGGGGCTTCGCTTCCGGCATGGTTCTGGGTTAAGCTCAAACGATTTTCTAAAAAAAGGAGTACACCATGGCACAAGCCTCCGCACGCCACATTCTGGTCAGCACCGAAGAGAAAGCGAACGAACTGAAAGCCGCTATCGAAGGTGGTTCTGACTTTGCTCAGGTGGCCAAGGAAAATTCCAGCTGCCCATCGGCCCGCATGGGCGGTGAGCTGGGAACATTTGGCCGTGGCCAAATGGTGCCCGAGTTCGATCAGGTTGTGTTCAGCGCCCCCGTTGGCGTTGTGCAAGGCCCCGTCAAGACTCAGTTCGGCTACCACCTGGTAGAAGTGACTGCACGTCAGGACTGATACGATCAGGCCAATAAAAAACCCGCTACGGCGGGTTTTTTTGCGCATGCTGATCTGGTGACTGGTGACTGGTGACTGGTGGTTAGGTGTAGGGCCGGGCGGTGGCTGCTTACAGAAACTAAAGCTTTGATTATCAGGGCTTATACATAAAAAGCCTGGACATTTTCCTGCAAGCTGCGCAGTATGCCAGCCATACCGGCTAACGGCCTTGTCGCCGTATTGTTCGCTTACCGTGAGCGAACCAGCCCATTCTTATAAAGAAATCCGATGAAACGCACCGATATGGAAAAACTCAGCGCCGTCAAACTGCTGAGCAATGTAAAAAAAGCGGGTACGCCACAACGCTTTGCAGGTGACTCCGCCGTGGCCGATCGGCGCGAACAACGTCGTCTGGATCAGGCTGCTGGCCTGGTGTCCTTCCCCGTCAAGCTGACCCAGCCAGTTATTGATGCCGTGCGCGCTCGTGCTACCGAGCAAGGCGTCTCGACCAATGAGGTCATTGATCGGCTGCTGGCTCAAACTCTGGGCCTGTAACCCATGCAGATTTGGGTCGATGCGGACGCTTGTCCCGTAGTCATCAAAGAGATTCTGTACCGCGCCGGGCAGCGCTGGAGTCGCCATGTGATCCTGGTGGCGAATCAGATGCTGCGCACCCCGCCATCGCCCTGGTTGAGGGCGGTGCAGGTGGCACGGGGCTTTGACGTGGCGGACGACTACATCGTCCAGCACGCCAGCGTGGGAGATCTGGTGATTACTGCCGATATCCCTCTGGCTGCCCAGGTGCTGGAGCGTAAAGCTCTGGTCCTGACACCCAGGGGCGAACGCCTGGACGCCAACAGCATAGGCGAGCGCCTGGCCATGCGCGACATGATGGAAGAGCTGCGTAGCACTGGAGTGGATATCGGAGGCCCGGCCCCCTTTAGCCAGGCCGACCGGCGTGAGTTTGCCAACGCATTGGACCGCCTGATGATGAGCCTGCAAACGGCTGCGAGATCGTAAACAGACTTGCCATCCCCCCGGCCCTTGTGTGAGTCTGTCGCTGGATTGAAATTTTTAGAGTGAAGTACGTAATGACAGACTCAAAACGCCCCTTGATGAATTTGACTGGCCTGAACGAGGCCGTCGCCCAGTTCGCCCGCGAGCGTGAGTGGGACCAGTTCCATAGCCCCAAAAATCTGGCCATGGCCCTGACCAACGAAGTGGGCGAGCTGATCGAAATCTTCCAATGGCTGACAGAAGACCAGTCCCGCGAAGCAGGCAAAGACCCGAAAACTGCTGAAGCCGTGCGCGATGAACTGGCTGACGTGCAAATCTACCTGAGCCGTCTGGCCTTCGTTCTGGGTGTGGATATGAATGAGGCTGTTACCAACAAGCTGGTAAAAAACGCCCGGAAATACCCCGCTGACAAAGTGCGGGGGACGAACAAGAAATATACGGAGTTGTAAAAGGGGCTAGGGATTACAGCTCCCCCAGCATTTCCTCTATAAACCGTTCCATCCGCGCGTGTCGCTCACGTGCGATTGCTTGCCCCCGTTCAGTCTGAAAACCCTCGGCCAATTTGAATAATTTGGCCGGGAAGTGATCCAGCGCGTAGCGCTTGTCATCCAGAGGACGAGTCTCTGCTTTTGGGTCTTCCGGCTCATACAAGCTGGAGCCCATTCGCCCCGCTGTATAGAAGCAGCGAGCTATCCCTAAAGCGCCAATGGCATCCAGCCGGTCTGCATCCTGCAAGATGCGGGCCTCCAGACTGACGGGCGGGATGTTTGCTGAAAAGCTGTGGCTTTGAATTGCTTGGCCCACGGCTTCACAGTCCTGCTCTGACCATCCCAGCCTGGTCAGAATGTGTCGTGCCTGCTCCGCCGACAGGGTGGAAGCACGAGAGCGCAATGGCGAATTCTTCTCTACCGCCACGCAGTCGTGCAGCACCGTTGCTGCCAGCAAAATCCGCAGATCCCCACCTTCTTTTTCCTGAATCGCACAGACGTTCTTCCAGACGCGCTGCAAGTGCGATTGGTCGTGGGAGCCGTCGTTGTGACTGGTGCTGCTATGGGGCAGGAGTTGGGCGGCAAGCTTTTCAAAGGGGTGGAACAGGCTGGACATGGCTATGGTTTGCTGTAGATGGTGCCACAGCATAACGCGAAGCAGCAGGGGCAGGACAGGCTCAAGAAAAAGGGCTGCCAGTGGCAGCCCTGAAGGTGAGTTGCAGTTTTTAGAGTTAGAAGTTGCTCAGCCCCAGATCACTGACCGAGTCGGCCCAATAGTTCAACTGCTGATCCACATAGACCGTGAATTCGGCCGGGCTATTGGTGACCAGGGTCGCGCCGTTCCCTTCCCAGATTTCCTTGATCTTGTCGGTATTCAAGGCACGGTGAATGCTGTCTGCCACGCTTTGCACGGTGGCATCCGGTACATCGCCTTGCATGAAAATCCCGTACCAGGTCTGGGCACTGATCTCATCCATGCCCAGTTCTTTCAGCGTGGGAACATCCGGCAAGGCAGGAGCGCGTTCCGGGCTGGATACGGCCAGGGCGCGCAGGCGACCATTGCGTATCTGCGCCACGGCCGACGGCATGGTCTCGAACATGAAGTCCACTTGATCGCCACTGATCAGCGCCATGACAGCCGGGCCGCTGCCTTTGTAGTGCACGGCGGTCATGGTGGTGCCGGATTTCTTTTCCAGCTTGCCGGCCATCAGATGCAGCATGGTGGCTACGCCACTGGTGCCATAGTTCACGCCAGCGCCTTGCTTGGCGGCGGCCAGCAGGTCGTCCACGCTGTGATAGGGCGAATTGGCGTTCACCACCAGCACATTGGGCATGGCGGCAATCAGGGTGACGGCTTTCAGGTCCTTGCGTGTGTCGTAGGGGAAGTTCTTCAACACGGCAGGTGCAATCATGTGATGCACGGCACCAAACAAGAGCTGATTGTCGGCGGGGCTGGAGTTGGCCACCATGCTGGCACCCAGCACGCCGCCTACACCTCCTTTATTTTCTACAACAACGGTTTGACCTATTTCATTGCCCAGAGCTTCGGCCAGAGGACGAGCCAGGGTGTCGCCCGAACCACCCGCGGCAGAAGGGACGATCAGTCGCACCGGGCGTTCGGCCCAGGCGGGGGGAGCTGCCCAGCTTTGGGGCGCGGCAGCAAAGATAAAACTGAGGGCAAGTACAACACGGGACCAGGGTTT
Source organism: Alcaligenes sp. EGD-AK7 (assembly GCF_000465875.3). Lineage (NCBI taxonomy): Bacteria > Pseudomonadati > Pseudomonadota > Betaproteobacteria > Burkholderiales > Alcaligenaceae > Alcaligenes > Alcaligenes sp. EGD-AK7. The sequence goes on along the minus strand of NZ_AVOG02000023.1, from coordinate 172,167 downwards.
CATGTTTTTTACCTCCTCGGTAGTCGTCGGTTTCAGCCTTTGCCGGAGCCCAGGCTGCCGGGGTTGCTGCGCAGCTTGTCGATTTGATCTTGTCGTGGTGTCAGCCCCAGGCCGGGGGCGTCGGGCATGCGCAGCCAGCCTTGTTCGGGCTGAGGCAGGCCGGTGTAGATCTCGGCCATCATGGCGCTGGCGGCCAGGTGCCATTCCACATCGCCGCCATTGAGCAATCCGCAGTGCAGGTGACCGTTGTGGGAGGGGAACGCCCCGCCATTGGCGACGGACGCGTTAAAGCTTTCCGCCAGAGCGAAGATCTTGCGGGACTGGGTGAAACCTCCAGAAATCAGCACGTTGGGCTGCAGAATGTCGACAGCCTGCTGCATCAACAGATCCCGAAAGCGGTAGGACTGGCCTTCGTTTTGACCAGCGGCAATGGTGATCCCAGTGCTTTGACGCAATTCGCGCAAGCGGCCCGTGTCGTTCTGGGTAATGGGTTCTTCAAAAAAGCCGACGTCCAGATCACGGGCATGGCGGGCGATGGCTTTGGCGTGCACATAGTCCAGGCTGCAATTGCCGTCGATGTACAGCGGAATGTCGGCGGGGATGGCCTCTCGTACCAGGCTCATGCGGCGCATGTCCTGGCGGATCAGGTCGGCCAGGGGACGGGGTTCGTCGCGACGTTGCAAGCCGTGATGGCCTACCACCATCTTCAGGCCCTTGAAGCCTTGATCCACGCAGTCGCGCGCGACTTTAACCAGCTCTTCTTCGCCCAGGAAAGCAAAGCCGAAGGTCGCGTAGGCCGGTACTTTTTCACGGGCACCACCCAGCAGTTTCCATACGGGCAGACCCAGGGCTTTACCCTTGATGTCCCACAAGGCAATGTCCAACGCAGAGATGGCGTGCATGGCATAGCCCGTCTGACCACGAGGGCACACGTTCCAGTACATGCGATCCCACAGGCGCTCGGTGTTCAAGGGGTCTTGCCCGATCAGGTCGCTGGCCAGAATATCGTTGATGGTGCTGGCAACAGGGTGCTCTTCGGTAATGGCGCTAAGTCCATAGCCGGTGATGCCTTCATCGGTCTCGATTTCCACATGGCAGATGGCCAGGTTGGTGGGTTTTTGGATGCCCGCGCTATCGAATTGAAAAGGCACGTTCAAGGGAATCGCGCGTACTGCCGTGATTTTCATTTTCCTGTCTCCTTGCATTTTTTTGAATGCGTTTGCATGTAATTGTTTTAGGTTTATAGCGTTTTGTTGCAAGCGCGATCAATGGTGTAAACCCTTGATTTTATTGATATATAAAAGTGCAATCTGATATATCAAAAAGGGTTTGCAGCGTTGTTTTTAAGGTTTTTAGTTGAAGGTTTTCTGCATCGGCAGATGCTTTAGCGGACGGGAGTGCAGACGTTTTGTGGGGTGCTCAAAAGCAGTGCAGGGGCTTGCAGCATAAGCAGGTAGACCGGCGGGGAAGAGGCAAGCAGGAGCGGGTTGTTAGTCCCTGTGCAGATCGCCGTGAAACGCTGGCGATAGACTCATCGAAAGAACGAATCATAAAAAAAGCCCTGCCAGGCAGGGCAGCTTGGCAGGGCTTTTTCTATACCGCGAAGTACGAGCAGGGAGCGGTCTATTTCCCCCGCAGCAACTGCATCTGACGACGATCTTTCTTGGTCGGACGTCCAGCATCAAAGTCCAGTGCAGGTTCAGGTGCCAGACGGCGTTGTTCGGCGGCCTGCGAGCGTCGTGTGCTGCTTTCTTCCGTCTCTTGATACAGCTGGCGAGCAAGCGGCGCGGGGCCACGTACACCGCTTAACGCGGTGACGTGAACCTCCATGGCAGGAGTTTCCTTGCGCAGGGTAATCACATCACCGATTGAGACTTCGCGGGCAGGCTTGGTGCTTTGCTGATTCAGCAAAACCCGCCCTTTGGTGATCTCCTCGGAAGCCAGGCTGCGCGTCTTGTAAAAGCGAGCTGCCCAGAGCCATTTATCCAGTCGTAATTTGTCCATGCGCTATTGTAAATCCAGTCTGCAAAAGCTGGGCTTAATGCAGTTCCACCGCAGCGGCAGGAACAGCCTGTACACGAGGCAAACGCAGACGCAGCAGCAGAACCAGACTGAAGACGGCCAGCAATCCGGCCCAGAACATAACGCGGTGAAAGCCGTCTGCCCAGGCGTGCTGGATGGCTTGCATCCAGAACAAGGAATCTGCTGAGGCAGGCAGATTCACCTGACCGGAGATGATAATTTGTTGTGCCTGTTCCAGCATGGGATTGACCGGATCAAGACGACTGGCCAAGGAGCTGACGGCACCTTGGCTCATCAAGGAAGCCAGCAGGGCAACGCCCAAGGTCATTCCGGTTTGGCGGATGGCATTGGTGGTGGCTGATGCCATGCCGGAACGCTCACGCGGCACCAGATTCATGACCAAGGTACTGCACGCCGGTACCGACAAGCCCATGCCAATGCCCAGTACGGCCAATGCGAAACCGGCCATCCAGTAGGAAGCTCCAGGTTGCAGCACCATCATCAACCAGGAACCGGTAGCCATCAGGCCAAAGCCCGTAGTCAGGATCAACTTCAATCCAAAGCGCTGGCTCAAGGCTCCAAAACGGGAGGCCAGCACGGCCATGCCAATGAACTGGGGAGCCAGCCCCCAGCCGGTTTGGGTGGCACTCCAGCCCAGGGCGTTCTGGAAGAACAGGGACAGGAAAAACACATTGCTATAGGCGGCAAAGCCCAGCACAAAGGAGGCGATATTGGCGGTGCTGAAGCGGTAGTCCCGAAACAGGCTTAAAGGCAGCAAAGGGCGGGCGACGCGGGTTTGGGCATAGATAAATGCCACGAAGGTGAACGCTGCCACGACCAGAGAGCGAATCGTCTCGGTGGCGTGCCAGCCTTGCTCACCCGCGCAGATCAGGCCATAGGTCAGGGAGCCAAGCCAGATAACACTAAGCAGTTGGCCGATAGGGTCGAAAGCTGCGTGTTCGGGGTTGGCCGACTCCTGAATGCCCCACATGCCCAAGCCCAGGGTCAGCAAGCCCAGCGGTAAATTCAGGCTGAAGATCGAAGGCCAGTCGGCTACATCGACCAGCACGCCGCCCAGAATCGGGCCCAGTACCAGAGCCAGGGCGCTGAAGGAAGACCAGCCGCCAATGACGCGGGCACGCTGGGCGGAGTCCGGAAAGGCGTGGGTCAGGATCGACAAGGCTCCAGGAATAAGTAAAGCCCCGGCCATGCCTTGCACGACACGCCCCCAGAGCAGGGCGCTCAGTGAGCCGGCCAAGGCGCACATCATGGAACCGACGGTGAAGGCCAGAACGCCCAGCAACCAGCTCTTCTTGCGTCCGTAGCGATCCCCCAGTAGCCCGGCAGACAACATGAATGCGGACAGGCACAGCGCGTAGGAGTCCACAATCCATTGCAGCCCGGCCATATCGGTTTGCAAGGCTTGTTGCATGCGTGGCAGGGCAAGATTCACGATGCTGATGTCCAGGGTGACCATGAAAGTCCCCAGGTAAATAGCGACGGTTAGAGCAAGTCGGCGAGTCATGATATTTGATAAATGAGAATTATTATCGACGACTATAAAATATTGACTGACTGTCAGTCAATTAGAAATAAATAGGCTGGCTAAAATAGCGCGGTGACACCCGACGAGGCACTTTGTCGGGGTTTTTCTGATACTTTGACATCCATGACCGCTGCCAAAACACCTCGTACCCAACCCTCTGAAGTTCGTCGCCGAGACTTATTGGAGGCGGCTGCCACTTTGTTTCTGCAACAAGGGTTTGAAGCCACGCCGGTGGATGAAATTGTGTCGCGGGCGGGCATGTCCAAGGGCTTGTTCTATCACTACTTCAGCTCCAAGCAGGAGATTCTGGCTGCCCTGCGCGAGCAGTTCATCCAGCAGTTTCATGATCGTGTGCAGGGGGCGCTGGAGCAGGCGCCAGCAGAGGATTGGGTGCAGCGTCTGGCCTGTTGGATTCGAGCTTCGGTACAGGCGTACAGAGACACCCTGGAGATGCATGATCTGGTGTTTTCAGACCATATGCGCAGCAATTACCAGGGCGAACGCAATACGGTAACCGAGCCCTTGCACCGGATCCTGAGCGAAGGGCAGAAAGCGGGTGCCTGGTCTGTGGCCGACGTGGATTTGACCGCCTGGGTGATCTACCAGGGCATGCACGGCGCGGTCGACAATATGGGGTTGGAAACTGCAGAGCAGTGGGCCGTCATGGAGAACAATCTGGTGACTCTTTTTGTGTCTATGCTCGGGGCGACGCCGCCTCACCAAAATATGTAGGCTGTTCCAGTCGCACTGGATTGCTGCACTCAGCATACGCAGAACTGGCCTTGTTCTGATTTCTAAACAAGGCCAGTTGCTGGATGAGCAAAGGCTTAGCGGAACTGGAAGTGTTCCTTGTGCAAGGTCCAGGATTTTGCAGGCAGTGTTTGCTTGAGCTCACGTCGCAACTGTCGGCCCATTGCAGCCGGTCCACAGAACCAGATATGCAAAGGCTTGTCGGCCTGGTAATGCTGCAGCACCTCTTTGGGCGTCCAGCGACGGCCATCGGCATAAATTTCCAGGTTCACGTCCGGGTGCTCTTTGGCAGCCTTGCTCAAGGCCTGAGCCAATGGGTCAGTGCTGTGCTGACAGGCATATTGCAGATAGGCGTAGGGAGCGTGACCGTCCTGATGTTCCTGGCTTAACCAGGATAGAAATGGCGTGGCCCCGACACCCGCACCCACCCAGATATAAATGCCCTTGTCATCGCGGTCCGGCTGAGTGAAGCGTCCATAAGGGCCGTCCAGCTCAATGTTCTGGCCCACATGCAAACGCTCGGGCAGGCTGCGGGTCCAGTCGCCCAGCTGCTTGATATGAAAGCGCACAATCTGGTTGTCCTGATCCGCATCGGACAAGGTAAAGGGGTGGGACTCGGATTCACCCTTCAAACGCAAAAAGGCAAACTGCCCAGCCTGGTGACCTGGCCAGGATTGGTCCATGCGGCATTGCACTTCCAGCACATCACCTTGTGACGTACAGGAGATCACGGTGCCCGTGTGTGGGTAGGCCGAACTCAAGTTGCGTAGCAACTGGATGCCAGCTGCTGCTGTCCCGATCATCATGGTGATGGCCAGTGCCCAGCCGCCTATACCGCTCCAGTAAGCAGGGGGCGTCAGTACCACGCCATGAAAGATCAGGATCAAATAGGCCACTGGCATCAGGCGATGCAGGCTGTACCACTTTTTATAGGAAATCGTGCGGTGCGCCAGGGTGATGATCAGCATCAGAATCAGCGCGTAAAACGTCCATTCACCCAGTGATTTTGCATAGGGCTTGAACAGGCTGACCCATTCAGGAACCGGGGTTTTGGCCAGACGGCCTCCCGTGCCGATCGCTGCCGAGATCAGACCTTTGGATTCCTTGCTGAGCCAATGAGCCAGACTGAGCAAAATGGCGATGATACCCAGCCATTTATGCAGCCTGTAGGCTTTGTCCATGCCGCCTAACCAGGGTTCCAGACGGCGGGGACGCAGGGCCAGAATCATGATGGCCGTCATGGTGCCCAGTGCCAGAATCCCGGTTAACAGCATGCCTTCTTGTCGGACCACCCACAGCATATCGCCCGGTGGCGAGGGGGCCAGCCACAGGGCTTCAACAGCCCAGATCAGAAAGAAAGTGGAGAGCAGCAGTAAGAGAGGGCGACGCATGGTCTTTTCCGGATTGTTTGAAAGAGCCGGGTGCTGCGTAGTCGCGATGTGATGAACGTTCCGACGCAGCGCACCGGGAACACCTTATTGATGTTAGTACGCTGCCAGGCCGTTTGCAGAGCCAATATTCAAGAGTGTTTTGAGAAAACTCAAGGCACTCCTAAATATTTGTTATTTAAAGAATTTGTTAATGATTATGGTTGCTGTTTACTCTATTTCAGCTGGTTGCAGAGTAGTTCTTTTGATTGCTTTTCAAACCCGTCAAGCCGGGCAGACAAGCGATGCCAGATCCAGCAAAGCCGCGTCCTGGTGAGGCTGTCCGATCAGTTGCAAACCCAAGGGCAGTGGGCTGTTTTGACCGGGCGCGGGCAGGCTCAAGGTAGGCCAGCCCAACAAGGACCAAGGACGATTCAGTATCGAAGAGCCCGTGCTATCCAGTCCATAGGGAGCCGGGCCGGGAGCCGCTGGAGTCAGCAATGCGTCGAAATGGCCATAACGCTCCTGCCATTCTGTTTGCAATTGGCGACGGCGCGCCTGCCAGGCGTGGTAATCCGCTGCAGGCAATTCCAGGCCTTGTTTGATGGCTTGCACGGTAATGGGGCGCAAGGCATCCGGGCTGGCTTGCCAGACGGGCAGCAGGCTGCGGGCCATTTCATAAGCCATGATCTGGCCTTGCAGGATCAGCAGCTCTTTCAGTTGTGGGTCCGCAGGCAGACGCTCCAGGTGGGCGCCTTGTTGCTCCAGATGCTCACAGCCTTGTTCCAACGCGGCCAGTGCTGCGGGTGTGATCGGGCCCAGATCTTTGCCATCCAGCACGCCAATGCGCGGCGCTGTGGGGACTCGACTATCAGGCAAGCCTTGCAGGACAGTGGCCACGCGGCGCAGCACGGACAAGTCCCGGCTGAAGTAGCCGATTGTGTCCAGGCTGTCGCACAACAGGAAAAGACCGCTGCGATGCACCGCGCCAAAGCTGGGTTTGAAACCCAGAATGCCGGTAAACGCAGCGGGGCGCATCATGGAGCCTCCCGTTTGGGTGCCCAATGCAAAATCAACCATGCCAGCTGCTACGGCCGCTGCCGAACCACTGGAAGAACCGCCGGGCGTGTGCTCCAGGTTCAGTGGATTACGGGTGGGGCCGGGGGCTGCGTAGGCAAATTCGGCGGTGACGGTTTTGCCCAGGGCAATGGCACCAGCCTGACGCAGCAGGGCGACACAGGCGGCGTCCCGCTCGGCCGGTAGCGCATTGGGGAAATGCGCGCCGTAGCACGTGGGCATGCCTTGAACATCCAGCACATCTTTCACACCAAAGCTCAAGCCCGCCAAGGGGCCAGTGGGATTGGTGCTGATACAGGTGGCGGGATCAGCCAGCCAGGACCAGGCCTGGATAGCCTGGTCCTGCGTAGCGAGAGGGGAAGGGTTTGCAGTCATAAGCGAGAACTGGAACTACTGAATCGAGATGTTCTGTGCCTTGATCAGCGCGGTCCAGCGTTTGGTTTCTTCTTTCACAAAAGCGGTAAATTCTTCAGGTGTGCCACCTACAACTTCCGCGCCTTGGGATTCCACAATCTGACGGTAGTCGGGGTCTTTCAGGGCGTCGTTGACAGCCTTGTTCAGTTTTTCCAGTACATCAGCAGGCAAGCCGGCGGGGGCAATCACGCCAAACCAGTTCGAGGCCACCAGATCCACGCCTTGTTCTTTGAAGGTGGGGGTGTCAGGCATGGCTTTCAGACGCTCTTCCGAGGTCACACCCAGTACGCGCAGGCGTGGGTTGTCGATTTGCATGTGGGGCAGGAACAGGCTGGCCAATTCCAGATAGAAGGAGATATTGCCGGCCAGCAGGTCGTTCGATGCAGGAGCGCCACCACGGTAAGGCACGTGTACGGCATCAAAGCCGGAGGTGGCCTTGAACTGTTCCGTCAGCAAGTGCGAGGCACCACCAGCGCCAGTCGAGGCGTAGTCGAGTTTTTCGGGGTTCTTCTTGCCGTCGGCGACCAGATCAGCCAGAGACTGGTAGGGCGAGTTGCTGTTCACACCCAGTGCCATGGCACCGCGTTCGATCAGGGCGATGGGCTGCAAATCCTGTTCAGGATCAAAAGGCAGGTTACTGCCGTACAGCGCCTTGTTCACTGACATGGGGCCAAAGTTGCCCAGGCCGATGGTGTAGCCGTTGGGCTTGGCGCGCGCAATCATGCTGGTGCCGATATTGCCGCTGGCACCGGGCTTGTTTTCCACCACGATTGTCACGCCCAGGCTGTCGCTCATTTTTTGAGCCAGCATGCGCGAGCGGGTATCCGAGCTGCCACCTGCAGCGTAGGGCACCACAAACGTAATGGGCTGCGAAGGGTAAGCCGCGTCGGCCATGGCCGAACCGGAACCCAACAAAGTCAGTGTGAGCAGGCCACTCAGTAAAGGGGCGCGATGCTTGAATACCGTCATGTCTATCTCCTGCGTTGGGCCAATATTCGCAGTGACGTGCAGTATGGCCCTGTTTTTGATAAGTGTCAGGACGGATGGTAGTAAGAGCTGATTATGTTGTCTAATATTAAAAATAATCGTTATTGATCTGTTTTTTAACCTAATTGGCGGGCATATGCTGGACTCCAAATTAAGCGAGATGTTCTTGGTGGTGGCCGAAGAGCTGCATTTTGGTCGAGCCGCCCAGCGTTTGTTCATGACCCAGCCGCCCTTGAGTCAGGCCATACGCAGGCTGGAAGAGCAGGTAGGGGCGACCTTGTTTATCCGCACCACACGCACGGTGCAATTGACGGCGGCGGGAGCGGAGTTGCAGCGCCGCCTGCGCTTGATCGGCAACGAACTGGAGCAGACCTTGCAAGCGGTACAGCAAGTGCACAGAGGCGAGACTGGCATGTTGCGCATAGCCCTGACCCCCAGCAGCGCCTATGCGGGGGTATCCAAGCATTTGTATCGCTTTCGACAGGACTTCCCGCAGGTGGATATTCAGATCTACGAGATGAACTCCAGCGATATGCCTGCGGCTCTTTACGAGCGCCGGGTGGATGTGGCCTTGATTCGGCCTTCCTTTGCCGTGCCCGATTTGAACCCGCAGCTGGTGGAGGCCGAACCCATGATGTTTGTCGTCAGGCGGGATGATCCACGTGCTCAGGAGCATAGTCAGGGGCTGACCTTGCACCAGGCTTTCTCTTACGAAATGGTGGCGTATTCGCGGCAGCAGTCGCGTTACTTTCATCTCTTGCAGCAGCGCATGTTGCAGCGCTCAGGCTGCCTGCCGCGCTTTGCACAGGAAAGCATGGTGCCCACGGTGCTGGTCATGGTTGAAGCGGGCATTGCTCCAGCTATTGTTCCCGCTTCCCTGGCGCGCTTGCGCACCGATACCTTGGAGTATCTGCCCTTGCTGGATGCAAACGATATTGCGGCCGAGCTGATGAGTGCTTATGTCTCGGACAATACCAACCCGGCCTTGGTGAATTTTCTGGCGGTGCTGGAGCAGAATCGCTCAAGCTGATTGACGGGCGGCCAACCATTCCCGCATGGATTGACCCGTGCGCTGCCGAAACAGGCGGGACAGGGCAGAGGGGTTGGCATAGCCCAGATCCAGAGCTATACGTTTGGCAGATTGGCCTTGTGCCAGCCGCTGGCAGGCCAGCGACAGGCGCCATTGGGCCAGATAGTCTGCCGGTGTGTCGCCCACCCAGTGCTTGAATTGCACGGCAAAGGCGCTGCGCGACATCCTGGCTTCCTGTGCCAGTGATTGCACGGTCCAATCCCGACCGGGATCGGCCTGAATTGCCAGCAGCGCGCGTGCGACGGGCGGGTGCGACAAGCCTCGAAACAGGCCTACGGGAATCTCGCAACGATCAGGATGGTCAAACAGCCAGCGTAGCAATTGCAGCAACACGATCTCGAACAGACGGTCTGCCAGCAGGCGATGGCCGCAGCGCACGGACTCCGTTTCTGCAAAGAGCAGGCCCAGTGCCTGTTCAAGGCCGGCCGCTTCTTCCAGCGGCACAATAATCAGATCGGGCAGGGAGCGGGCCAAGGGATGATGCTCACCTCCATCAAAATCCAGGGTGGCACAGGTGAAATCCGAGCCTTCATTGGGCAGATCGTAAAAAGCGTGCTCCAGCGGACGGGGGTAAAACAGCAGGCTGGGGCGGTCAATGGTCAGGACTTCCGGCACGGGATCGCGCGGATCGTGGCGCACGCTTAACTGGCCGCGTCGCAGAATGTGCAAGAAGGCCCGTCCGGGTTGGGCCGCAAAGCGGGTTACGCCACACAAAGAGCCGTTGTAGAACAAATGAGCCCGAACACGGAATTGTTCCAGCAAAAGGGAGAGGCGATCCAGGTTCATGAAAACATCCTTGTCTGGATGAAAAGGTAAGTTGTCGGGACTAATCTTATCCAATGATCTTGATCTTGGCGAGACACTATCCCTGCAAGCTTTTTCCGGCCACCCCGGCCCACTTCACCAGGAGATCATCATGTCGCGTCTTACATTGCCTGACCTTGCCCAAGCTCCCGCCGCCAGCCAGCCTGCTTTGCAGGAAATTCAAAAAGCCTTTGGTGGCAGCGTGCCTGCCATGTTCCGTATGGTGTCCAATTCGCCCGCCGCCTTGCGCAGCATGTGGGGCTCTTTCGGTGCCTTTGCCGGTGGCAAGCTGGGTGCGAAACTGGGCGAGCAATTGGCGGTTGCCATTGCCGACCGTAATCGTTGCGAATACTGCCTGGCTGCCCATAATGTGCTGGGTGCCAATGCTGGCCTAAGTCCGGAGACACTGGCCCAGGCTCAGCGTGGTCAGTCGGATGATCCACGTACCGCCGCCGCTTTGAAATTTGTGCTCAAGCTGGTGGATCAGCGTGGGCAAGTCTCGGCCGCCGATGTACAAGCCGTGCGCGATGCCGGTTTTTCCGAAGGTGAGGTGGTGGAACTGGTCGGTGTGACTGCCTTGAACCTGTTCACCAACTACATCAACAATGCGCTGGAGGTTCCGGTGGATTTCAAGGCCGTTGAGCTGACTGCCTAAGCATCGATATGGAAGCCCGCTTGCTGATATGCAGGCGGGTTTTCTTGCGTCTGTTGTCTGTGTCTTATTTGGCTGACAAGGGACCGGAATTGATAGCTGTCAGCGGCTGGTTCACATCAAAAAAGCGCGCATCAATGCCGGTGATGCCAAAGCGGTTGAGCCGCTTGCTGTGCATGTCCAGATAAGCCTGCGCGCTGGCTTGATCGGTGAATAGATACACGCCACCTGCTTTGGACTGTTCTTTATTCTCGGTCCAGATTTTCCAGATCAAGCCAGGTTCCAGGCAGATGGACTGCGCCAGTTCTTGCATGGCTTCGCTCATCTCTGAACCCCAAGGGCCGGGGTAAGGAAAATCAACATACAGCAGGGTGCTCATGATCGGCTCCATATCAAAATACGTGCCGAACATCATACCTTGATGTTTGAATTGTCCAGTACTGTCTCTTATTTGTCATGGGACGTTGAAAGGCCCGTGATTGGCTGGCCTCCCCCTTGAAGGGGGCGTATAGTTTTTCTTTTGCTATTTGCTGGTGGAAGCCCTCATGTCCTGGACCGCTTTGTTGTTGGTGGTGTGTGCTGCGTTCATTCATGCGGGTTGGAACTTGCTATCTAAACGGGCGGCGATGGCAGGGGCGCATTTTGTATTCGCCTATTCCTTTTTTGCCATTCTGTTTTATTTCCCCATCACGCTGTGGGTGGTCTTTACGCAAGGCAATATGCCCTGGACCAGCGAGACCATTACCTGTTTGGTGCTTAGTGCCTTGCTGCACATGGGTTATAGCCTGAGTTTGCAAAAAGGCTATCAGGTTGCAGACCTGTCCGTGGTGTATCCCATTGCCCGTGGTACGGGCCCCATGCTCTCTTCCATTGGTGCTTTTATCCTGCTGGGCGAGCCTGTGCGTCCTTTGGGAGTGCTCGGCATCTTGCTGGTCGTGATGGGGATTTTGCTGATCGCCACGCAAGGTCGACTGCGCCGTTTTTTCAGCCCTGCAGCGCTGACGGGTGTGCGTTGGGGCATGCAGACCGGGATTCTGATTGCGGCCTATACCGTGGTCGATGCCTATGGCGTCAAGGTGCTGCTGATCTCGCCATTCCTGCTGGACTGGTTCAGCAATGTGTTGCGCCTGGGGATGCTGGCCCCTTTTATCGCCAAGCGGGGGCGGGCAGGCTTCGTCAAGTTCAAACCTTATTGGAAACTGGCGGCTGCAGTGGGTTTATTATCGCCCATGTCCTACATTCTGGTCTTGCAGGCATTAAGCATGGGCGCACCTTTGTCCATGGTGGCGCCCGCCCGTGAAATGTCCATGATGGCCGGTACGATATTGGGCATGGTCGTCCTGCGCGAAAAGGCCAATGTCTGGAGTTTGCTCGGTTGCGCCATCATGATCAGCGGGGTCATTGCCCTGACATCCGGACCGGCTGCCTGAACCGTCTCTTGAAATATGGTGGGTCGTCCCTATCTGTCTGCAATAGGGCGCGCTTTGGCGTGCGGCAATCAACCCATTTTTTTGCTTTTTCACCATGAGCCAGACTGACACTGCGAATACGTCCGAAACCTTGGGTTTTCAGGCTGAAGTCAAACAATTACTGCATTTGATGATTCACTCCTTGTACAGCAACAAGGAGATTTTCCTGCGTGAGCTGGTATCCAATGCGTCGGATGCCTGTGACAAACTGCGCTTTGAGGCTATCGACAATCCAGCTTTGCTGGAAGGCGACCCGGAAATGCGTATCCGCGTGGAGTTCGACAAGGACCAGCGCACGATCACCATTTCCGACAACGGCATTGGCATGTCCCGTGATGAAGCCATTGCCAACCTGGGCACCATTGCTCGCTCGGGCACCAAAGAGTTCTTCTCCCAACTGACGGGCGACAAGCAAAAAGACACTCAACTGATTGGTCAGTTTGGCGTGGGCTTTTACTCCTCCTTTATCGTGGCCAATAAAGTGTCCGTGCTGACACGTCGTGCCGGTGGCGATCAGGAAGCCGTGCTGTGGGAGTCCGCCGGTGAAGGCGAGTTCACCATTGCCGCCGCTGAAAAAGCCGAGCGCGGAACCACCATCACCTTGCACCTGCGTGAAGGCGAGGACGATTTCCTGGACGGCTGGCGACTGCGCAACGTGCTGCGTCGCTACTCCGATCACATCTCCTTGCCCGTGCAAATGCGCAAGGAAGAGTGGGACGAAGAAAAGCAGCAACAAGTAAAGCAGGACGAGTGGGAAAGCGTGAACCAGGCCAGCGCCTTGTGGACACGCCCCAAGTCGGAAATCACCGACGAGCAGTACCAGGAGTTCTACAAGCATATCGCTCACGATTACGAGAACCCTCTGGCCTGGACACACAACCGGGTCGAAGGTCGTAGCGAATACACCCAGCTCTTGTTCGTCCCCAAGCAGGCCCCGTTTGACTTGTGGGACCGCGATGCTCGCCGTGGCGTGAAGCTGTACGTGAAACGCGTATTCATCATGGACGACGCCGAGCAGCTGCTGCCTGCTTACCTGCGCTTTGTGCGCGGTGTGATCGATTCGGCCGACCTGCCGCTGAACGTTTCGCGTGAAATCCTGCAAGAAAGCCGTGATGTGCGTGCCATCCGTGAGGGTAGTGCCAAGCGCATCCTGTCCTTGCTGGAAGATCTGGCCGAGAACCAACCCGAGCAATATGCCGAGTTCTGGAACCAGTTCGGCCAGGTCCTGAAAGAAGGCACTGGCGAAGACATGGGCAATCAGGCCCGTGTCGCTGCCTTGCTGCGCTTTGCCTCCACGAATCAGGAAGGTTCGGCCCAGACCGTGTCCCTGAACGACTACATCGGTCGCATGAAAGAAGGTCAGGACAAGATTTACTACGTCACGGCTGACACTTTTGCCGCTGCATCTAACAGCCCGCATCTGGAAGTATTCCGCAAGAAAGGCATCGAAGTGCTGTTGATGTCCGACCGTGTGGACGAGTGGATGTTGTCTTACTTGCGCGAATTTGAAGGCAAGCAACTGGTATCCGTGGCCAAGGGTGGCCTGGACCTGGATTCGCTGGCGGACGAGGAAGAAAAGAAACATCAGGCAGAAGTGGCTGAAACCTTCAAACCTCTGGTCGAGCGCCTGCAAACCACACTGGGCGAGAAGGTCAAGGAAGTGCGCATTACTGCCCGTCTGGTCGATTCCCCAGCTTGCGTGGTGGTCGATGCCAACGAGCTGAGCCCGCACCTGCTGCGTATGCTGCAAGCCGCTGGCCAGGAAGCTCCCGAGGTCAAGCCGATTCTGGAAATCAACCCGGAGCACGCCTTGATCGCCAAAGTCCAGGCCGCTGACGACGAGGCTTTTGGTGAGTGGGCACAGTTGCTGCTGGAACAAGCCATGCTGGCCGAGGGTGCCGCATTGCAGGATCCCGCCAGTTTTGTGAAGCGTGTGAACCGTTTGCTGTTGAATCTGTAAACCTGAATCTTGCTGGCTCTGCCTCTGGGTGGAGTCAGCAATCGTTTAGCCTCATAGCCTTGATCTTCATTTGTAAGATCAAGGCTTTTTTGCGTTCATTGGCAGAGGACTAAGGGGAGAAGCAGGAAGATAAGGGGCTAAACAAAAGTTTGTGGCTAAGCGATTTTTTATTTTTTGTCCATCTTAATGAGAATTGATCGTAATACGATGTATGGACGCCACAATGTAAGGACAAAAACGCGGTTTTTGAACCGAATTTCAGGAAATCGTAAGATTTGGATGGACTTCATAATAAGAATGATTGATATTACCGCTTCCTTTAAAAGCGCTTATCTGGCAGCGAAACATCGCTAATAGCGAGCGATCGGACTTGATTCGATGGCACTGCCCAAAAAAGAGCGATAACTACCACATGGAGCTGGTGATGTTGTTTGTTTCCACCCTGCCGCCTCGTCGGTTCGCCGAGACGGTTTTGTCCGCAGCATTGTTTGCTGCTCTGACAACTCCTGCAATTGCTCAAACCGCCAATCCAGGCGTGACCGAGCTGCAATCCATCAAAGTTCAAGGCACGACGGATGCTAATGGCATTGATGGTTTTCAAGCGCATAAAGCGCAATCGGTGAAGTTTTCCGAGACATTGCTTAACACCCCGCGTTCCATCACCGTGATCCCGGAGGAGGTGATCAGGGACCGTGGCGCAACGTCGCTGCAAGATGTGTTGCGTACGACTCCTGGCATTACCCTGGGATCGGGCGAAGGAGGCACGCCTATGGGTGACCGTCCCTTTATCCGGGGTTACGAAGCCAGTACCGATATTTTTATCGACGGTGTGCGCGACTATTCCCGTGGCTCGCACGAGACCTTCAACCTGGAATCGGTTGAAGTCTTGAAAGGTCCCAGCTCGGCTTATACCGGCCGTGGCGGTACCGGCGGCAGCCTGAACCTGGTGACCAAGTCTCCCAAGCTGAAAGACTTCTTCCAGGTGGAAGCGGGCTATGGCACGTCTGATCAATATCGTCTGACTGCTGACGGTAACTACGCTTTCTCGGATACCGGCGCCATCCGTCTGAATCTGATGCGTATGGGCGGCGAAGTGGCAGGGCGCGATGGTGTAAAGATTGATCGCTGGGGCATTGCTCCTTCCATCGCCTTTGGTTTGGGTACGCCAACGCGTGTGACCTTGTCTTACTCGCGTCTTGAGAACAAGGACATGCCGGACTTGGGCTTTCCTTTCAAGAATGCTGCCAATCCGGATCGCGTCACCCCACTGGAAGCGGACCGCGATAACTTTTACGGTCGCCGCAATGTGGACTTTCGCAAGTACATTGCCGATACCGCTTCGGCCAGCGTCGAACATGATCTGAATGATCGTTTCACGGTGCGTAACGTCACGCGTTACAGCAAGACTCTGAATCACTATCTGATGACGCGTCCGTCTTTTGATAACTGCGCCGCAGGTGCAGGTGGGGCTTGCGCGACGGAAGGTGCTGGCTTGCAGTTTCGCCGCGATGATCGGACGAACTACCGTGTTGCAGAGTCTCTGCTGAACCAGACAGATGTCTACGGCAGCTTTAATACTGGTTCGATCAAGCATGACATCGTTGCAGGTGTGGAAATCAGTAAGGAGGAAATCCACAACAAAGCGATGACGGGTGGCCCAGGCCGTGATACTGACTCGTTCTACGACCCGAACCCTAATCGACAGTACAACTATTCGCTGCAGTACGGTCCCAAGACCAAAACCGGCGATATCAAGACCCGTTCGGCCTACATCTTTGACACTGTGACCTTGAATGATCAGTGGATGATCAATGGTGGTTTGCGCTTTGATCGCTTTGAAGCCGACAACACCAAAGAGTCTCGCAAAGACGATATGTGGAACTATCAGTTGGGCGTGGTCTACAAACCCGCACAAAATGGTTCCATTTATCTGAGCTACGGTACATCTTCAAATCCTACGGGTGAAAACCTGGGGCAGGCCGGTGGTGCAGATGGCCCGGCAGGCGGAGCAGCAATTCGTGACTTGAAGCCAGAGCGCAGCTACAGCTGGGAACTGGGGACCAAGTGGGATGTGGCTGACGAGAAGTTGTCTTTGACAGCGGCCATTTTCCAGACCGACAAGAAAGATGCTCGCTCTACTGATCCGTTGACCGGTGAGGTGTCCTTGAGTGGTAGCAATCGTGTGCGTGGTCTGGAGTTGGGCGCGGCTGGTGCAATTACCCCTAACTGGAATCTGTGGGCTGGCTACACCTACCTGGATCCCAAGATCAAGAAGTACCGCAACAAAGACAATGTCTTTGACGGCAACCAGATGAAGTTCATCTCCAAGCAGAGCTTCAATATCTGGACAACCTACAAAATCATGCCCGAGTTGACCTTGGGCGCAGGTGCCACATTTGTAGGCAAGCGCTTTGTGGATGACGCCAACCAATTGAAACTGCCTTCTTACTGGCGTTACGATGCGATGGCGCGCTACGACCTGAACAAGAACGTGTCCTTCCAGTTCAACGTCAACAACATCAGCAATGTGCGCATGTATGATGCCTCTCACGTTGGTATTTTTGCCAACGTCGGTCCAGGCCGGTCCTACATGTTTAATGCCTCTTACCGCTTCGAGTAAGTTGCACCTTGTAGTGTAAAGTCGGATGGGCCGCCCTCTTGAGGCGGCCTGTCTGCTTCTCGTACGACTTTGTGCTTTTTTTGTTCTTGCAGGTATCCCATGCTGATTACTATCCCGGACGTTCTCAACGCTGAGCAATTGCGAGACTGTCGCCAGGCCCTGGAGCAGGCGCAGTGGGAGGATGGGCGTGCGACGGCGGGTTATCTGGCCCAGCACAGCAAACGGAACCTGCAACTGCCTCTGGATGCCGCCGTGTCTCGCCAGATGGGCGAGTTTCTGATGCACGTACTGGGTCAGCACAGCGGCTTTATTGCCGCTGCCTTGCCTTTGCGTATGCTGCCGCCACGCTTTAATCGTTACGAGGGTGGCGGGGAGTACGGCACGCACATTGATAACGCGATTTTTACGGTTCCTGGCACGGCTCAGCGCTTGCGTACGGATGTGTCCACGACCTTGTTCTTTAGCGATCCGGATGAGTACGAGGGTGGGGAACTGGTTATTGAAGATGTGTACGGCACGCAGTCCATCAAGTTGCCTGCAGGACATATGGTGGTGTATCCCGGAACGAGTCTGCATCGCGTCCAGCCTGTCACTAAAGGAACGCGCTATGCCTCGTTTTTCTGGACGCAAAGCATGGTGCGCCATGCGCATCAACGCAAGTTGCTATGGGAGCTGGATCAGAGCATTCAACAACTGGCCAAGCAGAATGCGGATGCCCAGGAGCTATCACGCCTGACGGGGATTTATCATAATTTGCTGCGTGAATGGAGCGATGTCTGATCGCCTGGAGCTTGATTGATCATGTCCCAAGAACGGCTGCCCCCTTTAAGTAGCATTCCAGCTCAGATTGCCTGTCTGAGGGATTACGAACCGTATGCCCGTCAGCGTATGCGCGCGCAGGATTGGGCTTACTTCAGTGCAGGGGCGGCGGATGAGCTGACGCTGAAAGACAACCTGGCCAGCTTCGGGCGCTGGGGCTTATGGCCTGCTGCTTTAAGCACGTTTGATCAGCCTTCCACCTGTTTGACGCTGCAAGGGCAGTCCATGGACTACCCGATTCTTCTGGCTCCCGTGGCTTATCAGCGATTGGCTCACCCTGATGGTGAATTGGCCAGTGTGTTGGGCGCGGGTGCGATGGGAGCGACCAGTGTAATTAGCATGCAGTCCAGTCATTCCTTTGAAGAGATTGCCGCACAGGCGCATGCCCCCTTGTGGGCGCAGTGGTATTGGCAAAGGGATCGCGCATTTACTCTGAATTTGCTGGGGCGGCTTGAAGCGGCAGGGTATACCGCGCTGATGCTGACAGTGGATGCTGCGGTAAATGGTGTGCGTAATCAGGAACAGCGTGCGGGCTTTGCCTTGCCCGCAGGTGTGGATGCCGTGAATTTGCGGGGTGCCCCCACGCAGCAGGCGGTTTTAGGCGCAGCAGGCACCAGTCCTTTGTTTGGCAGTGGTTTGCTAGATACGGCCCCGACTTGGGATGATCTGGCCTGGCTGGTGCAGAACTGTCCTTTACCTGTTTGGGTGAAGGGAATCATGCGACCCCGTGATGCTCAGCGAGCCCTGGAGATGGGGGTTGCCGGGATTGTTGTGTCCAATCACGGTGGGCGAACCTTGGATGGTGCCCCCGCTTCTGTGGATGTCTTGGCTCAGGTTTGTCAGGTCGTGCAGGGCAGGGTGCCGGTCCTGATGGATGGCGGTATTCGTCGCGGAACAGATGTGCTCAAGGCATTGGCGCTGGGAGCAACAGCTGTGATGATCGGCCGTCCCTATATTTATGGTCTGGCCGCTGCAGGAGCGGCCGGTGTTGCTCATATCCTGCATATTTTGCGGGCGGAGCTGGAAGTGGCGATGGCGCTGACCGGCTGCAATACCTTGGCCGATATTGGCCCTGAACTACTTTATCGGTCTTGATCTGGCACTTGTCTTGGCTTTGGTCCCAACTCTTGTTCCGGCAATGTTTCTTTGGGCCAGCCATGTTCCCGCTTCACCCGTTCCCAATCAAAGAAAGGGCCCGGATCTGTCTTGCGCCCCGGAGCGATGTGCTCATGGCCACGTACGGCGCGCAAGTTATGGCGCATACGTAAGGCGCGGCTCAGGCGGGATAGCTCCCGGTACTGCGCTTCTGTGAATGGCTCGAAATCGCTGCCTTCCAGCTCAATGCCAATAGAGAAATCATTGCAGCGCTCGCGGTCTTCAAAGCGCGACACACCCGCATGCCAGGCGCGGCGGGTAGTGGGAACAAACTGGATGATGTGGCCAGTGCGCTGGATCAGAAAGTGGGCCGAAACTTTCAGGTCCCGGATGTTCTCGAACCAGGGGTGGGCGCTGATATCCAGCTTGTTTTGAAAAAAATCCCGAATGTAGGGGCCGCCGAACTCTTGCGGTGGCAGGCTGATATTGTGCAGCACCAGCAAGGTCGGGGTGTCGCCCTCGGGGCGGTCATCCTGATTGGGTGACAGGGCGCGCAAGACATTGGCATGAGGTTTCAGCCAGCCCTGTCGGTCCAGGTCGTAAGCGTGGTGCATGCGGGCCATGGCGTTAACTGCGTGGGCCGCGCTTGGCGTGTTCCAGGCTGCACCAGGTGTGATGATTGCTCATCAAGGCTTCGGAGCGTGGCAGATAAATCCCACAGTGTGCACAACGGACCATTTCTTCAGCAGCACCTTGCTTGCGCGGGGGACGCATGGTGGGATTGGGTGGATTGCGCTTGCGGGCCTTGTTTTGCGACACGATGCGGGCAATGATCATGGCCGCCAGGATGGCGACAACCCAAAATAAGACTTTACCCAATTTTCCCTCGTTGCAAGATGACGTCTAGTACAAAGTGGCTGCCTGTATAGGCCAGCAGCAGGAAGGCAAAACCGGCCAAGGTCCAGCGCAAGGCAACGCGACCACGCCATCCATACTGTTTTCGACCCCATAATAAGCCACCAAATGTAACCCAGGATAGCAAGGTAAAGACAGTTTTGTGGTCGGCGGGCAAAAATTTACCGTCTATCGCCATGGAGACGGCGGCACCGCTCAGAATCGTGAAGGTCAGAATTACGAAAGAGACACGGATCAGGCGAAACAGCAGCTCCTCTTGCACCAGCAGGGGCGGCATGGTGTCCAGAACCCGGCTGAACAAACCGCGTTGCTCCTGATGAAGAATAGGGCGGTGCAACTGACGGTCCAGAGCCGTCATCAAGACGGCGTGCAAAGCCGCTACGGTACTAAGCCCATAGGCGACCAGCGCAATCATCAAGTGAATACGTAGCCATTCATTGCCGACATGGTTGACGATATGGCCTTCGGGAAAGGCCATGGCCAGCAGGCTGACGATTGTGGCTGCAGGCAGTAGAATGAGCAGCAGGCTGTCCAGACGCAGATACAGGCTTTGGAACCAGAACACCACCATGCCCAGCCAGATTGCCGCTGACAGGGCCAGTGCCCAGCTCAGATGCAGCCCCTGAGGCAGCACAATAGTCAGTAGCAGGCCCGCTCCGTGCACAATGATGGCGCAGAGCAAGGCCACCCGGCTGGGGGCGTTCAGTACGGTTCGGGTGCTGCCGCGAGTCAACGGACGCCAGAGCGAGATCGACAGCACGATGTACGCCAGTGCGGCGAGCAAGTGAAATACAATACTTGCAGACATAAGTCCCGGATTTCCTGAAAAACGGTACGGGGCGTACCTCAAGTGGCCATTTTATTCTTATTCGTAGACCACACGATAACCTAGTTTAAGCGAACCCAGTCCTATGTTTGAAAATCTGACCCAGCGTATGTCGCGTGTGGTGAAAACCATGCGCGGACAGGCTCGTCTGACCGAATCCAATACTCAGGATATGTTGAGGGAAGTGCGTCTGGCTTTGCTGGAAGCGGACGTGGCCTTGCCCGTCGTGCGCGAGTTTGTCGCACGGGTCAAAGAAAAGGCACTTGGTGTTGAAGTTGCCGACAGCTTGAATCCTGGCCAGGCACTGGTGGGTGTTGTTCACCAGGAGCTGACCAATCTGATGGGTGCAGACCTGGGTGACAACGCCAGCGAGCTGTCCCTGGCGGCTCAGCCTCCCGCGATTATTCTGATGGCCGGTCTGCAAGGTGCGGGTAAAACCACCACCACCGGTAAGCTCGCCAAATGGCTGAGCGAAGGCGGCCACGTTCAGCATGGCCGCAAGACAGGCAAGAAGAAAGTTCTGGTGGTCAGTGCCGACGTGTATCGTCCAGCCGCTATCGAGCAGCTGAAAACCGTTGCCGCCCAGGTGGGCGTCGAGTTCCTGCCCTCCGATCCCAGCCAGAAACCGGCCGACATTGCTCGTAATGCCCTGGATCACGCCAAGCGTCATCACTTTGATGTGCTGATTGTCGACACGGCCGGTCGCCTGGGTATTGACGAAGAAATGATGCGCGAAATTCGCGCTCTGTACGATCTGCTGAACCCGATTGAAACTTTGTTCGTGGTCGATGCCATGCAGGGGCAGGACGCGGTCAACGTGGCCAAGGCCTTTGCTGATGCCTTGCCGCTGACGGGTGTGGTGCTGACCAAGCTGGATGGTGATGCACGTGGTGGTGCGGCCTTGTCCGTACGTCATGTCACCGGTAAGCCGCTGAAGTTTGTGGGTGTTTCCGAAAAGCTGGATGGTCTGGAGCCATTCCACCCCGAGCGTATGGCTCAGCGCGTGCTGGGCATGGGCGATATTGTTTCGCTGGTTGAGCAGGCCCAGCGCAATATCGACATCGCCGAAGCGCAGAAGATTACCGACAAGATCAAATCGGGCGACAAGTTTGACCTGAACGACTTCCGTGACCAGTTGCAGCAAGTCAAGAAGCTGGGTGATATGGGCTCCTTGCTGGAAAAACTGCCTGCCCAGTTCTCGCAAGCCGCGTCTCAGTTGCAAGGTGGTCAGGCTGAACAGCAATTGCGTCGTACGGAAGGGATCTTGAACTCCATGACCCCGGCCGAGCGTGCCAAGCCCGAACTGCTCAAAGCCTCGCGCAAGCGTCGTATCGCTGCCGGTTCTGGCGTGCCAGTGCAAGAGGTCAATCGCTTGCTCAATCAGTTCGAGCAAATGCAAGGCATGATGAAGCAGATGAAAAAAGGCGGCATGGCCAAGATGATGCGCGGCCTGGGCGGTATGGGTGCCTTGAAAGGTCTGGCTGGCAAGGGCTTCAAGGGTTTTCGCTAAGAAGCGCTTGGAGCTTGCCGCAAGGGCGTGACTCGCTCTGGCAGGACCACCAAGAAAAAAGCCCGCATACGCGGGCTTTTGTTCGTCCTGGGCTGTTGTTGTTACAGCGCTGGAATACGCAGTACCTGACCGGGATAGATCTTGTCAGGATGGCTGAGCATAGGCTTGTTGGCTTCAAAAATAACCGTGTATTTTGCGCCGTTTGCCTTGCCGTAGTTGGTTTCAGCAATTTTCCACAGGGTGTCGCCTTTTTGTACGGTGTACATGGTGGCTTGTGCGGAAGGCTGAGCAACGCTGAGCTGGTTGTCGACTTGAGAGACACCCAGGGTGTTACCCAGAGCCAGCACAATTTTTTCGGCTTGTTCGGTGGAGGCTGCTTGGCCGCTAACCGTGACTTTGTCGCCATCAACCGTCAGATTCAGACCGTCGGCGGAAAGTTGGTGTTTGGCCAGTTCTTTCTGGAGTTCGTCAGCTGTTGCTGCTTTGGCTTCGTTGGCACCAAAGAGTTTTTCGCCGACATCTTTAAGAAAACTGAATACGCCCATCGCTTTGCTCCTGAAGTTAGGGTTCTACGGCTGCCTGCTTGATGGCAGGCGAGACGGCCCATTATGACCTCATTTTTATCCCCGAAGCCGTAGCTGAATGTCAGCAATTGTGCATTTTAAAGGGCGAGTATCAGCCGCCACCGACGGCAACCACGATTTCAATGATGTCGCCTTCTTTGATCGGGGTGATGCCGTGCTGGCTTTTGGGCACGATATCGCCGTTCAGCTCCACGGCGATGCGCTTGTTCTCGTAGCCCAGCTCGATGATAAGCGTGCCAACCGTGTCGGAGTTTGCCAGAGTCTTGCTCTGGCCGTTCAGGGTAATGTTCATTCTTGTCTCTGGATATGGTCCGGCCAGGGCCGGACGAGTGATTCAGATGGCAAACTTCTGGGTGGCGGCCAGCAGCCGGGCCAAAATGCCGGGTTCGTCGTAGGCGTGGCCTGCGTCCGCAACCATATGAAATTCTGCTTGGGGCCAGGCGCGATGCAGTTGCCAGGCTGTATGCGCCGGAGTGCACACATCATAGCGTCCCTGTACGATGACACCGGGAATGCCATGCAAGCGGTGGGCGTTTTTCAGCAACTGATCCGGCTCCAGAAAACCCCGGTTCATGAAATAGTGGTTTTCAATACGCGCAAAGGCCAAAGCAGCTTTATCACTGGACTTGGCATCCAGGTGATTCTGGCTGGGCAAGAGCGTGATGGTATTGCTTTCCCATTGCGACCAGGCGTGTGCGGCCCGTAACTGCACAGCGGGGTCATCGCCTGTCAGACGCTTGTGGTAGGCGGTAATCAGGTCCCCGTGCTCTTCCTTGGGAATGGGGGCCAGATACTGTTCCCAGATATCGGGAAACAGGCGCGAGGCACCTTCCTGATAAAACCAGTGCAGCTCTTCAGGACGGGCCATGAAGATACCGCGCACAATCAGTTCACTGACGTGCTCGGGGTGAGTCTGGGCGTAGGCCAGCGCCAGAGTCGAGCCCCAGGAGCCGCCAAACACCAGCATCTTGTCGGCCTTGAGCTTTTCCTTGCGCAGCCGCTCCATGTCCTGAACCAGATGCCACGTGGTGTTGTTTTCCAGGCTGGCATGAGGGTAGGAACGCCCGCAGCCGCGCTGATCAAACAGCAGCACATTGTATTTTTGCGGGTCGAACAGGCGACGGTGATCGGTAGAACATCCTGATCCCGGCCCACCGTGCAAGAAAATGGCCGGTTTACCTGCCGGGTTGCCGCAGCATTCCCAGTAGATATGGTGCCCATCATCGGTGTGCAACGTGCCTTGGGCGTAAGGCTCTATAGGCGGGAACAGGGTAGCGCTCATTGTTCTTTCTTGGGCCAGTTCAGTTCAGGGGTAGGGGTGTCATTGCGGGTGAAGATCAGATCCCACACGCCATGACCCAGACGCAGCCCACGGTTCTCGAACTTGGTCAGTGGACGGAAGTCGGGGCGGGGTGCGTAGCCTTCGTGCGTGTTGCTGAGCATGGGCTCGGCGGACAGCACTTCCAGCATTTGTTCGGCGTAGTTTTCCCAGTCGGTGGCGCAATGGATGTAACCACCGGGTTTCAGACGGCTGGTCAGCAACTGAATAAAGGGCGATTGCACCAGACGACGCTTGTGATGGCGCTTCTTGGGCCAGGGGTCGGGAAAGTAGATATGAATACCGGCCAGCGAGCCGGGAGCGATCATGTCGCGCACCACTTCCACCGCGTCATGCTGGATGATGCGGATGTTGCTGATCTGGTTGTCATCAATGCGCTTGAGCAAGGCACCGACACCGGCATTAAAGACTTCCACGCCCAGGAAATTGTCGTCCGGGCGGGCCTGGGCAATTTTCTGGGTGGTTTCACCCATGCCAAACCCGATTTCCAGAATCAGGGGATTGTCATTGCCAAATACCGTTTCCGGTTTCAGGATGTTGTCGCGGTAGCTGATCGACCACAGGGGCAAGAGGCGCGCCAGGGCTTGTTCCTGGCTGGGCGTAATGTGCGCGCGCCGATGAACAAAGCTACGGATATGGGTCTCGCCGGAATTGCTGTTCGCGACATTGGGCGACAGCAGGGATTGTTTTTCGTTGCTGGAGGTCATGGTTGTGGCGCGGGCATCAGGAATGGCTCGCGTATCAGCTAAAAGCGGGAAAACTCTATTGTAGTGAGTCTTGCCGCCGAATTCATGTGGTGGCGCGCGAAAAAGATAGGGCCGGGGCGACGCATGAAGAAAAGATCGCGCTATAATTTTCGCTTCCCCATTCGCGGGATCGTCTGCTTTTGAGGCAGACCTCTCCATCAGGGCGGGTGTAGTTTAATGGTAAAACTGATGCTTCCCAAGCATCCGTCGTGGGTTCGATTCCCATCACCCGCTCCACTTCAACTTTCCATGGTGTTCCAAGGATGTCCATGGAGTGTTGCAAGTCATTGTCACGGTTCGGCTTTTCTAGAAAAGCCATTCCAGTGACGTCCAGCGAGATCCACTGACAGCCGGTCAAAACCGGTACATCAGGTGGTACATCGCAATGCGGAGCTTCCCGATTCCGCATTGTTGCTGGGGGAGCCGGGGCTCGATGGGAAACATGGCACTCAACTCGCTTTCAAGGAGTTGGGATCATGCTTTCGGACCTCACGGTTCGCCAAGCCAAGGCGACCGGCAAACCCTACACCCTGGCCGACACAGACGGCCTTTCCCTCTTTGTTTCAGCCACCGGTGCAAAGGCGTGGCACTTCCGCTTCTCGTGGGGCGGCAAGCGCGACCGCATGTCCTTCGGCACGTATCCGGCGCTCTCTCTGAAGGACGCCCGTGCGCTTCGCGATGAAGCCCGCTCGCTGCTCGCCAAGGGCATCAATCCCCACAGCGAACGCAAGCGCAAGCGGCACGCGATCGTCCTGGCCGGCGAGCACACCTTCATGGCCGTCTACGAGCAATGGCTGGCCCATCGCCGGCTCTCGCTGGAGGAAGGACGGCAGACCAGCCTGGAACAGATCGGCCGCGTCTTCAAGAAAGATGTGTTCCCCTCGCTGCGGCACCTGACCATCTACGAGATTACCCGCGCGCACCTGCTGGACATCATCGGCAAGGTGGAAAAGCGCGGCTCGCTGTCCGTGGCCGAGAAGCTGAGGACCTGGTTCACCCAGTTGTTCACCTACGCCACGGTGGCGATTCCCAACATGGGCGATAACCCGTCCAGGGACCTGGAAGTGGTCGCGCTGCCGTTGCCACCGGTCGAACACAACCCGTTCCTGCGCATGCACGAGCTGCCGGTCATGCTGCAGACACTGCGCAAGTACCGCGGGCGCCTGAACACGCAGTTGGGCATCCGGCTGCTGATGCTCACTGGTGTGCGCACCGGCGAGCTTCGCTTCGCCACGCCCGATCAGTTCGACCTCGACCGGGGCCTGTGGGTCATCCCGGTGGCCAGGCTCAAGCAGCGCAAGCTGCTGACCAAGAAGAAGCGCAAGCGTCTCATCGACATCCCGCCCTACATCGTGCCGCTGTCGGTGCAGGCGCAGGAGATCGTTCGCCACCTGTTGGACCAATGCAAGCCTGCCCAGGTCCATATCATCCCAGGCGACTGGTGCCTGAAGAACCCGATCAGCGAGAACACGCTCAACGCCGCGCTCAAGCGCATGGGCTACGAGGACCAACTCACAGGGCATGGCATCCGGGCGACGATCTCGACGGCGCTGAACGAACTCGGCTACCCGAAGAAATGGGTGGACGCCCAGCTATCGCATGCCGATCCAGACAAGATCAGCGCGACCTACAACCATGCCGAATACGTCGAGCAGCGCCGCGTCATGATGCAGGACTGGGCCGATCGCCTGGACCTGTTCGAGCAGAACCAGGTCGAGGTTGCCAGCCGGCATCTGACCATCACGCTTCAGGGCCTGCCGACCATCGCCGGCCAGGCGGCCGCGCAGCCGCCGGTGGCCGACCTCACCGCGCCGCAGTTGATCGTGACCGCGCCGACGCCCGAGCAACCCGAAGCGCCGGCATCGGTGCAGCGGCTGTCGGCCGTGCGCATGCCCGAGTACGCGCGGCCGCGCCTGTCGGAGGTGCAGCGCGAACGCCTGCAAGTGCTGGAGACCTTCGAGGCGCCGCACAACCTCTCGGTGGCGGACTACGCCAAGCTCGCGGGCAAGTCGCGCCGCTGGATCACCTACGAGATCCAGGCCGGCAACCTGCTGTCGATCCACATGGGGCATCGCGGGCAGCGCGTGCCGGACTGGCAGCTCGATCCGCTCAAGCGCAGGCTGGTCCAGTCCGTCCTGAAGCAGCTGCCACGGGGCATCGACACCTGGGACATCTACCACGCACTCCTGCGCTCGTACGAGGCTCTCGGGACACGGCCGGCCGTCGAAGCCGTCAACCCAACGAACCTGCATCTTGCCGCGCGGCTGGTGGCCGCACAGTGCATGCAGGCGAGCGAGCCAGTCGTGACGACCGAGTTCCCTGAGCAGGTCCGGCAAAGCGTGCAGCAGCTGGTGCGCGAAGCCGTCGCTGCCGATGCCGCCGAAGTGACGCCGGGAGACTGATCGAGCCAGGGTCGCGCCGAAGTTCGGTCAGGCGCTTGCCTGGAGCGCTTGGAAGAACGGCTCCAGGCGGGTGCTGTCCGTATTTCGACGGCTCAGGAAGTACGTGGTGAGCATCAGCGCGCCCTCTTGCAAGGGACGCTGGACAACGCCAAGGGCACGATGGCCCTCGATGCGGGCGGCGGGTGCCAGGCAGACACCGTAGCCGGCGGCCACCAAGGTCATCATCAACCCGAACGATGTGGCCGTCGTGACGGCCGAGGGGACGACGCCGGCCACCGTCAGCAGTGAGTCGATTTGCCCACAGTAGCCGACACAGTCGCGCCCATCCAGGGCGATCCAAGGGTGGTCGGCCGCTTGCTCCAGGGACACTGACGCGAAGGCCAGCAAGGGGTGATGGGCCGACACGGCCAATGCCAGCGCGTCGCGCCAGACGGGTCGGACTTCGATGCCTTCAGGTGCTGCGGGCGATTGGCAGAGGCCTGCCTCGAAAGCCCCCGCGAGCAGTCCTCGATGCTGATCCTCCAGGCGCTGTTCGTGAAGACGAATCGGGTTGCCCGGATGACGCCGACGATGTTCTGCCATCGGTACCGACAACCGGGGATAGGCCAAGCAGTCCGACAGGGCAATGTTCAAAGGATCGGAAGCGATCATCGTGTCACCCGCACAACGCCGACACTAGAAAAAACCGCGTGCTGTTGGTCAATGAGATAAGTTTAACGTGGTTTAAATTCGCTTGAAACGTGACGCTTCTGTTGATGCAGAAGCGATCGGTGCAACGCGGGAGACCTGCGGGAACAAGAACCTATGAAAGCGAGCCAGCGCGCGCTTTCGGCGTTGCCGTGCGCGAGGCACGGTCCGCGCAGGGGCTGGCGCAGGAGGTGTTGGCGGAACAGGCGGGCATCGCCCGGTCGCACATGGGCAAGATCGAGCGCGGCGAGCACATGCCCACGCTGGTGTTGATCCTGCGGATCGCGAAGGGGCTGGGTTGCTCGGCCGCGGCACTGATGGCCGCAACCGAATCGCAACTGTCCGAGGAATAGGACACCACCGAATAGCCCGACAACGCGGGCTTGGCCGGTCAGTCATCTGGTCGCAGGCATGCGGCATGCGTTGTGCCCGGGGTCGCTGAATTCCGCGCTAGGGACAGGTAGGGGTTGTCCGGCGGGACTTCCGCGAACAATCCCGAAGGCGCCATCAACAGATAGCCGTGCAACCGCCGCGACTTGCGCGGTCCGGTAACTTCGCAGGTCCAGATGTTCAGGCCGCTGTCCTGTTTACGGTGCAACCCCAGCTTCTCGAAGCGCTTCTGCACCCATTGCCAGTCGTGCAGATCGTCCTGCCGGGCCAGCACCTGGATCTCCGGATGTTCCTGCACGTAGCGCTGGAAAACGCCGGGGCTGACCAGGTACGCCGTGCCATCGACGGTATGCACCAGTGCCTTCGCATCGTTGATGATGAGCTTGCGCGATTCGATGCCTTGCTTGAGCCAGGCAATGAAGTCTTCCCCGGACGGCGTGGCCTTCGCGGGAGCCGGCATGGCGGCAGGACTGGTCGGCGCCAAATGAGCCACTGCCGCAGGTGCGGCGGCGGATGGTGATGGCGGTTCCGCGCTGGCGGACGATGCACTGGTGGTGGCTGCGTCGGACGCATCAAGCACCGACAGCAGATCGGAGACCGGGTCCGCGATCCCGGCCGGGCAATCCGCTACCCCAGGGGACGGTGAGGTGGCCGGGATGCCGGCGGAGGCCGGCGCTGCCTCATCGCCAGGGAGGGCCTCTTCCGTCGTGACCGTGCCGGCGAACGGTGCGGGACGCTCGCCCGACTCCCAGATCAAGGCCGGCGACAGGCGCAGGAAGGTAAAGCTGTGCGACCAGCCGGTGCCGCTCGTAACGGTGGCCCGCCAGATCGCCTTCCCATCCGGGGCGGGCTGCACGATGCCATGGTCCTGGAGCACCGTGAAGACGGCGGTGTTGTTCGATGGAATGCCTTCGATGCCCTGCGATAGGAGGTGCGCGCGCAGCTTGTCGCTGACCGTCTTGCTGACGAGCCAGAGTGCCTCCGGGGTCAGCCATCCATCCGACGGGCCGCCAGGCTGGTTCAGCTTGAATTCCTCGCGCAGCAGGTAGCGCAGACCATCCAGCAGCTTGCGCTGCAACGCATGCTTCGGCGCCGCCATCGCCCTGGCCGGATCACCGCCGAGCGCCAGGGCCACCGATGCCTGGTCAGCCTTGACGACCAGCTCTCCCAGCGTGCCGGCATGCTCGTACTGGCCCGCCAGCACGTACAGCAGCGCCGACCACAGGTCCTGGTAGTCGCTCAGCCAGTCGAGGATGCCGGCATCGAGCACACGGGTGTAGAGCAGTCCCGTGGCGGCGCCATGCAGCCGGTACTCGCGATCCGTCCGATAACGAAAGCGGTACGGCTGCCGCAGCGGCCCGTGCCAGGGGTGCCAGACCAGGCCATCGGCCTGCTCGACGTGCAGGTCGACCGCGATCTTGCCAATGTCGTGCAGCAACGCGGCGTAGGCGGTCCCGGCGGTCCAGGCCTCGGCTTGCGCGGCCTGGGCCTCGGGCGAGGCGCCGGCCGGAAGCAAGTGGGACTGCCTCAGTTTGAGCGCGTAGGCCACGATCTCCAGGCCGTGGTCCAGCATGCCGCCCGGCCAGGCATGGTGATGCGCCTCCGAGGCCGGGAACTGCTGGACCAGCTCGGCGTAGCGCTCCAGCGGCGCCAGGTACAGCGAGCGAAACTGCCGACGCGACAGCGAGGTGCGCTGCCAGATATGTTCCAGCAGCCGCTGCCGGTGCGGCTCCGCCAGCAGCGATGCGGCCGACTGCGGTGGCGTCAGCCCTTTGGCAGGCTCGACAGTTGGTGGCGCGGCGGCAGTGGTCAGCGGCACCCGTTTGCGCTGGAACAGCGAAAGCATGGCGACATCCTGGTGATGGGCTGGCCGGAGGAGCCTTTTGGCCTTTTCGGGTAGGGCCTTTCCCCTTGAGGCCTTTCCCTTGCTCCATCCCCAGCCCTTTGGCCTTCGACAAGCCCTTTGATATAGGGGCAGTCGGCTTCGTGTGCCGCAATCAATGCGGAGCCCGTGCGCTCCAGGATCGGACGGAACAAGCACTGTGTTTTCACCGGATCAGGCAGTTTCAACCGGCGCTGAAAGCACGGCAGGCCCTGAAACCCCTGCGCCCGAAGGCATGCTTGTCGAGAATGAAGTAAGGAAGTAAGATTTCCTTTGAAACTTACGGAGGCCTCCCATGCTTGCCAAGCTCACTTCGAAAAATCAGATCACGCTGCCCAAGGCGGCCGTGTCCGGCGTGGATGCGGCGGAGTACTTCGACGTAACCGTCGAGGGCGGTCGGATCGTCCTGACCCCCGTGCGGGTCCAGAAGGCCCAGGCCGTGCGCGAGAAGCTGGAGCAACTCGGGATCACCGAGCAGGACGTCGAGGATGCCGTGGCCTGGGCACGGCGGTGATGCGCAGGGTCGTCCTCGACACCAACATCGTGCTGTCGGCGCTGATCTTCAGTGCCGGACGCCTGGCCTGGATACGCCACGCCTGGCAACACCAGCAGTTGCTGCCGCTGGTCTGCCGGGAGACGGCCAGTGAACTCCTGCGCGTCCTGGCCTATCCCAAGTTCAAGCTGTCGACCTCGGAACAGCAGGAGTTGCTGGCGGACTTTCTGCCCTACGCCGATGTGGTGGAACTGCCGGCGCCATGGCCAGACCTGCCGGTCTGCCGCGACGAGAAGGACCAGGTGTTCCTGGTGCTCGCGCATGTCGGCAAGGCGGATGCGTTGATCACGGGCGATGCGGACATTCTCGCCATGCGAGAGGACTTTCCTGGCCTGATCATGACCGCCGAAGCATTCGCGGCGCGGCAGGCATGAAGGAGAACGGCACGGCCTTGCCCAACGACCGTGGAACGACCATGAGGTAGCCGACCATGAAGCACACCGCACGCATGACCACCGCAGCGCGACTCGGCCGCTGGCTGGGCGGTGTATGGGGCGGTTGCCTGCGCGCGGAGCGTCGAGTGCATCAGTGGCTGATGGCGCAGGGACTGCCGGCAGGCGGTGCAAGGGTGCTGATCTGGGTGGTCAAGCTGGCGACCCTCGGGGTGTTGCTGTACGTCTCGGTCTGGGCGGCGCTGTTGCTGGTCGCTCTCGCTGTGGCAGCCAGGATGGCGGAGCAAGCGCCGCAAGGTGACGATGATTTCCTCGGACGCAAGGCTGAAGAGCTGGATCATCGCGAAAGCCTTGCCTACGACCCCATCAACTACAGCGATGACCCAGATCCACGATTCGAAGACGATTGAACCGGCGGTTGGAGCTATTTCTGCTTGGCCGCACCGATCATCAAGCCGCCGCCCCTGCCACCGGCTTGTCCGGCATCCCGCGTGCCAGTACTCAATCCTTGAAGCACGTTGCCTGCACGGATACCAGCCCAGGCCAATGCCGCCACCCAGAACGTGGGCAAGATCAAAAACATCGTGGCCATCACGAAGTTCAGCAGCATGTCTCCGAAGGTGTTGTTGAGGCCCACCAGCGGATCGAAGTTCGTGTGCGGCCGGTTCCAGCCCCACCCCCAGCCGTAGAGCGCATCGAGGATCGTCGAGTCGATCCAGCGGGCGAGCTGAAACCAGAAGTCGGTGAAGAACAGCGCGAACTGCACCACGCTCACCGTGACCACGGTCTTGAGGTCATAGGTGCCGATCAGCAGCACCAGCGGGATGCAGATGACCAGCGCCATCTTGAGCAGGGACAGCACCATCGGCAGCGCCTGCCGCACCACGTCCATCGCCGGGAAATAGCCCAGTGATCCGACGGCCAGCCCCACGTCGCTGGCGGCGCGGGTGACGATGTTGGGCAGCGTCATGTCGATCTGGCCACCGTAGTCCGTGTAGACCGCCCCCCGGTTGAGCTTCTGTTGCCGAGGGCTCGCGACGGCGCGGATCACCGAGTCGTTGACCTCGGCCTGGCTCAGGAAGCCCGCCCAGCCGGCCAGTCGCGTCAGCAGGTTGGGATCGACCTGGGCCAGCAGTCGTGCCCGCAGGCCCTGGCCGCCGTCGGACCACCACTGCCGGCAGGTCGGGTAGCCGCCCCCGCCGGGCACCTGGGCCAGGCCGGCGTCGCGCGTGGCGTCGAACGGCCAGGCATCGCGAGGAGTCCTGGAGCGGTAGCTGTCGTAGAAGCCGGCGGTGCCGACGAAGTAGCTGGAGCCGATCCAGGTGACGTCGTGCATCTGCTCCTCGCTCAGGCTGGGCCGGGTCATGAACAGCTTGGCGCGGGCGGGGCCATAGCAGTCGCGGGTGAAGTCGCTGACCTCCTGGGCCAGCACCGGGTCGTCGATGCGGGTCGCGTCGATGTCCATGCGGATCTGCCGCAGGTCGGTGCCGCAGGGAATGGCCGCGACCGAGGCGCCGGTGATCGCGCGCGAGATCGCGTGCATGGCGAACCACCACACCGGCACCTTGGCCGACTGGTTGTTGATCGTGCTGAACGATTGCGACCAGCCAGTATCGGTCGGCTCGGGTACGCTTACCTGGCATTGCGTCGAGCGCGACTGATCGTAGCGGATGGTGTTGAAATCGACGTCGATGAAGGGGATGCCCGCGAACATGATCACCACGATGGCGACGAAAACGCGGTTCTCGATGCGAGCCGAGGACAGCACGCCCTTGTTGCCTTCATCCGCGCCTTCCGCGCGGGCCTTCAACCATTCCTGGATGACGATCGCCAGGAACGGGACGGCGAACACGCCGCTGGCGACCAGCACCGACCAGATGCCGTTGTGGACCACCCAGGACACCAGCGTCAGGTAGTACTCCAGGTAGTCGGTGGTGTACAGCGTCATGGCGAACCTCGCGCTACCGTGCCTGCGTCAGCAGGCTGGCTTCCAGCACGATCACGGCGACGATGGCCGCAACCTCCGCGCGCAGCAGCCGCTGCCCGGCGGCGCCCTCCGGTTCCCGCGCGCGCAGGCGACGGCGCATCCAGAGCCAACCCCAGGCGGTGGCGGCGTACAGCAATAGCCGCCAGGCCAGGAAGGCCCCGGATTGCGCCGCCATCCAGCGCTGCCAGCCCTCGATGCCGCCCGCAATGCGGATGCCGACCACATTGACGGCGGTCGCGGCGATCAGCAGCGACACCGCCCACACCAGCACCAGGATGGCACGCCGGCTGGACAGCCAGCGCAGGCACCGCCCCACGGTATTCATGGATGGCTTCCGCCAGACGGCGGCCGCTGCAGTTCATCGACCCGATTGCGCACCGGGTCACCCTCGTAGATGCCACGCGCACCGGCGGCGCGGGTGCTGTGGCGCTGGATGATCGCCATCGGCGAGTTGCTGGCCAGTTCGCGGCGCAGTTCCAGCTCTGCCTTCAGGTTGTGAATCTCACGATCGAGGATGTCGCTTTCGTGGGTGACGGCCTTCTGGGCCAGTTCGTTGGCGACCACGTTGGGCTCCTTGCGCCCGGTCAGCAGCGTGCGTTGCAGCAGCAGCGCCTTCTCCAGCACGCTGGCCAGCGCAACCTCCGAGGCCAGGCGCCGAGCCAGGATGTCCTGGTCTGTCTCGTCGCGCAGCGCCTCGATCACGCCACGGGTGATGGGCAGCGACGCGCTACTCGCAGCCTGCAGGTTCTGCGCCGTGGTCGGACGGCTGCCAGCGACCAGCTCCTGCAGGGCCTGCAGCTTGTCCTCGTATTCCTCCTGAATCAGCGGGGTCAGGCCAACGCCCGGCGTGGTGACGGTCTTGGTGCATGCATCGCAGGTGCGCTGTTCCTGCTCGCCCAGCACGCGAATGGCCCAGGCTGCGGCGGCATCGGGCGAACTCCAGGTCTGGCATGCCAGGTTGCCGCTGCAACTGGCTTGCGGAATCGAACTGGCATCGCCGACGCCACGGCCATTGAGCAGGTTGTAGCCGGCGCGGGTCACGTCGCCGACCACACGCACCGGACGTTGGCCCGCGCCGCCAGCGTTGTCTCCGCCGACCCACGGCACGCCATTGTTGCCACGGTTCGCCTCGGCGTCGTCGATCGCTGAGACCGCATCGGTGCTCGCGACGGCCTGCTTCAGCGCCATGCCTTCGGCGAGCTGGTCCCAGCCGAGCTGCCCACCCGCCATGTCGGCCATGCGATTGGCGATGGCACGGCAGGTCAGCTTGCTGCGATCGAAATCCAGCCTGGCTTGCAGCACCCCATTGGTCAACAGGTTGTACAGCCCTGGATCGGCGCGCTGGATGATCAAGGCGGGCAGCGACGCCACGGCAGCGGTGGCGTTCTGGATCACCGAGGACATGATGGCCTGGAAGCCATTGGTGATGCCGTTCAACTGGTTCTGCAGCGTGGTGGTGATGCTCATGTCGCCACAGATCAGGTTGCTGTTCCAGCCGACGCCAACGCCGATGGAGTGCATGTTGGCCGCACCGCTCATGGACACCGCGCGGCCGCCCCCAATGCTGTAGAGCACGTCGTCGCCTATCACGCTGCCTTGATGCTGGACGCCGTACTCGTTGACGCTGGTCTGCGCCCCGGCGCTGGAGTAGCACAACGCTGCGACAACGGCCAATGCGACGTACAGAAATCGACGGGCGCTCGGAAATGAAGTCGTCATGGCATCGGGTCTCACAGGAAATCGACGCTGCCGAGGAACACCTGGCCGCGGCGCTGGCAGCAGCTATAAGGACGCCACAATGCCCAGGCGTAGTCGCCTTGCCGGGCCTGCACCTTGGCATTGCCGTGGGGGAATACCGCGCAACTGCTGGACAGCGTGGGGGTCAGCTCCTGCCACTTGCCCGTGGCTGCATCGGTTTCCATCAGGGCGCCGGCCGGCCAGTAGCCATCGCGCGAACTGGCGAGCAGCGGTTGGTAGACGTGGATCTGGTTGCGGCGCGTCACGATGTCACCCGCGCGCTGGGCGACCACGGCTGCGGCCTTGTGGTCATCCACCTGGTGCAGGAAGCCGCCACGCGGATAGACGTTGCCCCAGAGATTCATGGCCGTGCGCGTGCCGATCTCGCGCCGGCCGGGAATCAGTGCTTCCGGATACAGCGCCTCGGGGATGTTGTAGCGCCATGCCAGCGTGTCGAGCGTGCTCAGCAGATAGGGCATGAAGGCGGTGCCTGCGCCCTCGCAGGTGTAGCCGGACGCGCTGGCGAACTGGCTGAACAAATGGCCACCGGGATGGCCGATGACGTCGGCGTTCTTGAACTTCGCCAGGTTGTTCTCGTGATCCTCGTTGGTGGTGCCGTCGCCGCCGGCCTTCGCGGTCGGGTTCGGCAGGCTCATCGCCCGCACCTCGACCCAAGGGTTCTCGCCGGTGTTCGAGTAGCTCGACACCACGGCATCCGGGATGTAGTGGCGCACCTTGACCGAGGTGCGCACGGTGCATCCGGTCCAGGTGCAATAGAGCCAGTAGCAGATGCCGGTGACGCGGTACTCCAGGCAATCCGGCGACAGGGTGGAGGCCACGATGGTGGCCGTGTTCAGTGCGAAGGACGATGCGGAACACCCCAGCAGCAGCGCCGCGATGGCCAACCGCTGGCACCGGGATGGCGCGAACGGACGCCTCGTCATGGCTGCGTCCTCCGGTATTGGTCGATGCGGGAAACCGCACGGGCCACGTCCGTCTCGCCATAGACCACGTATCGGCGATCCACCACGATGGCCGGAATCTTGGTGACGCCAAGGCTCCAGGCGTCGGCAATGCCCTGGTAGGCGGTGCCGATCCTTCGCTGCAGGTCTGTACCGCCCAGCTTCAGGCGTTGCTGGACGATGGCGCTGGCGCGCTCAGGATCGGTGGGCAGGTTGTCGGCCAGCTCCGCTTCGAGCACCGCGGCCGCGTCCAAGATGAGGTGTCGGTCAGCCTGGCCAAGGACCGGATGATGCGAGTCGGTAACGACCCATACTTCCGCCGCGGCGGCGCGGGTGGCCAATGCCAGGATGGCAATGCCCGAAGCAAACCATGCTGAGCGAGCGCGAGCGGCATGAGGAACAGCGCAAGAGTCCATGAGACAACACCGGAGGGAAGCCAATCCGGTGACAGTCGAACCGAAATCCGGCTTCGACACGACAAACAATCCGGAGACCGCGCCGCCCCGTTTTCGCCATCCCTGTCATCGCGTGATCACCCCAAACGGTGCCTGCGAGTGCGCCTGCGACAAGGACGTGTTCGGATCGACAGCCAAGACGGCCGCCGCACGTTCGTCTCGCCTTCAGCAGCGATGAATCGCCTGGAGAACGAAGTCGGCCCGCTCGGCCACACTGGCGCGCGGAAGCAACCTGACTTCGTAGCCGAGTGCTCGGTAGGTTGCATCCAGGTGGGCGTACTCCTCCTCCGCGTCGGGAAAGCCGTGCCGCCGCGCCTCGTCGGCGCAATAGATGTCCGGCCAGGGCGGTGCGAGGAACACGAGCCGCCCATAAGGGCGGGATTCGCCCAGGCTTTGCGCCAACGGTACGCCGCAGAGTCGTTGAAGCGCTGCAGCGGCGTCGATCAGCCCTCGGTCGAAGAAAACCGGACCAGCGTCCCGTGCCGCGCCTTCGAGATCCATGGCGGCGACGCTCAGCGCCTCGCGCAGAAAGGCCGCCATGTCGGTCCATGGCAGGGCGTTGCCGCCCTGTCGAATCTGCTCGGCGATGATCCTCCGCCCGGGTTCGGCGACGGTCGCATGACCACGCCGCCGCAGTTCCCCGAGCAGGGTCGACTTGCCGCCGCCGGAGCACCCCGATATGACCACCTGAGGTGGCATCGGCGTCATGTCAGGGTTTGCTTCGACAAGCAGACGGTTTGTCAATTCATTTGTCATCATTGGTTTAGCCGAAGAGACAGGCCCCACGCAATGGTGGTGCTGAGCATGCCAAAGGCGCAGACCCCGGCCCATCCATGCGCGGTGAAGGCCCCCCCGCCTGCAGCAGCGCCGAAGGCCCCGCCAAGCAGCATCGTGCCCATGAACACGGTGTTCAGCCGGCTGCGTGCACCCGCATCCAATGCATAGACCATGGTCTGGTTCGCCACCTGGGCCGACTGCACGGCCACTTCGAGCAAGAAGATGCCGAGGACGAGTGCGGGGATCGATGAGCCCCCCAGGTACAGCACGGCAAATGCCATGGCGGTGCCCACTGCGCCGGCACGAACGACTGCGCCGTGTCCGCGCCGGTCGGCAAAACGGCCAGCCGCCGGTGCAGCCAACGCGCCGCACACGCCAACCAGCGCGAACAGGCCGGCGGATACCGCGCCGAGCTGCAGTGGCGGCCGCTCCAGCCAGAGCGCGAACGTTGCCCAGAAGCCGATCATGCTGGCAAACAGCAGGAACTGGACTGCCACAGCCTGGCGCAAGGAAGCGTGCTTGCGCACCAAATGCCACATCGACAGCAGCAATCGTCCATAGCCGAGATCGGAGGACGGCGGCACCACCGGCAGCGTCCATGCCAGCCGAAAGCCCAGTACCAGCATCAGTGCCGCAGAAAAACCGAAGACGGACCGCCAGCCCCAAAGCTCGGTCATCCAGCCGCTCACCACACGGGCCAGCAGGATGCCGATCAGGATGCCGCCCGTCACCACGCCGAGCACCTGCCCCTTGCGGTGGGAGGGCGCCAAGTGGATGGCCAAGGGAACCAGTTGCTGCGCCACGGTGGCGCACAAGCCCACGGCGAGGCTCGCCAGTGCTAATTGAACGAAGCCGGAGGACGCGGCTGCCAGCACCAGGGAGAGCACCAGCGCAGCCAGCGTTCGCAGGATGAGTGACTTGCGCTCCAGGCGGTCACCCAGTGGTGCCAGGAACAGCACGCCCAGGGCATTGCCCGCCTGGGTGAGCACGGGCAGCCAGGTCACGGTCCCCGCAGAGAGCACGAACTCCCGGCTCAGTTCGCCGAGAAGCGGCTGGTTGTAGTAGCTGTTGGCCACGGATGCGCCCGCCGCCAGGGCAATGGTCCACAGCAGATGGGAGGGCAAGGCTGACGTGGCAGGCATCGGTGCGCCACGCGATGCATCGCCCGGGTGACCTGGGATATTGCTCATTCAAGGTGTCCGGCCGTATCAACTCTCGGCTTGCGGACAAGCTCTCACCAGTTCGGACGATCCGTTCCCGGCGGCACTGACGGTCGCGCATAGCCGGCCGGTGTTCGCGCCAGTTGCGCGCTGGGGCGCACGGCGCGCAGCAGGCCGAAGCCGGAGACTTCGTCGGCGAGCCAGGGGCTGAGGTCCGGCCTGCCGGCCCGCAGGCCCTCTTCGATGCGCCCCAGACCGCGCAGCCAGTGCCCGGTCTGCGCCAGCGACACCTGCACGTGCCAGCTTCCCCCTTCGCGCGACTGTCGCCACAGCGCGGCGGCAGCGCCGAAAGCCATCAGGAAGCCGCTGGCCTGGTCGAGGATCTGCATCGGCAGCGCGCGCGGCTTGCCGTCGCCCGCCGCTTCGCCCTCGGCGCGGTTGAAGCCCATTGCCGTCTGCACCAGCGAATCGAAACCGCGCCGGTCGGCCCAGGGCCCTTGCGCGCCGTAGGCAGTCAGCGACACGGCGACGATGCCGGGCCGGCGCGCGGCCAGGGCCTCGGGCGAGAAGCCGAGCGCGGCCAGGCCGCCAGGCCGGTACCCCTGCGAGAACACGTGGGCGTCTTCCACGAGCCGCCACAGCGCTTCGCGCCCGGCCTCGCTGCGCAGGTCGATGTGCGCCGAGCGCTTGCCGCGGCTGGTTTCGGCAATAGCGGCGATGTTGGGCAGGTTCGGTGAGTTGACCAGCATCACGTCCGCGCCGAACGACGCCATCGCCCGCCCACCGACGGGGCCGGCCAGGATGCGCGTGAGGTCGAGCACGCGCAGGCCGGCGAGCGGCCGCTCATCGGCCGCCAGGGGCGGCAGTGCGCGCGGTGGCGCATCGGCGATTCGGGTGATGGTCATCAAGGGTTGCGAGGCCACCGCCTGACCCTGGGGCGTGGCATCCCACTCGGCGAAGCTGCGCAACGCCGTGGCCACCAATGCGTGGTCGGCAGCGGCCTGCTCGAAGTCCAGCGCCTTCCAACCCAACAGGGCCTGCTCGGCGTCGGCGCGCGTGGCCGTTGCCGGGTCCAGGCCCAGCAGGCGCAGCGCGCCATCGCGGTGGTGCGGGAAGTTGGTGTGGACACGCACGTAGCCATCGGCGCAGCGGTACAGGCCGGCGAACGGGTCCCACAGCTCGGGCTCCTGGCCGTCGAGCGTGAACCAGCCGGTGCATTCGGCGGCGGCGTGGGCCATGTCCACGGCGACACGCTGGCGCGGAGCACCCCGCTCATGGCCCAGTTCGCAGGCGGCGAGCGCAGCCGCGGCAATGCTGGTCTGCGCGGCGGTGCCGACGGCGAAGGACGAGGGAAACACCGGGTCGCTGCCCGTCAGCGCGATCCCGGCCAGCGCCTGCGGCGGCAGCCCGCCCAGCGACCAGAGCGCGGTCAGTGCATCAAGTGGATTCATCGAATGGACTCCTCACAGAAAGTTCGCCAACTGAATCGACACAGCGCCTCGTTGGTCGAGCCGGATTGGCAGATCCAGGCGGGTGGCAGGGTCGGTGCCACGTTGTCCGCAAACGCAGCAGAGCGCGGAAAGCAGCATCGCCCGCCATTGGCGATGCCGGGGAGCGCCGTGCTGGCACAGGCATGGGCGTCGCACGCCCGCTGCAAGCGATCCATCATGCACCCGTCTCCAGCCCGAAGTACGCAGAGAGCGCCAGGCCGGTCGCCACGATCGTCCAACGCAGCGCCAGCGGCGGAATCCAGCGCGCCAACCGCGCGCCGGCATAGCCCCCCAAGATCGCGCCCAGCAGGACCGCACTGCCTTGCGCCCAGGCGATGGACCCGGTGGCGACGAAGAGCATCACCGCGGCACTGGTCACAACGGTAGCCATCGCATTCTTGACGGCGTTGGCCTCCTGGACATCGCGCACACCCAGCAAGGTCAGGATCGCCATCAGCATGATGCCCAGGCCGGCGCCGAAGTAGCCGCCATAGAGTGCGGTCAGAAACTCCGCCCCCGCAGCCGCCAGGTGTGGCACCTGACCGCGAGCATGCCGCTCGATGGCCTGGCGCAGCCAGGGTCCCAGGGCGAACAGCACTGTCGCGACGAGGATCAGCCACGGCACCAAACGGCTGAACTGTGCATCTCCGGTGAACACCAACAGTGTGGCGCCCACCAGCGAACCGGCACCGACCACGGGCAGGCTGCGCCGCAAAGCGGCGCGGTGGCGCCCGAGTTCGCTGCGATAGCCGAGCAGGCTGCTCGCATGCCCCGGCCAGATCGACACCGCGCTGGTGGCGTTGGCCACCACGGGTGGTACGCCGGCAGCCAGCAGCGCGGGAAAGGTGAAGAATGTGCCGCCGCCGGCCACCGCATTGCAGATGCCGCCGATCATGCCGGCACCGGCCAGCAGCAGGAAGGTTCCGATGTCCATGCCGCTCGCACCTCAGCTCGTCGGCCTGGACAGGGCCAGACGCAGGCCAAACCCCATCAGCGCCAGGCCGGTGAGCGCATCGAGCGAGCGCATCACCGTGGGCCGGCGCAGCCAGCGTGCCAGGGGCCGCGTGGCCAGCACCAGTGCGGCGAACCAGAGCAGTCCCATCGCGGCGTGGATGCCGGCCAACAGCACGCTGAACCCGACCACCGGCACGTCGGCGGGAACGAACTGTGGCAGGAGGCTCACGTAGAACACCCCGACCTTGGGATTGAGCAGATTCGTCAGCAGACCGCGCAGGAACCAGCGCTCCCCACGCACGAGCGGCGGATCGTCTGCGGGCAGCGTCGGGAGGCTCTTGAGCGCGCCAGAGATCAGCTTCCAGCCGAGCCAGAGCAGATAGGCCGCGCCCGCGATCTGCAGCAGGGTGTAGGCGAGTCGGGAGACCGCGAGCACCGCGCCGAGCCCGAGGGCCGCGATCAGCCCCCAGATCAGCACGCCGGTCACGATGCCGCCGCCCGCCCTCATCGCCTTGCGCCCCCCTTCCACAGCCGCCGTGCGAAGTACCAGCGCCGTGTCCAGGCCGGGGGTCAAGGTGAGCAGCAGCGCCGTCAGCGTGAAGCCCAGGATCGCGGTCGATACATCCATTGGGGGATCTCCGTCAGAGCACAGACAAGTCCAGTGACTCGCTGTACGTCGTCGATTCGATGGTCTTGACGATGGCCTGGCCGCAGATCACTGCGCCACGCGCCGCGTCGTAGGTCAGGCTCGGCGCGCCGTACAGCGCCCAGCCGCTGTTCAGGGCCGCCGTGACGCGGTGGCAGAACGCAGCGTCGTCGATGCCGGTCAGGTAGCGATACGCGAGCATGCTCATGGTCCCGGTCGATTCGATGCCGGCATCTGGACGCGCAGCCCCGCTCCGAATGCCTGCAGCAGATGCCAGCCGGTGTCCCAGTCGCCCAAGCCGCTGGCTGCATTGATATGCCCGAGGGCGCCGACTTCCACGCATCCCGCAGCCCAACCCATGGCCATGTGCCGGGCGTGCTGCAGCGAGCCATAGGGGTCGTCGCTGCTGGCGACCACCAGCGCGGGAAACGGCAGGGGTTCGGTCGGTGGCGGGCCGAACTCGCTCGCCTCGCCCGGAAATGCCGGTGCGCCGGGGTCAGGGACGGCAACGAGGAAGGCGCCCCGGACCTGGGCGATCCGATGCTGGATGTCTTCCCCGATTCCCGGCCGCGATGCCCAGTGCGCGACGAGCAGGCACGAAAGGCTGTGTGCGACCAGGACGACGGGCGCGCCGCACTCGTCGATGGCCGCATCGAGTGCCTGCAGCCAGTCGGCCAGGTCCGGCCTGTCCCAGTCGGCAGGCTGGAATCGCCGGCCATGCTCCTGGCGCGACGCCCAGCGCGTCTGCCAATGCTCCGGCCCGGAATTGCCGATACCGGGAAGCATCAAGAGGCGAACGGTCTGAAGGTGGCTCATGGTGGCGTGCGCGGATATCCGGAGTGACGTTGTCTGGCTGGAAACCTTAAGACCGATGCGTCGAATTGCCGAGTGAGAAGGTCTCAGCAAACGTCGAGAAAAGCTCAATGGTCAGCTCGAATGGCCTTGGCTATCGTCGAAGTGCACTTCCTTCACAACCGACGAAGAAGCTCCCCCGAGTTCGCCATGCCCGATATCCCGCTCCTGATTTCCTACGTCCTGGCGGCCTGGCTGTCCATCCTTA
Source organism: Alcaligenes sp. EGD-AK7 (assembly GCF_000465875.3). NCBI lineage: Bacteria > Pseudomonadati > Pseudomonadota > Betaproteobacteria > Burkholderiales > Alcaligenaceae > Alcaligenes > Alcaligenes sp. EGD-AK7. Next base: position 130,041 of record NZ_AVOG02000023.1, on the reverse strand, counting down.
CGCCCGGCCCGGCCATCCTGCTGGCGATGCGCAATGGCGCTCGCCAGGGCGTGGTCGCGAGCCTGTGGTCGACGCTGGGCAACATGTTGGGGTTGCTCGTGGTTTCCGCGGCGGCCGCGTGGGGCGTCGGCCTGTTCCTGCTTGCCTCCGCCCACGCGATGACCGCACTGCGGCTGGCCGGCGCCGCCTACCTGGCGTACCTCGGTCTTCGCCTGCTTGTGCAGGGCAGACACACACGGCTGCCGGACGCCGGTGCCCATGACGCAGGGCCGGTGCAGGCCTTCGCGCTGGCAAAGGAAGGATTCCTGGTGGCGACATCCAATCCGAAGTCGATCCTCTTCTTCACCGCCTTCTTCCCCCAGTTCATCCGGGCCGACCAGGCGCTCATCCCTCAGTTCATTGGCCTGACCGCGATCTTCGTGATCCTCAGCGGCGCCACCTTGACCGGCTATGCCGCCATTGCAAGCCGGGTGCAGGGAGCATTGGGCAGTTCCGTCTGGCGCCAGCGCTGCACGCGCTTGGCGGGGATCGGTTTCCTCGGATTCGCCGCATGGATGCTTTTGTGGAGACCGTCGAGCGGCGCCAAGGCCCTGGCCGCGTGATTCGTCCCCGGCCACACGCACGCAACCGAGCACAGGCGGTGCGACCGAACCTGGAGAAGCTATGAACAAGTCCTTCCTGCAAGTCGATGTGTTCACGAGCCAGCCGCTCAGGGGCAACCCGGCTGCCGTCGTGTTCGATGCCGACGATCTCGATGCGCGGACCATGCAGCGGATCGCGCGCGAGATGAACCTGTCCGAGACGGTCTTCGTGCTGGCCCCGGAATCGCCAGACACCGACTATCGTGTGCGCATCTTCACGCCCTCCAGCGAGCTGCCGTTCGCGGGGCATCCCACCATAGCCACTGCGAGTGCTGTGCGTGCGCACCGTGGCGACCTGGCCGATGCAATTCTGCTGCGGCAGGCCTGCGGCATCGGCATCGTGCCTGTCGAAGTCGTTCCGACCGATGGCTCGCCGATCTACTGGATGACCCAGGCCAGCCCGCAGTTCCGCAACACGGCCATCGGTCCTGGGGAAATGTCGGCCCTGCTGGGCTGCGATGCGAACATGCTGGCCGCGATGCCGGTGGAAGTCGTCTCCACCGGCATCCCGTGGCTGATCGCCGAGCTGCGCAGCGTCGCCGCCCTCGCGTCGCTGCGTCCCGACCTGCCTTGCATCGCCGAACGTTGCCGCGCATCGGGTGCCGTCGGCGTGACCGTCTTTGCCGAACACGAGGCCGACGCACCGGTACGCTTGCGCCTGCGCACGTTCGCGCCAGGCGAAGGCGTTGCCGAGGACCCCGTCTGCGGGTCTGGAAACGGGTGTGTCGCGGCATTCCTGGCAAGGCACCGGCACGCATCGGCTGTCCAGGGTGGCTACCTTGCGGAGCAAGGCATCGAGATGGGACGCGATGGCTTGATCCACGTCGAATGGACCCGAAACGACGACGAACTGACGGTGCGCGTCGGTGGGCAGGCCGTGACCGTCGCCAGCGGCACCCTGCATCTGTAGACGCGGCGGCACGTTCAGCTGCTCGGTCGCCCATGGCTTGCCATGGCGCCTGCGCGGCGTCCCCGACGAAGGCCTGCGCCGCGACGAACGCGGTTGCGCAGGGCTAGATCGGATCGACGGCGGGACTGTCGTCGCGCGAGAGCATGGCGCGTTCGATGAAGTGCTGCAGCGGTTCCGAGGGCTCACTGTCCGGCCGCAACAGGTAGGTGGTCATGCATGCCGACGGGTCCGACAGGGGACGCGCAATGATCTCGGGATGACGGCAGACCGAAATCTGCGCAGCCGTGGCGAAACCCAGTCCGTAGCCTGCGGCCACCAGCGTCAGCATCAATTCCAGTGTCGCGACCCGCTCTGCGATCCGTGGCTGGATGGCGGCCGTCCGGAGCAGCCGTTTGATCTGCCGGTACGCGCCCTCGCAGGTTTCCGGGTGGCACTTGATCAGGGGATAGCGCAGCAGTTCATCCAGAGGGACCTGCCTGAAGGCCAGCAAAGGATGGCGCGTCGGAATGGCAACGAGGATGGGATCGGACCAGACCGCCTCGCACAGGATGCCCTCTCCAGCCTCGTCGGACTGCGCAAACCCGGCATCGAAAGTGTCGTCGCGCAACCCGCGCACCTGCGATGCGAGCGGCGTCTCGAACAGGCGGATTTCCACATCGGGCTCCTCCTCCCGGCACAGGGCCAGGAGTGCCGCGAGGCGTGTCTGCGCGATACCGTCCGACAGCGCGAGGCGCAGCATGCCGCGATAGCCCGTGGCGGCGGCCCGGACGTTGGTTCGTGCCTGTTCCAGCGCCGCGAACACGCGGCGGGCATCTTCCAGCAGGACCTGGCCCGCCCAGGTGAGCTGGGTGCCGCGCCGATTGCGTTCGAACAGCGTGGCGCCGAGGTCGGACTCCAGCTCCCGGATGGTGCGCGACAGCGGAGACTGCTCGATATGGAGCCGTACCGCCGCACGCGTGAAGTGCAGTTCCTCGGCCACTGCCACGAAACAGCGCAGGTGTCGCAGCTCCATCGCGCCACCTACGCGTACGTGAGGCCGGGAGCTTGATTCACGCGAGCGGCTCCTCGGGCGCCGTGCCGGACAGCAGCGCCGTGATCGGCAAGGGTTGGAACAAGGGCTCGCGGCCGAGGACCTTCAGGCCGCCAGGACCGCTTTCGAGCAATCGGCGCTCTTCGCGCGCGATGAACAGTTCGGTGCGATAGCCATCGCATTCGGGAAGTCGCTGTAGCAGGTCGCGGATCGCGTCGCCCGCCCAGGGCGTTTCGCTGTCGAACTGGCCCAGCAGCCGGCCATGCCGGGAAATCACGAGGCGGTAGGCATTCATGGCCGGACACTCCCGGCCATAGCGTGGATGGCCATTTCCTCCCAGCCCAGGCGCCGGGTGCGGGTCAGTTGCTCGGCGGTTTCGCCGCAGGCGCGCTCGACGGCCTGAGGCATCTCTATGCCAAGCAGGCAATGGCCGGTCAGGCGCGCGGCGAAGTAGTCGCCGGCCCCTTTCACCACGCAGGGCACGTGGGGATGCTCGAAGAGGCGCGATACCCCCTCTCGCGTCTCCAGCAGCGTCTGGACGACGGCGCTTTCAGGATCATCCTGGACACTGGTCACCACCACCCATTGGGTGGAGCCGCGCAACAGCGCACGGGCAGCCTCGCGGCAATCCGCCAGACCCTGCAGCGTTCTGCCGGTGACCTGTTCCAGCTCGAACCGATTGGGGACGAGGCCGTGGGCTTCTGGAATCAGCAGCGTGCGCCAGGCCTCGGCCATGCCAGCCGCCGCATACACGCCCTGGTCGTAGTCGCCAATGACCGGATCCAGGTGCAGGCGCAGTTGCGGGTGGCGTTCGCGCATCGTCGACCACCAGGATGCGAGGATCCGTGCCTGCGACGGCGCGCCGAGGAAGCCGACCTGCACAACGCGAGCGCACGCGGGGATGCCGCGCGCCTCCAGGTCATCCAACCAGCCAGCGAACCACGCGTCGGGCACCGCACCGCCATGGACCGAGGGATAGTGCGGGGTGTTGCTGAGCAGCGCGGTCGGCACCGCGGTCGTAAGCAGCCCGGAGGCTTCCAACGCGGGAATCGCCGCGTTGTTGCCGACCCGCCCGTAGACCACCTGGGACTGGATGCTGATGACATCGATGGGCACAGGTTGGGTCACCGTCATTCAGGACGCCCCCCCGTGTCCTGCTGCCGGTCCAGCCACGCGCCGATCGTGCGGTGGGCCGCAGCCTTCAGCGTTGCCCCATGCCGCTCGGCATCCGCGCGCAGCGTGCGCGGATCGACGTCGGCCTGGCCCAGCTCGCAGCAATGGCCGACCAGCCAGCGTTCGATTCGGCTGGCATCGGCTTCCAGGTGGAACTGCAGACCCAGCACCCGGTTGCCGACCGCGTAGGCCTGTTGCGCGCAGCTTTCGGTGCTCGCCAGCAGTTCACTGCCCTCAGGCAGCTCGAAGCGGTCGCCGTGCCAATGCAGCACCGGCACGCCGGCCAGCGGTGCCAGCACCGAGCGGCGGCCCGCATCCGTCAGCGTCAGCGCGCCGAAGCCGATCTCCTTGAAGCCCATGGGGGCGACGGCGGCGCCGAGCAGGCGCGCGATCAATTGCGCGCCCAAACAAATGCCGAGCAGCGGCCGGCCGCTGGCCAAGCGCCGTTCGAGCAGACGCAGTTCGTCGGCAAGAAAGGGATAGGCCCGCTCGTCGAAGGCGCCGATCGGCCCGCCCAGTGCAATGAGAAGATCGCTTGCCGCGGCCTCCTCACGGGCCAGGTCGTCGGTCGCGGGGTCGAGGTAACGCACGTCGAATCCACGCTCGCGCAGCAGCGGTTCGAGCGTGCCGAGGTCTTCGAAATGGATGTGGCGCAGGGCCAGGGCGGTCTTCATGCGATCTGCTCCGATGCGGTCGATGTCGCAGCCCGGTCGTCGTCGGGCCAGTAGTGGCTGTCCGGCGTCGCGCGAGCGCCGAAGATGGCCTGACCGACGCGCACGACGGTGGCGCCTTCCTCGATGGCCAGCTCGAAGTCGCCGGACATCCCCATCGACAGTTCGTCCATGCCGACGCCCGCCGGCGCCTCCTGGCGCAGCCGATCACGCAGTTCGCGCAACAGCACGAAGCAGGGACGGACCCGCGCCGGATCGGCCGACAGCAACGCCAGTGTCATCAGGCCTCGCACGCGCAGGGTGGAGAAGCCCGGCAGCGCCCGGACGAAGCCGGCAACCTCGGAAGGCGGCAAGCCGAACTTGCTGGCCTCGCCAGAGGTGTTGACCTGCACGAACACATTCAGCGCGCGCCCTTCGGCTTGCAGGCGGCGGTCCAGCGCCTCCGCCACACGCAGGCTGTCCAGAGCCTGGAACTCGCTGGCGAAGCGTGCCACGACCTTGGCCTTGTTGGTCTGCAGGTGGCCGATGACCGACCAGCGCAGGTCGGCGAGATCCACCATCGCTTCGGCCTTGCGCTGCGCCTCCTGCACCTTGTTCTCACCCAGGTCGCGGCAGCCGGCGGCGTAGGCCAGACGGATGCGCTCCTCCGGCACGGTTTTGCTGACCGGCAGCAGGCGCACATCGGACGGATCGCGTCGCGCGCGGGAGCAGGCATCGGCGATGCGCCGATGCACCGCCGCCAGATTGCGCCGAAAGTCCTCGACGCTGTGTGCGGTGGGCCAGGGATGCGTCTGCGCGTTCATGGACAAGGGGTTCTCCGTGCTGCTAACATTGTCATAGGACAAAATATACATTGTCACGGGACAAACGGGAATGGCAGAAAAGACCGCATCGGACATCTTCGAGCGCATTCGCCGCGAGGCACATGCGGGCCAGCTTGCCGCGGGCCAGACCCTGCCGTCCGTGCGCGAGATGGCCGATCAACTGGGTGTCAACCGCAACACGGTCGCCGCCGCGTACCGGAAGCTGGTGGCCGCTGGCATTGCCGAGACGCTGGGGCGCAACGGAACGGTGATCCGGCCAGCGGCGCGTCTCGGCGAGCAGGAGGGCCTGCAGCCCGGCTCGGCGCTGGCGGATCTGGCCAGCGGCAATCCGGACCCGGCCTGGCTGCCCGATCCATTGCTGGCGCTGGCAGCAAGCGGCTATCGGCCCGCGCTGTATGGCCAGCCTGTACTCGACCCGGCACTCGAACAGCTGGCGCGGCAGTGGTTCGGAGCGGATCTCCGGGAGGGTGACGGTCTGGTGGTGGCGCATGGCGCGGTCGATGCGATCGAGCGTCTGTTGGCTGCCTACCTCGTCGCCGGTGACAAGGTGGCAGTGGAGGACCCGTGCTTCCTCGGCAGCCTCAACATCCTGCACAGCACGGGCCTGGCAGCGGTGCCCGTGGTCATGGATGCGCACGGCATGCGCCCGCAGGCGCTGGAAGCGGCGCTGGCCAATGGCGCCCAGGCGGTGCTGTGCACACCAAGGGCGCAAAACCCCACCGGCTGCGGCCTGAGCGAGCAGCGCGCCCGCGAACTGCGCCGCGTGCTCGCCCGCCATCCGCACGTGTTGGTGATCGAGGATGACCACTTCGCCTTGCTGGCCGAGACGCCGTACTTCTCCATCGCGCCCGCAGCCACCACGCGGCGGGCGCTGGTGCGCTCCGTGTCCAAGGGCTTCGGCCCGGACCTGCGGCTGGCCTTCATCGCTACCGATGCGGGGACCGCCGCAAGGCTCGGCATGCGACTGGCTCCCGGCACGACCTGGGTCAGCCACCTGCTCCAGGCGGCCGTGCGCGGCCTGCTCGGATCCGACGCGGCCACGGCGCGCCTGCATGCGGCCAAGACCGCCTACGCCATGCGTCGCAAGGCCCTGATCGATGCACTCGGCGCCGTGGGCATCGCCGCCAGGCAGCCCTGCGACGGGTTCAATGTGTGGATTCCGTTGCCGGAAGACCGTGACGTTCACCGAACCGCGCAAAGCCTCGCACGCTGCGGCTGGGCCGTGCGAACCGGCGATGCCTTCGCGATAGCGCCCGCGGCCCCCGCGCTGCGAGTCACGGTCTCGACGCTCGAACCCGGGGACGCGGCGCGCTTTGCCGCGCAACTGCGCGACTGTCTGGGGCGTGTATGAAGCCAGTCTGCATGGCATCGTGCCTGTCCTCTCGCGGGTCCGTCTGCGTACCGGTCCATGGCGCGCTACGGCGCCTGCAAGGCGGAGGCGACGCGAGCGGGCCACGGGCGCCGTTCCAACAAGCCGGTCTCCCGTTCCCGCAGCGTCCGGCCGACCTGGCTCGCCTCGGTCACGGACGCGCGAAAGTCCCGGATCAGTTGTCGCGTCACCGGCCCCACGGGCCATTCGGTGGTCGCCGCGTCCTCGACCAGCGCCACCACCGGCTGCAGTTCGACCGAGGTGCCGGCGGTGAATACCTCGGAGGCGGCGCGCAGTTCGTCCAGCGTCACGGTCCGCTCCTCCACCCGCAGCCCGCGCTGGCGCGCCAGTCCCATCACGTGTCGCTTGGTGATGCCGTCGAGGAAGCAGGTCGGCAATGGGGTCACCAGCACCCCGTCATGGACCATCAACAGGTTGGTTGCCGTGGTCTCGGCGACCCGGCCTTCGCTGTCGAGCAGCAGTGCGTCGTCGCAACCCGCCGCTGCGGCGGCATGGCGCGCAAGGGTACCGATCATGTACAGCCCCGAGCACTTGGCCGCGGTGGGCGCGGTGTCGGGACGGGGACGCCGCCAACTCGCCAGCTGCAGCCGGATGCCTTCCTCGGCGCGGCCCTGGGACGCCGCCGTGGGCCAGTCCCAGGCCGCGATCGCCACGTGGATGCGGGCGCGCGGCGAAGCGATGGAAACACTCTCCGCGCCGCGCCAGGCCACCGGGCGGATGTAGGCGTCGTCGAGCTGGTTGGCCCACAGCACCGCCTCGATGGCCTGTGTCAGTTCGCCTTGCGACCACGGCAGGTGGTAGTCCAGCAGCGCGGCGGACTGCTGGAAGCGCTCCAGGTGAGGCGCATTGAGGAAGACATGGCCGCCATAGGCGCGCATGCCCTCGAAGACGGCCCCGCCCATGTGCAGCGCATGCGTGAGCACGTGCAGGCGCGCCTCGCGCCAGGGCAGCAGCTCGCCATCGAGCCAGATCAGGCCATCGCGATCGTCAAGAGAATTGAGCATGGTGCGCACCGCTGTACAGGTTGTCGATGGCGTCAGTGTGCGGCCGGTTCGCCGTCGGCACGAGTGAGCAAATCTCAGACGATGCTGAGTTTTGGTCCACGCGCCGGCGAGCGTGGAGACGACGATTTCCGGTTTAATGAGTCCATGAACGACCAATGACTTCCAGGAGGGTGAATCCCCCATGCGCATCCCTGTCCCGTTGAATGCCTTGCGCGCCTTCGAGGCTGCGGCGCGCCATCTCTCGATCAAGGACGCGGCCCTGGAACTGGCGGTCACGCCCTCGGCGGTCAGCCACCAGTTGCGCACGCTGGAGGACATGCTCGGCGTCGAGCTGCTGCGCCGCATCGGCACGCGGCTGGAACTGACCAGCGCCGGCCGTCGCCTGGCGCCCGGCCTCAACGAGGGCTTCGCCCTGATTGCCGAGGGCGTGGGCAGCTTGCGCGAGGAGCGGCGCGACGGGCCGTTGCGCGTGAACATGCTGCCGACCTTCGCGACTAACTGGCTGTCGCCCCGCCTGAGCCTGTATCCGTTCGAGCGGCGCGGCTTCTCGCTGGACATCTCCACCACGCAGGACGACGTGGATCTGGCCGCCGGCGTGGCCGATGCCGGCATCTGGTATGGCGACGGCCAGTGGGCCGGCCTGCAGGCCGACCTGTTGTTCGAGGCCACCATCGATCTGTACGCGCGCCCGGGCTTTGCCACCGGCTCGCGTCGGGAACGCCTCAAGCAGGTCGCGCGCGCCAACCTGTTCGTGTCGCGGCATTGCCTCACCTGGCAGCGCTGGATGGACAGCCTGCCTGGCGGGCCGTTCGAGCCGGCTGTCGTGACCCGCGTGGATTCGGGCGGCCTGACGATGCAGGCTGCCGCCGATGGGGCTGGCGTGTCGATCGCCGTCTGCGAACTGGCCGAGAGTGCCGTCCGGCTCGGACGCCTGGCCTCGGTCTTCGACCATCCCGTGAGCGCGGGCGTCGGCTTCTGGCTCGTCTATCCCGAGGCGCTGCGCGAGGACAGACGGCTCGACAACCTGCGCGGTTGGCTGCGCGAGCAGGTCGATGAGCAAGCCCGGCACGAAGGGCAAGAACGGACGACGGCCGACACGGGCAGTGCCAAGGACGGGCCCGCGCAAAGCGCCGCGTCGACGGCGGCGAAGCCTCGATCCGCTGCTGCCTGCGCGAGCCCGCTGGCTTCAATGTCCTGACAGGGAGAATGTGGGGTGTCTCGTCGATGGATCGGTTTCGTCATGGTTGTGCTCGCGGCGGTCTGCTGGAGTTCGGCCGGGCTGTTCGTCCGGCTGACGGACCTGGACGCATGGACCATCGTCGGCTGGCGTTCCCTGTTCGCGGGCCTGGCGCTGGCCGCGGTCTTGGCCTTGCGCGGACGCGGCGAACGAGCCGGCACGTTCGGTGCCGCTGGATGGGGGGCCACCCTCCTCGTATCGACGGCGACGGTGGCATACATCGCCGCGCTGACACTGACCACGGTGGCCAACGTCCTGCTGATCTACGCCTGCCTGCCCCTGGTCGCTGCCGGCCTGGCGCGGTTGGTCCTGGGCGAGCCGCTTTCCCCGCGCGTCCTCGCCGCCGGCGCATGCTGTCTGGCGGGCGTGGCGATCGTCGTGGGGGTCCCGACCGGCAGTGGCCATCTCCTTGGCAGCGTGCTTGCCTTGCTGATGACGTCTGCATTCGGTGGACTCCTGATCGTCGTCAAAAGCCATCCCGGGCTGGACATCGTAAAGATCAACACGTTGGGGTGCCTGCTCTGCGCCGTGGCGGCGCTGCCCTTCATGTCGCGGCAGATTCCGGACCCGAAGGCGCTGTCAAGCCTGGCGCTGCTGGGTATCGTCGCCATGGCCCTGGCCTTCCTGCTGTTCCTCGAAGGAGGCCGGCGCATTCCGGCGGGAGAAGCTGGACTGATCAGCCTGCTGGACGTGGTGCTGGGACCGCTCTGGGTGTGGCTGGCCTTCGGCGAGGCGCCCGGGAGCGGGGCTCTGGCCGGGGGCGCGCTGATCATTGCCGCGCTGGCCTGGTACCTGCGGCGCCCCCAGCGGGCCCCGGCCCCGGCGCGGCGGTCAGCCGCCGTCGCCGGATGCGGCGGGACAGAACGATGACGCCGACGCCTTGCGGAAGATGAGGGGCCCATGCGCATCCCCGTGCCACTGAATGCCCTGCGCACCTTCGAAGCCGCCGCTCGCCATCTGTCGATCAAGGACGCGGCCCTGGAACTGGCGGTCACGCCCTCGGCGGTCAGCCACCAGTTGCGCACGCTGGAAGACCTGCTGGGCGTCGAGTTGCTGCGACGTGTCGGTGCCACCGTGGAGCTGACCGACGCCGGCCGCCGCCTGGCCCCGACGCTGAACGCGGGCTTCTGCCACATCGCCGCCTCGGTCCAGGCGCTGCGGGACGAACGGCTGGACGGTCCGCTGCGGCTGCATACGCTGCCGGCGATCGCCATCAACTGGCTGGCGCCGCGGCTGGCCGCCTATCCGTTCGGGACCGCCGAATCCGCGCTCGACATCACCACCGTCCAAGGCCATGCCGATCTCGCGGCGGGCACCGCCGACGTGGGCCTGTGGTTCGGCGAGCCGCCGTGGCCCGGGCTGGCTTCGGAGATGTTGTTTGCCGGCACCCTGGGCGTCTATGCCAGGGCCGGCTCGCTGGCCGCCACCCCCGGGGGACGATTGGCGCAACTGGCGCAGGCGCACCTGTTCGTTTCCCGCTATGGCCTGCACTGGGAGCAATGGCTGCAGACGCTGCCGGCCGGTCCGCAACACCCTGCCCTGATCACCCAGGTCGATTCCTGCGGCCTCGCGCTGCAGGCGGCCAGCGAAGGAACGGGGCTGTGCCTGGTAGTGGCGCAACTCGCCGAGCGCTCGGTGCGGGCAGGCTTGCTGGAACCCTTGTTCGACCATGAGGTCCCGGCCGGTGGGGATTTCCACCTCGTGTATCCACCCGCCCTGGGCGAGGACCGGCGCCTCGACGCCTTGCGCGCCTGGCTGCGCGAACACTGTCCACCGGTGGATGACGCCGACGATCCGAAGGCCTTGACCGCATGACACACATGAATGCCGCACAACCGTGCGATCAGCACGCCCTGTCAGATGAAGGTGTGACGCTTCGACGGCTCGTTGCCCATGACGCCGTTGCGCTTGCCTCCCTGCTGGCCGCCTACGGCGACGAAATGCGCCACGGGCAAGGCGCCGGGGCGAATGCACTGGCCCGGGCCGATGCCTTGATCGCCGATCCGATCGCGGAAGTGCTGGGTGGCTTTCTCGGCGACGAACTCGTCGCGTTCGCGGTGTTCTTCGATCTGCCCGAGGCGATCTCCGGAGGCCGGTCGGGCCAACTCGATGACCTGTACGTCCTGCCCGCAGCGCGCGGGAAACGAGTCGCGCAGCGGCTCATCGCGGCCATCGCCGATACCGGACGATCACGCGCCTGGATCCATCTGCGCTGGCTGGTCCCCGAGGACAACCCCGATGCCATCCGGGCCTACGCGCGCTTCGCCGAACCCGCCGGCTGGAAGAGCTACGTGCTTTGGCTGGCCGGTAACGAGCGGTGGTGAAGCCATGAACAACCTGCAGCAGGTCGATTGGTCGCGTCTTCCGCAGCCGGAGGATGATGGCGGCACCCGCCACCTGACAGGCATGCGCCTGCCCACGCTTGAACTGGCATCGACGGATGGTGGCCGTGTCGATCCTTCGCGCCTGCGCGGGCGCACGGTGCTGTATCTCTTCCCGATGACGGGCCGGCCGGATGTCGCACTGCCTCCAGGCTGGGACGAGATTCCAGGAGCACGGGGCTGCACCCCGCAATCCTGTGCCTTCAGGGATCATTTCGCCGAACTGAAGTCCTTGGGCGTCGCCCAGTTGTTCGGCGTGTCCACGCAGGACACCGCGTACCAATGCGAGGCGGTGGCGCGCCTGCACCTGCCTTTTCCCTTCCTGTCCGACCATCGTCTTTCATTCGCAACCGCGCTCGGTCTGCCGGTCTTCGAGGTGCAAGGCCTGGCGCTGCTCAAGCGGCTGACCCTGATTGCGCGCGATGGCGTGATCGAGCATGTGTTCTATCCGGTGTTCCCGCCGGACCGGAATGCCGACGATGTCATCGAGTGGTTGAGGCAACAGCCAGCCACTTGACCTTGGCCAGTCAGCGACACGATCAGCGCTCATGGTCGTGCGAAGTTCCCGTCAGGTTCCGCTCACCCGCAGAAGGACCATTGCTCCAACCACACCCGCAGCAGCTCCATCGACAGCCAGGCGCGAAACACCAGCACGCCCGCAGCCAGCAGCACAGCCAGCGGCGCCCAACGTTTCAACCATTCGCGGCCTTGCCTCATGAAGTCGCCAACCGTGGATCGGCGCGTACGATGGTTCTGTCGTCGATCGGCCAGTGCAGAACCGTCGCCAGCAGGCCCAGCGCAATCGCCAGCAGCCAGATGCTCAGGTACGACCCAGTGGCCTCGAACATGCGGCCACCAAGCCAGACACCGAAGAATGATCCCAACTGGTGGCCGAAGAAGACGAAACCAAACAATGTGGTGATGTAGCGCACGCCGAAGATCTGAGACACGAGGCCATTGGTCAGCGGAACCGTCCCGAGCCAGAGGAACCCCATCACTGCAGCGAACAGGTAAACGCCCCATGTGCTGAGCGGCAGCAGAACGAACAGGGCCATCGCCACCGTGCGCGCCAGGTAGAGGCCTGCAAGTAGGTACTTCCTGCGCAGCGTGCCACCCCAAAGCCCCAGCAAGTAGGTGCCGGCCACATTGGTAAGCGCAATGATCGCCAGCGCGGCGACGGCATCGGTGGCGGCCAGGCCCCGGTCCAGCAGGTAGGCTGGGAGGTGCGTGGCGATGAAGGCGAGTTGGAAGCCACAGGCCAGGAAGCCCAGGTTCAGCAGCCAGAAGCCGCGGTGGCGGAAAGCTTCACCGATCGCCGCCTTCATCGACAGATCCGTGCCGACCACCGCGTTCGAGATGCTTGCGTCGCGCATCGGGAACGCCAGCGGAAGCAGCAACGCCATGACCACTGACAGAATCAGCAGCGCACCCGTCCAGGCCCAACCGCCGATCAAGGCCTGCGCAACCGGGACCATGGCGAACTGCCCGAGGCCACCGATGGCGCCGGCCAGCCCCAGTGCCCAACTGCGGCGCTCAGCCGGCACGAGGCGGCTGAGCGCGCCGTAGATCGCACCGAATGCCGTGCCCGACAGCGCGATGCCGACGCACACGCCAGCGCCCAGAACAAAGGCCACGTGGCTGTGCGCCTGAACCATGAAGAAAAGCCCCAGCGCATAGAACACGAGCCCGCCCGCGATGATCTTGGCCGAACCGTAGCGGTCGGCAATCATCCCGGTGAAGGGTTGAGCGAGACCCCAGGTCAGGTTCTGCACCGCCATCGCGAAGCCGAACATTTCGCGCGACCAACCGCGATCCATCGTCACCGGCAGCAGAAACAAGCCTTGCACGTGCCGCACACCGAGGGCCAGACCCATGATCAATCCGCCGGCCAGGATCGGAATCCAGAGCGAATGACGCCCGTTTCCCGGTGCTGTCGATGGGGCGTGGTTCGTGTTCATGTCGTGCCTCCCGTTGCTTGCGGATCCTCCGCAGGTCGATGCTTCAGTGCGCCGAGCAGGCGGGCCGGTGGCTCGCCAGCGCGCAACCAGTCCAGCGCCAGGGGCCACAGCGCTTCGCGGAAGCGCTCATGGAAGAAGGCGAAATGGCCGATTTCGGCCTGCCCGATGGCCGCGGGAGCCAAGCGCAGGTGATGGCGTTCGCTGCCGGTGTAGTAATCCAGCAGGCGGTCCAGCGCCGGTACCGTGCCGAACGGATCGTCCTCGATGCCCAGCGCCAGGATCGGTGCGCGCACTTGGCCGAAGCGCCGTGCCAGCATTTCGGCTTCGGGCTCGCCTTCCAGTGTCTCCCGGCCTCGGCGCACCGTGCCCTCGAAGCGGGGACCCATGCGTGCCCAGTCCAGCGCCACGCCCTTGGGCGTGTCCTCCATCCATCCCAGGCGTTTGGCCGGCACGTAGCCAAGCACCCGCGCCAGCAGCGGCATGACCACGTGCCAGCGCAGGAACATGGCGCGGCGCGCGGCGGGCGCATAGTCGCGCCAGTAGGCATACTGCGCCCCCATGGTGAAGATGCGCCGCACGCGGTGTGCGGACGCGGCCAGCCCGATCACGAAGCCCCCGGCGGAGTGGCCGACCACGTCGACCGGCTGGCCGGGGAATCGCCAGGCGAGGTACTGCAGCACACCCTCGAAATCGTGCTGCCCCCAGTCGATCCAGTCGGCCTGCAGCCGACGCAGCCCACGGTGTCGCGATTCGCCGATGCCGCGGTAGTCGTAGGTCACCACGTCCCATCCGTGGCCGTGGAGCCAGTCGGCAAAGCGCGCGTAGTACCGGCAGCGCACCGCGGTGGCCGCGTTGATGACCGCGACCGGATGCGGGCGTCGTGGATCGCAGGGGCGGCGCCAGGCAAATCCACCCAGGGCATAGCCGTCGGCGGCGCGAATGTCGATGGGCTCAGCCATTCACAGCGAGACCCTGGACCAGCAGCACCACGGCCTGTGCGCCGGCCTTGCGATCCTGGGCAATGCGTTGGTACTCGTCCGATTCCGCCCAGTCATGGAAGGCGGCTTCGTCGGGAAAGGACATGAGCACGAGCTTCTGGTGCGGCCAGGTGCCTTCGATGGTGCGAGGCTGCTCGTCCGCGGCCAGCAGACGTCCCCGGTGGTGGCGGAACACCTCCATGAAGCGGGCCTGGTAGCGGTCGTAGGCGGTCCGGTCGTGGATGGTGAGTTGAGCAATGGCGAAAACGGTCATGACGCAGGCTCCTCGTCGCGATGGCGATCCGGTTTGGCGGCCGAGGCCGAATCGATGCGGTCGCCCTGTGTGCTGGGGCTGGAGAACACCAGAAAATTCACGTCCTCGTCGCCACCATTGGCGGCGATGTGGCGAGTGCCGGCCGGGACATGTACGCCTTGACCGGCTTCCAGCAACACGTCCTGGTCGGGCGTGCTCAGGCGCAGGTGGCCACCGAGCACGTAGAAGAACTGGTGCGCCCTGGCGTGCCAGTGGGGTGCCTCGGCGCCGCCTGCGGGCATCCATTCCTGCCGCACCTGCATGTGTTGCAGTTCCAGCAGTCGCCAGCCCAGGCAGACCCCACCCCAGTCATAGCGGTTGCCGTCGTCGGGCCGGACGGCGCGCAGCAGCGCCGTCATGGCGTGCCCTCCTCGGCGGGGACGCCGTGCAGGGCCTCGCCATGGACCTGCCGTCCATTCTCGAAACGCATGATCTCGCACATGCGCGTGCGCTTGCCGCCGGCCTGCGCCACGTAATGGACGACGACGGTCTGCGCCTCGACGTCGCAGATAGCCGAGATGAGTTCGAACCGCAGGTCCGGCCTGTCGGCGAGCGCGGCCAGCCAGTATCGGCGCAGCGCGTCCTTTCCTTGTACCCGCGTGCCACCGGTATAGGGCTGGGCCAGCGCGCTCACGAACAGTGCGTCGTCGGCGTAGGCGGCCAACACCGCCGGCACGTCGCGCCGGTTCCAGTCATCGATCCAGGCCAGCGCATGGGCCCGGAGTTGATCATGGGAGAGTGTCGTCATGGCATCAGATCCAGAAGAGAAGAACGGTCAGGGCGGCCAGGGTCGCCATGGCACGATTGACCACGCGAGCGACGGCGCGGTCGCGCAGCCAGGGCCGCAGGCCGGCGCCGAAGACGGCCCAGACCAGCATGCAGGGCAGTCCGATGGCGGCGAACACCAGGCTGACCACCAGCAGGCGCAGTGCGTAGCCTTCGCCCGGCGGCAGGAAGGTGGATACCACCGTCACCGAGATCAGCCAGGCCTTCGGATTGACGAACTGGAAGGCCAGCGCCTGCATGAAGCCGATGGGCCGGCCGGCCTCGGTCTCCTCCAGTTCGGCCGCACGCCACAGTCGCGCGGCCAGCCAGAGCAGGTAGAGGCTGCCGACGACCTTCAATGCGAGCTGCAGGCGCGGTTCGAGGGCGAACACCGCACCGAGGCCGGCGCCGGTGATCCCGAGCTGCACCATCACGCCCGCAGGGATGCCCAGCAGGTGCGGCCAGGTTCGGCCCAGGCCGAACAGCAGGCCCGAGGACATCAGCATCACGTTGTTGGGACCGGGTGTGATCGACATGACGAAGGCGTAGACGATCAGCGCCACGAGGGCGGTATGTTCCATGGGAGTTCACTGGGACGGGGAGTACCGGGGCGTTGAGGGAAATACGAGGTCCGTCCGCAAATCGATTCTGGGCCGGGCATGGCGCCGACTCCAGCGAGTTTTTTTCAGCCGGCGTTGAGATTTCTGTGGGCGCCCGACACCACCTACGGACTGCCCACCCTTTCCACGACCAGGATGCGTGCCTCGCCACGAGGAACCGCGAGGTGCTCGCATCCCGCTTCCGCGAAGAAGACATCGCCGACGCCCAGCTCGATCACCTGCTCCCGCCCATCGACTCGATGGTGCATGTCCACCGTGCCGTCCAGGACCACGAAGACCTCCTCGCCGTCGTTGATGTGCCAGCGATAGGCCTGGTCGGTCCAGTGAATCTTCACGGACAGGCCCGACAGTTCGGCAATGGGGACAGCACCCCAGGGCCTGTTGGTGGTGACCTCCCGGCCACGGACGACCTTCATGGAATCGCCTCCGTTGTCGATGTGTTGGCCGGCATTCTTCAAAGGCGTCGGCGACTGCTCCAGCGAGAAATTTTCAGTCCCACCTGAGATATTCGCGTTTGGACGCAAGCGTCATCGCGCAGCAGACTTCGCAGGTACTGCCCGGCGCTGCCGAACCGATGACGGCCCGGCACTTCGGGCGGTTCTTCGCAGGAGAACCCATGTCTTCCGATTTCATTCAATGCGTGTCGCACCCGGATGGCTATGCCGAGTTGGTCATCGACCGGCCGGCAGCCCGCAACGCCCTGTGCCGCTCGCTGACCGATGCGATGGCCGCGCACCTCGACAGGCTGGCGGCCGACGCCGCCGTGCGGGTGGTCCTGCTGCGCGCCGAAGGCGAACACTTCGCGGCCGGTGCCGATCTCAAGGAGATGCTGGGCATCAGCGCGGAGCAGGCGCGGGCCACTGACTTCGCCGGTTGCTGCGCGCCGCTGGGCACGTTCCCCAAGCCTGTGGTGGCGCTGGTGCAGGGCTTCGCGCTCGGCGGCGGCTGCGAGTTGGTCGAGATGTGCGACATCGTGCTGGCGGCAGAGAACGCCATGTTCGGCCACCCGGAGGTTCGCGTCGGCACCATGCCCGGCGCGGGCGGTACCCAGCGCCTGCCGCGCCTGCTCGGCATGGCCAAGGCGCTGGACCTGCTGCTGACCGGGCGCCGCATGGACGCCCGCGAGGCCGAACGCAGCGGGCTGGTCTCGCGCATCGTGCCCCCCGATCACCTGCTCGAAGAGGGCCGCCGGCTCGCCGCCGACATGGCGTCCCTGTCGGGCGAGGTGCTGGTCCTGATCAAGCAGGCCGCGCGTGCCAGCGCCAGCCTGCCCATGGACGAAGGACTGCGCCGCGAGCGAGCCGACTTCCACCGCACCCTTTCGCTGTACGATCGAGAGGAAGGCATGCGTGCATTCCTGGAGAAGCGGCCGCCTCGCTTCAACCCCCATTCCTGACACCGGAGCCTTGCCATGGCACTGTCCGATTTCAAGACACCGAGGGATCAGCGCTACTTCGAGGACTACGAAAAGGGTCGATCGTTCGAGTACGGCCCCATCGGGGTCGAAGAGCCGGAAGTCATCGCGTTCGCGCGGCAATTCGATCCCCAGGCCATGCACATCGATCCCGAGGCAGCGGCCCGCGGGCCGTTCCACGGCCTGATCGCCAGTGGCTGGCACACCATCGGCCTGATGATGCGGCTGTTCGTCGACCACTACCTGACGTCGGTGGCAAGCCTGGCCTCGCCGGGCGTCGATGAAGTCCGCTGGTTCAAGCCGGTGCGCCCGGGTGACCAGTTGCACCTGCGGCTGACCATCGCCGACGCGGCGCCATCGCGCTCCAAGCCCGACCGCGGCATGGTGCATACCGTGGCCGAGGGGATCAACCAGCAGGGCGAGGTCGTCGCGAGCTTCAAGGCCATGAACCTCATCGGTCGCCGCCACCCCGATGCGTCCCCACAACGAGAAGGAATCTCCGCACCATGACCCAAGCCGCCCCCTCCTTGCCGCTCGATCCCGAGGTCGAGCGAATCGTCCGCGACAGCTTCGCCCGCCAGGGCCTGATGCACCACCTGGGCGCCGAACTGCATGAGGTTGCGCGCGGGCGGGTCAGCATCCGGTTGCCGTTCCGCGAAACCCTCACCCAGCAGCATGGCTACTTCCATGCCGGCGGCACCAGCGCCATCGCCGACTCGGCCGGGGGCTACGCGGGCTTCACGCTGTTTCCCCCGGACAGCTCCGTGCTGACCGTCGAGTTCAAGATCAACCTGCTGGCCCCCGCGCAGGGCGACTACCTCGAAGCGATCGGCACGGTGGTGCGCTCCGGACGCACCCTGACCATCTGCCAACTCGAAGTCTTCGGCGTCACCGAGCAGGGACGCGCCCAGGTGGCGCTCGGCCAGCAGACGCTGATCTGCCTGCAGGGCAAGCAGGATCGATGACGTTTCCGGTGTCCGCGCAAGGATGCGCCCGGCGGCCAGTACCGCCATTCATGAAGGAGAACCCATGACCTCAACCTCGACCCAAACCCTCGGGCCCCTCGACACAACCCGCTGGCTGCGCGGACAGTCCACCGCGACCAAGGTGCTGGCGGTGCTGTTCGGCACCCTGGTGCTCACCGCGTCGTCCCACGTCAGCGTGCCCATGGTGCCGGTGCCGATGACCATGCAGACGCTGGCCGTCACGCTGGTCGGCGCACTGTACGGCTGGCGCCTGGGTGGCCTGACGATCCTCGTCTGGCTGGCCCAGGGCGCGCTCGGGTTGCCGGTGTTCGCCGGTGGCACGGGAGGCCTGGCGCGCTTCCTGGGACCGACGGGTGGCTACCTGCTGGCTTTTCCCGTGGCCGGCGCGCTGACCGGCTGGCTGGTCGAACGCGGCTGGCATGGCGGGCGCGTCGTGATGGCCTTCGCGGCGATGCTGATCGGCAACGCCCTGTGCCTGCTGCTAGGCGGCGCCTGGCTGGCCGCGATGGTCGGCGTGCAGAAGGCCATCGCCGTGGGTGTGGCCCCCTTCGTCCTCGGCGGCGTGCTCAAGTCGGTGCTTGGTGCAGCGCTGCTCAAGGCCATCGACAGCGGTACCCGCAAGGCGGCGCACCGATGACGCGCGTTCCGGGTCGGCCCGGTACATCACGATGAACGCCCTCGATGCGGAGCAGGCGCGGCGCTTTGCGCTGGCGTGGCTGCCCGCCTGGACCGGCAACGATCCCCAGCGACTGGCTGCCTTCTATTCGGAGGATGCCTTCTATCTCGACCCTGCCGTACCCCAAGGGCTGCGGGGAAAGCCCGCGTTGCTGGGCTATTTCGAGCGCCTGTTGGCACGCAATCCGGCGTGGGTGTGGACGCAGGTCGAGGGCATCCCCATGCAGGATGGCTTTCTCAACAAATGGCGCGCGGACATCCCGGTTGGCGGCGAGGTGCTGACCGTGGTCGGCGTATGCCTGGTGCAACTGGACCACGCGGGCAAGATTCGCCGCAACGAGGTGTATTTCGACCGCAGCGACTGGATGACCAGGATGGGAGCGGTATCGAAGCGGTATCAGGACGGAGGGCCATGAGCGAGCAGTGGGCAGGAAGCGGTTGGTGGAGAGGAATCTACGTCTTCGTGGTGGAGCCGGTGCTCTTGGTGTCGGGCCTGATGCTGGTGCTTGCGTTGCTGTCATCCCTGCGCGCGGAGCCTGGCCCCGCCAGACTGGCTGCCACGGTCTTCCTCGTCACCTTCGTCATGGGACTCATTGTCTTGGCCCGACAGCATGGACGCCGCCTGCGCTGGCGAAGCAGGCACATGCCCTTGCCTCGCTTCCCGGCGACGCTGCGCATTCCCATCGCGCGCGCCGCGTGGTGGGAAGTGCTGGTCATGGGCATGGGGATCGTGTTCCCTCTGTTGGTCGTCGTGCTGCCGCCCCTCGTCAGGGACATCCGCGAGACGGACCCTGTCGTGCTCGCCCTTGCGCTGGGCGGCGTCATCCTGGCCGTGGCGCTCACACGGGCGATCGTGCGAACACTCGTGCGGCGCTTGCGTCGCCTCGACCCACCCGCCGACCTCGTGGCCGATGCCCTCGGCCTCACGCGCGAAGGCCCCCAGCGGGTCTTCGTTCCCTGGCAGGCGATACGGGCCATCGAACATGCGAAGTTCCGAATCTGGAACTCGCACCTGCACCTACTTGCGCTGAAAGTCGATGATCCGCATCGATATGGCCTGGACACCAGTCGCTTCCAACGGCTGATGCTCAGGGGCACCTCCGACGAACGCGGCATGAACGTCGGGCTCATCAACCTGAGCGGCTACATGCCTTCGCCATCGGACAGCGTGCACGCCCTCCGCGACTACTGGGTCTCGGCGAGGCCATGACGGCGACCACGGACCACCGTGCCGGCGGCGTCGGCGGCCCCCACTGAACGAGCGTCCGGCCTGTCCGGCGATGCAACCAGATCGAGCGCCGACAGCAGCGCATCGCCCTCGACCGGACCGTGCAGCAGCAGCGATTTCCCGGTCAGACCGTCGTCAAGCCGCACGGTGGGCGTGGCGTTGATGCCGCTGCGCAGGGCCTCGTCGGCCTGCGCGCGAACGATGGCTGCGGGGCGGTCGCTGTCCAGGCAGGTCCGCATGGGGGTCGTCAGACCTGGCCAGGCCTGATCGGTGGGCAGCCCCTGGCCATCGCCGCGGGTGTTCTGGTAGAGCCAGGCGATGGCATCGAAGAAGGCCTCGTGGCCTTGCGCTTCGCCTGCGCACTCGGCCACGCGGGCCAGCCGACTCGCCTCGGGATCGTGCATCGCCAGCGGCAGGTGATGCCACCGCAGGCTGGCCTCGGGATAGGCATCGATCCAGGCCACCAGGGTCGGGTAGTAGGCCTTGCAGAACGGACACTCCAAGTCGGCGTATAGCGTCAGCGTGAAGCGCGCATCGGCTGGGCCGTGGCGCCAAGGTGGGCCGACCGGATGCGCCTGCGCGACCTCAGCCCCCGTGCGCGGTGTCGGCGCACCGGGCGTGCGGTACAGGAGCCAGCCCAGCAGGCCGGCTACAAGGATGCCAGCGACCACCCAGGACAGTCGTGGGAGGCGCCCGGCGCGCATGCGAAGGACCTGGGACCGGCTTGGCAAGGTGGTTTGCTTCGAGGGCATGACGCGCTCCGGTCATTTTGGCAGGGACAGCGGCGGCGATGCGATGCCACGCGCCTGGTCGATCTTTTCGGCCACCTTGAAGGCGGCATCCAGTTCGCCGATGCCGTACTGGCGCATGAGCTGGTAGCGTTCGGCCTTCTCTTCCGGTTCGGTCTGCGCAAGGGCCAGATAGAGGCTGGGCGGCACGGCGCGGAACAGCACTTCCATCGACTTGGACAGGATGACGCCCTCGCTGAACTTGCCCGCCTCCTTGCGCGCGGACAGCATCAGCGCCTTCTGTGCGGGTGAAAGTTCGCGGAACCGGGCGATCTTCTCCACCTCGTCGGGCGGCATCGACAGGCAGATCCACCACTCGATCATGTTGAGCATGGGCTCGGCGGCCTTGGGCAGGTCGTCGATGTTCTGCGTCGCCAGCCAGTACCACGCACCGAGCTTGCGCCACATCTTGGTGATCTTGACCACGTAGGGCGCGAGCAGCGGGTTCTTGGTGATGATGTGGCCTTCGTCGGTGACGTTGATGATCGGCCGGCCCAGGAACTGATCGCGCTCGGCGATGTTGTTCACCGTGTTGATCAGCGAGATGTAGGCAATGGAGAGCTGCGCGTTGTAGCCCTCGCGCGCGAAGGTGGCCAGATCCACGATGGTGATGTCCGCCTCGGGCCAGGGCGTGCCCGGACGGTCGAACATCTCGCCGTCTGCGCCCTGGCAGAGCATGTCCATCGCATCGGCCATCTCCAGCAGCCGCGCGCGCCGGGCATCCGGCAGGTTGGCGTCCCGGGCGCGTTCGCGCAGCGCGTCGCGCACGTCGCGGGTCAGCACCGTGCGCGCCTGTGCTACGCAGCGCTGGGCGGCGTCCAGGATGCACTGGCGAATCAGGCTGCGGTCGGCGCGCGTCATGCGCGCTTCCTCCTTGTCCTCGCCGCCGGTGATCATCAGCCGGGCGGTGATTTCGAGTTCGCCGAGCACGTCGCGCTGGTCATCCCCGTCGTCGGCCGGATGGGTGTCGCCGTCCTCGTCCAGAGCGTCGGCATCCAGCGTCTGCACCTGGCCCGGTGTATCGACCAGGCGCCAGGCATCGGCGAATGGCGCCAGGCTCACGCCCGCGCCGGGTGCCAGCTTCACGCGATGCACGCTCAGGCCCAGCCGAGCGGCGAAGTCACCGAACAGGCCAAAGCTGTTGCCGGCCTCGACGATGAACAACCTGGGCCGGTAGATCGCCGTGACCTGGTTGAGGATGTTGTTCAGCGTGGCGCTCTTGCCGGAGCCGGTCGGGCCGAAGAGGAACAGGTGGGCGTTCATCTGCCGGTCGAGCCGGTTCAATGGATCGAAGGTGATCGTCCCGCCGCCCCGGTTGAAGAAGGTGATGCCCGGATGGCCGGTGCCCTGGCTGCGCCCCCACACCGGCGCCAGATTGGCCGCGTGCTGCGCGAACATCAGTTGCGTGTACCACTGCCGCTTGTCCGCCGCCGGGTCGAACAGGCAGGGCAGCCAGCGCAGGTAGGTGTTGAGCGGGGCCACCTCGTCCTCTTCGCGCACCGGCTGCAGGCCTGCATTGAGCATGACATTGACCAGTTGCAGGCCGCGGGCGTCGAGCTGCGCCATGTCGCGGCCGCGCAGGTAGAACGCCAGCGTGCCCCGGTACAGCTTGTGCGCACTGCCGATGAGGCCGCGGGCCTGCTGCACGTCCTGGCGCGCCTGTTCGCTGGCGAGCGTTTCGCCGACCGCCTTGCGGGCCAGGTGGTTGAGGTGCGCCTCCAGCACGTCCTGCGGCGTGGCGACCAGGGTCAGGCACATCACCGTGTCCTCGGGCATCTGGTCGAACAGCGCGTTCATCGCATCGCCGCCCTTGCGCGTCTCGCCGGTCACGTGTCCGGTCGCGGGCGGCGAGCGTAGACGGTCCATGACGATGGCCCGGTGCGGCATGCCGTCGAAGAACCACAGGCCGCGGGCGACATCCGAGCGCGGCTGGCCGAAGAACAGACGTTGCGCGAAGTCGCCGCTGGCCAGTTCGATCTCACCTTCTTCCCGTTCCTCCGGATAGCGGGCGAGCGCGTAGAAGCGTTCCCGGTCTTCGGCCGTGCTGCCCAGCGCGCCGGGATCCGGGTTGAACCAGCGCAGCAGCCAGTCGTGAATGTCCGCCGCGCCAAGGCGCCGGGCCTTGACGCCGGCATTCGCCAGGCCGCCGACCAGGCGGTCGCAAATCGTCGCCAGGGCCTGCTCGGGCGATTGCCCGCGCCGGGCCGATGCTGCGTCCGGGGTGCGCCGATAAACCACCATGCGCACGCGCCGGGTCTGGCCGCGCCACGGCAGGCGTGTGACCGTGGTGTCCTCGAACAGGCCGCCCGGCTTCGCGATCGCGCGCAGGTGGTGCCCGAAGAAGCGCAGATAGAACTCGCTGAACGCGCTGCCCTGCGCGCGTGGATGCAGGTACGCCCCCAGCGTGCGCAGGTAGTGGTCCCAATCGGCTTCGTCCTGCGCGTAGAGCTGCACCACCCACGGGTTCTCGTCCAGTTCGTCGAAGGAGTCCTGCAGCGCATTTTCCAAGGCATCGCGGGCCTGCCACAGCCAGGCGGTCTCGCGCCCTTCGGTACCGATCGGCTGTAACTCGAAGAACGCCGCCACCGATTGGCCATCTTCGAGCAGCATGCACTTCGTGGCCGGCAGGTACTCGACCCAGGGCAGCAGGTCGGCGAAGGACGGTGCCACGTCGTAGAGCGCCGCGTGGTCGGCCTGCGTTGCGGGTCGCCGATGATGCCGCTCAAGGGCGGCGCCAGGTGCCTCGATGCCGTGCGCGGCGAGGCTGGCAACATGCCGCGTCCAGGCGTCCGGCTCGATGTCGGCCTGGACTGGCCTGGGGGCCGGACGACGCGGCCACGGCAGTCGCCAGCCCATCAGTAGTCCTCCAGCCGTTCGCCCGGCATCGCGTACTGCACGCGCTGGTAGAGCGGGAAGACGGTGCTGTAGCCGGGCACCGGTACCGGGTCGGTGCCGGCTAGGTGCGGAAAGACGTACATCACCAGATCGGGGTTCGGCAGTCGATGGAACTGTCGCTGGATCTCGTTCGCTGCCGTGCGGGTGTAGGCCGCGTTCCGGGCGGGCGCCGCGAGGGTGTCAGCGTCGGCCAGCGGGCGGCGCAGGTCCTGGCGTGCGTCGAGCAGCAGGCGGCCGGCCTGGCCGCCGCTGTAGCCGCCAGTCTCGTGCTGCCAGATGTCCAGCATGGTGTGCTCGCCCCGGGGCAGCAGCTTTTCCGAGCTGGTGGCACAACCCGCGAGAACGGCGGCGGCGAGCAGGACAAGGGGGCGGTCAATCCAGGTCCGACGCATGCACTTCTCCCATGAGGTGATTCACCCGGCGCCCCTTGGCGTCGTGGTCGATGGCGATCGGCTGCTCCAGGTGCACGGCCACCCTGGCGCCGGGCTGCACGTAGACCGCCGCGAAGGCCTGGCCGTAGAGCTTGTTGACCCAGTCGGCCATGTCGCGCACGCCACCGGCCAGGATGCGGCCCATGGCCTCGTTGCCCGAAATGCCGACCGTGCCCAGCGAACCGTTGTTGTTGGCGACCACGGCCACGCTGCCGTTGTCGGACTGGATGAGCGAGGCGGCGCCCGCGCCGGCCGCGGTGATCAACGCCTGCGATCCCAGGTACTGCTGGGCATTGCTGCGGCGCTCGCCCGAGACGCACGGGATGCCGTAGGGATCGCTGATCCAGCCCAGGCCATCCAGCAGGCTGGTGCTGTTCTGGCTTCGACTGCGCTTGCCGTCGTCCTCCGGCACCGTGCGGATGGTGCCGTCGCTGAACACGAAGGTAATGGAACGGACCTGCCCACGCACGCACGAGAGCGTCCAGTCGCCCGAGGCCGTGCCGCTGACCACCGCACCGGCCACGTCGGGAATCTCGATGCCGTTGGCCGCCAGGTTGTCGGCCCCGATCAGCACCTTGAAGGGAAACGGGTCGTTGACGGTGCCGTCGATGGGAATGCGACCGATCAGTGCGGTCATGGCGACCGAGCCCATCAGCGTGGCATTGGTGGGCACCGTATAGACCGCCTGGGTGGTGCCGCCAACGGCCTGCGCCGTCCTGTCGCTGACGGCCTCCGCCGCGGCCGACAGCTCCGGCGAGGCCGGACCGAAGCTGGAGGGAAAGGCGGGCAAGCGCAGGCTGCTCGAACCGCCCTTCGGATCGGGCCGGGCGTCATCCGGTTCGATCCAGCGCATGCCGCCATCCTTGAGCGGCCCGCCGTCATGCCCGTCCAGTCCAAGGCCGATCGGCAGGTCGGCGACATCGCCCTTGCCGGACAGCCCGTCCAGGCGGCGCTGCAATTCCTGCATCAGCCCTTGCGTCTGCTGCCGGTCGCTGGCGGCCTGGGTGCGCTCCTGTTCCAGGCGGCGGCGTTCGCTGTCGAGGGCGTTCTGGATGCGCTGGTCGATCGCGCCCTCGCGGGTACGCAGGCGCTCGTTCTCGGCCTTGTGCTGGCGGTTGTCGCTCAGCGCGGTCTGCAGTTCGGTGCGGAGCTGCTTGACCTGCGCGACCAGGGTGGCGACGGTATCGCGCGGGGTGTCGCCCGCGATGCCGAGCGCCTTCATTTCCTCGGGAGTGAGCTGTCCGGGGACATCCGGCTTGCCAGGTGCGGCGTCGCTGCCCGGAAACAGCCTGGCACCGACGAACACCAGCAACAATGCCATTGGAATCAGCAGCCACTTCAACAGGGGATTACTCCTCATCGGACGTCCTCCCCGCAGCGGCGGCCGGCGGCAGGTTCGTGCCGGCATCGATGGGGCTGAGCACCGGCATCAGCGACTCGGCCAGGCCACGGCCGCGCGTGACCAGATAGACCACCGTGGTGTCGGTCGAAGCGCCCGCCGGCCCCAGGTCGGGATGCTGGAAGGTCGCGGCCACGAAGTCGCCTTGCAGCCCCCTTGGATCGAGATCGATACGGTGCGGCGAGGTGTTGGTCAGGCGGACCGCGGTGACCCACTGGTCTTCGAGTCGCCAGGCCGCCAGCGCCCGCGCCTTGAGCGGCAGCGTTGGCAGCAGTGTGTCCAGCGCGAGCGGGCGCCGCAGCGGCACGCGCCCGATGCCGGCCACGGGCTCGACGGTGCGCAGCGGTGCGTAAAGGTTCTGCGCCGCGTAGCGCGTCAGGACAACGGTTATCGGCGTCTGCCGACGCCTGGCGGGTTGCGCTGCTTGGGTCGGACCGGCGGCAGTGTCACCGCTGGCATCCTCGGCGGCGTCCTGCAGGACGATGCGTACAGGCTCCAGCGGCGGCTCGCCTTCCCGGGCGTCCGTGGCTGCGATGTCGACCAGCACGATGGCGCCGGATTCCACGTCCTGCAACTGCAGCCGCGTCGGCGCGATGGCCTCGCTGGCGCGCAGGTAGATGGCGCCGCCCGCGCTCTGCACGCGCAGCCGCTCGCCCAGACTCGGGGGCAAGCCGACACGCACGTTGCGGTCGATGAAGACCACGCGCTCCTGGCCGACGACCAGCGGGACGGCCAGCGGCAGCCGCTGCCAGCGCAGGATCTCGATGGCATGGCTGTCCGGCACCAGGCCGAAGCCAACGGCCAGGCTCGCCACGATGGTGAAGACGTGGTGTTTCATGGGTTGCCTCCCTGCGAAAGGCCGCCGCCGGGCGTGCCGGACGGAGGCACTGCCGGCGACGGTGCCTCGATCCGCTGCGGCGCGCCGTCATAGCAGTCCAGCGCAAGGCCGAAGGGGTTGTGCTGGGGATCGACGTCCAGCCGCACCACTTTCAGCGGATAGCGCACCAGGGCCCGCTTGACCTGCTCGGCACCGTAGTACTCGTCCGCGCTGACATCGAGCGTGACGATCCAGTCGCGGCTGGAAACCGTCTTCACCCGCATCGTGGGGTTGTCGCCAAAGCCGCGCCCCGGAATCTCGTAGATGCCGCGCACCCGCTGGCGCAGTTCGCCACTGCTGCGCCGGTACTCGTAGTCCTGTCGCAGGAAGGCCTGGCAGGCCGGTGTGAAATAGGCCGACAGCGCGTGGAGGTTGCGCGGGTAGTCCTGTTCGCCATCCGTCGGCCAACGTTGTACCTGCTGCCAGACGTAGAAGGCGAACGCATAGACATTCTCGGGCGGCACATCCCACCAGGCGCGGGTGCTGCCCGAGCGCAGATCGGGGGGCACGTGGATCGTCAGTTGCCTCGGCGCACTCCACCAGCCGAAACCGAGCAGCAGCGCCACCACGAACAACGCACCGGCGCCCAGGCGCAGCGTGCGCACATGGGCCTGCAGGTGATGGACTTCGTTCCTGAAACGGCTCATGAGGCGGCTGCTCCGCGTGAGCGCCGGGTGGTCCAGTACCCCGACCGCGTGATGAGACGGTGCCCACCGAGCCAGGACGCTGCCAGCGGATGGCGCAGCGCCAGGCGCCACTGCAGTTGCCGGTACAGCCAGGTGTCCGGGCG
Organism: Alcaligenes sp. EGD-AK7; assembly: GCF_000465875.3. NCBI lineage: Bacteria > Pseudomonadati > Pseudomonadota > Betaproteobacteria > Burkholderiales > Alcaligenaceae > Alcaligenes > Alcaligenes sp. EGD-AK7. The sequence continues at coordinate 102,664 of NZ_AVOG02000023.1, read as the reverse complement.
GCCGCGCTTCTGCCGGCGCAGGAAGCCGCCACCACCGAACACGCCAGCCGCCACGCCGGCCACGATCAGGGTCGGCACCATGGCGACGCTGTGCGTGGCCCAGGCCAGCGGCACGCCGGCGATGAACCCCGCCACCGCGGACAGACCGGCGCAGATCCAGAGTTCGTCGGCGGTCAGGCCCCTCACCACCACGGGCTGGCGGTTTAGCCTGTGCGGCAGGAAGGTGACCAGCCCGTCGCGCGCGATATCGTTCAAGGCAGCCATCGCCGCTCAGAGCACGCCAGTGGCCTTGGTCAGCAGCCAGATACCGACCACCAGCAGGATCGCACCCACGGCCACGGTGAGGCCGAACTGGCCCCAGGTGGCGCGACCGGTATGGATTTCCGAGTAGCGCGTATAGGCGTGGTAGCACACACCGACGAACATCGAGGCGACCACGAGGAGCGCGATCAGCAGCACGATGTCATAGCCGTAGTTCTGCAGCGTCTGCATGATGCCGCTGCCCTGTCCGCGCGAGGGGTCCTCGATGGTCGGCAGGCCCTGCGCCCGGGCCATCAGCGGCAAGCCCAGCAGCATCAGTGGCGCGAGGATGGTGGTGGCAACGCGATGGGGAATCGGATGGGTCTTCATGGCGGTCGGGCCTTTCGTGGTGGTCAGGACAAGAGGAAATAGGTCAGCACCAGGTACATCGCAACGAAGCGCACGACGACACCCAGGAACTGACGCTGGGACAGGCGCTGCTCGGCCCACCCGGTGTAGGCGGTACGCATGGCCCAAACGCCCCACAGGAGCAGGACGGCGAACACGAGGCCGAGCACCACCGTGGCCACGGCGGCGGGGGCGAAGCCGCCATTGGCCTGGAAGGCGCTGACCTGGGCGGCGTTCATTGGGGTGCCTCCTGGTCGGAGGGCGGGCTGGACTGGCGGTAGTCACCAGACAGCTCGACCGGATCGCGCGGCTGGGCGCGCGGCGGCGTCAGGTAGTCCTGGATGCCCGCCCGGACGCGCTGAAGATCCTCGCGCAGGCGGGCATGGTCGAAGTGGTAGCGGGCGCGCTGCTGCTGAGCGGTAAGGACGGCGTGCTCGGCCTGGCGGTCAATCAGATCGATCTGGCGAACCAAAGCCGCAAGCTGCTCGCGTTCGATGGCATCGTCTGACGCGGTGGCGGGTTGCCCGGCCGCAAGCAACATGGCCAGCAGCGACCATGCGAGCGTGTAACGGTTGGGTTGCGCCATCGAGCCATTCCCGTGAATGCGGATGGCCAGATGCTGTTCCGTCGCCGGCTTCGGTGCCGCCGTGAATGCGAAATGCGGTTCGACCGGATTCCATCCGATAGCTGCTCATTCGGGGCTGGATGCAGCCGCCGATGATTGGTCATCGGCCGGGGTTCGTTGGTAGAATTGAGCAAACTTGGCAAGCGAAGGCTATGAAAGATCAACCGAGACGGTTTTCAGATGACTGACGCCGAAAGCGAAATCCTGACGCTTGAAGAAGTCGCGGCATACCTAAAAGCCGGTAAGCGGACGGTCTATCGCCTGGCTCAAAGGGGAGAGATCCCGGCGTTCAAGTTGGGAGGGACGTGGCGTTTCCGGCGATCCGAGCTGGATCGCTGGATTGCTAGCAGCATTAGCAAGATGAAACCGGAAACGGACTGAGTCTGGAAAGGCTAGCAGCCGACTACGCCTGAGACATAAGGGGGAGACCGCAGTTGACGACAACACAGCTCTTGACACCGCATCAACGTCAGTACGTTGCGTGGCTGCTCACGCGCCGTGCGGCGGGCGATTCCGTGGAATCGCTGGCCTCAACACTGGTCGACTCGCAGGTTGATCTCAATCCACATCAGGTGGATGCCGCCCTCTTCGCCTGCCGCAATCCCCTTTCGCGCGGTGTGCTCCTCGCTGACGAAGTGGGGCTCGGCAAGACCATTGAAGCAGGGTTGGTCATCTCTCAGCGCTGGGCCGAGCGACGCCGCAAGATTCTCATCATCGTCCCGGCCAACCTGCGCAAGCAGTGGCACCAGGAACTGCAAGACAAGTTCGGCCTGCAAGGATTGATTCTCGAAGCCAAAAGCTACAACGCAATCCGCAAGCAGGATCGACAGAACCCTTTCCTGTTCGCCTCCGGTCCGGTCATCTGCTCCTACCAGTTCGCCAAGTCCAAGGCTGACGATGTCAAGAGCATTGACTGGGACTTGGTCGTCCTAGACGAAGCGCATCGCCTGCGCAACGTCTACAAAACCAGCAACGTCATTGCCAAAACACTCAAGGAGGCGTTGTCGCACGTTCACTCCAAGGTGCTTCTGACCGCAACGCCGTTGCAGAACTCGTTGCTCGAACTCTATGGGTTGGTCAGCTTCATCGATGATCGCGTGTTCGGAGACCTTGACAGCTTTCGCTCCCAATTTACTGGCCGGGAACAGGCCTTCAACGCCTTGCGTGACCGACTGGCCCCCATCTGCAAGCGCACTCTGCGCAAACAGGTTCAGCCCTATGTGTCGTATACGGCGCGCAAGGCCATCATCCAGGAATTCACGCCGTCAAACGAAGAGCAGGAACTATCCAGACTCGTCGCTGATTACTTGCGTCGCCCCAACCTGAAGGCCATGCCTGAGGGTCAGCGCCAGCTGATTTCACTGGTGCTATGGAAGTTGCTCGCGTCCAGCTCGCACGCCATCGCAGGCGCTCTGGAGACGATGGCCAAACGGCTTCAGGGAGTGCTTGACGAAATTGCCGAGATTCCCGATCTGGCCGAAGAACTCGACGAGGACTACGAGTCGCTGGACGAAACCGCTGATGAGTGGAGCGAGCAGGAAGCCGCTTCTACGACGCCGAGCCGCTCAGAGCGGAATGCCATCGCGCAGGAAATCGAAGAACTTCGCCACTTCAAGGCGCTGGCAACCAGCATCCGCGACAACGCCAAAGGCAAGGCGCTGCTCACTGCGCTGGATCGCGCCTTTGCCGAGCTGGACCGGTTGGGCGCGGCCAGAAAGGCCATCATCTTCACCGAGTCCAAGCGCACACAGGAGTACCTCCTCAGCTTGCTGGCTGACACGCCCTACGGCGACGGCATCGTGCTCTTCAACGGCACGAACAGCGACCAGCGTGCGCAGGCGATCTACAAGGACTGGCTCAAACGCCACGAAGGCACTGACCACATCACCGGCTCCAAGACTGCAGACACTCGTGCGGCACTGGTTGAGCACTTCAAGGAGCGCGGCAAGGTCATGATTGCCACCGAAGCCGGCGCCGAAGGCATCAACCTTCAGTTCTGTTCGCTCGTCATCAATTACGACCTGCCGTGGAACCCTCAGCGCATTGAGCAGCGCATCGGGCGCTGCCACCGTTACGGACAGAAGCACGACGTGGTGGTGGTGAACTTCGTTGATCTCAGCAACGAGGCGGACAAACGCGTCTACGAATTGCTGGCGCAGAAGTTCCAACTTTTCGAGGGCGTGTTTGGCGCCAGCGACGAAGTGTTGGGCGCTATCGGTTCGGGTGTCGATTTCGAGCGACGCATCGCTGATATCTACCAAAACTGCCGAGAGCCCGAGGAGATTAAGTCCAGTTTCGAGCAACTCCGACTTGACCTTTCGGGAGAGATCAGCGACGCCATGGTCAAGACGCGTCAACTCCTCTTGGAGAATTTCGATGAGGAAGTGCAAGCCAAGCTCCGGGTCCGCGCGGAAGATAGCCACAGCGCCCGGAGCAGATTCGAGCGGATGCTGATGGAGCTAAGCTCCGCGGAACTGGGCGAATTTGCCAGCTTCGATGACCACGGTTTCCTCCTGCAGCGTGTGCCGGACGGCATTGATGCCAGTGCACGCGCTGGAATCGAGCTGGGACGTTATGAGTTGCCCCGTCGCTCCGGCGACTCACACCTGTACCGAATCCATCACCCGCTGGCCTCATGGGTCACCGAGAAGGCCAAGGCCCGTACGCTTGAAGCTGCGAAGCTCGTGTTCGACTACGACGCATACGGTACCAGGGTGAGCACCCTGGAGCCTTATCGCGGCAAAGCGGGATGGCTCACACTGAAGCTGATCGAAGTCGATGCGTTGGGCAACCAGGAGCAGCACCTGCTGGTAACGGCCATCACGTCGGATGGCATCACTCTGCTGGAAGACGATCCTAGGAAGTTACTGCGCCTGCCCGCCGTTGCCCAGCCGCCTAGCCTGCTCAGCAGCGCGGCCGACTCCGCACTGGCGTCCGACGTCGAAGCCCGCAAGGCCGAGCTGCTGCGCGAGATCAATCAGCGCAATCTCGGTTACTTCGAGCAAGAAGTACAGAAGCTGGATGCGTGGGCTGACGACCTGAAGTTGGGCCTTGAGCAGGAAATCAAAGAGATCGACCGGCAAATCAAGGAGGTGCGCAGCACTGCCGCCACCGCGCCGACGTTGGAAGAAAAGCTGTCCTGGCAGAAGAAGCAACGGGAGCTTGAGGGCAAGCGGAGCAAGCTCCGCCGCGATCTGTTCTCCCGGCAGGACGAAGTGGAAGCACAGCGCAACGGGCTCATCGGCCAGTTGGAATTGCAGCTTCAACAGCAAGTGGAGGAGCACATGCTGTTCACCATCGAGTGGGAACTGAAATGATGACAAAAAGAGAGATTTCTCGGGGTGCAATTTGGAGGCAGTGGGACCTGCATGTCCATACGCCCGCATCGTTTCATTGGTCGGGAGATAGGTTCGATGCCAATCTCTCTTCTGCAAAGAGCAAGAAGCTGGTCGATGAAATGATCGAGGCTATGAACAAGGCAGAACCTGCTGTGTTCGCGATCATGGATTACTGGACTTTTGACGGCTGGCTTGCACTACGAAAGCGCCTCAAGGACGAGGATGCCCCCGTCCTAAAAAAAACCGTCCTTCCAGGGATCGAACTTCGGCTTGCTGCTCCAATGAAGGGGCGACTGAATGCACACGTACTGTTCTCGAACGAGGTCGATGAACAGGTGCTCAGGGATTTCATATCTGCCTTGCGCATTGAGTTAGTGGACAGGCCACTTTCCGAGCCTGCGTTGAGAGAGCTTGCCAGGAAGGTCGGTGAGGACAAGTTGAAGCATCACGGCTTCAAAAAATCTGATGTCGATGCTTCCGACGAGAAGGCTCTGCTCGCAGGAGTGGTGATTGCGGAGATCAACGCTGACTCGTACAGGGAAGCGATTCGGAAGGTTCCGAATGAGCACGCGATCGGTCTCATGCCATTTGATACGAATGACGGACTGGCAGAGGTCGGATGGCAAGAGCACTACGCCTATGCCATGAACCTCTTTCAAACCTCTCCGATCTTCGAGACGCGAGACGCCGATCTGCGCGGCGCATTTGTTGGCGAGCAGACCGCCGGCAACGCCAAGTGGTTCAAAAACTTTCAAGCGGGTCTGAATAATATTCCGCGCTTGGCAGTCTCAGGAAGCGACGCCCACTGCTTCGTTGGAACACCTGGCGACAACAACAAGCGGGGCTATGGCGACTTCCCCTCTGGGAAAAGGACGTGGATTAAAGCTGACCCAACGTTCCATGGCCTCAAGCAAGCCATTCTTGAGCCGGCGAAGCGCTCCTTCATTGGTGACAGGCCGCCCAAGGTTCAAGAAGTCGAGTCCAACAAGACTTTTTACATCGAGTCTATCGAGATTAGCAAAACAGTGGACAAAGCTGGCGTCGGGCAGTGGCTGCACGGCTGTGACATCCCGCTGAATCCCGATCTTGTCGCCGTCATTGGGAACAAGGGAAGCGGCAAGAGCGCTTTGGCGGATGTCATCGCGACGCTCGGCAACTCCAAACAATCCAAGCACTTCAGCTTTTTGAAGAAGGATCGCTTTTGGGGCAAGACCGGCGAGCCCGCGCGGCACTTCACCGGAACGCTGACCTGGCGAGACGAAAGCACCGAGTCCAGGCCGTTGAATGAGTCGCCATCAGAGGAGAAGGCGGAGCTTGTTCGCTACATCCCGCAGGGCTACTTCGAAGAGCTTTGCAATGAGCACGTATCGGGCAAGTCGAACGCATTTGAGAAGGAGCTGAGGTCAGTGATCTTCTCCCATGCGAGTGAAGAAATGCGGCTTGGCGCACTCGACTTTGATCAGTTGACCGAACAACAGGAGCAATCGCTCAGGAATCGATTGGGTGAGTACCGTAAGGAGCTGGCATCGACCAACGCAGACATCGTTCGCATCGAGGAGCAGCTTCAACCCATTGAGTTGAAGAAACTCACCGATCTGCTCTTGCTGAAGGGAAAACAGATCGAGGAACACGACAAGCTGAAGCCTGCGGAGGTCGCGGCGCCGACCGAAGCAATGAGCCCCGCGCAAAAGCAAGCGGCTGAAGGCTTGGCTGCAGCAACTCAACAGGCCGAAGCCGCCAGAAAGCGCAGCCAAGAGATTGCTGGCGAGACCACGGAACTGGCCAAACGCCAAAAGGCCATAGGGAATATTCGCGAGCAGTTGAGGTTGCTTCAACGATCTTTCGATCAGGCCGAAAAGGCCGTCTCCGACGATGTCAAACTTCTCGGCTTCGCCTGGACCGATCTCGCTGCCATCGAAATCAAGACCGCCGTTCTGGACCAGAAATCGACCGATTTGGCAACGAAGCAAAGCGAGATAAAAAACGAGGCCGAAAAGCTGGCGGAAGCCCTCAATGCCGTCACCGCAACTCAGCAAGGTCTCACTGCAAAGTTGAACGCTCCGCAACAGCAGTATGAGGCCTATCAGCGCCAGCTTGCGGAATGGAACGCAAAGCGCGACGAACTCATCGGCTCAATCACCGAGCCTGAGACCAAGGTCGGATTGGAAACCAGGATCGAGCAGATCAAGGAACTTCCGCAGCAGCTCAAGGATTTGGAAGCGAGGCGTTTGCAGCTGTCCGGGGAAATCTTCGACACTCTTGATGCACAGCGGCGTGCGCGCGCGGAATTGTTCAAGCCGGTGCAGGACCTGATTCAGAAGAACGTCCTGATACGCGAGGACTACAGGCTGCAGTTTCAGGCAACGCTGGCGGCATCCGCTGATGCTATCGCCGACCAATTGTTTGCGCTGATCAAGCAAACCTCGGGTGACTTTCGCGGGCAGGACGAAGCCCTGGCGACCATCAGAAGACTGTTCGATGGCCATGACTTGAACACCAAGGACGGGGCTCTAGGCTTCATTGCTTCCTTGCAGGAAAAGGTGTTGGCCGCTGCGAAGGCATCCGGTTCAGATGCCGGAATATTCAGCTTGCTGAAGAAGGGGCAGTCTGCCACGGCAGTCTATGACCTCATCTTTGGCTTGAATTTCCTTGAGCCTCGGTACTCGCTGCTCTTCCAGGACACACAGATCGAGCAACTGTCTCCTGGCCAACGTGGCGCGCTTCTGCTGATCTTCTACTTGCTGGTGGACAAGGGAAAGACCCCCATCATTCTCGATCAGCCGGAAGAGAATCTTGACAACGAGACGGTGTTCCGTCTGCTCGTTCCCGTTCTCTCCGAAGCCAAAAAGCAGAGGCAGATCATCATGGTTACGCACAACCCCAACCTGGCGGTTGTTTGCGATGCAGAGCAGATCATCCATGCGAGGTTCGACCGAGCGTTGGACTCCACCATTAGCTATGAATCGGGAGCCATCGAGAACACAGGGTTGAACGAAGTCGTCGTGACCATACTGGAAGGTACGAAGCCCGCATTCGAGAACCGATACGGGAAGTACCATTGACATGGCGGCGCTCGAACCTCAGTACATGACCATCCTGAAGAAGGTTCTGGCGGAACGCTTCGTTCCGTTCCTTCCGCCCCTGCTGGGCGCGGCCAGGCCGGAGGATCAGGCAACCAAGCAGCTCTCGCGCGCCTTCAGTGCGTTCGCGCTACACAAGCTACTCAACATTACGCCGAAGGACGCCGCCGCGTCCGTGGTAGACGACTTCAATGACAAGGGGCTGGATGCAATCCACTACTACGCCCCCACGGAAACGCTCTACCTCCTGCAAGCCAAATTGAAGGAGTCCGAGCAGTTCAAACAGGACGAAGCGCAGTCATTTTGCGCCGGTATTCGGTTGCTGTTGAAGCAGGACTTCATGGGCTTCAACGGGAACGTCCAGAACCGCAAGGCCGAAATCGAAGGAGCGCTTGATGCGTGCAGCCGCATCAAACTGGTCGTGTCCTGCACGGGCGAAGGCGTGTCGCAGTCGGCCATGGATGCGCTGCAATTGCTGCTGGACGATGATGACCTTGACGAGGAGCGGCTCGACAAGCAGGTGGACTACTACGCTGCAGCCGACATCACTCGGGACCTACTGGCGGAGCAAGCCTACCCTCCGGTTCATACCGACATAGCGTTGCAGAAGCACGCAAAGGTCGAGAGCCCGCGCACAACCTACTACGGCATTGCGCGCTTGGCCGACCTGGTCGCGCTGCACAAAGACAAGGGCAAAGCGCTATACGAGAGAAACATCCGCTACTTTCTAGGCAGCAGCCGATCCGACGTCAACAAGGCCATCAAGGCGACTCTGCGCGACGATCCGGGCAGCTTCTTCTATCTCAACAACGGTGTGACGGCGGTCTGCGACGAGATTGATTTGAAGGGGAAGAACCCAAACAGTGGGTTCCGGAAGTTCAAGGTTCGCGGCCTGTCCATCATCAATGGTGCTCAGACGGTCGCGTCCGCTGCCGAGTTCGTGAATCAGCACCCGGGCAGCAACATCGACGATGCCAAGGTGATGCTCACCTTGATCAAGGCTCCGGCGGATGGACAGTTCGGCAAGCGCGTTACCAAGGCACGCAACCACCAGAACCCTGTGCAGATGGCGAACTTCGCCTCGCTGGACGAAAATCAGGAGCGGCTACGGCAGGAGATTGCGCATCTCGGCTTCGCCTACCACTACCGCCCGGAAGCGGCGGCGACCGGCCCCCAGGCCATCTCGCTCGACGAGGCGCTACGCGTGCTCGCCTCTCGGCAAGATGATCCCCGCTATGCCGTCTGGCTAAAGAGCGAACCGGCGCGACTGAGCAATCCGGAATCCACCGAGTACCAAGCACTGTTCCCGGTCACTCTGACCGGCGTGTCCCTGGTAAACGCCGTGCTCTGCCACCGAGCCATCCGCACGCTGGTGGTGGACTATGAACAGAAGGCGGCGGCACGCAGTCAGGAAAAGCTGATATACCGCCACGCCATTCACGTCATCACGGCGGTGATGATGAAGCGCCTGCGCCAACGCATGGGTGCGGCTGCAGCAATCGATGTAGCAACGATTCCGGGCTTGATCAGTCAGCCACTCGATCAACTGCGACAGCAGACCTTCGACCTCGGGCAGCAACGCTTGCTGGGCGAGGGCCCGCTGGCCTACTTCCGTAATCAGGGCAGCGTCGCCTCGTTTATGGTCGATCTGATGGAGACTCATTTCGCGCTGACTGCTGATCCTACGCTACCCGCGCTGCGCAATATCAATACCCCAGCAGACGGATATCCGCGAAAGCGCGTCATCGATTTTTTGTCGCAGCGCGCGCCACAGATTTAGGTCTCAAAATGAATATTACCTCCACCAAATGGCCATGCCCTGGAAAATCCCATCACTCTGTAATCGAGGCCTCATTTGATGTCAATGATATTCGAAATGCGGCGGCCATCGCCGAGGCGAAAGTTAATTTCATCAATGCTCACAATCCCGGCGGAATCCTTAGATCGCCGGACGTCATAAAGAATCGAATAATCGCCGGAAAGCTCGCCGACTCTGCGGTTCTAGCGATGATTGAGCAATGCATAGCCTACTGGGGATTATCGGATCTGTATGCTGTCCGCGAGTACGACAAGCATCGTTCCGACAACTTTGAGAACCCCGACCCGTATGATCTGGAGATCATCAATTTCAGAACCCAAGAGATAAAAACGATAGAGGTTAGATCTTCCTTTTGCTATAGGCTCGCACCCGTCTCGAAAATTGTAGAAAAACTGTCGGTTTATGGCTGGTATACCTCAGCGAATAAGCCTGCGGAGCCGCCAAGGGACTGGTACTTTCAAGTAATTTACTATCTTCGCCCAAGCGATATTGAAAACCAGTTCGGCATTAATGTCGGTGTATTCGAAGATCAACTGTATAATGGATCGGTTACCGCTTATGTGGTCGGCGGAGCACCTCGACCACTTCTGGAAACCGCGGGGATTAACAGAACAGATCAAGACGGCGCGTCATATCGGTCAATATATCCGGTGTGCCGGGCCTACGATTGCATAGAAATGCTTAATGCCGTCTTGGGTCGAAACGGATCAGGTGTTTAGCATGAACAAGAAACTCGAACTCACGTGGATAGGCAAAGAGCGGAAACCAAAGCTTGAGCCTCGAATTCTTATTGAGGATCAAAGCAAATCGCACCATGCAACGATGCGTTTTGCCAACACTGACATTTTCGATAATCGACTCATATTTGGCGACAATCTTCTGGCGCTCAAAGCCCTTGTGCAGGAGTTCTCCGGTCAAGTCAAGTGCGTATTTATTGACCCCCCGTACAATACGGGGAGCGCGTTCACGCACTACGACGACGGGTTGGAGCACTCTATCTGGCTGGGATTGATGCGAGATCGATTGGAGCTAATTAAACAACTGCTTTCGGACGACGGATCACTCTGGATAACCATCGACGACAATGAAGGGCACTACCTCAAAGTCTTATGCGACGAAATATTTGGCCGAAATAATTTCATCTCCACAGTTATTTGGCAGAAAAAGTATGCACCAAAATCTGATTCAAAATATTTTTCTGTCTCGCATGATTTTGTTTTAGTGATAGCCAAGGACTTGACCAAATTTAATCTTGGGCGCCTCGCAAAAACGGAGAAGCAAACTGGTAGGTATGTGAATCGTGACAACGATCCGCGAGGCCCTTGGAAGGCAAGTGACGTATTACGTAACGAGGCGCGAGACTACGCAATTTTCCCAGTAAAGTTGCCGTCTGGTCGGGAAGTCTATCCCCCTTCTGGCACAAGCTGGCGTTACACAAAGGAAAAGTTCGCCGAGTTGATTGCCGACAACCGAATTTGGTTTGGTGTGGACGGCAACGCGAGGCCCGCATACAAAAGATTCCTTTCAGAGGTAAGCGATACGATCCCCAGCACAACGATATGGACCTACGACGAAGTTGGACACAACGACGAGTCCAAGAAGGAAATGCGTGCGCTGTTTGGTGAGAATTTGTTTGACACACCGAAGCCAGAGCGACTGCTTGAGCGAGTCCTTTCGCTTGCGACTCGCCCCGGCGATCTCGTACTGGATTCCTTTGCAGGTTCAGGTACCACCGGTGCAGTCGCGCACAAGATGGGTCGTCGCTGGATCATGGTCGAGCTGGGTGAGCATTGCCACACGCACATCATCCCGCGCCTGAAAAAGGTTATCGACGGAGAAGACAAGGGCGGCATCTCCGAAAGCGTCGGCTGGAAAGGCGGCGGTGGTTTCCGCTATTACCGCCTCGCACCCAGCCTGATCATCAATGACCGCTGGGGCAACCCTGTCATCAACCCGGAGTTCAATGCCGCAATGCTGGCCGAGGCGCTGGCCAAGCTAGAAGGCTTCAACTATGCGCCATCGGAAACACACTGGTGGCAGCACGGCCATTCCAGCGAGCGCGACTTCATCTATGTCACCACGCAAAACCTGTCTGCGGAGCAGTTGCAGGTGTTGTCGGATGAGGTCGGCGCGGAGCAAAGCCTGCTGGTGTGCTGCGCCGCTTTCCACGGTGTCACGGCGGCCAGTGCGGCGGAGCGCTGGCCGAACCTGACGTTGAAGAAGATTCCGAAGATGGTGCTGGCCCGCTGCCACTGGGGCCGTGACGACTACAGCCTGAATGTGAGCAACCTGCCGATGGCGGAGGTTGAGAGGGCCGAGCCAGTAGCCCCGGGCAATATTGCCAAGAACACCAAGAGCAGAAAAGCAGCCCTAGCCAACGCGGGACAGGGCGGACTGTTTGGGGAGAACGAATGATGAACGCCCGCGTTCTGCACGCCGTTACTGGTCGTCTGTCCCTTCGTCCGCCCCAGGCGGAATCGCTCACCAAACTGGCTCGCATGCTTGATGCCGCGCCCGAACTCTTGGGCCACGAGCGCGATGTCTCGGCGATTCTTTCCACGCTGAAGGCTGAGTTCAGCACACTGGAGGACTTCGAGCGCGAGTTTCCGTCACTGTGCTTTGCGCTGGCAACAGGCGTGGGCAAGACGCGCCTGATGGGAGCCTTCATCGCCTATCTGCATCTGGCCCACGGCATCAACAACTTCTTCGTGCTCGCGCCCAACCTGACGATCTACAACAAGCTCATCACGGACTTCACGCGCAACACGCCGAAGTACGTTTTCAAGGGCATCGCCGAATTCGCGCAACAACCGCCGCTGATCATCACCGGTGACAACTACGACCAGACCGGCGCGGCGGTGGATGACCAGCCACAGGGCTTCGCACACGACGTGCGCATCAACATCTTCAACATCTCCAAAATCAACTCCGAGGTGCGCGGCGGCAAGGAGCCGCGCATCAAGCGGATGAAGGAAGTGCTGGGCGACAGCTACTTCAACCATCTCGCGACCCTGCCCGACCTCGTGCTACTGATGGACGAATCGCATCGCTACCGCGCCAGCGCGGGTGTGCGTGCCATCAATGAACTGAGGCCGCTGTTTGGCCTGGAGGTGACGGCGACGCCATTCGTCGAATCCAGCAAGGGGCCGGTGCAGTTCAAGAACGTGGTGATGGACTATCCGCTGGCGCGGGCGATGGAGGACGGCTTCGTCAAAGAGCCTGCCGTGGTCACCCAGCGCAACTTCGACGCCAAGGCGCACACGCCCGAGGAGATCGAGAAGACGAAACTGGAAGACGGTGTGCGCCTGCACGAGACGACCAAGGTCGAGCTGCTCACCTATGCCCGCGAGAACGGTGTCAAGCCGGTCAAGCCCTTCATGCTCGTCATCGCTCGTGATACCACGCACGCGGGGCAACTCTTGGCGCTTCTGGAGTCGGAAGCCTTCTATGAGGGCCGCTACCAGGGCAAGGTGATTCAGGTCGATTCCAGCCGTACCGGTGCGGAAGAAGAAGAGATGATCACCCGCCTGTTGGCCGTGGAGAGCGTGGACGAGCCGACCGAGATCGTGATTCACGTCAACATGCTCAAAGAAGGTTGGGACGTGACCAACCTCTACACCATCGTGCCACTGCGCGCCGCCAATGCCCGGACGTTGATCGAACAATCCATCGGACGTGGCCTGCGCCTGCCCTACGGCAAACGCACGGGCGTCGCGGCGGTGGATCGCTTGAACATCGTCGCGCACGACAAGTTCCAGGAGATCATTGACGAGGCCAACCGCGGCGACTCGCCGATTCGCCTGAAGCAGGTCATCCTCGACGCGCCGAGCTCCGACGACAAGAAGGTCAGCGTGCAGGTCGAGTCCGGGGCAGCGGCGCGTCTCGGTTTGACGGAAGCACCGGTAGTGATCACAGGGGCTTCAGCCACCGACAGTGGGGCGGAAGTCCCGGTGCCCAAACCGGTGTTCACCACGGAGGCGGAGAAGCAGGCCGCGCGCGTGGTCATGGACGTCATCGGCAAGTACGAGGTCAAGCGCGATCTGGTGCCCACCAGCAGCGCGCTGCTGAAACCCGAAGTGCAGAAGGAAATCCTCGCAGAGGTGGCGGAACGGTTGAAGCCCCTGCAAGGCGAATTGCTGGCGGGCGTGGATGCATCGGCCTCCGCTCTTGATTTGTCCGCCGTGGTGGCAAAGACCACCGAGATCGTGGTGCAGCAGACCATCGACATCCCGCGCATCGCGGTGGTGCCGACTGGCGAAGTCACAACGGGCTTCCACGCCTTCAAGCTGGATGTGAGCCAGCTCCATCTCCAGCCGGGTGAGCGCGAGATCGTCGGGCAGATGCTGCGCACCAACGAGCAGTTCACCCTTGCCGCCGAGGTCGGGCTCAAGGAGCAGCGCCCAGAGGACTACATCGTCCACGCGCTGGTGGACTTCGACGACATCGACTACTTCACCCACGCCGATCTGCTCTACGACCTCGCAGGCCAGATGGTGCAGCACCTGCGCGGCTATCTGTCCGAGGATGAAGCCATCAATGTCCTCGATCGTGACCGCCGCCTGATCGCGCGGGAAATCCACGCGCAGATGATGGCCCACTTCTGGGAAGAGGCGACGGAGTACGAGGTGCAGGTCAGTCGCGGCTTCACCGAACTCAAGCCGTGCAACTACACTGCCACGGCGGGCCAAACGGCTCACCACTTCCGGGAGACCGTGACTGAGACCAGTCGCATCAAGCAGATGCTATTCGGCGGCTTCGCGCGTTGCCTGTACCCGCTGCAGAAGTTCGACTCGGATACCGAACGGCGCTTCGCCATCATCCTGGAGCGCGACGCGACGAAGTGGTTCAAGCCTGCGAAGGGGCAGTTCCAGATCTACTACAAGCTTGGCACTGAGCAGCCGGAGTACATCCCCGACTTCGTGGCCGAGACGGACGCGACCATCCTCATGGTAGAGACGAAGGCGCGCGCCGACATCAACACCCAGGAGGTTCAGGCCAAGGCCACTGCCGCCATGCGCTGGTGCAAGCACGCGTCCGATCACGCGGCGAGCGTAGGCACCAAACCCTGGAAGTACCTGCTGGTGCCCCACGACGATATCAACGAGTCGAAACGGCTCGCGGATTACCTACGCTACGAGGTCAAGGCGTAGTCCAGCTACCGTCGCTCACCCACGGAGATTCCGATATGAGTCGTGCTCATCTGCGCTTCCAGGTAGATTCCCGCCTCGCCACATTGTTGAGTCAGGAATATCCCTCGTCCGAGCGAGCGTTGAAGGAACTCGTGGACAACGCATGGGATGCCGACGCAGAGCAGGTAACGATCCTCCTCCCGAAACCTCTGAGTGGAGACCCTCTTGTCATCCAGGATGACGGCACTGGCATGACCGAGGAAGAGCTGCGCCGCCACTATCTGTCGATCGCATCTGATCGGCGCTCCCGACGCGGGGAGCGTACGGCCGGAAAGAACCGTTTGGTCAAGGGGCGTAAGGGCATCGGCAAGTTCGCCGGGCTCATGGCCGCAGCGGTGATGACGCTTGAAACCCGGGCGCGTGGTCGGTTGTGCCGTATCACCTTGCGGCTGGACGATCTATCCCAGGTCGAAGACATTGAACAGTTGAATATTGGCCTGCAGAGCGATCCTTGTGGGCCGGAACTGCATGGCACGACCATTACGCTGAGCGATCTGCATCAGGGCCTGGCTTATCCGGATGCCAATCGGCTGCGCCAGATCCTTTTGCAGGACTACGGGCGACAGGATGACTTTGCCATCACGATCGACGGCAAGCGGCTCGACGTCGATGATGTATCCGGTAGCTACTCGGAGCAGGAAGAGGAACTTCCAAGTGCCGGCAAGGTAAAGCTGCGTTTCTCTATCAGCGACGGCAAGTCCGGGTTGCGTCAGCCAGGTATCACTTTGCGTGTGGATGGCAAGGCCGTTGGACGGCCTGGGTTCTTCGGCCTGGATCAACGAGATGACTTTCCATCCAAGCTGCTGCGAAAGCTCTACGGCGAGATCGAAGCAGATGGACTGCGCGACCACATCACGGCGGGCTGGGATGCGGCGGTCGAGAACAGCGAGCTTCTGAAAGAAGTTGAAGGCTACGTCCAGCCTATCTTGCGAGAAGCCTATGAGCAGCAGTACCGGCGCGAAATTCAGTTGGCGCAGGCTCGCCTGCAGAGAGCGATCCTCACGCGCTTGTCGGCTCTGCCAGAGCACAAACGTGCATTTGCCGATCGTGCGATCAAGAAGATTCTCGACAAGTATTACGGTGAGCCGGAGAGCAAAGTCGAACCGGTGGTAAACGTGCTGTTGGAAGCGATGGAGCGTTCCGACTACCGTATTCTTCTGGAGCATATCGCGGAGGCAACGCCGGGCGATGTCGCAGGGGTAGCTGAGCGCCTGGATGAATTTGGCTTGGCGGAGATGGCATTCCTCGTACAGCAAGCGACGGCTCGTCAGGTCTTCCTTGATCAACTGGACGGCCTTGCCCGTGATGCCGCCACGACGGAAGCCGTCTTGCACAAGGCACTGGAGCGAAACTTGTGGGTATTTGGCGCCGAATACTCGCTATTCAGCTCAAACAGTACGTTGCGGCGACAAGTGGAAGATGTCCTCGGCAAGACCTACACAGGCGACAAAGCCGACAAACGCCCCGACCTGCTTCTCAACGAGAACCTCGGTGGACAGTACCTGCTGATCGAGTTTAAGCGGCCGAGCCACGCGCTGAAGCACGAAGATTATGTGCAGGCGATTGGTTACCGGCACGAACTGGCGAAGTATCTGGGTTCCCCGATTCAGGTTCTGCTCGTCGGCGGCAGTCGCTCTTCGGATTTTCCGACGGACAATCGTGAGCCAAATGTCGAGGCTCGGATTTTTAGTCAGGTCATCTCCACCGCGCGGCGGCAGATTGAGTGGCTGCTACGTACAGCGGAGACATGTTCAAACTGATCCCCATGTCTCGATGAACTCGACGAAGCATATTCCATCGTAGCGGCGCACAGATCACAGGTACTTCTTGAAACTACTGGCCGCAATATTGGTTGCAACCCCGAGCATCGCCGCGCTCGGCAGCAGGATCACCAACGGGTGCAATGACACCGGCAACGCCAAGTAGGTCAACCACGGCAGCACCGCCAGCGGCATCAAGGCCGCCTTCGCCCGGTGGTAGACGAAGCCCGATTCCCGCCCGGCGCCGAACTTGCGGATGTCGCGGCGAACGAGTCCGTCGACCAGGCCGACGAAGGCCGCGAGCAGGAACAGGGGCAGTGTCAGCACCAAGACCAGCAGGCGGACGATGAACGTCAGAACGGTGAAGCCGGCAGCAATCAGATAGCCCTTGGTCCAGACATAGACCTGGGCCAGGTAATGGCGGAAGTCTCGGTGCGCGCCTCGGCTGGGTGCGCTGGCCTGCGCCGAGGCGTCGCGCATCCAGTCCAGCAAGCCCGTCTTCACGAAAACCCACTCGTAGGTGCCCTCCACCAGCCAGCGCGCGGTGCGTCCTGGCTCCTGCACGACGGCGCTCCGGGTGAAATGGGTGGAGAGCTGGTTCAGTTCGTAGTCGAGCATGCCCTGCGCGTGGCGCCAGCCCTGGTCGGGCCAAAACAGGTGCATGCCGACGCATTCGATGACGATGGACAGCAGCAGCGAGGCGACCAGTACGCCGAACAGGCGCCACGGCAGCGTGACCACGCTGGCGACCAGGCCGCGTTGGCGTGCCTGCTGTCGCTCGGCGGTCGCGGCGGGCTCTTTCACGATGGGGCCTCTTCATCCGGCGTGCCTTCTTGCACTTCCTCGGCCAGATTCGCTGGCAACGCGTCGTCGTCGTGCAACGGGGGCTGCCCGTTGCCCTCCCACCATTCGCCCGACTCGGCGTAGTGCTGGCGCATGTAGCCGGCCAGTTGTTGCAGGTCCCGGGGCATGGCTTCGTCCGGATCGGGCGCTGGCAACGGCATGCGGACCTTCCACAGGTTACCGCCTTCGATGAGGGCGAAGCACTGACCCTTGGGCAGGCCGACCACGTGTGCGGGCTCGATGAGCGGCACGCTCGACGTGCTGATGCGGTCCTGCGCGTTGCTGGTGAAGTCGGTCTGACCGTGGATGTCGGAACTGTCGGTGGCGCCGCTGACCAGCGTGGTGGTGTAGACCTCCACCTTCGGCAATTGCCTTGTCAGCAGTTCGGCGGTGGCGGTCTCGCGCACCCGCAGCATGAACAGGTTGTTGAAGTTGCCGATGACCTGGCCGGCCTTGGCGCGATTGCCGATGCGCGCCTCGATGTCCGAGAGCGTCTGCGTATAGGCCGTGACCTGCATGCCCGCACCGCCGCCCTTGTTGATGAGCGGGATGAACTCATCGCCCATCAGTTCGTTGAACTCGTCCGCATGAACGTTGATGGCGACCTTGGCATCGGCCGATGGCCCCGGCAAGCCGTCGTCGATGCCGTGCTTGTAGATGTGCCCTGCTACCGACACCAGGTCGCTGAACATGCTGTTGCCGACGGCCGCCGCCACTTCGGCGTCGGACAGCGCATCCAGTCCCACATAGACCACGGCCCGCTTCCTGATGATCTGCATCCAGTCGAAGATCGGACGCGGGTCAGACAGGTCGGAATAGTTCGGCGCGAGCAGTTGCGCGATCTTGCCAGTGGTGAGCTTCTCCAGCAGCGGCAACAGCGAAGCGACGATCTTGTCGAAGTAGGTGCGGTCGTAGCGCACCGCAGAGCGCAGGCCGTCGAGCACCGCGTCATAGGTTCGCGTCTGCGACAGGTACTGCTCCAGTGCCACCACCCGTTTCTCTCGCCCGACCATGTGGCGCGGGATGGTCTTGTCGTTGAGACGTCCTTCGAGCTGGACGATCATCTCCCAGGCCTTGGGCTCGGTTCGGGCAAAGAAGTGCTGGGCGTACTCGATGAACAGCGCGTCGATGTTGACGACGTGCCGCTGGATCAGCAGGTAGTCTGGCCGCTGCCCCAGTTCCACCAAGGCACGCGCGATGATGTTGACGAAGCGCCAGGCGAACTCTCGGAACGCGGCGCTGTTGCCCTCGCCGGAAAGCTGCCCCGCAATGCGGGTGGCGACTTCCGAAATGCGCCCGAACCGGCCCACGGCGTTGTAGCGTGCCGAGATGTCGGGCCAGCCCAGGTGGAACACGTACATCTCGCCTTCGCGTCCGGCGCGCCTGGCCTCGACATACATGCGCTTGAGCAGGTCGGCATCGCCCTTGGGGTCGAAGACGATCACCACCTCATGCTCGCCATGGACCTTGCGGCGGATGTCCTGGGTGATGAACAGTTCGGCCAGGCGCGTCTTGCCCACGCGCGTGGTACCGAGCACCAGGGTGTGGCCCACACGCTCGCCCAGCGGCAGGGTGACGTCGGTCTCGTGCGGCTCGATGCCATGCAGGCGCGGCATGCCACCCACGGGCGGCAGCGGCCGGACCGGATTGAGCGGGCTATCCCAGGCCAATGCCCGCGCCAGCCTAGGCAGCGGCGGCGGCGCGAACTCCAGCCGCTCCTCCAGGCGGCGCGCCAGGCGGTAGAACGTCGTCGGTTCGGCGTAACGCCGGAACTCGGGCTTGTAGGTCTGCGTCAGCCGATGGGTGTGTCGTTGCTCCCAGCGGAAGCCACGCCCAACGAACAGGCGGTACTGGCTCACTGGCACGTCACGGCTCGTCATCACGTAGCGAGGCAGACGACGGATGTGGCGGCGGTACCGCAGGATGGCCCAGGCGTCGCGCAGGCGAATCGCGCCGAAGGCCAGGAAGGCCAGCGCGCTGCCGAGGCCGAGTACCGGATTCAACGCGAGCGACCACGGTGCCACCACGCACACCACCGCGGCGCCTGCGCATACGGCAACGGTGTATAGCTCCACCGCTGGCCGCAGCAGGACTTCGACGGCGTGCGGCTGGGCCATCGGGCATTCCTCACTGTTCGATGCCGGTGGCGGTCACCAGCACCGGGTAGTGGCGCAGCCCCAGGCGCCTGGCCAGTTCGTCCCCGGACGCCGGCGCCAGCATCAGCCCGGGCGCCAGGGCACGCAGTGACGCAAGTGCCCGCGGTGACTCGACCTGGACCACCAACCCCACGGCCCCGAGCTCGCGCAGCGCCGGGGCACGCTGGCGCAGCCAGGCATGGGAGCGCTGGTCATCACCAACCAGGAACATCGGAGTGAGCCCAGGCGCCTGGATCGCCCGGGGAGCCACATCGCCAGGGGCCAAATGGGCAGAACGCACCGGCAGCATGGCCGCCTCGCCAGAAGGCCCTTCGGGCAGGCGTGGCATCTCGATCCTGGGAGATGGCCTGCTTCCGGTGCGCGGTTGCAGGTCCAGGGCCTGGTAATAAGGCAGCGCGGAGGCACCGCCGTGATCCTCGACGACGATCAAGGGCGGCGATTGTGCGAAAGCGGCTGGCACGGACACGAGCGGCAGCAAGCCGATCAGCCACCGCGTAGCCGGACGGAAGATTCGAGGCTTCATGGCAGGGTTCTCCGGGTATCCGAGCCCCGCGCTGGCTCGCCCAGTACGCGGGCCAAGTGGCGGCCAACACTCTGGCGGTAGCGCGCAGCGGGTGCGCCACCAGCGGGACGGTGGTAGCGGCCGATCGTGATCAGCCAGTCCTGGCCCGGCGCGTGCTGCTCGCGCAGGATCTGCGCGGCCAGCGCCAGGTTCCGATAGGGATCGAGCAGTTCGCAGGGGTGGTCGTAGCGGTGACGCTGGTAGCCCAGGTTGATCTGGCCCAGGCCGGCGTCGATGCGGGTGGGCGGCACGTCGCGCAATGCCTGGTGCAGGCCGGCGCAGGCCTCGGTACGGGTGGCGAATCGACGCGATGCCCCGGCCACGTTGAGCGTCCAGGGCCAGGGCACGAGGCGGTCGTGGTACCGGGTGCCACTCTCCTGCAAGGCCACCGCGTACAACACCGCCGCCGGAATGCCCGCACGCTGTGCCGCGAACTGGTAGGCCGGCGGCGGAACCTCCCCGGCCTTCGCCTGGCCGAGTGCCCAGCAAGCCAGCAGCAGGAGCGCGAGACGCGCGAGGCCTACTGTCGCTGCCATTGGCCGCCGACCTGGCGCACGACGGCGGGCAGTTCGCCCTGCAGGCCGAGGGACAGCCAGCGGCCACCGTCGTGGTTGAGGGTGATGTGCCGTGCGCGCACTTTCGCCGGGTCGATACGGGCCCGGCGTGCCCATTCACGAATGCGCGCGTCGTCGGTGCGACTGCCGACGACATAGACATCGAACTCGACGCCCGACGCCTGCAGCCGCTGCACGGCCTGGTCGCAGGCGGTACAGCCGTCCTTCACGAAGATGGCGGTTCGGTCGGTGCCTGATGCGATGGCGGTGCCCGCGCCGGTCGGCTTGGCGCTAGGCAGGCTGACCCGCGCCATGCCCGGCGCGATCCGTTGCCAGGCGGCGTCGTAGGCACGCTGGTAGGCGAGCGTCTTCTCGACCCGCCGGGCTTCGGCCCGAACCTGCAATTCCGCGTAGCGGCGGCGCTCCTCGTCGGAACGTGCTTCGATGCCGAGGGCCGTGAGCGGGTCGAGGCTGGGCGAGTAGACGCCCAGCGGCCCCTGCATCAACTCGCGATAGCGCGTCCATTCATCCGTGCGCAGCCCCCAGTCCTGCGCCCGCTGTTCGTCGCTGCGAGCGATGGCCGCAGACGCTTCACGGCTCGGCGCCGTCCTGGCCGCGGTGGTTGCGCCGGTGGGCTGCGCGAGCGCCGCCTGCATGGCAGAGGCGGCCAGCAATGCAACCAGCAACGGCGGGGTCAAGTGGCGCGGGACCATCGGTGTGGGCCTCCTTATCGGGGCGGGATGGGCAGCCTGCGGATCTCGTCTCCCTGCCGGAAGACGGCGCCATAGCGCTCGATCCCGTCCAGTCGCCAGCCACCCTCCGACTCTCCGGCGCGCAGCAGGCGGACATCGGCCAGCCCTGTGCCATCGGCAGGCATCACCGACACGAAGTGTTCTCCCGCACGCAGTTCCACTCCGATCAGGCGGAATGAAGGCTCGACAGGCTTGGGTTGGGCCGCCACAGGTTGGGATGGCCGTGGTGCGGGCAGCTTGGGCTGGCGCGAGCCCGGGCGGGCTTCCAGTCGCGTGACGCGGGTTTCCAATGCGTGCAGCGCATCGGTGGCGGCGTGATGGGCCTGCGCCAGCTCGATCGCCGCCAGCCGCTGGTCCAACGCCGCGGTGTCCTGCTCGTAGCGCGCCTGCGGCAAGGCGGCGGGCTGAGTGTGGCGTTGTTCGATCCGATGCGAGAGGCCGTCCAGTCGGGATTCGAGCTGGGCCATCTGCGCGACGGGCGCGGAAGCCTGGGTCTGTTCCGCCAGCCCGGACAAGGCCATGTGATCCACCAGCACCACCGCGCTGACGAGCAACAACCAGGTTGCGGCCGCGACCCGCAGCAGCGTCGTGCGCTGGCCCGTCGCTGTGTCCCGGATGGTCATGGCGAAACCTCCCGGATCAGCGGAGGGCTCTCCGCTGAACGGTTGATTTCCGGTGGCTTGGGCTCGTGCGGCGCAGAAGCCTCCCGGCGGCCGGGGATGAAGCACACCTTCCGCTCGCCGTCGTCGACCTGCAGATCCCAGGCGGGGCCGGCCAGGGTCAAGAGCGCATCGCGCAGCAGGACCGGGCCGAGCCGGTAGTGAGCCGCCGGCAGCGGCAAGGCCAGCAGATCGGCGGACTGCTCATCGCACAGCCGGTAGCCGGAACGCAGGACGAGGTGCCGGAGGGCATCCCCGACGGTGGCGCCCAGCGTGCCGGGGATCTCCACTTCCACCACTTGCAGCAACAGGTCGTGCTGGGCCGCTGTGGGCGCGAGTTCGACCAGGGTGTAGCGGCCATACCGCGTCACCGGCACGAACTCCGTCACGGCTTCGGGCGCGATGTCGGTGACTTCGGATGCGGGGGGCGGTGGCACGGCGTTCGTCATCGCGCAGCCGCTGGCCATGGCGGCCAGGAGCAAGCCGGGCAAACGGATCAGATGGCTGTGTCCGGCGATACGGAAGGGCTGGCAGGATGGGCGCATGGATCGGTGTCCTGAAACAACGAGCCATCACCATCGCCGCGCCGGCCCTTTGTCACAGCAAACAAAGCGAATCCGTGGTCTCCCGATTTGCCGAAAGCATTGCCGGCAACCGCGCGGTCGCCAGGACGCATGTCGGGATCATGCCGCGGCGAATGGTCGTGCCGGGGCGATCTCGCCGCCTACCGCCGCGTCCGATCGTTGATCACGATATAGAAGACAGCCGGCTCGCCGCCTTCATTGCGGAACTCATGCACGCAATCCGAAGGAAAGAACAAGGTATCTCCGGCAGCGACGTCGAAGCGCCTGCCGTCGATGACCACGGCAAGCGCCCCCTCATGCACGACGAGAAACTCCTCCACGCCTGCATGGTGCGGAGGAAACTCGACGGACTTGCCCGGTGGCAACACGTTGAAGGCCAGATCGACCGCGCCGTCCTCGAACAGCGGCGAAAGAGAACGGCGTTCGAAGCCGGAAGCGGGGTCGTGATAGACCGCCTGGCGCTCCCTGCCATGCAGCCTGGGCTGGCGCGCATGGAATCCCCCCAGGAGTTGAGAAAGGCTGACCTGCAATGCCGCGGCAAGCTTGCCCAGCACCGTGGCAGTGGGCACCGAGGCGCCACGTTCGATCTTGGAGATCATCGCGCGGCTCACGCCCGACAACGCCCCGAGCCGATCGAGGGTGAGCTGCGCCTCCAGGCGCAGACGTCGAAGATTGGCCGGGAGCGCTTCGGCGCGCTCACCTTTCTGCCCGGTCTGGAGAGCGGAAGAGTTCGGCATGGGCCGCGATCAAGTCAGGATGGATGCGTGGGGTCTCGATGGCGCTGAAATCGATCGCGCCACGAATTTCTACTATAGTAGAAATTCTCAACTTCAAACAGGAGCATGGCCATGCGTCTTCTGGTGCTGGGTGCAGGTGGGATCGGAGGCTATTTCGGCGGGCGTCTGGCCGCGGCCGGCGTGGACGTGCGTTTCCTGGTTCGGCCGAGACGCGCCGCACAACTCGCCGAGACCGGGCTCGTCATCAAGAGCCCTTTGGGTGACCTGACCCTTCCCGTGAAAGCAGTCGTCGAGGCACCGCCTTCCGTCGATGCCGTGCTGCTTGCCTGCAAGGCCTACGATCTTGAAGGCGCGATGGCTGCCATCGCGCCCGCCATCGGCCCCTCGACATGCATCGTTCCGCTGCTCAATGGGGTGCGGCATCTGGATCACCTGGATGCGCGCTTCGGCGCCGAGCGCGTTCTGGGCGGCCTGTGCCACATCGGTGTTGCGCTCGGCCCGGCCGGTGACATCCAGCATCTCAACACGCTGCAGCGCCTCGCCCTCGGCGCACGCACCCACAGCCAGCAGGACGCGGCGCAGGCGCTGCATGGATTGATGGAGCGCGGCGGTTTCGCACCGGTGTTGAGCCAGGACATCCTGCAGGAGATGTGGGAGAAGTTCGTATTCCTCACGACCTATGCTGGCATGACCACGCTGATGCGCGCGCCCGTTGGCGCAATCGTGCAGGCACAAGATGGCGAAGCGCTGGTGCGCCAGATGCTTGGCGAATGCGTGGCTACCGCCGCCGCCTCAGGGTACATCCCATCGCAGGACGCCTATGCCCGCATGTTCACGACGTTGTCCGAGCGCGGGTCCACCGGCACCGCATCGATGCTGCGCGATCTGCAACGTGGTGGCCCCACCGAGCATGAGCACATCATTGGGGACATGCTGCGTCGTGCGCATGAAGCTCGACTGGATGCGCCGCTGCTGAGGGTGAGCCTTGCACACATGCAGGCCTACGAGGCGACCCGCATGGCCCATGGCGGTGGATGAGGCCCTGTCTTCCGCTTCCCGGATCGATGTCACCGTCTGGATGACCAAAAAAGAACGGCTCCCGGAGGAGCCGTTGAAGTGAAGCAGTGAGATTCAGCACACCAACTGTCGTGCCAGCGCGACTTCCACCGAGTCGCCGTCCTGATTCAGGACATCGAGCCCGGACTCCGGCACGTCGCCCGACGTGCTTTGCGACACCATGATCTTCCGGGCCATCAACCCCAGGCAGGTCATCTGCGAGGAGTTGGCGTAGCCGAGGTAGATCACGCGTACCGGCTGCTTCTGGCCGATGCGCCATGAGCGCCGCGCGGCCTGCTGCAACGAATACACGTTGTAGCCGGACTGAAGGAACACGATGGTCGGGAACTCCAACAGATCCAGGCCGGTTTTCACCAGCTCGGGATTGGTGATGAGCACGTCGATGCCACGGTCCAACTGCTCGGCGATCCAGTCCTCGCGGCGGGAGGCATCCACGCTCGCGCGCAGTACCGCCACCTTAAAGCCCTCCTGCTCCAGCAGCACCTTCAGGCGCGATGTGGTGTCGCGCGTGCCGGTGTAGACCGAATAGACCAGGGCCTTGCGACCTTCTGCCTTCTCCTGCTTGCAGATCTCGATCAGCTCGCGTTCCTTGGGCATCAACTCCAGCTCGTTGAACTGAGCCGGCACGAACGCCAAGGTGTTGCGCGTGCGCGGATGCACCACCGTTTCCGACCGGAAGCAGCAGTCCGGCCAGGCCAGCAGCACGTTGAGGACCACACCGAGCAGCGTCGTGTCGCGCTTCGCCAGGGCCTGCTTCAGCTCCTGGGTCAGCCGACCCGCCAGATCGCGGTAGGCCGCGGCTTGCGCCGTGTCCATCGCGACTTCGCGGAACTCCTCGTCGTAGGGCGGCAACACGTTGCCACCGATGTCCTTCAACTTGAGGAAGACCGTGAACGGCAGGACGCAACGCAGCACACCCTTGGGACCGAAGCCCGGCGCCTTGACCGTGCGCACCGATACCTTGGTGCCCTTGGCCGTCTTGTGCGCCGTGCCCGTGCTCTCGGAATAGATGTCCTTGAGCACGCCGTGATCGCGCATGAACGCCATCGCGGCCGACGTCATGCTGCCGCTCTTGGTCGGGCGGTAGCCGTCTTCGATCATCCGCCCCGGCAGGGCTCGGAACAGCAGGTGGAACAGGTCGTCGCCGTAGCCGCCCATCAGCGTGCCGGTGAGCAGCAGCGTCTTGCGCGCCTTGGCCGCCAACACCCCCATGGCCTGGCCCTGTGCGGAGCCGCCGTTCTTGTACTCGTGCGCCTCGTCGGCGATGAGCAGGTCGAACGTGCCTTGGGGAAGCTGCCTCTTGATGAACTCGGACGGCTGGTAGCCGCCCTCGCCGAAGCCGAACTCCATGTTGGCCATCGCGCGTTCCATGCGATGGGCTTGCCGGTCCGAGAAGACCAGCTCGCCGTTGCCATCCATCAGGTTGATGAACTCGTGGATGTTGTCCCCGAGCATCGACGCGAGGAAGGCGTCACCGAACTTCTGCATCAGCTTCTGCGCGGTGACTTCGCCTATGGTAGGAATGCGCTTCAGTGCCTTGAGCACGGTCGAGGACTGGTCGCTGGCGGACAGGCCTCTGGGACGGATCAACGACCACAGCGGTGCACGGCAGTGGCTGCACTTGCGGCGGAACTCCTCGGCTTCCAGCTCGACCGGGTTGATCGGCTCGCCGTCGAGGTCGGTGATGACATGCCCGCAATCCGGGCAGGCCCCCACGTCGCCGTGAGGCGTGCGCCGTCGAACGAAGACAGGTTTCCAGTGGAACCCCATCCGCATCCGCACGCGGCCCAGGACGAAGAACTCCTGGCCCTCGGCCGGCAAGCCCAACTGCTCGCGAAGTTTCAGCAGCTTGACCAGCGTGTCCGGGCCGTTGAGCACCCAGACCTTGGCACCGGCCACCGTCTCCTGGATCTCGCGCCGCCACTTGTAGACCAGGTGGGGTGGCGAGAGCACCAGGGTACGGCGGTAGCCTTCGGCGTTGAGCACGGCGGCGGTGGCAATACCCACCGTCGTCTTGCCGCAGCCCATCTCGCCATTGACGATCGCGGCACGTTCGCCGCGGTCGACCAACAGCTCGGTGACGGCGTGGACCACATCGGCTTGCGCCGGGAACAGCTTGCGCTTCAGCGCGGCGAGGATCAGTTGCCGATGCACCCGCACTTGGCCGGTGTAGACCGGAGGATTGGCGCGGTTGAGCGAGTCGAGCAACTCGTCGCCGAACTCGGACACGAAGTCCTGCAGGCTGAGCGTGAGGGGTGAAGCGGCCGCTTCGAGCAGATCGGCCTGTACAGCGGTTTCGGGAACGGTTTTGAGATCGAGGGACATGGTGATGCTCCAGAGCAATGGGGCATGCACTTCCCCTCGGGGCGGTGACATGCCCCTGGGTGGGAAGAAAGATGCGGCGTAGAAACGTGTAGGTGCCGCTGGATGTGGATCAGTATTCGCTGGGCAACAGCAGCGTGGTGACGCTGCGATCCCATTCGGTGATGATCCAGAGCTTCAGGTCGCGCGTGACCTGGTAGGACGAGAACAGGCGATCCTCGCCGGACTTCAGCGCGGCATCGTTCTGCCGTCGATCGCCGTCGTCCAGGTCGCCCCAATCGCCATGAAGATGGCGGCGCAGGTACGCGCTGGGATTGAGCCGGCCCTGTCGGACCAACTCGTCGACGCCGGCGGTCATGACCACCTGCCCGGGCGAAAAGCGTGCTTGTGACGCGAGGTTGAGGATTGCGAGTGCCATGGTGATTTCTCCTTCTGGAAGAAGGGGCCACGGCACCCCATCGGGGGCAACGTGACCCCGGTGGGTGGATGAAAGCGACGGCGAACCGTCAGGGAACAGCGATCAGCGGATGGTCAGCACTTCGCCCCACGTGGGCGAGCCCAGCGTCAAGTCCCATGCACGAATGACCGGCACGAACTTGTCGGTGAGGATGCGCGTCTCGGCCACGGAGCCGTCGTCGCGTTCGGTGTATTCCGTCTGGAGGGTCTTCTCCTTGTGGGTATCACCTTTGACGACGAGCATGCGCCCGCTCTTGGACTTCACTACGCCGGAGATCGCGCCTGCGGCCAAAGCCAGGGCGAGATGCCAGTGCGACAAGGCCCGCGCGGGCGGACGCAGCGATTGCTGCGCGGCGCCCAGGTGCATATCGAGCGCCGGCCAGAGTCCTTGTAGCCGGCCGACTTCATCGGCGAACTGCTCGGGCTCCATCGTCACGCGACAGAAGTGCTCCGGCTCGGCCGGGCTGGCAGGGACGGTGTACGGCAGGAACGGCCATTCGAGCGGCAGCTCATCGGCTTCGGCGTCGCCCTGTCCGATCTGCAGCAGCAGACCGCGCACGGCTTTGACCGACTCCAACGCCTGGTCGCGCTGACGAATCCTGCGACCGAAGATCACCACCTGCTTGAACTGCGTTTCCACCGCACGGTAGATGCGCAGGTCGGCGAAGTGGCGCGTCAGCCATCCGACCAGCTCGGCGTCGAGCACGTAGGACGGCACGATGAAGATCAGCACGCCGCCGTACTGCAGCAGCGGCAGCGCGCGCTGATAGAACAGCTTTTCCAGCCGTGCACGGCCCTGGCCCTGATAGCCGATGTTGCCGTTCACGTCCTTGCTCAGGTCGCCATACGGCGGGTTCAGCCACAGCAGCCCGAAGGACTGGCGCGAGATCAGCGTGTCCATCAGGTCACCGTGGATGCAGCGATCGACCAATTGCCGTGCGTGGCGGGCACGCTCGGCGTCGTACTCGACGGCGAAGGCCTGAACCTGCTCGCGCCCGAGGGCGTGGGCGGCTTCGGCGATCGCCACGCCTTCGCCGGCGCAGGGATCGAGGATGGACATGGCGCCGGGAGACGGCGCCAGCGCGGACAAGGCCCGCTCCAGCGTCGGCTCGTCGGTGGGGAAGTAGCCGTTACGAATGAAATTGCGCGCCAGGCGCGGAAACATGAGTGCCATGGATTTCTCCTGGTGATGGATGAGGGAAGGCGGGCACGCGCGGCGCGCATGCCCGTGGGGATGGCTCACGCCACACGCCGAAGCGGTGCGTTCGCGGCCAGTTCGTACTGCGTGGCGCCGAGGGTGCCGTTGCGGATCAGCTCGCCCAACGCCTTCGTCAGCGCCGGGACATCGAGGGCCAGCCGATGGCCTTCCAGCGGCCCGAGGGCCAAGGGAAGACCGGTCAGCATCCGCCGTGTCTGCAACAGCTCCAGCACGGTGTCGCGCCAGTGGTCGAGCAGTGGCAGCGGGCAGGTGTCCTGCACCAGCGTCCACAGCCGGTCGAGCCGGTGAGCGGAATCCCTGGGCAGAAGCGCCAGCGCGCTGGCGTTGGCCTTGTCTGGCTTCACGCAGCGACGATCGAACAGCCACACATTCGTCAGCGAACCGAACAGCGTTCGCCGATAGGCGCGGGTGATGCGCTTTTCCAGGTTCTCGACGTTGCCGACGAAGACCGGGATGGATGCGCCCTGCTCGGTGATGACGTGGAACTGATCCACTCCCTGTTCATCCCGGCCGAGGGTCAGGCGGGCGAGGAACTCCTGAACGGCGGTGTCGCGCGCCCAGATCGAGAGAAAGACGAGATTGCCCTGCTCGTCACCGACGCAACCGTCGGCCATGAGGTCGGGGCATTCGTCGATGCGGTACAGCGGTTTCGCGGAAGAAGGTGCAGGCATGGTGATGTCCTCTTGGAAATGTAGGAGCAACCACAGCCCGCGGGGCCATGCTCGCCCCGGTTGGGTGAAGGAAGATGCGTGCCGCTAGACAGCGCGCCCCGCGTGGAAGCGGTGAACCCGCTCGCGCCACTCGGGGCTTTGCACCGGCGCCATGTCGAGATAGCGCAGCGGACACGAGTAGTAGTACGGATGCACGGACTCATCGAGGGACTTGTAGCCCCAATCGCCGCCCGAGCTTTCCAGCAGATGGCAGCCGATGTAGCAGACGGACTCACCGGCCGCGAGGCCCATGACGCCCGCCTGCCTGGCGGTGACGCGAACCACGGTCCACAGAACGTCGCCGTCCAGCGTGTGGTCGATGACTTCGCAGCAAGCGCGTTCGGACGCCTGCGGAGCGAGCAGCTCGCGGATCAACTGATCGCGCGTCTGACGAACGAAGGTCCAGCCCATGAGGGTCTCCTTGAAGAAAAGGCCGGAGCCCTCCCCGTCGGGGGAGAACCCCGGCGGGTGGCGGAATGCCACGCAAGGCGGCGGATGGATCAGGCAGCTTTGAGGTGCCAGTCCTGGGACAACGGAGCGAACTCGTAGCCCAGCTTGTCGAGACGGTCGCGCTGCTGACGCAGCACACGACGATCCACGGTCGCATCGAGCTTCACGGTATCGCCCAGGGGCCACAAGGCACCGAACAGCGCCGCGTCGTCTGCCTCGGCCGAGGCCGCAGCGGGCACGGGAGCCGGTTCGCTGCCGAACGGCGTGGTATCGACCAGGGGATCGCGCGGACTGCGCGGCTTCGCCTTCGGCTTGGCCGGGGGCGTTGCCGGTACGGGCGCCTGCGCCTCCTCGTCGATCGGATCGACTTCCTGCGGACTCAGCCGGCGGGCTTCGTCGCGGCTCAGGGCGTCGATGTTGGACAGTGTCATCCCGCCCAGATGGGCGCGGATCTCGATGACCATGCGGCCGTTGGCGTTGTACGTGGAGGGGCGAATCTCGACGATGACGAAATCACCGTCGTACTTGCCCTCGCGGTACTGATCGAGTTCGGCGTTCTTCACGACGAACTCGCCGATCGAGGTCGCCAGGCGGCCGACGTTGAAGTCGCCGTTCCTGCCGTGGATGGTCTTGATGGCCAGTTGGCCGGGGATGGTGATCATGAAGGTCTCCTGCGGACGAAGAGAAGACAAGGCCCCGCGGATGGGGCCTTGCGGATCAGAACGACTCGGCAACGGCCAATGCGGGGGCATCGGCTGCGTCGTCGGCAGC
This sequence comes from Alcaligenes sp. EGD-AK7, assembly GCF_000465875.3. Taxonomy (NCBI): domain Bacteria; kingdom Pseudomonadati; phylum Pseudomonadota; class Betaproteobacteria; order Burkholderiales; family Alcaligenaceae; genus Alcaligenes; species Alcaligenes sp. EGD-AK7. Next base: position 72,353 of record NZ_AVOG02000023.1, on the reverse strand, counting down.
ATCGGCGACGGGCTTGGAAGGCTCCGGTGCCGAGGCTTGCTGCGCGGCGGGCGCGTCGGACGTCACAGGGACTTCCGGGTCGCGCTCGCCGGTCTCGGTCGGCTTGGGTTCGGCCTTGTAGACGAGCTTGCCGTCGACCTTGATCCAACTGACGAACAGCAGGCGGGCCTTGAGGCTTACCCCCTGCTCGCCGGCACGCTTCCCCTTGGAGTAGGTGAAGGTGTCGGTCCACAGGTCGCCCAGGCGGAAGCCGATCATCACCTTCTTCTCGGCGTCGACCGCCTGAATGCAGCGGCGCACCAGGTGCTGCGCTTCCGATCCCGATACGCGCGTGTCGAAACGCACATACGAGACGTCATCGCTGGGACCGTTCAGGGCTGCGATGTCGCAGGCCAGGAACGCATCGCCTTTCTTGGGCTTCACTTCGCGGATGCGATTGAGATACCCGAGGCCGGTGATGTGCAGATCGAAGTAGGACTTTTCGGTGGAAGTGGTCATGGTGAATCTCCTGGGAACAATGAGGCGGAGACACACCCGACCCAAGGCGGGGAAGGTGTGGAACCCCCGCGTGGGTTGATGGAACAGCTTGGTGGCATCGCCATCGAGAACCGATGGTCGTTCGCGCATGGATGCCGGTGCGAACTGGAGTGATCAACGCGGTCGGAACCGCATCGCAGCCTTGAAGATCGTGGCTGCCTGGGCATGTCGCTGACGGACGTCAGCGGAACATGGCCGGAAGCGTGGCGCCGGGACGGCGCAAGCGTTAGCGAAAATTGGTACCCCTAACTGCCCGCATTCTCAAAGAAGGACCCAGTAAAGGCTTGCACGGTCGAGGAATCGTCCTTAAGTGCGCTACCGAGAATCACATTGGCTCAGGCTTGGTGGCCGTGGTCAAATTCATGCATGCAGTCGTACTTTGCCCCTTCCCGACCGACAGGTAAGAGCCCGAAGAGCCCGTGAGCAATGAATCGAATTCCAAGCCTGCGCTACTCATCCTTCCATGCACGAGCTGTGCTACGCGCAAGACTCGCTGCATTGCCTTCGATGCGCCGTCCTCATATGGGCTTGATGTCCGGCGAACAGGAGGCGCCTGGCGACGTAGATCTGCTCAAGCTTTTGCTGGATACGACTTCGAGCCGAAACGATGATGAAGCGACGGCACGGCAGGAGTACATGCGCATTCGCTTGGAGGTGGGAGGCGAGCTGCCGGACTTCGATGAAGCGCTGGCGAGGGGATGGTTTCGGCTCATTCAGGGACGGGTAGTTCCTGCTGCTGCGTTGAGCGACTATTACCTTCGGCACGATGTGCCGTATGCAGAGGCGCTACGGTCTTTCGTCTACTGGCTGAGCGACGTGAAATATCAAATCGCGCAGCCAGGCGCCCATGCCAGTGCAAGTACCTTTGAGGACTACTTCGTCGCTGGAGCCCAATCGGGGCACAAGCCGCCCGTCCAGACGCCGACCTGGATTGCGGCGCGACTTTGGGATGACCCGCCACCAGTCGATCTCGCAACGTGGACCATGCACTGGGAAGTGCTCGATTGGGTCCCCCTGATTCCTTCTGCCGTTTGGTCCGAGCAGGATGCACAGCGGTTCAGGGAGGCTTCACTTCAAATCCTACGCAATGCCAATCTCCCCACATGGGACCATGTGTCCGTTGCCGAAAGCCTGCGTGCCTCCGGGGACATGCGAGAGCTGGCACCTATCGAAGTGAAGCCTGATCTGCTGGGGCGCGTCCTCGCTCGTACGCGCTCTCACTACGGAACCGACCTCTATGAGGCGCATGCGCTCTGTGCGCTCATGAGGGTACTGGTGCTTGAGCTGGCGCATGTCGAGGCTGGGCCGGTCCCTTCCAAGAAGGCGCAGGAACTGGTCGCGCTAGCGACGTGCCATCCTGAGCTTTGCGACGTGCTGACCGACTGCTGCTTGCAAGCGCCGCAGGTCCTTGCCGACCTCATTTTCTGTCCATCTGCAGCGGGCCTCGTCTGCCACCTGGTCGCTACATGGCATGTGCAGTTCCAGATCGACCGGGACTATCGCAATGAGGCTGCCGACTCGGTGCAAGCGTCATTGTTGGCGGACTGTCTGGAGGTTCTCCGGTATCACCTTGTTCAGGGCGACGTAGCTCCGACTGAATCCGCGCGCTTGCTGATCGTGATGCAGGAGCACGATTGCGGGGGGAGTGATGGCGTGCCTTTGCTGCCCATCGGCCTCGACCACCTGCGTGGACTGCCCGTGGATATCAAGCGGCAAGTTCGCCAGTCACTTATAGAAATGGCAAGCGCCCAGGCCACCTCCCTGGAGTTTGCGGTCATGCTGAAGGCCGTTGCCGTGGTGGGTGAGTCGTTGCCTCCTGCAGAAGCGGAGACCGTGGCTTCTGCTTATCGAAAGGCATTCCATGCAAAGGAACGGGCCGATACACGATGGGTAGACGTTACGGGCGCGGCCGCACTGGCCCGGCTGGCAATGGATCACGGCCACCTCCAACCCAGGATCTTCTATCCCCTCGACTTGCAGGACGAACTGGCTCGTCGACCGGACGATGTCGTGGGTCTGGGTTTGTCCATGCGTGAGCAGATACGAATGCTGAGCCGTGCGGTGGTGGGCTACCCCGAAAGCGTACCTGGCGACCTCGTCGAAGCATTGGCTTTGGCGATCCAGGCTGGGGCGAGTAATCGCCCAGACAGGGGCCGGGTCGACGCCTTCACATTCCAGCTGGACAACCAGGTCCGAGGTCGGCAAGGGCCGCGCCTGGAGTCAGATTTGATCGAGGCCGTGAATCGGCCGGAGGTTCCTGCTCAACAAGAGCGCCTCGTAAAGGCACTCCTGCTGGTCGAGGATCCTCTGATACTGGCGATGTTGTTGCCCCGTGTGCCGGCGGTGTACCGCGAGCGCATTATTGCCCGGTTGCAGGTATTGACACCCGACGAAGCTAGCCGTGCAGCATTCGTCACACAAGCGTCGGAGCGTGGGCAAGCGCTTCTGGATGCAGGGCTTCCTGAGCTTGCCAGTGCATATCTGCGAGAGGCCCAAGAAGCGCAACGTGGAAGAAATCTTCCCGCGTTGGCCGTGCAGACCCTGAATCAGCAATTGCAGATCCACTACCTGAGCGGCACGTTTGATGCGGTTGCATCAGCCAAGATTCCAGACGGTCTGCGGCCGGAACACCAGGCCGAGGCGCAGAGAACACTGGATTTCTTCCGCGCGCTGGTGTGCCTCAAGAACGAGCCACCCGAAGCCTTGAAAGCTGCAGGGATTTTTCACAGCCTGTATCGGCAGCACCCGTTGCCTGCATACGCTATCAACCTGCTCGCCGCACGTGTGGTCAAGCTCCTCGGGGAGAACCTGTTTCGTGTCGTGGTCGGGGAGGATGCTGAGATGGCCCGCCTCGCAATCGATGAGGCTGACCGGGCCATTTCTTCTATCAAGGGACTCAGCGACATGTCCCGCGCCATCCATGTGCCAAATTGCGCAGCCATGCTGCTAGCCGTTGGGCGCCCCAGGGAGGCCATGAATCGCCTCAAGGAACTTGCGTCTGCGGAGCGCACCGCCGAGAGCACGGCATTCGAGGCGGTGGCCAGCGCGAGGCTTGGCGAGCCGGATCGTGCCCGTGCGTTGATTCGGTCGGGCAGGGAGCGCTACGGCGACGCATCGCTGCTCGTCGGGGCCGAGAGCCACATCGATCATTCGGCCGGCTTTGGCGCGCCTCCCCTCTTGCTTTTCAAACAGGAGGCGGCGGTCCAGTTGCGCGCAGCCATGCGTTCATTCATGGAGCTCCCCGCTTCGGAGCAGGCAGAAGTTCTGATGGGGCCACCCTTGGCATTGGAGAAGCTGCTGACGGCAGCCTTTCAGGATGCGCTCGCCGCTTTTCAGCGAACGCTGTCATTCCTCAAGCTCGACAGGCATACGGAATTCGATGAAGACGACTTCAATGGCATCGTCGCCGAGTTGGTCGAAGCGCGACTCGAAGGAAGTTTGGGTTGGCAGGCGCACGAGCAGTCACCGGGCGGTTACACAGAGAAGGGCAATGCCGGAAGGCGTGACTTCGTGGTCCGTCGCCGAGGGGTAGACATTACCGTTTTCGAGGCGCTGAAAGCATCGCAGCCAAACGACAAGCGGATTTCTGCACATCTCCACAAGCTCTTTGGCTACTCTTGGGCCGACATCCTCTTCCATGTCACCTACAGCAATCGCAAGGACATCTCAGAGATGCGCACTGCAGTCGAAGAGGTGGCACGGCAGCCACCTCCGGGCACAACGTATCAATGCCAATCGGCGATACCCGCCGACGGGGCAAGGCCCGGCGCTGTCAGGGGAAGCTATCGTAGGAATGGAGAAGATGTCACAGTCATTTTCTTTGTGATCGACATGCGGCAGGAAGGCCAGCGCGCGGCGGTGGGGGCGCCAGCATTGATCGAGAACGCCGATCAGTGATGACGAGAGCCGGCGCCGGTGAAGGTCAGTGGCTGGGAAGATTCCGGTCATGGCCGCTCCAGCGAAAAGAAGGAGGGACATGGCCCCGCGTGGGGACGCATGTCCCTCGTGGGGTGGGATGAAATGACGGTGGTGTGCCGGGTGTGGCTCACCAGCCGCTGTAGTGAAGCGTCAGGTCGGCGATGACCTTGCGCCGTTCCAGGTCGAGACCGCCGAGGTCGGACAGCCCCTCGAAGCCGCAACGCTTGAGCATCGCGCCGCCCTCGCGGGCGTTGTAGAAGCTGACCATCGCGGATAGGAACATCCGCTGGCCGCTGCTCAGGACGCCGAGGGCGTCGTTGAGCATCAGCAGGTTCGGGCGCAGATCCCACTTGGTGGTGGCACGCTGCAGGCCTTCGCGTGTGCCGTCGCCGAACCATTCGGCACCGGCGATGTTGACACCGCGCTTCCACGCCTCGAAGAAGGCTTGGGGCGCGGCGGCGAAGTGCTGGTGTTCCAGCTCGATCTGATCAAGTACCTCTTGAGGCAGAGCACGGTTCATGACGGGGGCTCCTAGTGTTTGGACATCACGGGTTGAGGCGCTGCTGCCAGCGGCCAGTTTGCAGGGCGTGCTCGGCAGCGTGGTGCGATCGGAAGTAGCTGACCGACTCGCGCGAGACCGGACCATCCGCGTCGGCGGTGCCGATGTAATGGCCGGCTGCGCTGCAGAGCACCTGCAGGGGCAGGCGCTTGCCGACGTAGGCCAGGGCTTGGTAGCCGATGGATTCGGCGCGGGCCTGTTCAGCACTCGAAAGTGCCGATGCGAACGCAAGGGACATGGTTTTTTCCTGGTGGTTGAAGACCGGGAGCACCACGCCCAGTCGGGAGCGGAGACCTCCCGAAAGGTTGAACATCGAAAGCACCCGCGTCGTGGCGACACGCGTCCGCGGTGGTCGGTGCGAGACGGACTGGATCGGTCAACGCGGTGAACCGCGTTGCAGCCTTGAAGACCGGGGCTGCCAGGGCATGGTGCTGACGACCGTCAGCGACACATGCGGGAAGGATGGAAGCGCGGCGCCGCGCCGTCGCCGATCAAACGGAACCGCGCGCCGTCCGGTTTGGCCCGAGCACTGCCGGCAGCAGCAGTGCACGATCCTTCCGCCCACGACAAAGGCGCCGAAGCCCCGCAAGGCTTCGGCTGGAGAGGAATCAATCCACCTGTGGGCTGCAAGCAGGCCAGGCCGTCGTCAAAGCCATTCGCTGCGTCAGCAATCTCACCCGGCCCGTTTCGTGGCTGGGGCCGGCATCCTCTGGCGTGTATCCACACACAAAGGGAACCCGTTGTTCCGCCGGCGGGCTCCGGCACCGAATACCGTCGACCGCAAGCGGTCTCCTGGCACCTCGCAGCCTTGCGGGCCAAGGCGTCAGGAGACCGTTCGTGGATGGACGGAAACACCTCGATCAACGGAACCGCGGCGAGCGCGATTCGACGGAGCAATGACCTTCTCGCCCTGCAAGCCGTGATTGGCCTGTGCAGGACGCGCACACCGTTGCAGAAGGGAACGCGCGCTGGGGAGTCCCGCGGGGCGCGGGAGGTTTGCCCGCCGTCGGCAGCAGCCAGCGTGGCAGAGGGAGACGTGGGCGTCAGTTCGCCTTGGGGCGCCGACGCGGTGGGCCGGATGTGCGGCCGGAAGTACGGTTGGACGGGCCGTGCTTGCCTGCCGCGGCGTCTTCGACCGGCTGCGTGCCCTTGCAGTCCGGGTAGCGGCTGCACGACCAGAACGTGCCGCTCTTGCCGCTACGCTGGCGCATCGGGGCGCCGCATTGCGGGCAGTTCGGCGCGGGCGGCAGCTTGATGACGAGCGTTGCGCCGCGGTACTGCTGCACGAGTTGGGCGACCCAGTTCGATTGCTTGGCAATGAAGGTGTCCAGCGTCATCTGGCCGGCCTCGATCATGTCCAGTGCCTGCTCCCACACCGCCGTGGTCCCGGGGTCGGCAATGGCCGCCGGCACGGCGTCGATCAACGTGAAGGCCGCATCCGATGCGCGGATGGCGCGGCCTTTCTTCAAGAGGTAGCCGCGGGCCAGCAGCCCGCTGATGATGTTGGCGCGCGTCGCCTCGGTGCCGATGCCCGTGGTGTCCTTCAGCTTCTGCTTCAGGCGCGGGTCCGTCACGAGCTTGGCGACGCCCTTCATGGCCTTGACCAGTTCGCCCTGCGTGTAGGGCTTTGGCGGCAGCGTCTTCAATGCCTTCAGTTCGACCTGGCCGACCTGGCAGGCTGCACCAGCACGTAGCGCCGGCAGCGCCTGGCCGCGCTGTGCGTCCTCGCCGTCACCGTCCTCGGGCTCCGGCGCCGCCAGCACCTGGCGCCATCCGGCCGTCGCGATCTGCTTGCCGACCGCCACCAGCGACTGCCCGCCGCACGTGAGCTGCGCCACCGTCCGGTCAAACTCGTGATGCGGCAGGAACTGCGCGAGGTAGTGGGCGCGGATCAGCCTGTAGACGGCCAACTCCTTGTCGGTCATCGCCGAGAGATTGGCCGGCTCCAGCGTGGGGATGATGCCGTGATGCGCCGTGACCTTGCCGTCGTTCCACGCTCGCGAACGCTGCTGCCGGTCCAGGCGGTAGATCAACGGCCGCAGGCCGGGATCGGTCTTGACCAGGCTGTCGAGCACGGCCGGCACCTCGGCCAGCATGCTCTCGGGCAGGTAGCCCGAATCCGAGCGCGGATACGTCGTCGCCTTGTGCGTCTCGTACAGCGCCTGGGCAATGTCCAGCGTCTCCTGCACGTCGAGGCCCAACTGCTTGGAACATACTTCCTGCAAGGTGCCGAGGTCGAACGGCAGCGGCGGGCCTTCGCGCACGCGCTCGGTCTCCACCGACAGCACCTGGGCGGTGCCGACCGCGCGCAGGCGTTCCGCCGCCTGCTGCGCCAGAGGCTGCTGCAGGCAACGGCCGGCTTCGTCGGTGCTACCCTGCGGCGGTGTCCAGCTTGCGACAAAGGTCTGGCCTGCATGCGAGAGTGCGACCTCGATGGCCCAGAACGGCACCGAGACGAAGCGCACAATTTCGCGATCCCGGTCCACCACCAACTTGAGCGTCGGCGTCTGTACGCGGCCCACCGATAGCACGCCGTTGTAGCCGGCCTGGCGACCCAGCAGTGTGAACAGCCGACTCAGGTTTATCCCGATCAGCCAGTCGGCACGCGATCGGGCGAGTGCGGAGAAATACAGCGGCAGCGTCTCGGCGGACGGCTTGAGCGCACCCAGCGCTTTGCGGATCGACGCATCGTTGAGCGCCGATAGCCACAGGCGCTGAACCGGCCCGCGGTAGCCACACAGATCGATGATTTCGCGGGCGATCATCTCGCCTTCGCGGTCGGCGTCAGTCGCGATCACCAGCTCGCCTGCCTTGGCGACGAGCTGCTGCACGACCTTGAACTGCGCCGCGGTCGCCGCCTTGGGCTCGACACGCCAGCGCTCGGGAAGAATGGGCAGTTGTTCGATGGCCCAGCGCTTGTACTGCTCGCCGTAGCCTTCGGGCGGAACCGCCTCCACCAGATGACCGATGCACCAGGTCACGACGACACCGGCACCGCTGTAGCAGCCGTTGCCGCGTTGGCCGGCGCCCAGCACACGGGCGATGTCCTTTCCCTGGGACGGCTTCTCGCACAGGAACACGCGCATGAAGCCTCCTCGAAAAGTGTACGGTTCATCGGATGGCCCCAGCTTGGCCGGGCCAGCGGATGCCGGCAGCAAGGAAGCCGATTGGCGCGGACACCGCTTTGTGATCGGCAGGCGATGCGTTGCCGCAGCGGCATGCGCGCAACCGCAACGGCTGGCGCAACGGGGGCGTCGTTTCGGAAGGACGGCTGGAAACCGGTGGACCACCCTGGCGGATAGCTGGTGCATGGCGGGCGTCTGACGGTTGCTACAGCCGCCCCCTGCGGGGAGTCAGCCCTTGGCCTTGGTTTCCTTCGGCGCCTTCGTCCCCTTGGTTTCCTTCGCCGGCGGTACTGCGGCCTCGGGTTCCAGCGTCCTGGCGCTGAGGGTCACGGCCTGGATGCGGTACGGCAAGATGCCAATGCGGCGGGCCTCGATCTTGAAGGTCGTGCGCTCATTGTCGTCAGCGTCCTCCCATTCGTCCTTCACCGTACGGCCTTCCACCAGCACGCGCATACCTTTCTGGTACAGGTCTTTCCAGTGGTCGGCGTCGCGGTGCCACAGCTCCACGGGCGCCCAGAAGCCGCCGCGGTCCTCGAACTCGCCGTCCTTCTTCGGGATCGGGTTGTCGAAATAGACGTTCAGGCGCAGCAGCCGGCGCGGATCGTCGTTGCCGTTGGGGAATTCGCGGTAGTCCGGCGCAGAACCGATGTTGCCCTCGCCGACGAAGTGCGTGCTCATGGTGACTCCTTGGGGGTGGTGGATGGAACGGACGCGGCATGCCCGTGGGCACGTCGCAGGTAAGCCGCTTCGGCCTGCGCGGCCTTGCTGGCGCACTCCTGGGCTTGGCGGCCCAGCGTGTGAAGGAGGCTGATCTGCATGTTCAGCGCGATGCGTTGCAGTTCCATCGCGTACAGGTCGTCGATCAGCGAGGCCGGCGTCGCCGGGCGGTCGAGCAGCGACTCCCACAGCGCCACGCCCATCAAGGAACGATCGTGGTTGCGCCAACGCAGGAAAGTCGTGCCTGCGCCAGTGGTCTGCTGGGCCAGCTGGACATCGAGCAGCGAGAAGGGATAGGCCCGTGCCTGTTGCAGCACGCGCCGCTGCGCCAGGGCGATCAAGTCGTCGCGCAGCGCCATGCACTGGTTGGCCCAAGTCTCCAGACTTCCCTTACCTTTAAAGGGCTGTAAAAGGCCTTTTAGGTAGCCGGCGTGTTCCAGACGTTGGAAGTCCGCCTGTTCCAGCGACGTGAAGCGTACTGGTCGGCTTGCCGGGGTCGATGCCGTCATGTGCTGGCATCCTCATCATCCAACGCGGCATCGGCTGCGCGATCCTTGGTGGCCGGAGCAGCAGCATCAGCGGCCGGTGCAGCAGCCGGTGTGCCTGGCTTGCCTGTGCGGCGCGCGATGGGTGGTGCAAAGCGCGAACGGCGCGTGCCTTCCAGCACGTCCTGCGGCAGCTCGCCAAACTTTTCCAGCGCCGCATGCGCCGCGGCATTCTTTGCCGCGAAGTCGTCGCGCGTCGTGCCCGAGTAGCGATACTGCTGGGCCAGCGAGAACAGGCTGCGCAGCGCGTGCGCGCCATCGTTGAGCCAGCGCTCCAAGGTGCTGCGGTCGATCAGCGCGGTGTGGTGGGCGAGGATCAGCTTTCGCGCCAGGTCGTCGTAATCGGCCAGCAGGTACACCGCCATGAAACCGAGCTGCGCATTGACGAACAGCGGCAGCTTGACCGGCTGCACGTTCATGTTCTCGCCCAGCGTCAGCGCCGGGGGTACATCGGCCAAGGCCTGATCCACCTGCTCGCGCAGGGTCTGCAGGCGGGTCTTGGTGTCGGCGAGCTTGTCTTCGACCCGCAGCATCCACCAGTCCGAGTACGGGTCGTCTTGCTCGGAACCGCGCTTCATCTTGTTCATCGCGCTGATGAAGCCGTTGAGGCCGATGATGCCGGCGCGTCCTTCTGACGGTGCGCGGCCATGCCAGATACGGGAGGCGTGGTGAGTGTGCAACGTCAGCGACATCGCGCTACGCAGCGCCCCGAGATTCAATTGCAGGGGTTCATTGGCCATGGGTGACGACTCGCGGTAAGGGAACGAGTCGCCAGCATCGGCACCAGCCGGAAGACCGTCAGTCAACAAACCGCAATCGGCTTGCGCCCGGTTTCTTGGTGGGTGGAAGGCCATCTGCTCCATCTATCCCCTGGGGATAGGTCTGGGGTCTCCGAAAATTGATGTCGGCGGGCAGATCCGGACAATGGCCCCGGGGTGCCCCTGGCTGGGGACTGTGGCACGCAAGAACGAGGGGAAACGATGAAAGAGGGAACGTCCGTTCGATTGCTGGTGAACGAGGAACGCGGTCACGGCGACGTGATCGAGAAGCTGCTGAAGCAGGCGGAATGCCTGGAATGCCTGGTGGCCTTTGCGAAGGTTTCGGCCATGGATAAGCTGCTCAAGCCGCTGCGCAAGGCGCTGGAGCGTGGAATGGATGCCCGGTTTGCAATCGGTCTGGATTTCTATCTGACCGAGCCCGCTGTGCTCCGAAAGCTCCTGAAGCTGACCGAGAAGCACAAGCTCAAGCTGTACCTCAGCGATTCCAGTGACACGTTCCACCCGAAGGTCTACGCCTTCCGGCACGCCAAGGGATGCTCGGTAATCGTCGGCTCAGCCAATTTCACTCAGGGCGGCCTCTATGGCAACTACGAAGCCTCGGCCGTGATCGAGGATGAGAAGGGAACGCTGATGGCATCGGTCGCTCGGCACTTCGATGCGCTGATCGCCGATGAAGTCCTCGTGCCGGCGACCAAGGCCCGTATTGATGCGTATGAACGGGAATACGTCATCCACGACATCTGCCGAAAGGTGGCCAAGAAGCGTGCGCAAGAAGCGAGCCGCGCCGAAAGGCCGAGCTTCACGACGATGGCCGGCATCCTGGAACTGATGAAAAACGACAATTCAGAACTTGGTTTCAGTGCGCAGAGGGCCACACGAAAGAGCAACCTGCGCCAAGCAAAACGGATGCTGGAGGATTGGGCTACCGTGCGTGGCAACACGAGCCGAGGGTTTCTGGCCCGCTTCGAGTCGTTGATCGGCCTGTTCCATTCTGGCGGGTTGCACCGAGGCAAGAACCAGATCGCCGAACACCCAGACAAGTTCGTCGCAGCGGTGGCGGACATTGTGGGCAGGCGCAACCTTCCACCTAGTGAAGCCTTCACTGTCCTTCACGAACATTTCGAGGGCATCCCCCGAGCAGGCATCAACCTGCTGACCGAGATACTGCACGCACTGGACAACAAGCGATACGCCGTGATGAACCAGAACGCGGTGTCTGGGTTGGCACTGGCCGGGATCAGAGAGTATCCCGCCCGTCCAAGCAAGCAGAACGTCGGCGCAGACGACTACGCGCGCTATTGCCAGCATGCCGATGTAGTGCGGCAAGAGTTGGGCCTCGCGGACTTCACCGAGGTGGATGCGTTGTTCAACTATGCCTATTGGGGCGAATCCACCGGAGACGAGGCAGAGAACTGACGGGATCACCTGCGGAAGGCCGTCTGTCCCAGCTATCCCCTGGGGATAGCCCGGACGGTCAGGAATCGCGTAGCGCCGCCCGCAGCCGGGCCAGGTGGGCACGCGCCAGCTCGGGGGATGCCGGCGCTGGCGCCGGCGATGGTGCTGCCGGGGGTGGCCGGGCTGCTGGTGTCACCGCCGCTGCGCCGTCGCCCGCCCACGCCTTGAACTCCCCACGAATCGCCTTCTGCACGATGCCGAACAGATAGCCGGCCGGGTTGCGCACAGCGCTGTTGCGGCAGCGTGCCTCCCATTCGTCGAGCACGGCCTGCCGCTGGGCCTCGTCCACCTGTTGCAGCGCCACCAGCGCACCGGCCTGTTGCTCGTCCTTCAAGCGCAGGAAGCGCTCGGGCAGCTGCAGGTTCTGCAAGGCCCTCGCGCGCGGTACTGTACGTACTTCTTTATTTATACGATACATACGTACTGTACGGTCCTCCTTCGGAATCCGAAGATGGCCGTCCTGCGCGGGTTCCAGCCCTGCTTCGGATTCCGAAGACGGGTACGCGCCATTCCGAAGCTGGGCTTCCTGACCCTCTTCGGATTCGTGACCGGCACCCTCCTGTGGATAACTCGCCGTCCAGCCATGCCGCGCCATGCGCTGTGCGAGCACCTGCAGGCGCGTGGGCAGCGTGCGCCCGCTGAGCAGCGGGTCTTCGGCGATCTCCCGCAGCGAATTCATGCCCACGATCTGTACCGCCTTCGCGGCGTGCGTAAGCGCCTGACTCACCAAGCCCAGGTAGTCCGGGTCGAGCTGCATCGCCTCGAAGGGCGACAGCGGTTCGTCGTGCAGCACGTAGAGATTGCCTTGGATACGGCCGGTCTTCGGGTCGCGCCGCCGCCGCACCAGGCTGAGCCAGCGCGTCAGCCGCAGCAGCGTCAAAGCGCGCGCTACGGTCTCGTGCGAGGCTTGCGCCGCACAGGGCATGGACGCCAGATAGGGGCGGAGCTGGTCGTAGGTGGGAAAGGCGGTCACGCCGTCGTCGTTGAGCTGCAAGCGGAACACCTGCCAGGCGTTGCGCTCCAGCGGCGTCAGGCGCCGGTCGAGGAACAACCTGCGCGGCACGCTCTCATGGCGGTTGCCGCTGTAGAGGAAACCGTCGGCAGCCGGCGCCGTGCCCTGCGCCGGTTCCTTCGGCTCAAGGTGCTGCAGGGCCTCGTCGAAGAGCGCGGACAGCGCAATAGGGCCTTCGCGCCGTGGTGCGCCGCCGGTGGACATCGCTACACCAGCCCCTGGTCGATCCAGTTCCGTATCGCCGACCAGATCACCGACATCGGCAGGCTCAGCGCCTCGGCCAGGTCCATGGTCAGCGCCAGCATCGCCATGTCGTCGGTCAGGGCGACATGGCGCTCGGCGACGCCGGCCTTCCAGCGCTCCCACAAGGCCACGTCCTGCGCCTCATCGAGCACCGGATGCCGGCCCTTGCGCTTGGGCAGCCCGAGAATGTTGCGGCGCAGCGCCACTTCCTGATGCGTGAGGCCGTAGAACTTGCTGACCATCTCCGTGCTCGCCCCCAGGCGCAGCATGCGGTCCACCGTGGCAATCTCCCGCTCCACGTCGTGCACCTGGCTCAGCAGCCGCTTCAACACTTCCTGGTTCACCGACACCGAGCACCACGACACCGTGGCATTCACCAGCATGCTCACGAGTTCGGGGTGCTTCAGCGCATCCAGCTCCTCCTCGCCGAAGCCCATGGCCTTGCAGCGGCGCAACTGGCCGTTGCGCAGGTCATGCAGGGCCTGGGCGATCACGGCCTGGTTGAGCGGGTGCGGTGCCGACATGCGGGAGCCTCCTGCGCTCAGGCTTCGTGGCCCGCTTCGCCGGCTTGCAGATCCAGCAGCCGGCGCGCCAGGCGCAGCAGACGGAACAGCTTCACCAGCGCAGCATCGCTCAGACGTGTGGTCGAACCGCCGTGGCCATGCAGCAGCGCCGCCAACTCGTCGGCCAATCGCGCACGGTCCAAGCCGTTCGCGGCTGGCGGTGCCGCACTCAGTGCATGCAGCAGGGTCAGCACCGCCCGCCCGAACGCCGGCAGCGCCTTCGCCTGGCCCACGGCCGGCGACACGCAGACGAAGCCGATGCCGCCCTCGCTGGCCTCGATGTGTTCGGCTACCGTCGCATCCTCGGCGATCTCGCGCGCGAACTGTGCGATGTGCACGCGCAGGCGATCCGGCGCGTCCAGTCCCGGCTCGATGTACCAGACATCCGAGATGGGAAAGAGCCCGCCAGCCTGTACGGGGATCGCAAGCAGCGCATCTGCCTCGAAGTCGGGCAGCTTGTCGCCGAGTTGGTCCGCAACCATCCGTTGGATGGACTGCAGGCGCTCGGTGGTCGGCGCCGGTGTCACGATGTGGCCTTGCAGGCGCTCGTCGCGTGGCCCGTGCTGGTCCTTCGGCGCTTCGGACGATGCAGGCGGTGTCGCTGCTGGCGCCGCAGGCGTGACCAGCGTGACCGGCGTAGTGTCGCGCGGCACGGACAAAACCGGTGGCTGCTGAGGCGCGGAGACCGGTGCGGGAGGAGTAGCAGGCACGACAGGCGCTGCCGGAGGTGTCGGTGCCGCCGGTTCGCTGGTCAGCGCACGCTGGCGGCTTTCGCTGTCGTCGATCTCCAGCGCCAGCGTGTCGTAGTCCGCCTCCAGCAACTCAGCCATCTGACCCACCAGTTCGTCCTGCACCCGTTGCGGCGAAAAGTCATCCGGCTGTGTGTCGAATTGCATCAGCACATCCTGAAACAGCGTGACGAAGTCCACCGCCAATGACTGGTTCAGCGCACGCCGTTCCCAAGTGCGCTCGCACGCCTTGCGCAGTACAGCGATCCGTTCCACCTGATGTCGCCCCAGGCCGCCGTAGAGCAGGTTCGGTATCGCCGGCAGCAGGTAGCGCACCGCATCGGCCATACGACTGATATGTGACTGCGGCACGGGATAGCCGTCGGCCGTCAGCCGCCGCGCGAGTTCGCTCTGCGACAGCGCCTGGCCGCTTTCCTGCTCGTAGAACTCGCGCGCCTTCTCGATGCCCAAGGCCCGCTCGATGAAGGTCAGCCCGCCGCGCAGTTCGTTCTCGGCCAGGTGTCCGGTCAGCGCCACGATTTCGCCGCGTGCCGGCCAGGGGCGGAACAGGCATGCAATGCGGAAGAAGCGGTCCTCCTTGGTCTCGCTCCACAATTCGCGCAGGATCGCGAGCCGCGTGTTGCCACCGTTCCTGATGATGTAGTGCGCCTCGCCCGGCCGGCGCGTGATCGTGGGCGACGCGTCGAGCCCGCGCTCGCGGATCGAGGCCTTGATTTCCTCGTAGGCCGGGTTGCGCGTCACGCGCGGGTCATGTTCATAGGGGCGCAGCTCGTCCAGCGTCACCACCATCGGCGTGTCGGCGATGGGGTCGGTCAAGGCCGCGGCCGAAGGACCGCTGCGTTCGAAGCCGCTGGCCAGCAGCTTGGCGGCCATGTCCTGCGGCGTCGGCTCAGCCATCGCTGCTCTCCCGAGATGCCGTCAGTGCCTGTCGATCGGCGCGGCGAAGCTGCGCGCGAGCGTTGCGGCTGGCGCGGTGATCGCTCGCAGTCGAGCTGGTATAGATCACGGCGCAGCCGGGCTTGGTGAACATCAGGTGCCCGCCGCGCGTGCGCTTCACGCGCCAGCCTTCGCCCAGCGCGAACTCGATCAGCACGCGCAGCCGCTCATGGCCGCGGGCCAGTTCATGCGCGTTTGCCATGACTGGCTCCTCCTGCGTGGCCTCTGCCGGTAACGCACGCGAAGCGTTCCCGCCATGCCGGGAAAAGCTCGCCAGCCAGCGCACGCATCGTTTCCAACGCCGCAGGCGCAGTACGGCCCACCGGCTGCCGGTATTCGACGCGATGCACTGGCAGTCCCCGTGTGGCAGCACGTGGGTAGGCTTCGATGGCCGGGACGTCGGTGTTCAGGACCTGTATGCCAGCGTGCGCTTGGAACACTTGGCGCAGGGCCTGCTGGATCAGTCGGGCGTTCGACGACACCGGATGCACACGGTTGATGAGCAAGCGCAGCGGCGGTGGCTCGATGCCGAGGTGCCGATACGGAGCGATGTCCTCGATCAGTTGCAGCGTGCCGCGCCTCAGCTCACGCGCCGCCAGGATTTCCGGCGTCACCGGTGACAGCGCCAGATTGGACGCCAGTACCGCCATCTCCAGCAGCACACTGCGCGCGCCCTGGGTGTCGATCAGCAGCAGGTCGTAGTGCGACGCCAGCGCGGGGAGCAGGTGACGCAGGCGCAGCCGGCCGTCGGGCGCGTGCAGCAGCAGTGTGTTCAGTTCGCCGCGGTGGTCGTTCGACACCACCAGGTCGAGACCCGCCACAGCGGTCTGCGAAGCCAATTGCTCGATGCGCTGCTCGTTGAAGGCCAGCATCTCGTAGATGCCGGCAGGCGCACGCGTGCCGAGCGTGAAGTAGCTCGACAAGGTGGGCTGTACGTCCAGGTCCAGCAGCAGCACGCGCAGTCCCGCATCGGCGATGAAACCGCCCAGGTTCGCTGCGGTGGTCGTCTTGCCGACGCCACCCTTGGTCGAAATGATGGATACCACCTGCATGGTGCGACTCCTCGTGGAAGGGATTCCGGGGGAGCGCGGGCTCATGCCCGCTCCCTGAGTCGATCGGTGATCCACTGATCGATCTCCACCGAATCCCATCCGATGGCGCGTACCCCGAGGCGCAGGGGCTTGGGAAACTTGCCCTCCTTGATCAGGTTGTAGATGTGGGCGCGTTTGAAGCCGGTCTTGGCCTCGACTTCCGCGCGGCGCAGGATGCGGTGTTCGTTCGGCGTCGCGGTGGCGATGGTCTGGGCAGTCACGAGGGACACTCCTTGGCGCTGTGTAGCGGCGGTGATGGAAGTGCCCCGTATTCAATAGCGCGGTCCCTGCGCAGTCACCGCAAGTGCAGGCTCGCCGTCTGCACTTGCAGTCAGCGGTCCTGGGTGGCGAGATGTCGCTTGGCTGCCGAAAACTTCGCCCACAGCGTTCGCTCGCTGATCCCGGATTTGTCGCCGTAGTGGGCAACCAGCGCACTGATGACCGATTCCAGCGTCTCGAAGGACGAATAGGGAACGCCCTTGGGCGACTTGCCCAGCAGCAGGGTCAGAAGACCGCCAACGATGTTCAGGTAGGTGGACTCACTGCGGGCGCCCGGCATCCCGGAATGCTTCTCGCGCTCCGTGCGCGCCTGGTGCTCCTGGCTGAGCGTCTGGAACTGGTCATAGAGCGCGTCCCAGGCTTGCACCTTGTCGGCAAGCTGGAGCTTCAACGCCTCGCGATCCATGACCAGTGCCTGCACGGCATCGACACTGACGGCCGGATGCAGGTGACGCTCAAAGGCATCGAACAGGAAGGCCGGTCGCTGGTCGGGATAGAAACGGATCATCCAGGCCTTCAGATCGACGTGGCGGATCGTGAGGCCAGGGTCATCGAGCAAGGCGGGGTCGTTGCTCGTGATGCCATCCTTGCCGTAGGGAAGGTCGAGATGCACCAGTGCGTCGTAGATCCGTTCCGCGTTCAGGCGAAGCTGTGGCCAGCGCGCCAGTTCGGGGTGCTCGGGCAAGCGGTTCATCCCCTTGGCGACATCGAGGATGCGGCGCTCGAAACGCGACAGCCCCGCCCACTGAATGGCCGCCTCGATCGGACGATAGAAGACCTTGGCTTGGGCGCCGGAAGAATATGACTTTGTCATTGGCTACTCCCTGGTGAACGGGTTCAGGACATCGGCTTTTCTCGTGGTCTGGTCGACGCCATCCCACACCTTCGCGGCGCGGAGCGGTGGCGACTTGGCTTGTGGAAAGGTTGTAGTGACGGCGAATGGCTGCAATGCTCACCCCAGCAACCAGTCGATGTGGCACCTTGTCCACCAACACCGAGCCTCTGCGTGGCGGTATGCTTCAAGATGTTTCTCGCCCGAGGCGGGGAGGCTTGGTGGTGAGGTTTTGCTACAGATGCCATCGCGGCGAAAGACGCATTCGGTCTACGTGCTTTCAAGTCTGGGCATCACCCGCATGTCAGACGCCGATGGTCTTTCAGCAGACGCGGTTCGGGTAGCACAGGGCGCGGCGACGCCACCTCGACGGGCAACGATGAGGCATCTCGCCAGACGGCATGGGTCTTCGTTCAGATCAAGAAGGAATGACATGCGAATGTCATCGATTCGACGATTCACCGACAAATCTCAGAACATCAACCGATCTATTGCGGGCAACCGAAGCGACAGAAAAGCCTATCACGGTCCCCCTGCATCCTCACCTGAGAAGCCAGAGATCCAGCGCAATACGCAGTGACAGCCTGGCGCAAGCGCGCGTCTCTGGCGTCACGACTCTCATCGGGACGAAGACCTCAAGCAACACAGGGGCGACGACAACGTGATCGCGCTAGTACGATCTACTTTCGACGAACCGATTAAATTGGCGCATTGCCGGAGGGGACAACCGTGAAGCTGTGTCTGACGATTGGGGTATCGAAGGCTCCCCCACTTTCATACTTGCCGGGGGCTATTACGGCGGCACACGAAATGGGAGATTGGGCGCGCCAAGCCGGATTCACCACGGAGGTGATCACTGATGAGGGTGAGACACGCGTCACCATTCAGCGTATTCGAGAATCGCTGAAGGGGATGCTCGCTTCCAACGACGAGGTGGAGCTCTTTGTCCTTCACTTCGCTGGGCATGGATTCCGCTCCGGGGCCGAGCAGAATATGTGGCTTCCAAGCGATTGGTTTGACGAAACTCGCGCCATCTCTGTGGAAGGGCTGAAGAGACAACTCTACAGACACGGCATCAGGAGCCTGACGATCTTTGGCGATGCTTGCCGCTCGCTACCGGCGGACATAGATACTGCTGACATTTTTGGTGATCCCGTGCTTCCACGAGGGCCATACGAAGCACAGGCACCGATCATCGATCGCTTCAATGCGGTGGTAGATGGTCAACAGGCGTATATGCTGAAAGGGGACGGCAAGGCTCCTGATCGATGCGTGTTCTCCACCGTCTTGATCGAAGGCCTTTGCGGCTTCAGGGACGAAGCGTTTGACAAATACCTTCCCGACTGCGTAATACCCGAATCACTGGCCTTGTTCTCCAAAGACCGATTGCGGGAAATCGGAGAAATCTACGACCTCCAGTGCAAGCCAGATTGCGCCACCGGCATACCCCGAGAGCATGCAGTCTACTTTCAGCGTGGAGGCAGCCCACATGGGCTACCTCCACCCAAGTGGCCGGCACCACCGGAGGTGGTTCAGGAGCCGGATGATGGTAGTAGAGAGCTGCATATCAGGCTTCCTAACATCCACGAGTTTTCGCGCCCTCTCCAAGCGCGATTACTCACGCGGCACATCCGAGACGGACTCTCAATCCAGAGAGAGGCCGACTTCCGTGATTTCAACCTGTCTATCCACGGTGCGGTGCCCAAGGCGATCTGGAGCACATCTTCCGTTGAGAAGTTTTTCACGGAAGGCGGCGTCACACACTACCGGGTGAGCAGCAAGAAGCAAGGGGCCATTCAAATACTGGTCGAATTCGAGGATGGCGTTTTTGCGTCGGCTGTCGTTTATCCGATGCTGGTCACTTTTCTTGTTCGCGACGGAAGAAACGAGATCAACTGGACCTGCGTTTCCCGATGGGACTGGGGACCGGATCCACTAAGCACTTACATCGAGACGATTGTCGACCTTCAGGCCGGCAATCTTGCTGCAGATCAGGTGGACGATATCGCGGCGCGACTCCGCTCAGCCAAACACGTCAACCCAACACTGGGAGCCATCGCCAGCTACCTATATGACTATAGTGGAGACATCGACAGTATTCGGCGCATGGCGTTTTTTTACTGCGATTACGGACAGGCCATTCCATTCGACGTGGCGTTCATGGGATTACTCCAAAGCACCGACTCCGGCCACGGCAGCTTGGTGACAGAAGTTCCCCCAGTCAGGGAGCGACCATATTCAGCTGCAAATCAAAAGTTACCCAGATGGGTAACCGACGCGACCCGCCCTGCGATGGGAGAGATCGCCGGTCTATGGCCTTGGCTGCGCCAAGGATGGCAATTCATGGAAAACCCGGAACCAGCGGAGAAGGCAGTTGCGGAAAATTTAGGTGACGTCGCTGCTTTTCTCCTGCCATCCCAGTTCTCGTCATTCAAAGCAGAAGGCGCGCGTATCTTGGTACAAAAATTCAACCTGGAGGAAAGCAGATGAATGTGCTGATGATTCACGGGATCGGGCAAGAAGGCTCAACGAAGGACGAGCTCCTGCAAAAGTGGACTGAGTCTCTCCATGCTGTTCAGCCTGGCTTGCTTGCCGGCGCCTCAGTCGAGATGGCGTACTACGGGACGACTCTCGCGGATTGGACGAACCGCAAGACCAAAGTCGCTGTCGGCATGGGAGCTGAATCCACAGCAGTCGATATCGGCGATGCTGATGAACTGAAGTTCCTCAGCGCTGTTATGGAGGAGTTCGCTGGCGATCATGACATCGATGAGGCCCAGATCAGCGCTGCCATCGAAGAGTCAGGGAACATTGCCGTGCCGATGGACAACTTCATTGCAAGGCGCCTCGTGGGTCTCATGCGCGTGGTCGAGAAGATTTCCCCTCTCAAGGGTGCGCTCCTGCTTCGGCTCGTGCGACAAGGCCATACCTACCTTTCCTCGCCAAAAGCGGCCAAGGCGGTCGACGATATCGTTCGCCCTTACCTAAAGCGTAGTCCTCAAATACTGATTACTCACTCACTCGGAACTGTCATCGCTTTCAAGCTACTGCGAGAGATGGAAGCTGTCAGTGCCGGGGTTCAGGTCCCTCTCCTGATCACCATGGGATCGCCACTCGGGCTGGATGCGTTCAAAGCGAAGTTGGGTGTCCCGCGACGAAAGGCTGCATTTGTCCAGAAGTGGGAGAACTTCTATGACCCCTCCGATTTCGTTGCACTCGGAAAGCCCCTTACCAAGGAGAACTTCGCAGAGGGAATCGGGAACGACGGTACCGTCGACAACACGACCCCCAATGCGCATGGCATCGTTGGGTACCTGCCGCACAAGGGCGTGATTGAGGTGTTGAGGCAAGCGCTATCGCAGATTCCATCCTAATTGGGCTCGGACGGTAGCGCAGGCTTGGAAGTTGAAAGCAGGTGGTTTCAAGGAGATTTTGGCGGCCACGGTGCCGACGATTCTTTGCCGTTGCAATCCGTCGCGTCGACCACGGCAATGACGGCGATGCGACGCATGCCGGGACCGAACTGGTGAATGTGCTGCTGCAGACTTGCGCAGATCAGATGGCCCCCCACGACTGTGGCGCCTCTTGGGGCAAAGTGACCAAAGCCGTGTGGTAGGCTGGCTCGCCGCCGACCTAGAGATTGGGAAGAGCTGCACCGACCTGGCCTTTGCCCTAGAAGGTGACACTGGTACATAATCTGGTCTAATTCCGTGCCGCTCACGGAAGGAACCCGTTATCAATCAACGAGTTGAGTGCGGCGTGATGTTCCCATCGCCCGCTCCAGTTCTGATATCTCCCCCAATACTTTTATCGGCTGTTCACCGCACTGTCGCGTGATGAGCATATTGGCCATTTGCTTGTACAGGTGTCTTGTAGCGCTGTGCCGCTTCTTGGCGTGTGATCAAGCACCTGTACCCACTTGGGTATGGAGAGTTTCACTGAAAGCATATACTGCGTCCTTATTGTTCATATTTGAGTTCTTATGATTTATATTTGTTCATATATGAATGGATAAAAATATGACTGATTCAGAGAATAAAAATGCTCCTCGTAGTGTCATCTCCCGTCCTGTAGACCGTGCCTTGCTGCGGCTGGGGCGGGATATCTCTGCGGCTCGCCGTGCGCGACGATTAAGCCAAGAGGATTTGGCCCAGCGTATTGGTACGTCGTTGAGCACAGTCCGGCGCATGGAGGATGGTAATGCCGGTACTGCCTTGCATACCTTTTTAAGCGCTTTGCATGTGTTGGGACGCTTGAATGATGTGACTAAAGTAATGACCATGGAAAATGATGCCTTGGGGATGGACTTGCTGCGTGAGCAGTTGCCCCAGCGCGTCAGGCGGCCACGACGTATCAAAGCGGATCAAACCTCGGGGGCCAAGTCGCAAGATGATTCGGCCTCTGTGAATCCTGACAAGTTGGAAGGTTTCTGATGACGACACGATCTGCCAAGCGCTCAGACCTGGAGGTGCGCCTGGGTTCCAGGTTCCAGTGCGCATGTTGTGGGGCACCATACTTCAGGTTAACGGTGAAGGAAGCAGAAGCAATCTGGGCGGAGATTGTTCAGGCTGTTAGTCGTCGGCGTAGCGTCGCCAAAGGGCTAGGCATGCAAAGTACGGATCTGGTGGATTTTGAGCCGGCATTTGCTTAACTTCATTCCCATGGCACTATACCCAGCATGCAAGAAGATCTTTTCGGCGATGCCATTCCTCAGCCACCCGCCTCAAAGCCCGCTGCTCCTTCCCGACGCAAAATCACCAAAGTCAGCCTTGCTGCTTCCGCGCTGGAGCTAAGCGATCTGGCCGCCCAGCTTCCTGAAGCCTTGCGTTTCGGTGTTTCCACCTGGTCTTACCCTGGTTGGGAAGGCTTGATCTGGGATGGCGAGTACGAGTCGAGTATCTTGTCCAAGCACGGCCTGGAGGCCTATCACCAGCATCCCTTGATGCGCACCGTCTGTGTGGATCGCACCTTCTGGCGTCCTTTGACGGTCACGCAGTATTCCGCCTATGCCGCTCAGGTTGATGAAGATTTTCGCTTCGTTGTGAAATGTCCTTCCATGATTACGGATGCCCAAGTTCGTGATGAGCAGGGCAAGGTACGCAAATCTAATCCGGACTTTCTGGATATTCGTCTGGCTGTAGAGCAGTTCGTGCAGCCTGCAGTCGAGGGCTTGCGTGCCAAGTTGGGCGTCTTGGTCTTCCAGTTAAGCCCTCTGTCCTGGGGCTGGTTGAATCGTTCGGCAGAGTTGTTCGACAAGTTGGGGCAGATGCTGGCAGCGGCGCGTGAGGCTTTGCCGCAAGGCTCACAGGTGGTGCTTGCGGTAGAGGTAAGAGATCCAGAGCTGTTGACTCAACATCTTGTCGATACGCTCAAGGCCAATGGCGCGACATTTTGTCTGGGGCTGCATGGCAAGATGCCGCCGATTGAAGAGCAACTGCCCGTCTTGCGCGCCTTGTGGCCGGGACCCTTGGTGTGTCGCTGGAACTTGAACCGGGAGTTTGGTGCTTACGGCTATGCCGATGCTCAAAAAAAGCATACCCCATTCGATGCCATTGTCAGCGAGGACGTGCATACTCGCACGGTGCTGGCCCGCACGATTCGCGGGATCACGGGGGCGGGGCAGGCGGCGTATGTGACGATCAGCAATGATGCGGAAGGCTGTGCGCCGCTCTCCATTCAGCGGCTGGCGCAACTTGTTGTGGCACAAGAAAAATAACCACAGGTCTTGAGAAGCGAGCCTCACAAGTGGGGCGGTTCACAAGACCTGTGGTGCTGCCTGATGAGCTGGAGGCTCAATGCATGCGGGTTCTGGTCCGGTTCGTGATTATTGTCTGGATTTGTGAATCAGCTCATCCGTCGTCATGACATGCGCGGTGGATACTGCCAGCACCCCCAAGGTGACGCGGTGTACTTCTTCAGCCGGAATCGCCCCAAAGCCCATATCCGGGTAGTTGTAGGTGCCTGTGGCATCAGAGATAAAGGCCACTTTGTAGCCATGGAACATGGCATCGCGAGCCGTAGCGTGGCAGCAGTTTTCGGTGGTCACGCCGGTGATGACAACGGTGTCGATCTTCCGAGTACGCAAGATGATGTCCAGGTCGGTGCCAAAGAACGCGCTGTACCTGTGCTTCTTGATGACGACTTCATCCCCCTGTGGGGCTACTTCGGGGTAGATATCAACGCCCGCTGTCTCATCTACCAGCCCCACCTGGTTTTGAATCGGAGGGTAAATCTCTCCGAACAGGCCCATATCGCAGCCGTTGCGGCGGTGGGCGTGGGCGGTGAAGATCACTTCCATGCCAGTTTGGCGAGCGTGGCCCAGCAGTTTTTGCAGGCGGGGCATCAACTCCATGCCCATGGGTGTTTCCAGTGGGGCGCCGGGTGCGATGAAGTCGTTCTGCATGTCGATCACAATGACCGCCGTGCTGCTGGGGTTGATTTGATCAATTTGAATAGCCATTTCATTCTCCTTTGGTTTGCTCACGGCCGGGCGACTGTGTATTTGGTATTGCCGCTGCCGGTGTCATAGACGCTTGTAGAGTAGGAGGGTGGCGCAGTTCTGGCTTGGCTGCCACTGCCAGTTTTACGTTTTTTTTGACTGTGCCTGCCATCCTGGACAGTACACGGGCAGGGAGCTGAGGCTTGGTATTTTCAGGGCTTGTCTGTCTTTGGGTAATGGACGTAATCTTGTTGAAAAATGATTAATCCATCGGTGCAGATAGCCCCGATTATGGAGACTGAACCTATGACAGCGATCATAGCGGTCAAGCCCGGAGACAGCTTTGAGCACTGGCACGAGGTCACTTGCAGGCAGTTTTCACAGACCGAGTGCAGCCAGATTGCCCGGCCCCAGTTTCAGGCGCGGGTCACCCTCACTAGTTTTGGTGGTTTGGGCCTGAGCAGCATCTGGTCTGCCACCCCTCAGGGGGAGGCGATACGGGTGAGCAGACGGCAGGCCGATATCCGTAAAGATCAGCGCGACTGTTTCATGCTGTGGCTCATGCTGGATGGTCATATTCAACTGAGCCAGGACGGACGCTACGTCAGCCTGGGAACAGGGGATCTGGTACTTCAGGATCAATCTCGGCCTTTTGATCTGGAGCTGGGCTCTTTGGCTCACGCGGCCATGGTCATGATTCCCCGCCCCTTATTGGCATCGCGCTTGCCCTCGGTGGGCAATCTGGCAGCGCGTCGTATTGCAGCCAACTCGCGTCTGGGGCCGATGGCTGGCGCCTTGGTCAAGCAACTGCTTGGTATGGGGGAGGCGGCAGCGGACGGTATGGATCAGCGTGTGACGGCTTCTGTGCTGGATATCTTCTCCGCGGTATTCGAGTCTGACGCTCCTGCGCTTTCTCGGGGCACTCGTCAGGAGCGGCGGCTGGAGCAGGTTCAGGCTTATATGCGTGCACATTTGCATGATGATACGCTGGATGTGGACCAGATTGCCCGTGCTTCGTCTATGGCGACTCGCACTTTGTACCGACTCTTTGCTTTTGAGGCGACAACCCCCATGCAATGGCTGTGGGAGCAGCGTTTGATCCATAGCTACCGTTTGCTGGAGGGCGGGAAACCTAAACGGGTGACCGAAGTGGCCATGGCCTGTGGCTTCAAGGACCTCTCTCATTTCAGCCGTCTATTTCAGGCGCGGTTTGGGCAATCTCCGTCGACGCTAGGCTACACGGGCAGGTCTTGAACTTTGCCTGTTCAAGTGGCTTTATATCCAGGCTGCGTGTTGGGGGGTAGCAACGCGCGCAGGTGCCAGCTGCAAATCTCGTTTTTATGGTCAGAACGTGTAGGCCCAAATAGACCAGCCAGCCAATCGGAATGTTTGCTGGTTGACTGGCTCTATATTCAAAAATGTAAAGTAAACATTACTTATTGACAAGTAGTGTTGACTTCTATAAAGTCAGGTTTACTTTACATTCAGGTGCTTAACCATGCTTGCCAACCGGAACTCTTCCTCTGCGCCGTCACCAGGTCGTAGCTATCTGATTCGCACTTTGCTCTTTATGGGCGTGTATATCCTGGTCAATGCCTTGACCATTCTGGGGCTGTTCGACAGCCTGCTCGGTCGGCCTGTTGGTTGGCTGATTGCCATAGCCGTCGCCTTGCCTGTGGCCGGACAAGTCTGGGCCACCTTGCGCTTGATGGCGCAAAGCGATGAGTTCGTGCGGGTGATCGTGGCCAAGTGTTTTGTGCTGGCCTCAGGCGCAACCTTGACCTTGTGGACAGCCTGGGGCTTTGGGGAAACCTACGCCGCTGCGCCCCATATTCCTGCCTGGCTGATTTACCCCTTCTTTTGGGCGGTGTTCGCTCTGGTTTCACCCTTTGTCCGGACTAGCGATTAAATGAAAAATCGATTGCGTGTATTGCGGGCCGAGGCGAACTGGACGCAGGCAGATTTGGCGGAGCGCTTGGGGGTGTCCCGGCAGGCGGTCAATGCGCTGGAAACGGGCAAACATGCACCGTCCCTGGATTTGGCATTCAAGATCAGTGCCTTGTTCGAGCAGACCGTAGAAGATATTTTCGAGAACCCGTATCAGGAATCTCGGGTTTGAACGCGGTTACGTTCTGGCTGGCATTCCCACTTGTGGATGCCTTTTGGACATCCATGCGCAGGTATTGAGAAAAGCCAGTGCTCAAGCCCGAAGCAGTGATCTTGCAGGCTCAGACACTGGCTTGCCTTCTTACTTGGTGGTGTAACCACCGTTGATCAGAATGGTCTGGCCGGTAATCCACCAGCCGTCACTGACTAGATGACGGATAAAGGGCACAACATCTTCAATGTCCGTCAGCCCGGTCTTGGAGTAGGGAGACAGGGCAGCCGCGGTCTTGTGATAGGCCACGGCATCCTCGCCCTCGGCTGGATAGAAGAAGGGCGTATCCATAGGACCAGGGCCCACCGCCGTGACGGAAATACCGCGTGCGCCATATTCTTTGGCGGCGGCGCGGGTGTAGTGTTCTACCGGCGCTTTGGTGCCGGCATACGCGGCGTAAAAGGGGGTGAAGGCACCCAGCAGGGATGTGACCAGGGTGCAGACTTTACCATTGTCCTGTACGTGTTTGCCGGCTTCTTTCAGGAAGAAAAAAGCAGTTTTAGAGTTGATGTCGCTCATCTCCTCGTACTCGGCTTCACTCACTTCGGTCAGTGGCTTTTTCAGTACTTTGCCCACCGTGTTGATGGCGATATCAGGGCGGCCAATTGCGGCGACGGTATCGCTAAACAGTTTTTCCATGGCACTGGCCGAACGCAAGTCGGCCTGGAAGGCGACGGCTTGTGCACCAGTTGCCTGGATGGCTTTGACGGTGGCTTCGGCATCCGCTTTGGAGCTGTCGCTGTTGTAGTGAATGGCAATGGCGCTCGCTCCTTGCTCTGCCAGGTCGCGGGCGATCAGGCCGCCCAGATTCTTTGCCCCGCCTGCAATCAGAACGGTTTTACCTTTGATGCTGTGCTTTGCCATGATGACTCCTTGCTAGTGTGGGCTGCGGGCTGCAAGCCTTTTCGTTTTTTCATGATATAAGTCGCTGAAATTGTTTAAATCATCTAGTTCTGACATCATTTGTCTGAAAAAACGAACAATACGCACCGCTGCTTTAGTCAACCGGGTCTAGCAGTTCAGCCCGTGTTTTGCTGCTGCTTATCTGGAGAAAGTTATGGACCGCATTGACCTGTTTCGCATCTTTACGCGGGTCGTGGAGTGTGCCAATTTCACCCGCGCGGCGGATACCTTGGGTATGCCGCGCTCTTCGGTGTCGGCCGCCATTCAGGAGCTGGAAGGGCGAGTGGGCGCTCGCCTGTTGAATCGCACCACGCGCAAAGTCACAGTCACGCAAGATGGTGCGGCGTTTTACGAGCGCTGTCTGCGCGTGATTGCCGATGTGCAGGAAACCGAAAACCTGTTTCGCCAAGCCAGTGTGGGGCCTAGTGGCACGATCAAGGTGGATGTGCCGGGGCGGGTAGGCCGCCTGATTGTGGCACCTGCGCTGCCGGAGTTTCTGGAGCGCTATCCGCATGTCCATGTGCATCTGGGCGTGACGGACCGCGAGGTGAATCTGATTGAGGAGCAGGTGGATTGTGTGCTGCGCGTGGGACCATTAAGTGATTCGGGCCTGATCGCCAGAAAAATGGGCAGCTTGCCCTTGATCAATGTAGCCAGCCCCGCTTATCTTGCCCGTTATGGCATGCCCCAGACGCCAACGGATCTGGAGAACCACCAAGTGGTCCGTTATGCCTCGCCCACCAGCGAGCGTGTGGCTCCTTGGGAGTGGATGGAGCACGACAAGCGTCAGGTGCTGGATCTGCCAGGTCGTGTGACGGTGAATAATGCCGAGGCCTATATCGCCTGCTGTCTGTCCGGCTTGGGGCTAATTCAGATCCCTGCTTACGATGTGCAGGCGCATTTGCAATCAGGTGAATTGGTGGAGGTGCTGCCGGATCACCGTGCCGCTCCCATGCCCATGTCCTTGCTGTATTTGCATCGCCAACACTTGTCGCGCCGTTTTCAGGTGTTTGCGGATTGGCTGGAAAATTTGTTGCGTCATTCCGCCTTGGAATGAGGCTGGTCTCGAACGTTTTTGTCTGGGGCTGCTCCAAGCTGCAGCGGACAACTCAAAACGGGGTAGCGATGGAAATCAGAAGAATTCGTGCGACGGACTGGGACTGGATACAGCAATGGTTCCAGGACGAGGACTTGAACCGCGAGTTGGGGCCACTGGATCAGGAGTGGCTGGAGCACGTGTTGAACCAAAGCGATGGCGTCCAGCTGGTTGCCGAGCAGAACGGTCAGCCCATTGGTTTGATTGGGTGTGCCTGGGGAGACGGGCGAAATCTGCCACATGCAATTACCGATATTGCCGTTGCGCCGCCATTACGCGGCAATGGTCAGGCCGGAGCCATGCTGGAAGCGGTATTGGCTTGGCCAGGCCATCCCCCATGTCGTAAATGGGTGGCTTTTGTGTTCCCGGAAAACCAGCGTGCCTGCCGCTTTTTTACGCGCTTGGGGTGGGAACACGTGGACTTTGCCGATGGTATGAACGAGTTCGAGTATAAGTGTGTTCGTTCGGAACCGGATCGATCCTGAGCAGCTCGGTTTCTGTCAGTAAATCATGGACCTTGAGTGACAGGCGCTTGGGCCACGAAGGCCCGCTATGCTTGTCTGTCCCGTTGGATAGGTGCAAACAAAGCCGGTTTGGCTCTGTTTGCCTTGTTCTTCTCAGGGATAAAACAGCAGCAGCCCGAACACGGCGAAAACCATCAGATGCATATAGCCTTGAATGGGTGAGGTTCGCTTGCCGCTAAAGCTCAAGATACTGAGCAGTGCCGTGATCAGAAACAACACGATTTCCATATTGCTGATGCCCATGATCACTTGCTTGCCGGTGATCAGACCAATCATCAGCACCACTGGCACAGTCAGCCCCACGGTAGAGACGAAGGCACCCAGACACAGATTGATGGCGCGCTGCATTTCATTGTTCATGGCCGCCTTGATCGCAGTGATGGACTCCGGGGTGAATACGATAATTGCGATCAGTACACCGCCGACGGCAACGGGGGCGCCCGAGGCGGCGATACCGTAGTCCGTCACAATGGCCAGATGGTGTGCCAACAGGACGATAGGCAGGATCAGGGCGATCAGCACCAGACTGCGTATCAGCATCGCGCGAGTCGCCTGGGGATCACGCGATGTGGGTGTCGTATCTTCAGTGCTTTGAATCGCCTGATTGGGCTGCACATAGTCATGGCGGTGACTGCCCATTTGCAGATACAGAAAGATGGCATAGACCAGGCCCGTCAGAACCGAAATGCCAATGGCCTGGGTGGTGCTGAACTCGCCCGCATTGCTGGTGTAGTTGGGCAGAATCAGGCCCACACTGGTCAGCAAGACGATCATGGACAAGTAGGTATTGGTGCCTTGGCGATTGAACTCCTGATCGCCATTGCGCGCTGCGCCGGCAATCAGACACAGGCCGGTGATCAGGTTCAGGATGATCATCATCACGGCGTAGATCGAGTCCCGACCTATGGTGGGAAAGTCGCCCGGCCCCAGCAGTACCGAGGCAATCAGGATAACTTCGATCAGCACAATGGACAGGGTCAGGATCAGGGTGCCGTAGGGCTCGCCCAGTTGGTGGGCCAGGTGGTCGGCTTCACGGACCACACCAAACGAGGCCGTCAGGATGGTCACGAACAGCACCAGAAAGACGATGGCCGCCGTGGTGCCGTTCAGGGAGTCTCCCAGCCATTGCCCGCCGAAAATCATGAACAGGACAACAATGGACCAGGAACCGAGCAGACGCAGCCAGGTGATGGGAGTAATGAGTTGAGTTGAGGGTGATGCAGGGTGGGCCATCGTGGATGCTCCGCCAAAGAGGTAGGGCCGTCCCTGTACTGAA
The DNA here is from genome assembly GCF_000465875.3 of Alcaligenes sp. EGD-AK7. Lineage (NCBI taxonomy): Bacteria > Pseudomonadati > Pseudomonadota > Betaproteobacteria > Burkholderiales > Alcaligenaceae > Alcaligenes > Alcaligenes sp. EGD-AK7. The sequence goes on along the minus strand of NZ_AVOG02000023.1, from coordinate 42,617 downwards.
AAGGCAGATCCAGGTCGTCCCGGATCTGTTTTGAATTGAACTATTCAAGTAGCCACGATTTTATCACCTTGCCCCCTGGCGGCAAGTGCAGACCCTCTGAAACCGGATTTGTGTGGCGTGCAGCCATCTTTTTCTGTATCTGGCCAAGGTGGAGGTGTGAAGGGCGGGTTCCTTTATCACCTTCCTGGCATTGTTTCGTTCAACAGTTTTATTTTTATGTGAGTCTGGCTCGAGTCTCCTGTGGACCTTGTTCTTTTCCTGTTGCCATTTACGGCGGACACCACCCAGATGAGAAAACAGGTGGGCCCATGGAGCGAATACATGGTGTGTTTTCTGTATAGGGTTTGTTCTTCTCCATAGCCTGGCGGAATTTTCCGGGAGACACTCCCGCATACGTTTTGAATGCGGTAGAGAAATTGGCCGGGCTGGAAAATCCTAAATCGGTCGCAATCACATCAATTTTCAAGGCCGTAGTCTTCAGCAAATACTCGGCCCGATACATACGCTGCAATCGGATATAGCTACTTACACTTAAGCCAAAATTACGCTGAAATATATTCATGATTTTTCGACGCGAAATCTTGAACATATCGCACAGTTCTTTTTGACTGGGCGGCGCACCCAGATTGGCATCAATGGTTTTCTGAATGGCATGGATCAGCATGCTGGTTTCGGCTGTCGTGCTGGGCCGCTGGCTTGGCATCTTGCCCGGCACAAGTGCAGGCGCCATCTGCTTGGGGCAGCGCAAGGGCACGTTGATACGTTCTTTTACTTCATCGACCGCATACGGATTGCCAATGTAATCAACCGCACCAGCCTTTAGAAAAGTGACGCATTCATCGCTGCTGCCATCCATGCGTGAATCCAGAACGATGATGGGGATTTGGGCCGTGGCTTTTAATCCTTGCAACATATGGGTCAAGGACAAGGCGTCTATCCCCGTCAATTGCTTATCCATCAGGATAAGTTCGGGTAGCGTTAATTGGGCCTTGGTATATCCTTGCACTCCGTCCGCAGCAACAGAAACCCGAAAAGCACCAGCCAGCAGGGCTTGAAGAAGTTGTTCGTGCTGTCTAGTGTTATTGGAGATCAGCAGAATCCTGATTTTTTGATCTGGCTGATACTTTATAGTGGCGTATTTGTTCAATATAAAGCCCCGCGCCCTTCTTCTGACGAAGACGGCTACCTTTACTGGCATTGCTCAAGTAGCCAATTTCCTCAGAATACAGACTCAATGAATAGATAAAATCTATCGATATGATTCGTACGGCAGACATAACATTCTGTATCAATGGAAAAAGTAAATTTTCAAAATTGCTCATTGCATTTCATTTTTGGCAGGCGGCATGCCGAAAGCCCGAAACTCGGGCCTTAAGGCGGACCCAAAAGTCCAATTTCAGGAATGCTACGCTGGCGTATCGGTGAATTTTCCTGGCAGGAAAAGGCGTGATTCTACGGCTTTTACCTCTGAATAAAGGACTATGTTCAGGCAGGCCAGCCGCGGTTTTGCCCGCACTAGTGTGCATCTGGATGAGGTCGTCCGGGGAAGATTGTGAGGCTCTTTGGGTGACGATTTGTTCAAGCAGCAAGCGCAGCCCGTAGCGAGGCGTTTATTCGCCGCTTTTTTGTTAGATTTTGACCAAGTACGGATGCTCGCCGTTGATGACTGTTAGGGCTATTAGAGCGATTTCGGTATAGACCGTTTGAATCATTTTGATGGCTTGGGGGCAGGGTTTGAGCCTGCGAACCAAGCTGTAAACAAGTAGAGCGGGGCAAGGTAGATAAACCTTGCCCCGCCCTTGTTTTAAAAACAGTCAGGCTTGGTGTCGGGGTTGTGCTTCAAGCTGGCGCAGGATGCAGGGCGATGGCTTCGTCCAGCATGTCCAGCCTGTCCTGACCCCAGAACAGTTCGCCCTGATACACATAGGAGGGCGAACCGAAGACACCGGCTTTAATGGCCTCTTCGGTGTGGGCTTGATACTGCGCCTGCATCAGCGGTGCCTGTTTCAGCCAGTAGTCTGCATCCAGCTGCTGTGCTTGCAGGATTCGAGCCAGTTGCGTGGGGTCAGCAATGTTCTGCTCCTCGCACCATTGTGCCCGCAAAATGGCTTTGTACAGATCCAGCACCGGCATACCAGCCTGATTGATAGCAATCACCAGGGTGGAGGCCAGCGTGGCGTCTGGGCACATGAAGCGCGGTGTGGGATTTACCTGTATGCCCAATTTGCGACACCAGCGTTTAAGCTCTGCAATGCGATAAGCCTGACGTTCTGGTGAGCGCTGTCCCAGCAGGACACCGCCTGTACGTGCATAGACTTGCGGCAAGTCCACGGGTTTGTAGTGGATAGGGATGCCATGCTTGCGAGCAATCGCTTCCAGTCTGTCGGCTCCCAGGTAGGCCCAGTCCGAATTCATCCAGAAGTAGTAGTGAATACCGGCTGCGTTCATGTGCGTACCTTTCGGCTGGATAGGGCGGGAAGAGAGAAGTGCGTCGGCCCATGCATGAACCAGGTACTGGCAAAAGCAATCAGACCCAGCGCGCTCAGGTACCAGACGATGTAGTCGGGTTGACCGTCGCCATAGGCCAGCAGGGAGGTCGCCACCAAGGGAGCCAGGCCGCCACCGATGGCACCGGATACCTGCACGGCAATGGAGATGCCGCTGTACCGCACTTCAGGTGGAAATTGCGTGGAAAACAGGCCACCTTGCGGGCCATACAGCGCGGCATACACCAGCCCAATCGCAATCACCAAAGCCAGGGTGATGGTCCTGGAATCCAGGCTGCCCAGCATGGAAAAGAAGGTGGAGGAGAATGCCAGCATGCAGATCGTGCCTGCCATAAAGACCCATTTGAAGCCGATTCGGTCGCCCAATACGCCAAACAGGGGCATGGTGAACAAGGCCGCGAAGGCACCCCAGACGGTGGCATCCAGCATGACGCTGCGCTCTACTCCCAAGGTGGTGGTGGCGTAAGCCAGGGCAAAGGTCACCACGGTGTAGAACCAGGTCACTTCTGCCAGACGGCCTCCCACGACCAGCAGGACTTCGCGTGGGTAATGACGCAGAACTTCCAGAGCAGGAATCGGAACCTGTTTGCCCTTTTTGCTCATTTGCTCGAAGTCGGGGGATTCGGCCACTTTGGCACGTATCCACCAACCCACCAGCAGCAGGGCGACGCTGGCCAGAAAGGGCAGGCGCCAACCCCAGGACAGCATGTCTTCCTCTGGCAAGCTGGCGACGGCGCCCATAGCCAGGGAAGACAGGATCAGGCCGGGGGCAACCCCTGTTTGCGGCAAGCTGCCAAAAAAGCCCTTTTTGCCTTCCGGGGCATGTTCAACCGCCATCAACACGGCCCCGCCCCATTCTCCGCCTACTGCGATACCTTGCAGAAAGCGCATCAGCACCAGCAGCACAGCGGCCCAGTAGCCAATGCTTTCATAAGAGGGAATCAGGCCGATCAGGATGGTGGGGATCCCCATTAGAAAGAGCGTGATCAGTAGCATGGATTTGCGGCCCAACTTGTCGCCAAAATGGCCGAAAACAAATCCTCCTAAAGGACGAGCGAAAAAGCCCACAGAGTAGGTGGCAAAGGCCGCCAGTGTGCCCGTAATCGGGTCAAAGGCGGGGAAAAAGATCTTGTTGAAAATCAGTGCGGCAGCGGTGCCGTACAAGAAAAAGTCATACCACTCTATGGTGGTTCCCATCATGCTGGCCAAGCCAGCGGTAACGTATTGGCGCGACGAACGCGCCTGTCCATTGTTAGGCATCGTCATGGCGACCTCCTGGTGGAAGCGGGGTATTGGTTGCGGGCGTCAGCGAGTTTTAGTTAAGGGCGCAATGCCTTGGGTCTGACGGGACCAGTAGTCAAAGGTAGCGTTAACAATGGAGGGCTTGAGCAGATAGTCGTGCGCTTCGGCCGCCAAGGTATCGTCCACAGGGGTAAGTGGGCCAAAGGCCGCTTGTGCACGCACTTGCAGACGTGCGGCGCGTTCCAGATACACCGACAGGTACGTGGCTTCCTGGCAGCTTTTACCTGCGGTCAGATAACCGTGGTGGGCCAGAATAATGGCACGCTTGTCACCCAGGGCTTTGGAGATGATGACACCTTCCTGATCGGCAATGGGCACGCCAGGCCATTCGCCCAAAAATGCACAGTCATTATGCAGAGGCGTCATGTCCATTTGCGAAATTACCAAGGGCTGGCGGGCGGTGGCCAATACCGTGGCCCAGGGCGAGTGTGTATGGATGATGGAATTGACGTCGGGGCGAGCTTCGTAGACCCACAGGTGAAAGCGTGTGGCCGGGTTGGCCATGCCTTCGCCGCTAAGGGTATTCAAGTCGCGGTCAACTTCAATGAAGTCTTCGGGGGTGGCTTCGTCAAAACCCAGACCAAAGCGCAAGGTCCAATACGCACCGGGGCGCTCGGAACGGACGCTGATCTGGCCGGCCAAACCAGCTTCCTGCTCGGTCATGGCCAGGATGCGGCAGGCAAATGCCATGGTTTCGCGGGTGTCGCGTTGCACTTGCTGTAGATGAATGGCCATCTCTTTGGTGGCGCGTTCATCAAAATAGGATTTGTCTCTGAGTGGGGTATCCATGTGCTTGTCTCCTTTGGTAGGCCTCGTCGATCCTTGTGCCGACGATGGGATTCATTGTCTTGATTTACATCAAGAGGAGCTATGCGCGCTGGCTCATAGCTCCTATTCCATTTGCTTGGGGCCTTATCAAGGAGACGAGCCCGGCAGTGGTGCCGGGCCGGGAGACAAGCGCTGGGGCTGCTTAACCCTGGCGCCAGCGGGAGCGCTCGCGGCGTCGCGAGCGGGACCAGGGATGTTGCACCTTATGCGGCTGTGGCCGGGGGTCGGGTGGATGTCGCGTGTCATTGCTTTCCACGGGATTGGAGTCCGGTTTAGGCGAGTCCAGAAAGACATTGATGGAACAATCGCAATCGAGGTACATGGACAGTCCTTTGTCAACGTGAAGAAAGGGGAGGCGGTACGCAGGCTCCGTTCCGGACCTGGGAGGCTCCCGAAAAAAACGTGTCGTAGCTTTCTTGCAGGGCATGCAGGACCATTTCGGGGTAATGGTCATGCTCGGTGGGCAGACGCAATTGCAGCTGTGCCAGATGCTCGTTGTCCTGCTGCCCGCCCCACTGCTTGTGATAGTGGCCGTGCTGATAGCCGCGCAGTTGGCGCAAGCGGTTCAGGGCATTCTTGCCCGCGTAGGAGTGGTAGAGCGTGTCCAGTGTCAGACCACAAAGAGCAGCCAGTTGGGCAAAGCCGCTGAAATCGAACTGGCGTGTCTCCAGAACGCGCAAGGTAAAGCGTTCCAGAGCCGTCATGATGGCCGTAGAGTCGCTGGCGGTGGCTGATGCGTGCTGGAGCTGATCCAGTGCGGTGGCGGCTTCTTGCTCGCGCAGCGCATCGTTGGCACGCAGTACATCGCACAGACCAAAATGCAGGATGTCGATCAGCTCCAGTTGGAGTTGCGGCAGATTGCGCTCGCTATGCTGCCACCACTTCCAGTCCAGGTAATCGGCCAGCTCCGCACATTCCACCCAGATCGCCCGGTAGTAGTCCTGCTTGGCCACTCGCCAGTTCGGATCAATCAACTGATTCAGCTCGGTTTGCAGGGCCAGCATTTGCTTTAAGCGGCGGGCGCCGGGACCGGCTGGAGCGACAGTTATTTGCTGCCCCAAACGATGTTTCTGACGACCTTGATCGTCAAAGTTTTCAGGTGCCAGCCAGGCCTGGAAATTCGCTTTCAGGGCTGGCCAGTCCTGGTCGGTAATGGAGAACCAGGCTGTATCGCGCGAGCGGCCCTTGTACACAATCGCCTGACGGAAGATACCTTCATAACGAAAGCCCAATCGTCGTGCAGCGGCTTGGGAGGGGGCATTGTGTGTGTCGCACTTCCATTCGTAGCGACGGTAGCCCAGTCCATCAATTGCATAAGCCATCAACAGGTAGTGGGCTTCGGTGGCCATACGGGTTTGTTTCAGAGCGGGCGACCAGGCTACAAAGCCCACTTCAATGCAGCCGTTTTGTGGGTCGATCCGCATCAGGGACAAGGTGCCCAATGCGCGACCCGTGGTTTGTTCGACGACGGCGTAATGCACGGCATTGCTGGCCTGGCTGATGGTTTGCAGGTGCTGGTCGAACTGTGCGCGGTTGTTAAAGGGGCCTACAGACAAATAGGTCCAGTCGCGGCCATCGCTGGCGTTGCTGTAGGCCTCGTACAGGCTGTCGCCATGTTGTTCCGGGTTCACGGCTTCCAGACGGCAGTATTTGCCGTGCAGAACGCAGCGTGCTGGCTGCGGGCGGGCCTGCCAATGAGGGAGCGAGGGGCCAATAGGCTGGTGATACGCGTTCAGCTGAACCATGACTTGTCTTCAATAGAAAACGCTCCAGAAATGCCAATCTGTGGCACAGCTGGAGGCGGGAAAGGGAGTGTGGGGCCGGGAGACAAGAGGCGTCTTGCTAGGCCACTAATTGATTCTATTGAGCAAGTGGCCGGTTGCAGCAATCCGCTTTGCTGCTTGTTTCCAGACCGCATTGTTAAAACAGCGTTGAAACGCCCAAGAGCCAGTGATGGCGGGCCTTGTCTTAGAGCTTGAACAGCGGACAAAACTATCCTGCGGCCAAGGCACAGATGAGGGGCAGGCCGCCTGGCAGACCAAAGTGGCAGGTACAAAAAAAGCCGAGCTGCCTTGTGGGCAGTCTCGGCTTGGGACCAGGCTTTAAGCCAGGGGCTTAGAGCTGATTCAGGTTCAGACGCAGAACGCTGTCCTTGGCACCTTTCAGGTAGTGCGGGCTCTTGTCGCCATGAGGGATTTTGATAGTGACAAAAGCGGTCTGGCCGTCAGCGCTCAGCGTGACGCTGTTGGGGTGCACAGGGGCGCTGATACGGTGTTTAACAGCCAGGGTGTTGGCATCCAGAATGGTGACCGAACCGGTACCGGCTGGTGTTTCACGATCCACGCCACGGTTGGTGGCGATCAGCTCTTTGCGAGCGTCGTTGTACACGATATCCAGCAGCCCCAGACCCACTTCAGCCGTGTTTTCCACTTTGCCGGAGCTGGTGTCGAATTGGTAGATCTTGCCGGTATTGGCGTCAGCACCAAACAGCTTCTTGCCATCCGCGCTCAGGGCGATGTTCACGAAGAAGTGGCGGGAATCTTCACGTTTATCGCTTTTTGCATCGCCAGTGGTGAAGCGCTGTTCGATAGCGCCTGTGGCCGGGTTGATGACGGCAATTTCATCCTTGCCGCCGTGGCCCACGAACAGACGCTTGGTGTTGGCATCGTAGGCAGCGCCAGCAGGCCACAAGCCCACGTTATCGATATTGTGCAGGATACGACCGTCGGCGCCATCCACAATCCATACGCGGCCTCCTTCGGAGGGATTGGTCACGAAGATGCGGTTGTCTTGCTCGTCAATAACGACTTTACGGGTGTGTTCCCAGCCGCCCTTGTCTTCTTTTTGACCCAGTTGGATCAGTTGCTTGACGGTGCCATTCAGGCTGTTGATTGCCAGCAGCGAGCCGTCCAGGGTGTTGCCCACGTACAGAGTGTGAGTTTTCTGGTTCAGGCCCAGTGCAAAGGCACGGCGCGGCAATTGGATCAGTTGCGATTCACGCAGCGTGTCCTGGTCCAGAACGTGCAGGAAGCCAGCAGCACGGTCTTCAAACAAAGGAGTAGCAGCAACAAACAACTGCTTGCTGTCCTTGGCAGCCAGAATTTCGTAGGCACCATCAATGGTGTCCTGACGGAAAGTGACCTGTGCCTGAGGCGCAGTCGCATTAAAGGACGATGTTTGGCCCGCTTGTTGCGATTGCGGTGCAGTCTGGCATGCACTGAGCAGCAAAGCGCCCATTACGGAGGCAACAATCATTTTTAAAGAGGCTGGGCGGGACGCAATCATGTATTTCCTTTGGGATTCAATAAATGAGAATCGTTACTATAACTGCTCTGTTTTATAAACTTTTCTGACTTGTCTGTCTATGTAAATACGCAAAACCCTGCTTGATGGCAGGGTTTTGAATGTTCCTTGTTTTAGTCCTGGTTGGAGCCTTGCCCAAACCGGGCTTGCCAGGCTTCATACACTTTGCGTTTTTCAGGCAAGGGCAGGTGTTCCATTTTCACGCCCTGTTTGCCAAAGTCCTGCTGTATTTTCTTGTAGAAGGATTCGGTGGACCAGCCAAAGGGTTCGCCTTCCTCATCGTCGGCGCAATACACCACGCGCTCCACGCCCGAGGCGATCATGGCGGCCATGCACATGGGGCAGGGGATGCCGCTGGCATACATGGTGCTGCCTGCATGGCTGCTGCTTTTCACGTTCTGGCTGGCAGTACGCAGCGCCTGGATCTCAGCGTGCGCTGTGGGGTCATGGGCAATGTAGGTCTCATTAACCCCTTCGGCCAGAACTTGGCCATCGCGCACCAGCACTGCGCCAAAGGGCTGGCCGCCGCGGGCGACATTCTCTTCGGCGATCTGGATGGAGCGCAGCAGATAGTGTTTATCGTTCATGTTTTTCTCCTGTAGAGAAGCAAGGTTGGAATGAGCCTTGAAACCAGAGTCTCTATCTGTGCCGTGTGGGACCCCTGCGGGCACAGTCGGCATCAGGGGGACGCGTTCCGGTTTGGCGTGTTTGTAATGCAAAACAGCCGCTGACGGGCAGCGGCTGTTTTGTTTCAGACCCTATTAGCGAGTGCCGCCAAGTGTCAGATTGGCATGACGGTTTACGTCTTTGTACAGCAAGTAGCGGAAACGGCCTGGTCCGCCTGCGTAGCAAGCCTGCGGGCAGAAAGCGCGCAGCCACATGAAGTCACCGGCTTCCACTTCAACCCAGTCCTGGTTCAGACGGTACACCGCCTTACCTTCCAGAACGTACAGACCGTGTTCCATCACGTGCGTTTCAGCGAAGGGGATCACGCCACCGGGTTCAAAGTTCACGATGTTCACGTGCATGTCGTGACGCAGGTCGGACATGTCGGTGAAACGGGTGGTGCTCCAACGGCCTTCGGTGCCAGGCATGACGCCAGGTTTCACGTCTTTTTCGTTGGTCACAAAGGCTTCAGGGGCATCAAGGCCTTCCACACGCTGGTAGCGCTTGCGAATCCAGTGGAAGTTGGCCAGCTCGCCCGTGCGGTTGTGCAAGGTCCAGTTGGTGGAAGGAGGAATAAAGGCATAGCCGCCTTCTTCCATGATGTGCTTGGTGCCTTCCAGAACCAGTTCCAGCTGGCCCTTGACGACAAAAATCACGCCTTCGGCTTCGGGGTCGGACTCAGGATTGTTGCTGCCACCCTGTGGGCCTACTTCCATGATGTATTGGGAGAAGGTCTCGGCAAAGCCGGACAGAGGACGTGCCAATACCCACAGACGGGTATTTTCCCAACCGGGCAGGAAGCTGGTCACGATGTCTTGCAGCACGCCTTTGGGCAGCACGGCATAGGCCTCGGTGAACATGGCGCGGTCCGTCAGCAACTGAGTCTGAGGAGGATGGCCACCTGGAGGGGCGTAGTAATTGACTTTGGACATGTTGATTCCCATTGAAATTCAGTAAGGAAAAATCTGTCGAACGGCACGGCGCAATCCCGGCGGCTGGCAAAAGGCACAGGCGGGATGTCGTTGTAATGCGCGGGACCAATACACCTTAACGACTGCTGGTGATATTTACAAATTAAATGTATAAATCTCTAGTATTTGTTTTTTGAATAAACGGGCGGCGGGGTGGATTACCCTGGCGGATTTCAGAAAGGGTTTGAGCATATGGATCATCAACTATCAAGCAGTCCCAGCCTGAACCGGCCCTTGTACGACCTGGACCTGCTGCGGGCCTTGTTGACGGTAGTCGATTGCGGCAGCTTCACGGCGGCCGCAACGCGTTTGCATTCCACACAGTCCACGATCAGCCAGAAAGTGCGGCGCCTGGAGGAACTGGCCGGGCTGCGTCTGCTGGACCGGGCCAGCCGGGGCGTCAGCACGACTGAAGCGGGGCAGACCCTGTTGGGTTACGCCCGCCAGATGCTGGCTTTGAATCATCAGCTGTCTGAAGCCCTATCCGGTTCTCTGGTGACTATTTCCGTGCGTCTGGGCGTGCCTGAGGACTTTACCAATGGACAGACCATGCGGGCCTTGGCGGGCTTCAACCGTCGCTTCCCGCAGGTGCGTCTGGAAGTCAGTAGCGGCCTGAGCAGCGACCTGCTGGCCGCTTACGATCAGGGTGAGCTGGATCTGGTGCTGGTCAAGCAGCGTCACAATGCCCGTGAAGCGGTGGCTTGTCTACCCGAGCAGACGGCCTGGGTGGATAGTGCGACTGATCCGGTCTTTCATCTGGACCCCATCCCCTTGGTGACCTTCCCGCGTCGGGGTGTGTATCGAGAGGAAATCATCAGTGCTGTCGAGTCCTTGGGACGTCGTTGGCGTATCAGCTTTACCAGTTCCAGCTTGAGCGGTATTCAGGGGGCGGTGGCAGACGGGATGGGGATCAGCTTGCTGCCGCGGCGTGCGGTGCGCGATGACCATGTTGAATTGGGCCAAGCACAAGGTCTGCCCCGTATCGATGCTTTTGAACTGGCGATTTTGCATCGGCCTCATGCCAATGAGATGGTGACGGCCTTGTCCCGTGTACTGGTAGAGATGCTGGCACCCGAGAGCGCCCGCCGTCCTGGATAGCCTGCTGTTGGGCTGGCGAGGCTCGTAGAGCTTAGACAGGGTTTAGCGCTTGGGTGTGACCGGATCAAAGTGCGTCATGACATCCAGCACGGGCTCTTCGGCCATTACACGGTCCCGTGCGGCCACGGCAATGGCATGACCTTGTGCAATAGTCAGGGTGCCGTCCATTTCCAGATCCACTTCTACCCAGATCATGTCACCCAGCTTGCGGGTTCTTAGCTGGTGTATGCCTTCCACACCGGGGGTCTCGCGCAAGAGCTTGGCAATGCGCTCTTCCGTTTCCTGATCGACCGCTTTATCGGTCAGGTCGTGAAATGCGCCAATAGAAAACTTCCAGCCCATGCGCAGAATCATCAAACCCACAATACTGGCGGCCAAGGGGTCGCCCAAGGGCAGACCTGCCAGGTTGGCCATCACCCCGACGCTGACGACCAGCGAGGAGGCTGCGTCGGAGCGCGCGTGCCAGGCATTGGCAACCAGCATGGTCGAGCGCAAGCGCTTCGCGACACGCAACATGTAGCGAAACAGGAGTTCTTTACTACAGAGCGCGATGAAGGCAATGGCCAGGGCAATCGGGTGTACTGCTTCGATGCTGCTGGGGTCGCGCAAGGAAGACACGGCATTCCATAGCATGCCCAGTCCGACGGCCAGCAAGAGGCCGCCAATGGCCAGGGTGGCCGCCGTTTCGTAGCGCAAATGTCCGTAAGGGTGATCTGCGTCCGGACCTCGACGGCTATGGCGGTTGGCGATCAGCACTACAAAGTCCGACAGCAGGTCGGACAGGGAGTGGATGGCGTCAGCAATCAGGGCCTGCGAATGAGCAAACAGACCCACCACAATTTGCAGCACGCTCAAACTGATATTGACGATGACACTGACCCAGGTGGAGCGCTGCGCACCAAGGTGCCGATCCAGTTCAGTAGGGGGGATGTTTTCCATGCCAAGAGGTCCTTGCATTCAAAGCAGCAGACTGTGCATCAATACAGCAGTTTCAAGATAAAGAGTGTATCGGCTTTCCGGGGTTACGGGGCGCTGAAAGGGGCTTGGCAGACTGTTTTGAGCCTGTTCTTTGGTAGATGTAGACAAAAAAGCCTCGCTTTTTCGGCGAGGCTCTTTTGCGTATCAGGAATGCGTCTTAATTGATGCGCATACCGGGCTGGGCACCGGGGAATGGTTCCAGAATATAGATGCCTTGATCCACCGCATCATCCGCATGGCTGGCCGCCAGCACCATGCCCTCGGATACGCCGAAACGCATCTTGCGAGGAGCCAGGTTAGCGACCAGTACCGTCAGCTTGCCGATCAGATCTTCGGGCTGGTAAGCCGACTTGATGCCGGAGAACACTTGGCGCAAGCGGCCTTCGCCAGTGTCCAGGCTCAGACGCAGCAGCTTGTCCGAACCTTCTACGGCTTCGCAACTGACGATTTTGGCAATGCGCAGGTCCACCTTGATGAAGTCCTTGATGTCGATGGTTTCGGCAATGGCTTCACCACCGGGCAACACGACGGGAGCGGGTGGCGGAGCCAGCAGCTCGTCCACCATGGCGCTGTCTACTCGCTGCATCAGATGCTTGAAGGGAGCGATGTGATCAGGCAAGGCAGCCACGTCGTCCCAGACAAAGTCGCGGTCCAGACCAAACAGTTCGTGGGCCACGCGATGGGTCAGGGTGGGCAAGATGGCGGTCAGCATGACGGATAAGCCCTTGAAGCCAGCCAGGGTGCGCGAGCAAATATCTTGCAGCGCATCTTTCTGAGCTTGCTCGGCGGTCGCAATGCCTTTGGCCATGACCCAAGGTTGGGCGGTATCAAAAGCCTGGTTGATGATGTCGGCCTGAGCCATGATCTGGCGCACGGCACGACCATACTCGCGGCTTTCCAAGTCGGTGCGGACTTTCTCGGCGACTTCCTTGAGCTGGTTTTGCAGTTCGGAAGTGTCGCCCTGGTATGCCAGCTTGCCATCAAAATGCTTGCTGATGAAGTTGGCGGCACGGCTGGCGATGTTGACGTACTTGCCAATCAGGTCGCTGTTGACGCGGGCAATGAAGTCGTCAGGATTGAAATCCATGTCTTCGACGTGCGAGTTCAGCTTGGCGGCCATGTAATAGCGCATCCACTCTGCATCCATGCCCAGCTCCAGGTAGCGCAGAGGCGAAATGCCGGTGCCACGGCTCTTGGACATTTTCTCGCCGCTAACCGTGATGAAACCGTGCACGTTCAAGGCGTCAGGCACTTTACGGCCGGAGAACTTCAGCATGGCAGGCCAGAACAGGGCGTGGAAGTACACGATGTCCTTGCCGATGAAGTGGACCTGCTCGGTGCTGCCTTCCGGATCCAGCAAGGCATCAAAGTCCAGACCGGCCTTGGCGCAGTAGGCTTTCAAGGAGGCCAGATAGCCAACAGGGGCGTCCAGCCAGACGTAGAAATATTTGCCGGGAGCGTCCGGAATCGGGATGCCGTAGTAGGGTTCGTCGCGGGAAATATCCCAGTCGTTCAGAGAGGCCTCTGCGCCTTCGCCTGTACCCAGCCATTCGCGGGTCTTGCCCAGCACTTCCGATTGCAGACGTGGCTTGCCCTGGGCGTTCTTGCCCGTGGTCCACTCTTGCAGGAAGGCTACGCAGCGCGGGTCGGACAGACGGAAGAAAAAGTGCTCCGAGGTCTTTAACACCGGACGTGCATTGGTCAGGGTGGAGTAGGGCTCGATCAGTTCGGTAGGAGCGTAAACCGCGCTACAGACTTCGCAGCTGTCGCCGTACTGGTCCTTGGCGTGACACTTGGGGCACTCGCCCTTGATGTAACGATCGGGCAGGAACATGCCTTTGACCGGATCGTAGAACTGTTCGATGGTGCGGGTGTCAATAAAGCCGGCGCTTTTCAGCGTGCGGTAGATATCCTGGGCCAGTTCGACGTTGTCTGGCGAGTCCGTACGGTGCCAGTGGTCGAATTTGACGTTAAAGCCGTTCAGGTAGGTGGGGCGCTCGGCCGCGATCTTGTCTACCAACTGAGCGGGGGTAATGCCAGCGCTTTCTGCCTTGAGCATGATGGGCGCGCCATGGGCGTCGTCCGCACACACAAAATGCACAGTATGTCCCGACATTCGCATGGACCGAACCCAGATGTCGGCCTGGATATATTCCATGATGTGGCCGATGTGAAACGAGCCGTTGGCATACGGCAGGGCGGTCGTAACAAATATCGTTCGTGACATGACTTAACAAAATAAAAGAGAAAGGGAACAAGGATTCTACGGTCTATTGCACACTTGTGCTGCGCCAGACCGAGGAATGTCCACGGGCAAAGTGCTGATCGGCAATTGCGAATGATACAAATGCACACACCCTGAGCCTTTGACGACTCAGGGTGTTCGGGGGCAGTGCCTAATCAGCGTTGCTGCTCGCCAAAGGCTTGGCGAACAGTCAAGAACTGTTAAGGAATCTCGCGCATCTCGATGTCGGTGACATCACGCGAACGTGGTGTGGTCGACTGTTTGCTGGCAGCGGCAGGGCGGCGGCGCTGGTCCCAATAGGCTTTGACGCCGAAAGGACGGCCACTAATACGCGCCACAATGTATAAAATGCCGATCGCAATAGCGGTAGAAACCATGAAGATAAACGCCATGATTGCACCGAAAATTGTCAGCAAGACAAAGAGGGCTGTGCGGATAATCTGGTTAAATGTGTTCATAGGGTTAGTATGACATCATAAGTGTAAAAAAATTCCTCTTGAACCGCTAATTTTCTGGTTTAAAGGTATGGTGATGTTTCTTTATATCAAGGTTTTGGATAAATGACAGTGAGTTCCGAGCGCGTGTTGCAAGCCCTGGCGAGTGTGACCGATCCCAACACGTTAAAGAAGTTATCGGTCGATGCGGGTCGATGCGAGCTGAGCATTGACCAGAACCAGGTTGAGCTGACTTTGCACCTGCCCTATACGGCTTATGACATTCAGGGACAGCTGCGCGAACGTATCGAGCAAGCCTTGACAGGCGTGGGTGCCACCCTGTCCAAGCTGCATTTGAATCCCCGCATTGGCGTGCATGCTGTGCAGGAAGGGTTGCGACCCATGCCCAATATCCGCAACATTATTGCGGTGTCCTCGGGCAAGGGCGGTGTGGGTAAAAGTACAACGTCGGTGAACCTGGCTTTGGCCTTGCATATGCAAGGTGCGCGTGTTGGTTTGCTGGATGCGGATATTTATGGCCCTAGCGTGCCCACCATGCTGGGCCTGCACGAGCGCCCACGCAGTGCAGACGGCAAGATGATGGAGCCGCTGATTGGTCACGGTTTGCAAGCCAACTCGATTGGTTTCCTGCTGGACGAAGACGCTCCCGCAATCTGGCGCGGCCCGATGGCAACCCAGGCGCTGACACAGCTGCTTACACAAACGCGTTGGGATGATCTGGACTACCTGATTATCGATATGCCTCCCGGCACTGGCGATATCGCCTTGACCTTGTCGCAGAAAGTGCCTTTGACGGGTGCAGTGATTGTGACCACTCCTCAGGATCTGGCGCTGATCGATGCCAAGCGTGGCTTGAACATGTTCCAGAAGGTGAATGTGCCTGTTCTGGGTATTGTGGAAAACATGTCGGTCCATATCTGCTCGAACTGTGGTCATGCTGACCCGGTCTTCGGTCAGCATGGTGGTCGCGATATGGCCAGCCAGTTCAACGTGCCTTGGCTGGGTGCCTTGCCGTTGGCAATGAGCATTCGGGCTCAGACCGACTCCGGTACCCCGACGGTGATTGCCAGCGCAGACAGTCCCGAGGCCCGCCTGTATCACGAGATTGCCAATCGCGTTTCGGCTAACTTGTCGCAACTTCCTCCAGACACGTCGGGGCAGCGCCCCAAGGTTGTTCCTCGTCCTCTTTGAGTACGTATGCGCAAATCCGGCTTTTGCCTGTTGTTTTCGATAGTCCTGAGCCCTGCAGTATGGGCTCAGTCTTCCGTTCCCGATGTCATTATTGATCCGGGGGGCGTGCCCCCCCAGGCGCTGAAAGAAATTCAGCGCGCGGTCAGTGCCATTACACGTTTGGCGGAAGACCAGGACTTGGGAGAGGTCTCGCGTCTGCGGCGCCGGGCTCACGATGCGACCGTCTCCGCCTTGCAGACTCAGGGTTATTTTGACTCTGTGGTCACGCTGGAGGTGGGTGAGGATTCCAGCGGTGAATATTGGGACATCATTATTCAGCCGGGCGAAATCACGCGCGTACGAGACATTGCCCTGGACTTCAAAGGCAAGATTCAGGAGCCGGAATATCAGGTGCGTCTGGAAGGGATCAAAGCCAGCTTTCCTTTGAAAGTGGACGATCCCTTTTTGAATTCGGTCTGGTCCTCCGCCAAGTCGGATCTGCTGGAAAGTGTACAGCGCCAGGACTTTTACTACGCTCGTTACATAGACACGCGGGCAACCGTATTGGCCGATGAAGGCGTGGCCGACCTTTCCCTGAAAGTGGATAGCGGGCCGAGGGTTCGCATGGGGCCGCTGGAAACCACTGGTCTGAAGCGAGTTCCCCAGTCTCTGGTAGACCGCTATGTGCGCTATACCCCCGGTGATCCTTACGATCAGGACAAGCTGGACGAGTGGCAGCAATCTTTGGCTGCCACCACTTTTTTCCGGGGTGCCTTTGTCACCCTGGATGAACAAGCCGGCAAAAAGAAAGAGCTTCCAGATGGTGATGTAGAACTGCCTGTACGTGTACGGGTTACAGAAGCGCCATCCAGGCAGTTCACCGGCTCCTTGGGTTTTGACAGTGACCACGGCGCGCGTGTTGAGGCCTTGTATCGAAAGAATATTGTGTTTGGCCTGCCGATCTGGACCGAGGCCGGTATTGGCGTGGATAAAAAACGTCAGCGGGCCTTTTATGACATTCACTTGCCGCCCACCATTAGCGGCTACAAGAACAGTTTTGGTGTCTTGTACGATCGCTCGGACATTGAAGGTTTGGACACGGAGCGGGCGGCCCTGGGCTGGAAGCTGCGCCAGGAGCGACAGGCAGCGGGCAATAGCCGCGTGGAATATGAAACCGAATGGGGCTTACTGGGCGCCTGGGACAAGACCAAGATTTCCGGTCTGCCCACCCGTGAAACACCTTCTGCCATTGCAACCTGGCAATGGCTGCGTCGGGACGTAGACAAGAAGTACGATCCGCGCGAAGGCAATCTGATTGATTTTGGCGTGGGCGCCGGTGTCACGCTGGACAAGGGCGAGACCTTTTACCGCAGTAATTTGCGATTGCAGCAGTGGTGGCCAGTTGGGGAGCGGGATATTTTGTCCCTGCGGGGTGAAATCGGTAAGGTTTGGCGCATGACGGACCGCACACCGCCTGACTTCGGTTATCGCACCGGGGGCGCTCGTAGTGTCCGTGGCTACAAATATCAAAGCATTGGGCTTCGACAAGGCGACGCCGTGGTGGGCGCGCCAGCCATGGCCGTAGCCAGCGTGGAATACACGCACTTTTTCACCAGTATGTATGGCATGCGCGCTTTTGTTGACGTGGGTGACGCTGCGCCCAGCTTTGGTGATATGGATTTAGCCTGGGGCTACGGTTTGGGTGCGGTGGTGCGCACCCCTGCTGGCCCTTTCAATCTTGATCTGGCCTATGGTCAGCGAGACAAACGCGTACGTTTGAGCTTTTCTTTGGGAATCGCATTTTAATGGCTTGGGTTCGGCGCTGGTTCCGATATTTCGCTTTGTGGGGCATTCCTTTTGTGGTGATTGCCCTGCTGCTTGTTTGCGGCTTTGTGTATTGGGTGCTGGCCAGTCAGGCCGGTACAAGCTGGGCCTTGCGCACGGCTTTGCCCTATGCGCAGGGCAGCGCCCAAGGCGTGCGCGGAACCATTTGGGATGGCTTGAGTATCGACCACCTGGTGCTGGGCTTGCCGGACACCCATGTGGATATCGAGCGTTTGCGCTTGCAGGCCAACTGGAAAGAACTGTGGGAACGCCGCCTGCACGTGGTAGAGCTTAGTGCTCAGAAAGTGGATGTGGCCTTGACCTCCTCGGACGAGCCCAAGTCCGATGAGCCCTTCACAATGCCCGAGCTGCCTATTAGTATTGCCGTGGACAAGCTGGCTTTGGGGCAGTTCTTGTTAACGCAGGATGGCACGCCCTTGCCGGTCGCGATTGCGGATTTGTCTTCGGCACTGGCGTTGGATTCCGACAGCGCGCAGCTTCGACTGTACGATTTGATGGTGGCTAATGAGTCCATCCGCGCCGGCTTTCAGGGTGAGGTGGAGTTGGCGGGACTACAAGCGCCTTACCCGGCACGAGCCGATATTCAAATCATTGCTCGCGGTTTGACGGCCGATTCGCCTATTTGTGCGAAACAGTATTTGCCTGCTTATGCAGAGCCGTCGAAATCCGGCAAACCTGCCGAGAAGGCAGTAGTCGATCGGTCCAAAAAAACAGCCACGGTTGAAACGGCCAAGACCAGTGCCAAGGCTGCAATAACACAGCAAGGTCAAGCTGAGGCCAGCGCCCCGAGTCATGCAACTCCTGCCAGCCCGCCAGTCGATCAGCCCGTAGACGCCCAGGGTGTCGCCGGAGTCATCAGCTCCGAGCCCGAGGGTAGTACGGGTCTTGTCGATGAAGAACGTATCCAGGAACCAGTTGCTGTTCCTGAGCCCGAGCCTTTGCCCGATTGTGTGGTCAACGCTCAAATCACCTTGAATGGCTCTCTGGAACAAGCCACCTTGCTGCTTAACGGTCAGGGCCAGGGCTATAGCCTGGACGCCAGCGCAGAATTGAGCCCGCTGGATTCCGTGCCAGTGCGTCAGGCCAAGGTGGCGGTGAAACTGCCAGACGAGTCCTCGCTGGATGCAGACTTCGCCTGGGATGCCACGCAGGAAGGTGTGCACGTTCAGGATCATTTCAAAGGTCAGTTCCGCAGCGACAAGCTGGATCTGCATGCCTTGTTGGGCGATGTGCTGCCCGACGCCCTGATTAATACCCAAGGCCAGTTCGATGTGGTCTTGGCGGATAAAGAACAATTGCTCTCCGCGGATGTGGATGTGCAGCTTTTGCAGGGTAGTCGCTGGAACAAGCAGGCCGCTATCGGGCAGATCAAGGCAAAAGCGTCGGCTCCGGCTCAGCCGGGCCAAGCGGATTGGTGGCGTTTGCTGTCGGTTTCGGATGTGCTCACCGATATGAAGATCGGGGATAACCAGGTTCAGTTGAAAGGTGGTTTTGGCATGTCTGGCAAGGCCGAGCTGGATTTGCTGGCGAAGATGCCTCGTGCCGAGCAACTGTGGCCTGGCCTGGAGCTGGGCAAGGCGTCGGCAGAAGGGCAGTTGCGTGGCGATATCGCTCATCACACCCTGCAGTTGAAGGGCCAGTACGACTTGGGCGGCAAGGCCAAGGGGCAGTTGGGCCAAGGCATGGCCGAGGCCGATCTGGCACTGGAAGGTGGCTGGCATTTTGCCGATCAGGGCAAGGCCGCGTATTGGGATGGCAAGATAAACCGTTTGGTGGCCGACCATGCCGGTTTGATCGTGCGTTTGCAGTCGGCACTGCCTGTGCGTTTTACCGATGCTCTGCGGGCGCCGGAGCCTCCTGTTCAAGTTGCCACAGCAGAGGCCAAGGACCAATCCAAGGTTGAAGGTGGTGCAGCAGGCCAGGGGGCCGCCAAGGAAGAAGGAGCGGCTCAAGCCGGTATAAATCCGGAAACGAAGGACAACCCCGATACTAAGTCTGCTGCTGCGGCCAATGCTGCTCCGTCTGCTTCATCGGCAGCAGAGCAAGCGAAGGCACAGGCTGGCGTTCCCGAAAACGCAGCCGATAAAACAGCAAACGCTCCCAAGGCACCCGAGCCTTTGGCTCCCTGGTCAGTGCGAGTTGGTGCCGGTACCTTGAGCACCACAGTTGATGGCGAACCCTGGATCAATCTGCGTCATCAGGAATCCACTTACCAGCCTGGACAATGGGCCAGCCGTGGTGAGTTGTTGGACCTGGTCCTGTCCGAGCCTCGCATCGCGCGCTTGCTGCGCAAAGTTGGCGTAGAAGAGAACGCTGACAAGGCCAAGGGTGGTGTCAAGATTGCCAAGAACAAGAAAACTCAGCCGCCCGAAATTGATATCAAAGCGCGCTGGGACCTGAAATTTAATGGCGCCTTGTCCGGCCAGGTGCGCGTCGACCGCGTGGCGGGGGATGTACAGGTTTTTGCTGAGCCGCCCATGTCCCTGGGGCTGGAAGATCTGAGTATCGTCATCAATGCGAAACCTACCTCGGCCACGACCAGCCGTCTGGATGCTCAGATGGATGTGCGTACCAAGGAAATGGGTTACGTCACAGCCAAGGCCCAGACTCCTCTTCACGGGCTGGCCTTGAATGAGAACGATCGCAAAACGGTCAGCATACAAGCCAATATTGATGACTTGAGCTGGACGCGCCTGTTCCTGGGCGATGCCATGGAGCTGGGCGGTCGCTTGAATGCAGACGTGAATATTGATGTGGGTGCGAAATGGGCCTGGACTAGTCGTGGCACGGTAAGGGGCCGCGAGTTGCGTTTCACACGTCTGGATGACGGCATCCGTCTAATTGACGGTCAGTTGGATGCCCGTTTCGATGGTGACATCTTCCGCCTGGAGTCCTTGACGTTCCCGGCTCGCCCACGAGTAGAGCCGCAGGAATGGCGTACCGCAACCTGGCTGAAAGAGAGCCCGGACGCCAAGGATGGCAGGCTGACTGTGTCGGGGCAGTGGAACCTGAGCACTCAGCAAGGGGCCTTTGACGTGGATATTTTCCGCTTCCCGATTCTGCAGCGCTCCGATCGTTACGCCATGATGTCCGGCAATATCAATCTGGACATGGAACTGCCGCGTATTGCCATTACCGGCAAGGTTGTTGCTGATGCGGGTTGGTTCAACCTGGACATGTTGGGTGGTATTCCCACTGTTGATAGCGATGTGGTGATTGTGCGGGCAGGCGACGAACCGGCTTCCGAGCCTTCCCAGGCTGCAACCGACATGAGCATGGAAATTGATGTGGATCTGGGGCCGCGTTTTTACCTGACGGGTTACGGCGTGAACTCCGGTCTGGTTGGCAGCCTGAGGGTCACCATGATTGGCGGCAAGTTGACCGGCATGGGTGCCTTGCGCACTCGTGGCGGGCGAATTGAGCTCTATGGTCAGAAGTTGCTGCTCAAGCGCGGAACCGTGACCTTCCAGGGTGACATTACCTCGCCTATTCTGGACATCGAAGCCTTGCGTACCGGTCAGGCTGTAGAGGCAGGTGTTAAGGTAGCCGGTACGGCTCGCAAGCCCAGAATCGATTTGGTGTCCTACCCGGAAGTCAGCGAAGTTGAAAAACTGTCCTGGCTCCTGCTGGGCCACGGGCCGGATGATTCTGGTGGTGACATGGCCTTGCTGCTCAGTGTCGGGACGTCCTTCCTGGGCGATGGCGAGCCCTTCTACCGCAAGTTCGGGATTGATGAAGTGGCGATGCGCTCGGGCGACCTGGGCAGTGCCGGTAGCATTTTGCCGGTGGAAAGTGTGGTCAAATCCCTGAACAGCGGCACCAGCAACGAAGAGCGCAAGTTTATTGCGATCACCAAGGCACTGACGGCGGATATTTCCGTTAGCCTGGAGCAGGCCATGGCCGATACCGGAACGGTGGGTCGAGCCAGCTACCGCCTGGCACGAGGCCTGACGGCTGAGGTCAGCGCCGGTACGGTAAACGGTCTGGCCCTGATTTACCGCTGGTTCTCGAAGGATTGATGCAGGCTTGCCCGGCGCAAAGCGGGCAGAGAATTGTGGCGCAAATGACATATTTGCGCCGCAATTGGCTTGTGTGTGTATCTAAACGATAAAATAACCGGTTACTGATTTAAGGCGGCTAATTTCTTATGAGTATCAAAAGCGACCGTTGGATTCGGCGGGCTGCTGCCCAGGGCATGATCGAGCCTTTCGAGCCAGGCCAAGTGCGCAATGTAGACGGACAACGTATCGTCAGCTACGGCACCAGCAGCTATGGCTACGATGTGCGTTGTGCCAACGAATTCAAGATTTTCACCAACATCAACTCGACCATCGTGGACCCCAAGGCTTTCGATGAAAAATCCTTTGTGGATTTTGTCGGTGATGTGTGCATTATTCCGCCCAATTCTTTCGCGCTGGCCCGCACGGTTGAGTACTTTCGTATTCCTCGCAGTGTGTTGACCATGTGTCTGGGCAAAAGTACTTATGCCCGTTGCGGCATCATCGTGAACGTGACTCCGCTGGAACCCGAGTGGGAAGGCCACGTCACCCTGGAGTTTTCCAATACCACCCCGCTGCCCGCCAAGATTTACGCCGGTGAAGGGTGTGCACAGATGTTGTTCTTTGAAAGCGATGAAGTGTGCGAAGTGTCGTACCGCGACCGCGGCGGCAAATATCAAGGTCAGCTAGGCGTTACCCTGCCTCGTACCTAGGAGTTCTGGATGAAGTTTCGTTTTCCCATCGTCATCATCGACGAAGACTACCGTTCCGAAAATACGTCGGGCCTGGGCATTCGAGCCCTGGCCTCGGCGATAGAGGCCGAAGGCGTAGAGGTTCTCGGGGTCACCAGCTATGGTGACCTTAGTTCTTTTGCGCAACAGCAAAGCCGCGCGAGCGCCTTCATTTTGTCGATTGATGATGAGGAATTCGATGTGGATTCCCCGGAGGATGTCGCCAATGCGATCAAGAACCTGCGCTCCTTTATTGGCGAGCTGCGGTTCCGCAACGAGGACATCCCCATCTATCTGTACGGCGAGACACGCACCTCGCAGCATATCCCCAACGATATTTTGCGCGAGCTGCACGGCTTCATTCACATGTTCGAGGACACGCCCGAGTTCGTGGCGCGTCACATCATCCGTGAAGCCCGCTCCTACCTGGAAAGCCTGGCGCCGCCGTTTTTCCGCGAGCTGGTCAAGTACGCTTCTGACGGTTCCTATTCCTGGCACTGCCCAGGGCATTCGGGAGGCGTAGCCTTTCTGAAAAGCCCGGTTGGCCAGATGTTTCACCAGTTTTTTGGTGAAAACATGTTGCGTGCCGACGTCTGTAATGCGGTCGATGAATTGGGCCAACTGCTGGACCACACCGGCCCGGTGGCCGAGGCCGAGCGCAATGCTGCCCGTATCTTCCATGCCGACCACTGCTTTTTCGTGACGAACGGAACGTCCACGTCCAACAAGATCGTCTGGCACGCCAATGTGGCCAATAACGACGTGGTGGTTGTGGACCGTAACTGCCACAAGTCGATTCTGCACGCCATTACCATGACGGGCGCTATCCCGGTGTTTCTGCGCCCCACGCGCAACCACCTGGGCATTATTGGCCCGATTCCGCAAGATGAGTTCCTGCCGGAAAACATTGCGCGCAAGATCGAGGCCAACCCCTTTGCCAGCAAGGCCAAGAACAAGAAGCCTCGTATTCTGACGCTGACGCAAAGCACCTATGACGGTGTGATCTACAACGTGGAAATGATCAAGGAAACCCTGGACTCCAAGATCCCCACGCTGCACTTTGATGAAGCCTGGTTGCCGCATGCGGCGTTCCACGATTTCTATCACGACATGCACGCCATTGGTGCGGACCGTCCGCGCACCAAAGACACCATGATCTACGCCACGCACTCCACGCATAAAATGCTGGCTGGCTTGTCGCAGGCGTCCCAGATTACGGTGCAGGATGCGGAGAACCGCCCCTTGGACCGCAACGTGTTCAATGAAGCCTACCTGATGCACACCAGCACCAGCCCGCAGTACGCGATTATTGCGTCCTGTGATGTGGCGGCGGCCATGATGGAGCCGCCCGGCGGCACCGCACTGGTCGAGGAAAGCATTTGCGAGGCCATGGACTTTCGTCGCGCCATGCGCAAGGTGTCCAAGGAATACGGCGAGAACGACTGGTGGTTCAAGGTTTGGGGCCCGGATAATCTGCCTGAAGAAGGCATAGGCGAGCGCGACGACTGGATTCTGCGCTCCGATGCGGAGTGGCACGGCTTTGGCAAGTTGTCGACCAACTTCAACATGCTGGACCCGGTCAAAGCCACGGTAGTGACTCCTGGCCTGGATATTTCCGGCACCTTTGCTGAACAGGGTATTCCTGCCGCTCTGGTCTCCAAGTATCTGGCCGAGCACGGCGTGGTAGTCGAAAAAACCGGCCTGTATTCCTTCTTTATTCTGTTCACCATTGGCATCACCAAAGGCCGCTGGAATACCTTGCTGACCGCCTTGCAGCAGTTCAAGGACGATTACGACCGCAATCAGCCCATGTGGCGCATTTTGCCGGACTTCTGCAAGACTCAGCCTACCTACGAGCGCATGGGTTTGCGTGACCTGTGTCAGCAGATTCACCAGGCCTATCGCAAGTACGATCTGGCTCGCCTGACGACCGAGGTGTACCTGAGCGACATGGTTCCCGCTTTGAAGCCTTCGGATGCCTATGCCAAGATGGCGCACGGCGATATCGAGCGCGTTGGCATTGACGAACTGGAAGGCCGTGTGACGGGTGTCTTGCTGACGCCTTACCCTCCCGGTATTCCCTTGCTGATTCCTGGCGAACGCTTTAACTCGCGCATTGTGGAGTACCTGCAATTTGCACGCGAGTTCAATGCCCGCTTCCCTGGCTTTGAGACCTATGTGCATGGACTGGCGCAGGATATCGGCCCTGATGGACTGCCACGCTACTACGTAGATTGTGTGCTTGAGTCTGAAACCAACGAGTAAACCCGCGTGATCCCTTTTTTTGATGTTGCCGTCATCGGCGCAGGTGCGGCCGGTATGATGGCTGCCAGTATCGCAGGCCAGCGCGGCCTGCGAGTGGTACTGATTGATCACGCTGAAAAGCTGGCCGAGAAAATCCGTATTTCCGGTGGAGGGCGCTGCAACTTCACCAATACGGGCACCTCGCCCGAGAATTTTCTGTCCAAGAATCCGCATTTTTGCCGTTCGGCCTTGGCGGGCTATACCCCTCAGGATTTTCTGGAGCTGGTGCGGGAGTACCGCATCGGCTTTCATGAAAAGCACAAAGGCCAGTTGTTCTGTGATGATTCCAGCGAGTCCATCATCCAGATGCTGCGTCAGGAGTGTTTGAAAGGGCAGGTGTCCTGGCGCATGCCCTGTTCGGTGCAGTCCATTGGCCGTACCGAGGACGGCTTTGTGCTGCGCACCGGTCAGGGGGATTTGAATGCCTTGCAAGTGGTGATTGCCACGGGCGGCATGGCGATTCCGCAGCTGGGTTCCACGGACTATGCCTTGCGCGTGGCACGTCACTTCGGCTTGAAAGTGATTGAGCCGCACCCCGCTCTAGTCCCTTTGACCTTTGACGGTCGGGATTGGAAGCCATTTTCTGCTTTGAGCGGCATGGCTTTGGAGGTGGAGGTCAGCACAGGGCAGGGCAAGCAACGTCAGGCCTTTCTGGAAGATCTGCTGTTTACGCACCGTGGCTTGTCCGGGCCGGGTATCTTGCAGATCTCCAGCTACTGGCAGTCGGGCGAGAGCATTAGTGTGGACTTGGCTCCCGGTCAGGACATCGCGCAACAATTATTGGATCTGAAGGCGGGTAACCGTCAGCAACTGGTCACTGTCTTGTCGACCTTGTGGCCGCGCCGTCTGGTCGAACAATGGCTGGATACCTCGGACTTGTTGCCCAAAGGCGTGGGACAGCAACGTCTGGCTGATCTGCCGGATCGCGTGTTGCGCACGGTGGGACAGGTGATTAATGGCTGGGAGTTGAAACCTAGTGGCACCGCAGGCTATAAAAAGGCGGAAGTGATGAGCGGTGGCGTGGATACACGCGAGCTCAATCAGAAGAGCATGGAAGCGCGTAAAGTACCTGGTCTGTACTTCATCGGTGAAGCGGTCGATGTCACCGGCTGGCTGGGCGGGTATAACTTCCAATGGGCCTGGGCGTCGGCAGCAGCGTGTGCACGCGCCTTGAAGACACAGGCAGAGCAGGGTTAAGTATGCGAGCAGGAAGGGCAGTGGGCATGGTCTGCTGCCGTTTCTGAAATCATCGGAATTGTTGGCTGGTCAGTCAGGGAGGCGATATGCAGCTGCCAGGAGATAGAAAGTACGTAGTAAGCCACGAGTGGGCCAAAGATGAAGACGGTGTTGTGCTGGTTGGCATTACCGACTTTGCTCAAGATCAGTTGGGCGACCTGGTGTTTGTGGGTGACTTCACCCCAGGGACGCGTCTGGCTGCGGGTGCTACAGCGGGTGTGGTGGAGTCGGTGAAGGCCGCCTCCGACATTTACGCGCCTGTGGCGGGCGAGCTGGTGGAGTTCAACCAGGCCTTGTCCGATGCACCGCATCTGATCAATGAAGCTCCATTTGATACCTGGATTTTCAAGCTCAAGGCTGACAATCCGGCTGATCTGCAAGGTTTGCTGGATGGCCCTGCCTATGCCGCGGTGGCTGAGTAAGTTCAGATATTGAGTTAGCAGGAATACGCCTTGGTCTTGCCTGATTTTGGCGGACTGATCGCAAAAAAGGCCTGAATCCGTGTCATCGGATTCAGGCTTTTTATTTGGTTTCGAGCATACGCGGTTAAGCGTGCAGTGAGACGGATAGCTTGGGCCAAGTAGCCGGTTTTCTTAACTACGGCGGCGGTACGTCACGTAGTCGTAAGTGAAACCGTTTTCCTCAGGCTGAGGCAGGCGCTCCACTTCTTGCCACTCCCCGGCGGGCAGTTCCGGAAAGAAAGTATCCCCGTCCACATCAGCCTTGATCTCGGTCGCAATCAGTTCTTGCGCCACAGGCAAGGCCAGACGGAAAAGCTGTTCGCCACCAATCACACAAGCGGTTTCAAAGCCGGGGCAGGCTGCCAGGGCATCCTCCAGATTGCTGAATACCTGCGCACCTTCTGCCTGGTAAACCGCATTGCGGCTGATCACCAGATTCGGGCGGCCGGGCAAGGGGCGGCCCAGAGACTCCCAGGTTTTACGGCCCATGATGATGGGCAAACCCATGGTTACGCGTTTGAAGTGCTGCAAATCGGAAGGCAGGCGCCAGGGCAGGTCATTGTCCTTGCCAATGCAGCGATTGGCCGCATAGGCAACGACCAGGCGAATGAAAGGAGTGGAACTCATACGGCAACCGGCGCCTTGATGTGGGGATGAGGATCGTAGTCGGTGATTTCGAAGTCTTCGTACTCGTAATCAAACAGACTGGCGGGTTTGCGCTTGATCGTCAGCTTGGGGTAGGGGCGAGGCTCGCGCGAGAGCTGTAGCTCTGCTTGTTCGAAGTGGTTGGAGTACAGGTGACAGTCACCACCAGTCCAGATGAAATCACCCACTTCCAGATCACATTGCTGCGCCATCATGTGAGTCAGCAAGGCGTAGCTGGCGATATTGAAGGGCACGCCCAGGAAAATATCGGCACTGCGCTGGTAGAGCTGGCAAGACAGCTTGCCGTCTGCCACATAAAACTGGAACAGGGCGTGGCATGGGGGCAGGGCCATCTGGCCCACATCCGCTACGTTCCAGGCCGAAACAATCAGGCGGCGTGAGTCGGGGTTTTTGCGGATCTGTTCCACCAACTGACTGATCTGGTCGATATGACGGCCATCGGGAGTGGGCCAGGAACGCCATTGCACACCATAGACCGGGCCCAGATTGCCGTCCTTGTCGGCCCATTCGTCCCAGATGGATACGCCGCGCTCTTGCAGCCAGCGCACATTGGACTCACCACGCAAAAACCACAGCAACTCAATAAAGATGCTGCGGGTATGCAGTTTCTTGGTGGTGATCAGCGGGAAACCCTGCGACAGATCGAAGCGCATTTGGTGACCAAATACCGAGTTCGTGCCGGTGCCGGTGCGGTCCCCTTTGGGAGTGCCTTGGGTGTAGACCAGGCGCAGCAGGTCTTCGTAGGGATACAGGGACATGATGGCCTCAGGCTTGCTGAATGTCGACGGAATAGGTGATCTCGGCTGTTTTGCCCAGCATGGCCGAAGCGGAGCAGTACTTGTCGTGCGACAGTTGTACGGCACGCTCAACGGCGGCCTGGGGCAGATCCTTGCCAGTGACCACAAAAGTGAAGTGAATCTTGGTAAAGACTTTGGGGTCGGTGTCGGCGCGTTCGGCGGTCAGCTTGACCTGGCAGCCGGTAATGGCGTGCCGACCACGCTTGAGGATCAGCACCACGTCGTAGGCTGCGCAGCCACCGGCGCCGGTCAGCAGCATTTCCATGGGGCGTGGAGCCAGGTTATTGCCGCCACCTTCGGGTGCACCGTCCATGGCCGTCACATGACCACTGCCTGTACGGGCAACGAACAACATTCCGTCTTTGCCGCCCCAGTCGATTGTGCATTCCATATGAATTCCTTTGTTTGCAGTGCGAGCCAAGACTCGTCAGTAGATTGATAGCGGTGATTGTACTTTTTGATGAGGGCTGTGTCGCGCCTGGATGGAAACCAGGTTTAGCGTGATTTGACGCGGATTTTTGCAGCTTTATTGCTAATTGAAATGTGAAGCCCGGATGTGAGCCTTGTTACTTCTCAGGGCATCTGATGGTGGCGGATGTGGCACCCGTATAAGAAATTCCATATGGACAAATCAGAGCAGAACCATGCTCTTTGTAAGATTTAGACTGGTTTTGTTGTTTGTCCTAGGATAAACTGCTGTGCGGTACACGGCATTTTGAAACAGATATGTCACAGGGGTTTACCCTCGCCTATAATGGCTGTCGCCCGTATACCAAAAAATGTCGTGCTCGTATTTGTTCTGTCTCAATAAACCTTGCTTTCAATGGGGGCTTTATTCGGACGTCACAAGCGGGTGTTTTAACATGACGGCTCTCGCGACCTAGGCAGTCGCAGATTTTTTGCGTCCATGCTCTTTTGATCTGCGACGCGTCAAGGTGCCGCCGAGCTGCTTGGCAGCTTCACATTAACCAGGCCTGGATCATTGTGAATACCGTTTCAATACTGCTACTAGCTTTCATATTGTCCGTTACAGGACTCTTTGTTTTCATCTGGTCGTTACGCCGTAACTTCTTTGACCACAGTCCCGCTGCTTCGCGAGAGATCTTCTCCAAAGGCGAAATCGGGCAGGTAGATGACCCCTCCGCCACCCCTGAACAACGTCAGGCACTTCAAGAAGAGATGGGCCGCAAGGCAATTTCGGCTGAAGATCGTCAGGCGCTGAGCCTTGAATTGGCAGAACGCGTGGAAGCCGACCGCTCCTCCGCCAAGGTCACTTTCATTTTGCTGGCCTGTTCGGTCTTCTGGCTGCTCTTTGCCTCGACGGCAGGCTTGATCAGCTCGATCAAGCTGCACGATCCCGAATTTCTGACGCAACACGCCTGGATGACCTTTGGTCGCATGCGTACGCTGCACCTGAACGGTGTGGCTTACGGCTGGGCTCCAATGGCCGCGTTCGGCGTTGCCATGTGGATGCTGCCTCGTTTGCTCAAGACTCCCCTGATCGGTGCGCGTTATGCCATCACGGGCGGGATCTTGTGGAACATTGGTCTGGCTATCGGTCTGACATGTATCGCGATGGGTATCACCGACGGTATGGAATGGCTGGAAATGCCTTGGCAGGTTGATATCCTGATGGTTATCGGTGGTGCTCTGGCAGCCTTGCCTTTGGTCTTCACCTTGCAAAACCGTCGTGCTCACCACCTGTATGTGTCGGTGTGGTACATGGGCGCAGCCCTGTTCTGGTTCCCCATCCTGTTCCTGGTCGGCAACCTGCCTGCCGTGCACGTGGGTGTTGAACAAGCAACCATGAACTGGTGGTTTGGCCACAACGTGCTGGGTCTGTTCTACACCCCGATGGCTCTGGCTTCGGTGTACTACTTCCTGCCCAAGATCATCGGTCAGCCTATCAGCTCCTACAACCTGTCTCTGGTGGGTTTCTGGGGTCTGGCATTTTTCTACGGTCAGGTTGGTGGTCACCACCTGGTTGGCGGTCCTGTGCCGCAGTGGATGGTTACCCTGTCCATCGTCCAAAGCATGATGATGATCATCCCCGTGCTGGCTTTCTCGATCAACCAGCACTACACCATGAAGGGTCACTTCCGTACCCTGATTCACTCGCCTACCCTGCGCTTTATCGTGCTGGGCGGCATGATGTACACCGTCAGCTCCATTCAAGGTTCTTTTGAAGCGCTGCGCAGCATCAACACGATTACCCACTTCACGCACTTCACGGTTGCCCACGCCCATATCGGCTTGTACGGCTTCTTTACCATCGTGATGTTCGGTGCCATCTACTACGTGATGCCACGCGTGATGTCCTGGGAATGGCCTTACCCCAAACTGATCTCCCTGCACTTCTGGCTGGTTGTGATTGGTTTCTCCATCTACGCTATTGGTCTGAGTATTGGCGGTTGGCTGCAAGGTCTGGCCATGCTTGATCCTGCCAAAGCCTTCATGGAATCGGTGTTTGTCACGATGCCTTACCTGAAGTCGCGCTCGATTGGTGGTGGTTTGATGACTCTGGGTCACCTTGTGTTTGCCTTCCACTTTGTGGCAATGGCTTTGCGCTATGGCAGCCGTCGTATTGGTCCAGCCCTGTTTCACCAGCGCTCGGCAACTCGCAATGTAGTGGAGGCATGATTTAGTCATGGAAAGCGAATACAAACTATTGGGCGGCGCCATGGTGACGCTCGCCCTGGCCACATCGGCTCTGGTCGTTGTCCCTTACCTGCAAGTTAAAAGGGTGGAGCCTTCTCCAGGCCTGAAGCCTTACACGGAAGTGCAACTGCGCGGTCGTCAGCAATACATTGATATGGGCTGTGTCTACTGTCACTCGCAGCAGCCACGTAGCCAGAACCAGGCTCCTGACTTCCAGCGTGGCTGGGGTCGTGCCTCGGTAGCAGGCGACTACTTCTACGACACGCCTCACCTGCTCGGCACCATGCGTACCGGCCCTGACCTGCTCAATATTGGTGCTCGTCAGCCTAGCGTGGACTGGCACCTGGGTCACTTGTATCAGCCTCGTGCTTATACCCCTGGCAGCAATATGCCTTCTTACCCCTTCATGTTCGAGCTCAAGGACAAGGCAGAGGAAGGCGACAAGGTTGTCAACTTGCCAGGTGATTTCGCACCGGAAGGCAAGGTGGTTGTGGCCAAGCAAGAGGCCCTGGACCTGGTTGAATACCTGTTGGCGCTGGATCGTACGTATCCCGTATCGCCAGCCAGCGTTATCAAATAAACAGGCATTGCTGAGCTAGCGCGCCCCGCAAGGCGGGGCGCCTCGGAGAATTAGAATGAGCGACAATCGTAAATATGAAGCACAGCTGCGTGAGCATTCCGATCCGGAAGAAAACGCAGCACCGATCCCTTGGGTGGTTCTGCTGATCATTGCAGGTCTGTTCCTGTGGGGCATCTACTATATTTTCAGCAGTGACCTGAGCCATGACGCAACCGTGGGCGACAACCGTATCGTTGCCGACTTCGAATTGCCAGAAGGCGCGGTAGATGGTCAGCAGCTGTTCGTAGCCCAATGTGCCGCCTGTCACCAGGCAACGGGTGCCGGTGTTCCAGGCGTGTTCCCTCCGCTGGTGGGTTCCGAATGGGTACTGCGCAAGCCTGAAGTTTTGGTCCAGATCATGCTGCACGGTATTACGGGTGAGATCACGGTCAAGGGTAATAAGTACAATGGTGCGATGCCCGAGTTCCGCGAGAAGTTCAATGACGAGGAAATGACGGCCGTTGTTAATTACCTGCGTACAGAATTGGGTGGCAATAGCGCCGATCCTGTGGACGTGGCCTTTGTCAAAGCCGAACGTGAAAAAACCGCTGATAAAACCGATCCTTGGAATGGGGACGCTGATCTGGCTCCCATGGAAGAGTAAGACTGAAATGATGGGCCAGCGATGAGACTATTTATAAGTATTCTCCTGGTCTTCGCCCTGGGTATTGGGGCACTGGCCCATTTGACGCAAGGGTTCTCCGCCCTGACAGCCGAGACGGCCCGTCGCAATGATGTTGCCGCCTCGCCGCGTTTGATCTCCGATGTCGAAGTACTGCTCCCTGCCGGGGGCAGTACCCAGCTAAGCTCTCTGCTGCAAAACGATGGTCGTATTACCATCGTCAATTTCATCTATACCCGCTGTGTCACGCTATGTCTGGCGATGGGCTCGGAGTATCAGCAACTGCAAAAAGCGATTGTGGACGAGGGCCTGCAGGACCGTATCCGCTTGCTGAGCATCAGTTTTGATCCCACCGATTCACCCGATCACCTGCGCCGCTATAGCAAAACCATGAAGGCCAACCCGGACGTCTGGCAATTTGTCACCATGATGCCTGGCGAGCAGCGTCAACGTGTGCTGGATGATTTTGGTATCGTCGTTATTCCCGCCCCTTTTGATGAGTACGAGCACAACGCAGCCTATCACGTTGTCAGTGCCGAGCCGCGCCTGGGTCGTATCGTGGATTACGGTGAGCCTATGTTGGCCCTGGCGTATGCCAAGCGCGCCCTCGAGGATCTGGACAAGAAGGGAGCGATGTAATGTCCTTAAAACGTGTCGTCGAATCCCCTAAAGTACGTCCTTATTTTGGTAGTGCCCTGGCATTGGTGGCAGCTTTGCTGTTTGCTGCCGCAGCCTTCTGGGATCGCCCTCTGACCGCCTCCATGAGTCTGCATATGCTGGTGCATATTCCCTTGTTGGTCCTGTCGGGCATTAGCTTGCAACTGGCCTTGCGCTACCAGGGGGTTGGCCGTTCGGCTGCCATGCAGTCCTTGCTGCGCCCGTATTACGCCCTGAATGAATATGGTTTGCCCGGTTTGATCATGGTCAGCTTTGCGGCGGCTTACTGGATGGTTCCCAAAGCACTGGACGATGTGCTGGTATCGCCTCCCATGGCCACTGCCAAATATATCGGTCTGGTCTTGATGGGCATGTTGTTCATGGAGTCCTGGCGCCGCGCCCATCTGGTGTTTCGTCTGTTTTTCTTTGGTAATTTCAGTTGGATGATGGCTATTGTTGGTCTGCTGTATTACGACAATCCGGTTCGGCTCTGTAATTTCTATCTACAGTCTGACCAAGAGATTGCCGGCATAGGCCTGGTTATCATGGCTTGTGTGCTGCCATTGCTTTGGCTCTTGTCTGAGAGCAAGGCAGTGATCGCCTTTTTGCGGCAATAATACCCATCCATTTTGTTTTGCAGGTGTCCTCATGAGCCATACCGTTTCCAACAGCGATACCCGTCTGTACCGACGCAACAGCTTTTTTGACCAGATTCTGAGCGAGACGAATCGGGCCCTGGAAGTATTGGGACGTTCGGCACGCGCGTCGCGCCCGAATCCCGCTGGCAAGGAAGTGTCCGAGATCACGGCTGACGAAGCCCGCCATGCTGCCGGCTTGATGCGTGTGAACCATGTGGGCGAGATTTGCGCCCAAGCCTTGTACCGCAGCCAGGCCATGCTGTGCAAGGATCCCCAGGCTACCGAGGTACTGCTGCAAGCTGCCCAGGAAGAGGTGGACCATCTGTCCTGGTGCGATGACCGTTTGCGCGAGCTCGATAGCCGCCCCAGCGTGTTCAACCCCTTGTGGTATGCCGGTTCCTTCGCGCTGGGTTTGCTCGCCAGCCGGGCAGGGGTGCCGTATAACCTTGGTTTTATGGCCGAGACAGAGCGCCAGGTTGAAGAGCATCTGGAAAGCCATCTGGAGTCCTTGCCTGCTACAGACAATCGCTCGCGTCGGATCGTAGAAAAAATGCGCGATGACGAGATTGAGCATCGTCGTACCGCCGAGAATCATGGGGCTGTGGGTTTGCCTCCACCTGTCAAAACCTTGATGCGCATGATGTCCAAAGTCATGACGACAACGGCGTATCGCTTGTAAAAGGGGTTCTGGGCCTAGTCACTTCTTCGTGAGTGCTGAGCTTTCAGGGATGCAAGCAGCAATAACGGGTCAATTACTGACCCGTTTTTGTTTGTGGGTTTGGAGCTTGTTTGGCGGCTTAGGGTTAACGACTAGATACCTGGACTGATATTTGCGTTAGGAAATTGATGCATTAATGCGACAAGATACGCATCTAAGGGTTTTCCACAGCATTTATCTTGCATTGCACCATTTTTGTGGGTAGACTTTAGTTATTGGATGTTGAAAAGAAAGCGGGAAATAAGCAAAAGCACAAGCGTAATAACCCTTAGCTTTCTGGCTCGATACTTTATCTGGTAGCCCAACTTGCCACGATTGTCTCCTCCACCCTCCTCCTTTGGTGGATTTGCCCGAGATCTCTAGATCTCGGGTTTTTTTTGCCCGTATCTTTTGTTTGTGAGTGTCCTGTCTTGAAGGGCCAGCATTTACGGGGCTTCTGGCCTTGTTGATGCCCGTGCGGCTCGCCGCCGCTGTTTTGGCTTCACATGAAAAAAAATACTGCACAGTCTGAATAGGAAAAGCCTTGCCCATCATAGTGGATGGACAAGGCTTTTTTTATCGCCAAGGTTGAGCGAACTTACTTCTGTGGAACCGTGGCCACATGCAGCAGGTTGGTGCGACCGCTGGTGCCAAAAGGAACACCGGCAATCATCACGATGGTGTCGCCCGCCTGGGCGAACTCATGTTGCGCTGCCATATCGGTAGCGTGGTCGATCATCTCGCCCAGATCGCTGACGTCCTCGCAAGGCACGGCATGGACACCCCAGGCCAAGGCCAGACGGCGTGCGGTTTCCACACGGGGTGTCAGTGCCAGGATAGGGGCGATGGGCCGTTCACGGCTGGCACGCAAGGCGCTAAAGCCAGTCGTGGTGTAGGCCACGTTCGTTGCCGGTTCCAGAATGCTGGCCACGCGACGCAGGGCGCAGCAGATCGCGTCTGCGGTGCTGGCTTCAGCGGTGCTGTGGTTGGCTTCCAGAATGGTGCGCCAGCTAGGATCGTTTTCGATTTCCTTGATGATGCTGTCCATGATGGACACCGCTTCCAGTGGAAACTGGCCGGAGGCCGATTCGGCGGACAGCATGACGGCATCGGCACCGGAATAGATGGCGGTAGCCACGTCGGAAGCTTCAGCACGTGTAGGCACCGGCGAGGTAATCATGGATTCCAGCATCTGTGTAGCGACAACCACCGGACGGCCTGCCGCACGGGCAGTACGCACGATTTGACGCTGCAACACAGGCACGCGCTGGGGTGGGACTTCCACGCCCAGGTCGCCACGTGCCACCATCACGCCATCACACAGCTGGACAATTTCTTCCAGGTGTTCCAGCGCTTGCGGTTTTTCCAGCTTGGCCATGATCCAGGCCTTGTCGCCGATCAGCTCGCGGGCTTCACGGATGTCGCCAGGACGTTGCACAAAGGACAGCGCAACCCAATCCACGCCCAATTCCAGTCCAAACTTCAGATCGATCAGGTCTTTTTCGGTCAAGGGCGAGATAGGCAGTACCACGCCGGGTACGTTCACGCCCTTGCGGTCGGACAGCGGGCCGCCGACCATGACCGTGGTTTCTGCAAAATCCGGACCAAAGCTGTCCACACGCAGACGCAGCTTGCCGTCATCGAGCAGCAGGTCTGTCCCATCTTCCAGTGCAGCGAAGATTTCGGGGTGAGGCAGGTAGGCACGCTGGCTGGTCCCTTCGGCGGGGTCCAGGTCCAGGCGGAATTTCTGGCCGGTTTCCAATGTCACGCGGCCATCTTGCATTTTGCCAACGCGCAGCTTGGGCCCTTGCAGGTCCATCAGAATACCGATACTGCGACCGGTTTCCTTTTCAATCTGACGAATGGTGTGATAGCGCGCGGCATGGTCTTCATGTGTGCCGTGGCTGAAGTTCAGGCGGAACACATCAGCGCCGGCCTCGAACAGTTCACGAATGCGTTCTGGCGTAGAACTGGCAGGACCCAGGGTAGCCAGAATGCGGGAATGACGTTGACGTTTCATGGGTTGTTGTCCTTAGGGGGATCGATAGCTCAAAGAGCAGCGATACCGGCGCGGGCGATCTGAGCGTCTTCAGGTGCCTTTACGCCGGACACGCCGACTGCACCAATGACTTGACCGTCCACCACAATCGGCTCGCCGCCTTCCAGTGGCGTGATGGGCATGGACAGAGCGGCAAAGCGACCATTGTTGACCATGTCTTCAAAAACCTTGCTGGGCTTGCCACCGCCCAGCACGCATGTGTGTGCCTTGGCGGGAGCAACCTGCGCGCTCATCAAGGGAGCGCCGTCCATACGTTGCATCCAGAGCGCGTGACCGCCTGCATCGCAAATGGCGATGCTGACAGCCCAGTTGTTCTTCAGCGCTTCTTGCTCGGCAGCAGCAGCAATTTTTTTAACATCGGCCAGGGTCAGTACTTTCGTGTCTCTCATGTCCAGTCCTTTAAGAAAAGCGTTAATCGCTAGGGGTTAAAACCAGAATTGCACGGAAATCGTTGACGTTGGTCAGGGTAGGGCCCGTAACCAAAGCGTCATCCAAGGCTTCAAAGAAGCCATGACCATCATTATTGTCCAGACTGGCCCTTGGGCGTATACCTTGTTGCCAGGCACGCTCCAAAGTGTCCGGACCGCAGAAGGCTCCGGCAATTTCTTCCTGGCCGTCCACACCGTCGGTATCGCCGGCCAAACCGTAGATACCGGGTGCCCCGTTCAAGGCAATGGCGGTGGACAACAGAAATTCCACATTGCGACCGCCACGGCCCTGGCCGCGCAAGGTCACGGTGGTTTCTCCGCCCGAGAGCAGCACGCAGGGGGCCTGGGCAGGCTGGCCATGCTGGGAAACGCTCAGGGCAATACCAGCCATGACTTTGCCTACATCGCGCGCTTCGCCTTCAATGCTGTCGCCCAGCAAGACGGGACGCACGCCACGGGCTTCAGCGACACGAGCTGCAGCCAGCAGGGCCAATTGGGGTGTAGCAACCACATGGGTGGTGACATGAGCCAGGCGTGGATCGTCAGGCTTGATGGTTTCGCCATCGCCGCTCTCCAGCAGGGCACGGGCTGCGGCTGGAATCTCGATGCCGTAGCGGGTAATGATTTCCAGCGCTTGCTCGCACGTGGTGGGATCTGCCACCGTGGGGCCAGAAGCGATGTCCATGGGCTTGTCGCCGGGAACATCGGAAATCAGCAGGTTCAGGACGCGGGCGGGGGCACAAGCCGCTGCCAGACGGCCACCTTTGATGGCAGACAAGTGGCGGCGTACCGTGTTCATCTCACCAATTGAAGCGCCCGATTTGAGCAGCGCTTTGTTGATAGCTTGCTTGTCCGCCAGGGTGATGCCTTCTCCGGCAAGAGGCAGCAGAGACGAGCCGCCACCGGAAATCAGGCAAATAACCAGATCGTCTTCGTTCAGATCGCTGACCGTGCGCAAAATTTCGCGGGCCGCGTCTTCACCGGCTTGATCGGGGACCGGGTGAGAGGCCTCCAGAATCTTGATGTGATCACAAGGCACGCCGTAGCCATAGCGGGTGACGACAACACCGCTGATGGGGCCTTTGTCCCAGTGACGCTCCAGTGCCTGGGCCATCGCTGCCGATGCTTTGCCAGCACCGATCACAATGGTGCGGCCTTTGGGAGCATCGGGCAGATAAGGCGGGATGCAATGTTCAGGCTGAGCCGCGTTGACGGCAGCTTGAAACATTTTGCTGAGTAAGTCTTGTGGCTCGATCTTCATGGGTCAATCCTAATGCAGAGTGACGGCAACAAACCATCTTACTGCGCTACAACACGCCTTCACCTCCCCGCTTTGACTGGCAGCCTTCGAGAAAGATTGTGCTGTCTGGGGGGCTTGGCGGTAAAAAAAAGCGGGCCGCAGCCCGCTTGCTGGATGTCCCGGTCGTACTGGCTTGATATCTGGAAAAAATCAGTCCGGACGGGAGCATCCTTGAACCGATCTTATTGACCAATCTCGTAGTTGGCCATGATTTCCAGAGCGCGGACCATGGCGGAGTGGTCTTGTGCGGCGCCACCGTGGGCGGCGCAGGTATTGAACAGCTCCTGGGCCGTTGCGGTGTTGGGCAGTGCTACACCCAGCTGGCGCGCCGTGGTCAGGGCCAGGTTCAAGTCTTTCTGGTGCAGTTCGATGCGGAAGCCTGGATCAAACGTGCGCTTGACCATACGCTCACCGTGAACTTCCAGAATACGGGAGTTTGCGAAACCGCCCATCAGCGCTTCACGAACCTTGCCCGCATCGGCACCGGCCTTGGAGGCCAGCAACAGGGCTTCGCCCACGGCTTCAATGGTCAAGGCCACGATGATCTGGTTGGCCACTTTGGTGATCTGGCCGTCGCCGTAGCCGCCGACCAGAGTGATGTTCTTGCCCATCAGTTCAAACAGGGGCTTGACCTTGTCGAAGGCTTCTTGCTTGCCGCCGACCATGATGGTCAGCGAGCCAGCCTTGGCACCGACTTCGCCACCGGACACAGGAGCGTCCAGGTATTCGCAGCCCAGCTTGACGATGCGCTCGGCAAAGTCTTTCGTGGCCACGGGGGAGATGGAGCTCATGTCCACCACGATCTTGCCAGCGGTCAGACCGGCGGCAATGCCGTCTTCGCCAAACAGCGCATCTTCCACGTGCGGGGTGTCGGGCACCATCGTGATGATGATGTCAGCCTGACGGGTCACTTCGGTGCCGTTGGCGCAAACGGTTGCGCCGGCTTCTTTCACGCTTTTGGGGAAGTCGCCACGGGTGTAGGCAAACAGCTCATGACCACCTTTGATCAGGTTGACGGCCATGGGTGCGCCCATGATGCCCAAACCAATAAAACCGATTTTAGCCATTGTGTAATCTCCTAATAATTATCTGCAGGTATTCGACGATCAGGCAGTGACTTCAGTCAGTTCAGTCATCCAGCCCAGGCCATCCTTGGTCACGCCGGCGGGCTTGTACTCGCCGCCGATCCAGCCCTGGTAGCCAATGCTGTCGATGTACTTGAACAGCCAGGCGTAGTTGATCTCGCCTGTGCCCGGTTCGTTGCGGCCTGGGTTATCCGCGATCTGGATGTGTGCAATCTTGTCCAGGTGCTTTTTCATGGTGGCAGCCAGCTCGCCTTCCATGCGCTGGGCGTGGTAGACGTCGTACTGGATGAACAGATTGTCCGAACCCACGTCCTGCAACAGCGCCGCGGCCTGTTCGGTACGGTTCAGGTAGAAACCGGGAATGTCGAAGGTATTGATGGGTTCAACCAGCAGGCGCAGGCCGGCGTCTTTCAACTTGGCGGCAGCAAACTGCAGATTGCTGACCAAGGTCTTGTGAGCCAGTTCGCGGTCTGCACCTTCGGCCAGCTTGCCAGCCAGGCAGTTGACTTGCTTGCAGCCCAGCGCGGTGGCGTATTCAATGGCATGGCCTACGCCGTCCTGGAATTCACCCACGCGCTCGGGCAGGATTGCAATGCCGCGCTCGCCGCTGTCCCAGTCGCCCGCAGGCAGGTTGTGCAACACTTGGGTCAAACCGTGTTGTTGCAGTTTGTCAGCCAGCTGCTGTTTGTCGTAGGCGTAGGGGAACAGGTACTCCACTCCCTTGAAACCAGCTTCGGCCGCTGCCTGGAAGCGATCCAGGAAGTCGTGCTCGTTAAACAGCATGGTCAGGTTGGCGGCAAATTTTGGCATAGTGCTACTCCGTTTTTTAAATCAGCAATCAGTCCATCAGCGAGATGGCGGTGGGGGCGTCAATACCCGCTTCGGCCAGGGACTCGAATTCCGTCACATTGTGCAGTTCGGTACCCATGGCAATGTTGGTGACGCGCTCCAGGATCAGTTCGATCACAACCGGCACGCTGAACTCTTTCATCCATGCGCGAGCCTGTTCAATGGCAGGCTGGATGTCTTCGGGTTTGTGTACGCGGATGGCCTTGCAACCCAGACCTTCCACCACGGTGATGTGATCCACACCATAACCTTCGGTTTCAGGGGCGTTGATGTTGTCAAAGGCCAGCTGTACACAATAGTCCATCTCGAAGCCACGCTGTGCCTGACGGATCAGACCCAGGTAGGCGTTGTTGACCAGAATATGGATGTAAGGCAGCTTGAACTGCGCGCCCACGGCCAGTTCTTCAATCATGAACTGGAAGTCGTAGTCGCCCGAAATGGCCACCACTTCACGACCTGGGTCAGCGGCGACCACACCCAGGGCGGCGGGAATGGTCCAGCCCAATGGGCCTGCCTGACCGCAGTTGATCCAGTGACGTGGTTTGTACACGTGCAGGAACTGGGCGGCAGCAATCTGCGACAGACCAATGGTGCTGACGTAGGTGGTCGAAGGACCAAAGGCGCGGTTCATTTCTTCGTAAACGCGCTGAGGCTTCAGGGGTACGTTGTCGAAATTGGTCTTGCGCTGCAAGGTGGCCTTGCGCTTCTGGCAGTCGGCTACCCAGGCGGCGCGGTCGCGCAGCTTGCCAGCAGCCTTGTATTCCTTGGCGACTTCAATGAACAGTTTCAATGCAGCGCCAGCGTCCGAGGCAATGCCCAGATCAGGGCCAAATACGCGGCCGATCTGTGTAGGCTCGATGTCCACGTGCACGAACTTGCGGCCTTCGGTGTAGACGTCTACGGAACCGGTGTGGCGGTTGGCCCAGCGGTTACCGATACCGAATACAAAGTCCGATGCCAGCAAGGTCTGGTTGCCGTAGCGGTGCGAGGTTTGCAGGCCAACCATGCCAGCCATCAATGGGTGATCGTCGGCCACAGTACCCCAGCCCATCAGAGTCGGGATAACGGGTACGTTGACCAGCTCGGCAAATTCCTGCAGCAGCTCGGATGCGTTGGCGTTGATGACGCCGCCACCGGATACGATCAGCGGACGCTCGGAAGCGTTCAGCAGTTCGATGGCTTTTTCAGCCTGGGCACGGGTGGCAGCAGGCTTGTAGGCTTCCAGCGGGGAGTAGGTATCCAGATCAAATTCGATCTCGGCCATCTGCACGTCGATAGGCATATCGATCAGCACAGGACCAGGACGGCCAGAGCGCATGATGTGGAAAGCCTGCTGGAACACGCGCGGGATCAGATCGGGTTCGCGCACGGTGACGGCCCACTTGGTCACGGGCTTGGCAATGGATTCAATGTCCACAGCCTGGAAGTCTTCCTTGTACAGGCGGGCACGAGGGGCCTGGCCGGTAATGCACAGAATTGGGATCGAGTCAGCCGATGCGGAGTACAGGCCGGTGATCATGTCTGTGCCAGCGGGGCCGGAAGTACCGATACATACGCCGATATTGCCGGGATTGGCACGGGTAAAACCTTCGGCCATGTGGGAAGCGCCTTCCACGTGGCGGGCGAGAATGTGATCAAAGCCACCTTCCTTGCGCAGTGCGGAGTAGAAGGGGTTGATTGCGGCGCCAGGCACGCCAAATACGGTGCTCACGCCTTCTTTACGTAAAATCGCGGCGGCGGCGTCCACTGCTCTCATTCGAGCCATTGATATCTCCTAGATCATCGTTTGACGAAATTCACAACTCGATAATAAGGAGTGATAGCCCTGCCTAGAAATGGTGGTACGATTGTTTCTATCGATACTTGGAGTATTGAATGAGCCGTTATACCGAAATTCGAAGTTTTGCGCTGGTCGCTGAAAAAGGCAGTTTTGCGGCTGCTTCCGTGATCGAAGGCGTTACCCCGGTGGTGATGGGTAGGCGCCTGGATGCCTTGGAGCAGAGACTGGGGGTGCGTTTGATGCACCGGTCCACGCGCGGGCTGACTTTGACTGATCTGGGCGAGCAGTTTCTGGAGCAGTGCAAACAAATTCTGAAGGATTTTGAAGAAGCCGAAGCCAGCATCAGCGCCCAGCGTAGAGTGGTGCGCGGGCACTTGGTGGTATCGGCTCCGGCTGCCTTTGGGCGCCGTCATGTGGCACCGCATGCCTTGTCCTTCAAGAAGCGTTACCCCGAGCTGAAACTATCTTTCAACTTCACCGACAGCGTGGTGGATCTGGTGCGCGAAGGTTATGACATG
This sequence comes from Alcaligenes sp. EGD-AK7, assembly GCF_000465875.3. Classification (NCBI taxonomy): domain Bacteria; kingdom Pseudomonadati; phylum Pseudomonadota; class Betaproteobacteria; order Burkholderiales; family Alcaligenaceae; genus Alcaligenes; species Alcaligenes sp. EGD-AK7. Next base: position 1,146 of record NZ_AVOG02000023.1, on the reverse strand, counting down.
GCCTTGCGTATTGGCGAGGTCACTGACCCCAACTATGTGGCGGTACGTCTGTATCCGAACCGCCGTGTGGTGTGTGGTACGCCCGAGTATTTCGAGCGTCACGGGGTGCCGCGCGTACCGGAAGATCTGGCCCGTCATAACTGTCTGGCCTTCAACTTGCAGGGTGGGCAGCAACGCGGCTGGACCTTCTTGCGGGATGGTCGTCCTTTGGCGGTACGGGTTGATGGTGATCTGGATTGCAATGACGGTGAATTGCTTTTTAACTGGGTCAAGCAGGGCTGGGGGATAGGTTGGCGCTCCACCTGGGAAATTCAGCCAGAGCTCAAGCGGGGCGAGCTGGTGACGGTGCTGAACGAGTTCGAGATTCCCAGTTATGACATTCAGGCGGTGTATCAGCAGCAGCGCTATCTGCCGGCCAAAGTGCGGCGCTTTATTGATTATTTGCGTGCCATCTACAACACGCCGGGTTACTGGGACGGTGAGGTGCAGTTCTAGGATTTTTACGCTTTGGAATGAAAAAACCGCTTCGAAAAGCGGTTTTTTTGCTGCGTACGACTTAGAAATGCCATTCCAGCTGTACGGTTGGAGCGCTGGTTTTGATACCGGGTTTCAGGCTGCCGTCTGCCTTGTAGCGGTTACCGAACTTGTTGTACCAGTACTCGTAGCCAATCCCCACCCACAAGGTGTTCTTCTTGTCGAAGGCCACTTTACCCACGTCGGCCATCAGGGATGTACGGACCAATACTTCAGACTTGGTGCTGATGCCCGCGTAGTCATCACCTTTGGGGCCGGCGTAGTTGGCAAAGCCCTGGAACTTCAAAGGCACTGAACCCACATCAAAGGGCAGATTCCAGTTCAGGCTGGCTAAAAACTGGGTGTCGAAAGAGCGGCGGCTGTCCGGGCAGGCGGGAGCACCCAGACCGCAGTGGTTCCACTCCTTACCCACCATCAGGCTCAGGTCCACAAAGCCTCGGGGTACATCGAATTTGAAGGTTGGGCCCAGTACCAGCAGGCGTTTGCGCGGTGCAAAGGCGGTGTTTTTGGTGTTCAGGTCAAAGCCCGCTGTGATGGCCACATCTTTTACGGGGCCGAAGCTCAGATCCTTGTCGAATACCTTGCCCATGGAGAGCTGGTGACGATAGGTGG
>NZ_AVOG02000024.1:0-822 GCF_000465875.3 Alcaligenes sp. EGD-AK7 | reverse complement strand
TAGTGATCCGGTGGTTCTGTATGGAAGGGCCATCGCTCAACGGATAAAAGGTACTCTGGGGATAACAGGCTGATACCGCCCAAGAGTTCATATCGACGGCGGTGTTTGGCACCTCGATGTCGGCTCATCTCATCCTGGGGCTGTAGCCGGTCCCAAGGGTATGGCTGTTCGCCATTTAAAGAGGTACGTGAGCTGGGTTTAAAACGTCGTGAGACAGTTTGGTCCCTATCTGCCGTGGGCGTTGGATACTTGACGGAGCCTGCTCCTAGTACGAGAGGACCGGAGTGGACGTACCACTGGTGTATCGGTTGTCATGCCAATGGCATTGCCGAGTAGCTACGTACGGAAGAGATAACCGCTGAAGGCATCTAAGCGGGAAACTCGTCTGAAGATTAGGTATCCCGGGGGCTTGACCCCCCTGTAGGGTCGTCCGAGACCAGGACGTTGATAGGCTGGGTGTGGAAGTGCAGTAATGCATGTAGCTAACCAGTACTAATTGCCCGTGTGGCTTGATCCTATAACCCTTGAGGTTGTAGTGAGTTAAGTTGTTGACCACAGAACGTAATATTGAAGTGCAGCGCAACCCGCGCTTGACACCTTCGTAACCGCTGCTAGCTGATCCGTACTGATCGCTAGCGGTGTGCTTCTTCCAATTGGCTGGGGCGTCCCTTAAAAAGACGACTCGGCAACCAGTTACGCTTGACGACCATAGCAAGGTGGTCCCACACCTTCCCATCCCGAACAGGACTGTGAAACGCCTTTGCGCCGATGATAGTGGACGGACGTCTGTGAAAGTAGGTCATCGTCAAGCTCTTATTCCTC
>NZ_AVOG02000025.1:0-791 GCF_000465875.3 Alcaligenes sp. EGD-AK7 | reverse complement strand
GCCGCCACGTGTGCCTCATGCACCGCCTTGTGCGCCAGCATGGGCTGCCCGACGATGTCGCCGATGGCGAAGATGTGCGGCACGTTGGTGCGCATCTGGATGTCGACGTTGATGAAACCGCGGTCCGTCACAGACACGCCGGCCTTTTCAGCGGCAATCTTCTTGCCGTTGGGCGTGCGGCCCACGGCCTGCAGCACCAGGTCGTACACCTGGGGTTCGGGGGTGGTGCCGCCCTCTTCCGCTGGCGCGAATGTGACCTTGATGCCTTCAGGTGTGGCCTCGGCACCCACGGTTTTCGTCTTCAACATGATGTTGTCGAAGCGCTTGGCGTTCATCTTCTGCCAGATCTTGACCAGGTCGCGGTCGGCGCCCTGCATCAGGCCGTCCATCATTTCCACCACATCCAGGCGTGCGCCCAGGGTGCTGTACACCGTGCCCATTTCCAGGCCGATGATGCCGCCGCCCAGGATGAGCATGCGTTTGGGCACGCCGCTGAGCGCCAGCGCGCCGGTGGAATCGACCACGCGCGGGTCGTTGGGCATGAACGGCAGGCGCACGGCCTGGCTGCCAGCGGCGATGATGGCGCGCTTGAAGGCGATGACCTTCTTGGTGCCCGTCTTCTCCTGGCCCGTGCCGGTGGTTTCTTCCACTTCGAGGTGGTTGGCGCCGACAAAGGCACCGTAGCCGCGAACGGTGGTGACCTTGCGCATTTTGGCCATGGCGGGGTCTCCTCGTTTTCAGTGCAATAAGTGACGGTACGCAAAGCTAGCACTGGCGCGGGGGTGGTCTGG
>NZ_AVOG02000026.1:0-786 GCF_000465875.3 Alcaligenes sp. EGD-AK7 | reverse complement strand
CCGCCACCTCATCGTCGCCGAGGCTCTTGCCGGCGCGCTCGCTCTGCTCCTGCTTAACCTGGGCGAGCACCCCGGCGGCCTGTTCGCCACCCATCACGGCGATGCGCGCGTTGGGCCACATCCATAGGAAGCGCGGGTCGTAGGCGCGGCCGCACATGCCGTAGTTGCCGGCACCGAAGCTGCCGCCGATGAGCACGGTGAACTTCGGCACCTGGGCGCAGGCCACCGCAGTGACCAGCTTGGCGCCGTGCTTGGCGATGCCGCCGGCCTCGTATTTCTGCCCGACCATGAAACCGGTGATGTTCTGCAGGAACAGCAGCGGAATGCCGCGCTGGCAGGCCAGTTCGATGAAGTGCGCGCCTTTCTGCGCCGCCTCGGCGAAGAGGATGCCGTTGTTGGCGAGGATGGCGATCGGGTAGCCGTGCAGGTGGGCGAAGCCGCAGACCAGGGTGGTGCCGAATAGCGCCTTGAATTCATCGAACTCGCTGCCGTCCACCAGCCGTGCGATCACTTCGCGCACGTCATAAGGCTGCTTGGCCTGTGCCGGGATCACGCCGTACAGCTCGTCGGCGGCATACAGCGGTGCGCGCGGTTCGCGGGTCTGCAGCTGGCCGAGCTTGCGCCAGTTGAGGTTGGCCACGCAGCGGCGGGCGATGGAAAGCGCGTGCTCGTCGTTCTCGGCGTAGTGGTCGGCGACGCCCGAGGTCTTGCAGTGCACGTCGGCGCCGCCCAGTTCCTCAGCGGTTACCACTTCGCCGGTGGCAGCCTTCACCAGCGGCGGGCCGG
>NZ_AVOG02000027.1:0-771 GCF_000465875.3 Alcaligenes sp. EGD-AK7 | reverse complement strand
GATGATCACCGGTCCGAGCCCGGCAGTCGGCAAGTCCTTCGTCACCACCAACCTGGCCGCCGTTGTCGCTCAGTCCGGCAAGCGTGTACTGCTGATCGACGCCGACATGCGCAAGGGTTACCTGCACAAGGTCATGCGTTGCGATGGCGACAAGGGTCTGTCCGATATCCTCTCCGGTCGCATCACCCTGTTCGATGCCATCCAGAAGACCCAGCTGAACAACCTGCACGTGATCACCCATGGCCAGTTGCCGCCGAACCCGTCGGAACTGCTGATGCACGAGAACTTCTCGCGCTTCGTCAAGGAGATCAGCCACATGTACGACCTGGTGATCTTCGATACCCCGCCGATCCTGGCGGTCACCGACGCCGCGCTGGTCGGCAGCCAGGCAGGTACCACGCTGATGGTCACCCGCTACGGCCTGAACGGTCTGAAGGAAATCGAAGCGGCCAAGCGTCGTCTCGAGCAGAACGGCCTGCTGGTCAAGGGCGTGATCTTCAACGCCGTGGTCCGCAAGGCATCCACCTATGGCGAGTACGGCTACTACCAGTACGAATACGCCAGCACCAATAAGTAAGTGATTCGCACGGCGGCGGGGTCAACCCCGTCGCCATGCCGAACGCCGCCCCATTTTTTTTCGTATCTGCCCGACACTGACCTTGCGAGCGTCAGCGGACATTTTTTTTGCTTGAAGATAGGTGTTTAGCGATGACCAGACACTCCAACCGGCCTGCAATCCGCTCGACCCGACTGGCAGTGGCCCTGGCCGCC
>NZ_AVOG02000028.1:0-773 GCF_000465875.3 Alcaligenes sp. EGD-AK7 | reverse complement strand
GACGAATTCTTCGGCATGGACCCGCGACGCCTGCGCTCGGGCAGCTTCGTCTTTCTCAGCCGCAGTTGCATGCAGCAGCCGACGCTGGAGAAGGCTCTGGTGCATGCGCTGGAATTTCTCGGCCTGGGTCTGGAAAACCTGCGCGGCAAGCTGATCCGTAGCCAGAGTCTTGCCGAAGTGGTGTTGCGCGAGCGCAACGCCGAGCCGGCCCGGGCGTTCTGCTACTTCACCTACTGGATGCTGCTGCACGGGCTGGCCTGTTGGCTCGTGGGGCGGCGCATTCCCTTGCTGGCGGTGGAGTTGCGCTGCGCCGAGCCGGAGTACACCGACGACTACCGGGTCATGTTCTCCGATAACCTGCGCTTCGCGCGTCCTTCGACGCGCATCATCTTCGCTGCCGAGGTGCTCGATCTGCCGATCCGTCGCAGCGAGGCGGAACTGCGCAGTTTCCTTGCCGAGGCGCCGGCCAACATTCTGGTGCGCTACCGGGACCATTCCAGCCTGGCCAGTCGCATCAAGCAGCACCTGCGAAGCCTCCCCGCCGAGCGCTGGCCGGACAGCGAGACACTGGCGCAGGCACTGTGCATGTCGGCCTCGACGCTGCGTCGCCGTCTGGCAGAAGCGGGGCAGCCTTACCAGGCCATCAAGGACGGCCTGCGTCAGGAAATGGCCACCGAGTGGCTGGCCGACGCCAGCGTCAGCTATGGCGAGATTGCCGAGCGACTGGGGTTTGCCGATGTCAGCTCGTTCTACAAGGCCTTTCGCAAGTGGAC
>NZ_AVOG02000029.1:0-761 GCF_000465875.3 Alcaligenes sp. EGD-AK7 | reverse complement strand
CTCAACCTGCTGCACGCCTTGCTCAAGTGAGGACTGGTAGAACTTCGCCGGGTAGCGCGTTTTGCCCAGCAGAATCCACACCGCTTGCATGGCCGGTGTGCCGGGGCTGAGCAGGATAGACAGCTCGGCATTTAACGCAGCCAGTCGTTTCAGTTGCTTGTTAGCCGCTAAATAGATATTGAATCGCCCCGGGTTTTGTGGAGGCCGTTTCGTTTAAGTCAGGCCGCCATGTCCTGACCTGCTTGTTGCTGGTGGAAGTTTGCCTCAGCCTCCGCAGGCGGGATATATCCGATTGAGCTCAGCAGGCGTTGGTGGTTGTACCAGTGCACCCATTTCAAAGTCGCCATTTCGACGGCTTCGCGGCTCTTCCATGACTGACGGTAAATCAGCTCGGCCTTGTACAACCCGTTGATGGTTTCGGCCAAGGCGTTGTCGTAGCTGTCTCCCTTGCTGCCAACCGAAGGCTCAATGCCGGCCTCTGCCAGCCGTTCGGTATAGCGGATCGAGACGTACTGGCTTCCACGGTCGCTGTGATGGATCAGACCACCCGAGCAATGCGGCTGACGGGCATACAAGGCTTGCTCTAGGGCATCCAGTACGAAGTCTGTCTTCATGCTGGTACTGACTCGCCAGCCGACGATCCGCCGTGCAAAGACGTCGATCACGAACGCCACGTACAGCCAGCCCTGCCAGGTCGATACATAGGTGAAGTCCGACACCCACAACTGGTTCGGGCGGTCGGCATGGAACTGGCGTTGGAC
>NZ_AVOG02000030.1:0-751 GCF_000465875.3 Alcaligenes sp. EGD-AK7 | reverse complement strand
GATGTCGGCGGGGGCAACGCGGCCTGTTTCAATCAAATCCTCGAGACCCGATGTATCACCAGGGCTGTGGCAAGGGATTCGGAAAACGTCGATGTGATACATGATCTGGCAATTCTCAAAAAGGTTAATAGGACGGATGGCTGTTCCCTGTACATGCACCGAGCGACGTCACTACACGGCCTGGCGCAACTGCGCCCAGGCAGAACATTTCGTTCAAGCTTAACGCCGCCCTGCGCACTTGACTGCCGCCTTTTTCCGACCTAACTGGTGCCGATCCGGCACCGATCTTGCTTTGACTCGCATGCGGGCACAGCGGCCGTCAGCGATACAGGCCATCTCTATTCCATCCTTTTTACTTCGACCACCTATGCAACATTTACGCTTTCTTCATTACATCGATGCCGTGGCTCGCTGCGGCTCCATTCGGGCGGCCGCAGAACAGCTGCACGTCGCCGCATCAGCGGTAAATCGCCGCGTCCAGGATCTGGAATACGAGTTAGGTACGCCGATTTTCGAGCGTCTGCCGCGTGGTGTACGCCTGACTGCGGCAGGCGAACTGTTCGTTGCCTACGCTCGTCGCCGCAATGCCGATCTGGAACAAGTCCAGTCACAGATCCAGGATCTCAGCGGCATGAAACGCGGCCGTGTGACATTGGCAGCCAGCCAGGCGCTGGCTCCGGAATTCCTGCCCCGCGTAATACACGCGTTCCAGGCCCAACGTCCAGGTATTGCCTTCGACGTAAAGGTGCTG
>NZ_AVOG02000031.1:0-745 GCF_000465875.3 Alcaligenes sp. EGD-AK7 | reverse complement strand
GCTCGTCGGGATTAAACATGCCGGTACGGATGCTGATTCGGACGCGCTTGCACATGGACTGCTGTGCCCTCAGCTTCTCGCTGGCCCGAGCGGCATATGCCGCCACTGCGTCCTTGATTGGCTCAAGCTCGCGCAGGCGCTTGCCGAACATCCGCGAGCAGCAGATCTCCTGTTTGGGTGACGCGACCTCCTCCAGATCGAGGCACGGCGTCCCGCGCAGTTCGCGTGCGGTTTTCTCGATGACCACGCTGAATTTTTTGCGCAGGGTCCAGGCATCCGCGCTAGCTAGATCCCAAGCAGTACGTATGCCCAACCTGTTCAGGTGCTCGGTCATCCGGCGACCGACACCCCATACATCGCCGACGTCAGTCACGCGCAGCACCTTGTCGCGCCGCACCGGGTCGAGAAGGTCCACTACCCCACCCGTCTGCTTCTGCCAGCGCTTCGCTGAATGGTTCGCCAACTTGGCGAGCGTCTTGGTCCCCCCAATGCCCACCCCGACCGGGATACCTGTGCTGCGCAGTACCTCAGCGCGGATCCGCCTGCCGAGCACTTCGACGTCTGGCACACCGGTAAGGTCGGCAAACGACTCGTCGATTGAGTACACCTCAACCGCAGGCACCAGGCTCTCGATGACCGTCATGACGCGCTCGCTCATGTCGCCGTACAGCGCGTAATTGCTGGAAAACACCACAACGCCCCAACGCTCCAGGTCGCGCCGGATCTGAAAATACGGCACGCCCAT
>NZ_AVOG02000032.1:0-744 GCF_000465875.3 Alcaligenes sp. EGD-AK7 | reverse complement strand
GAACATTGATTTCTGGACTTTGCGCCAGAACTGTTCTTTAAAAATTTGGGTATGTGATAGAAGTAGACCGATGTGTTGCTTTCACTGGCAGCATGTCGCGTCAAGGTAAAATTTGCGTGTTCTCTATGCAAATTTTCGGCGAATGTCGTCTTCACGTTATAGACAGTAACCAGATTGCTTGGGGTTATATGGTCAAGTGAAGAAGCGCATACGGTGGATGCCTTGGCAGTCAGAGGCGATGAAAGACGTGGTAGCCTGCGAAAAGCTTCGGGGAGTCGGCAAACAGACTTTGATCCGGAGATGTCTGAATGGGGGAACCCAGCCATCATAAGATGGTTATCACACACTGAATACATAGGTGTGTGAGGCGAACCAGGGGAACTGAAACATCTAAGTACCCTGAGGAAAAGAAATCAACCGAGATTCCCTTAGTAGTGGCGAGCGAACGGGGACTAGCCCTTAAGCTTCTTTGATTTTAGCGGAACGCTCTGGAAAGTGCGGCCATAGTGGGTGATAGCCCTGTACGCGAAAAGGTCTTAGAAGTGAAATCGAGTAGGACGGAGCACGAGAAACTTTGTCTGAATATGGGGGGACCATCCTCCAAGGCTAAATACTACTGACTGACCGATAGTGAACCAGTACCGTGAGGGAAAGGCGAAAAGAACCCCGGAGAGGGGAGTGAAATAGAACCTGAAACCGTATGCGTACAAGCAGTGGGAGCCTACTTTGTTAGGTGACTGCGTA
>NZ_AVOG02000033.1:0-718 GCF_000465875.3 Alcaligenes sp. EGD-AK7 | reverse complement strand
GACTCAAAGCTGCTGCATGAAATACTTTTAAAGTCAATGAGTTACGCAAAGCTAAGCCCGTCGGGCGAAGTCGTCATAGACCCCGAATAGGCACAGGAGAGGCAAGGAAAATGCGGCAACTAACGCTCGCAATAGCTCTGCTCATCAGCGCAGGAACAGTGGCGGCAGAAGGGAAACCCATAGCAACGCAAGCAGCAGAAGCCATGCAGCCGGCCGCAAAGGCATATCAGCGAAAAGCATCACAAACAGCCCTGGAATTCATGGCTGGAACAGGGAGCGGAGTGATGGCGGACGGAGCACGAAGGGCGCTACAGCAACAGAACAGCGCACCAAAAGGCCTAGGGAACACAAGCATTGTCCGCAGCACCAAAGACTGCATGAAGCCCGGAAATGTCATAGACAAAGACGTTCAGGAATGCACGCAGGGGTTGCGAGAGAAAGACTGGTAATACCTGCCCAATAGCAGAAGTCCACTATGAATTGGGGGTGTTACAGCACCCCCACCCCTCCGGCGCGTTTTCCGTAACGCGTTACGCAAATCGAAACCCGCAAGACCGTAGGGCGCTGCCCTACAACCCGCTCTCGCCCGCGAGGCGTCAGGAGCGCGGGAGGGAAAGCTCTCCCGCACTCCCTCGCAGAGGCTGTTTTCGAAGGTGCAACGTCAAGTGTTCGCTTCGCCCGGCACTCCGTTCGCCGCGCGATGGAGCTGCACGACGAG
>NZ_AVOG02000034.1:0-301352 GCF_000465875.3 Alcaligenes sp. EGD-AK7 | reverse complement strand
GCCTTTAGCCATGGCAGACTCCTGAAGGGATAGAACGATATAGAGAAGAGAGATGTGGTGCCCATGACGCGGATCGAACGCGTGACCTCTCCCTTACCAAGGGAGTGCTCTACCACTGAGCCACATGGGCATTCAACTTCAGCCGAGAGTGGCTAAAGATTTTTACCTGGAGCGGGTGAAGGGGATCGAACCCTCGTCTTAAGCTTGGAAGGCTTCTGCTCTACCATTGAGCTACACCCGCAGACTTTTCTTCACCCTCTCCTAAAGTCGCCTTGCTGGCTGACTCTAGAAAAGTGCTGGTGGTGGGAGTTGGATTCGAACCAACGTAGGCGCAGGGCCAACAGATTTACAGTCTGCCTCCTTTAACCACTCGGACATCCCACCCGAAGCGAAAATCGAATTATGGACATGTTTTAAGAGGTCGTCAAGCCTTTTGGGAAGAAAACTGAATAATTCGATGAATTTTTTAAAAAAACTGGATTTTGGGTGCTTTTCTTACTGGTTTTGTCACTGTTTTCAGGCGTCAGACATGCCGCTTTTGAATGCTTTCAAAACTGGGAAATCACGGTGAAATACGGGTAAACACATAGATTTTTTTCTGTTTTCAGCGCTTATTTTTGTAAGCAAAAGATACGAAACCGGATTTTTCACTTTTAATCCGGCTCTCGGACGTCTTCCCTGCTCTGTTCCCTGACTTGCTTGGAGTTCCTCTTGCTGTTTTCCACTGGCCGGGGCACAAGCACCATGCAGCCATGAACTACCTCCAGAAAGAAGCTTGGATTGCTGATGAACTTTACTTAGGAAGGAGCAATCCATCATTCCAGAAGTTGTTCCAGTTCAGCTCCCACCAACTGCTTCTTTTTTTTTCAGCCAAATACTGCTCAGTAGCAGAACACGGGGCATGGCAAAGAAAAAGCCGACCTCAGGTCGGCTTTCTACATCAACTGCATCGCTTTCAGCGTGGCGCGGGCCTGACTTAATCGTCCGTTTGCTCCAACAAAGACGACAGCCCCTGCTTTTCCAGCAAAGCATTCAAATGCTCCCAGCCATGGAAAGCAATCTGCAACTGGCCCTTGTCCTTGGCACCGACCTTCAAGGTCACCTTGGTACCCAGGTGGTCAGACAGCACCTTTTCAAAGCGCTGTACGTCGCCATTGCGGTTCGCCTTGCTCTGGGCCTGCTTGCTGGCAGGCTCGTCATCCTCGTGCAAAGCACGGGCGACCAGCTTCTCGGTTTCACGCACCGACAGACGGCGGGCAATCACCTCGTTGGCCAACATGATCTGACGGGCAGCGTCCACAGCCAGCAAGGCACGAGCGTGACCCATATCGATGTCGCCGGCCAGCAGCATGATCTGCACAGGCTCTGCCAGGTTGATCAGACGCAGCAGGTTGCTGGTAGTCGAACGCGAGCGGCCAATCGCCTGAGCCGCCTGCTCATGAGTCAGACCGAACTCGTCCAGTAAACGCTTCACACCTTGCGCCTCTTCCAGCGGATTCAGATCTTCACGCTGGATGTTCTCGATCAGTGCCATGATGGCGGCGTTCTCGTCGCCTACCTCGCGCACCAGAACGGGCACTTCTTCCAGACCAGCAATTTGCGACGCACGGAAACGACGTTCACCGGCGATGATTTCGTATTTGCCCTTGTCCTTACCAGACAGAGGACGCACCAGAATAGGCTGCATCACGCCTTGTGCGCGAATGGACTCGGCCAGCTCGTTCAAGGCGCCCTCGTCCATGCGAGTACGCGGCTGATACACCCCAGCCTTGAGCAGTTTGACGGGCAGGTTGGAAGGTGGGCCATCGCTCACCGTCGCTTCGCCCTTTTTCCCGATGGTTGCGATAGCGCCTGCGTCTGCGCCGAGCAAGGCATCCAAGCCTCGACCTAGACCTTTTGGTTTTCGTGTAGCCATGCTTACATTCCTATTGATTCTTGTGTGCCTTATGCCTTGTCGCTGCGGGATTCTTTCTTCAAGCGCTTGATCAGCTCTTTACCAAAGTCCATATAGGCCTTGGCACCCCGGGAGTTCTTGTCATACACAATACCTGGCATACCGTGGCTTGGCGCTTCAGCCAAACGTACGTTACGTGGCACCACCGTCTTGAACACCTTATCGCCAAAGTGTGTCTCGATCTGATTGGAGACTTGCTGCTGCAAAGTTACGCGGCCATCAAACATCACCCGCAGCAAACCAATCAACTCCAAATCCGGGTTGATATTGCGATAGACCCGTTTAACCGTGTTGACCAGATCCGACAGCCCTTCCAGCGCAAAGTACTCGCACTGCATGGGGATGATGACCCCGTGAGCACTGGCCAAACCATTTAACGTCAGTAAGGACAAGGTAGGCGGGCAGTCGATCAGCACAAAATCGTAATCGTCCAACACCTGAGCCAGAGCCTGTTTAAGTTGTTGCTCACGCTCTTGCATCTGGATCAGGTCGATTTCTGCGCCCGACAGCTCCCTATTGGAAGGCAGGACGTCATAGCCACCTGTTTCTGAATGTATCTTTACGTTAGCAATGCTTTCGTCGCCAATCAGGACTTGGTACAAATTACCAGACAGGCTGTTTTTATCAATACCACTACCCATGGTGGCATTGCCCTGAGGATCCAGGTCAATCAATAAAACCTTTTTCTTCAGCACAGCAAGAGCAGCTGCCAAATTAATTGCTGTGGTCGTCTTGCCTACCCCGCCCTTTTGATTCGCAATACAAAACACATAGGCACGGGGAGATTTATCGTCTTTTTTACTCATGATTATCCTTGCTGCACCAACCACACTAGACAACGCTGTGCCTCTAGCTCCGGTACGGTTAATGATTCTATTCGTTCGACCCGCCAGTTACTTTCAGATTGCAATGCCGCTATTTCTTGATCAGGTTCTTTACCCTTCATAGCCGCAATGCGTCCACCTGGACGAACATGCTTGCCTGCCAAATTTACGAAATCAAGCAGCGAAGAAAAAGCTCGGGAAACCACAATATCTGCCTGCATGGGTTCCAGCTGCTCTACACGCACATGCATCGCCGACAAATTGGGCAAGGCCAAAGCACCAACCATTTGTCGAACAAATGCCATTTTTTTCTCGACAGCATCGATACAGGTAATGTTCCACGTGGAACATGATGCTGCCAAAACAACTCCCGGCAAACCTGCCCCTGAACCTACATCCACAATCTTTACCGATTCTTGCCCCTGTGTATTGTTGCCGGCCAGATAGTTCTGAAACGGACGGACAATCGACAGGCTATCAAAAATGTGTTGCACCAGCATTTGATCTGGGTCACGCAGGGCGGTCAGATTATAAGTACGGTTCCAACGCTGCAACTGATTTATGTAATCCAGTAGCTGGCGTACCAGGACAGGGTCCTGATCCAGACCCAAATCCAGCAGGGCCTGATTCAGGCGTTTTGAAAAAATATCGCTCATGCCGTTTGTTTGTTCTTTTGCTTGCGCTTCAGGTGTACCAACAATAAAGAAACCGCCGCAGGTGTCACACCTTGAACACGCCCGGCCTGGCCAATGGTTAAAGGCTTGGCAGCCTTCAAGCGTTGGCGCACCTCAATCGACAATCCCTTGATGTCGTCGTAATCCAGGTCCTCTGGAATGGCTTGCTCTTCCAGTGCTGCCTGACGAGTCACCTCATCCTGCTGACGCGCCACATAGCCCGCATACTTCACCTGAATTTCCACCTGCTCCACATGCACCGGATCTGCCAGACCTGGGCCTGCTACAGGCATGCCTTGGTCATTCAGCACAGCCATCAACTTGGCGTAGTCCACTTCGGGACGCTTGAGCAAATCGAAGAAGGAGTACTCCCGTTCGATATTTTTACCTAACAGTGCATTTGCTTGTTCGGCAGGCAAATTGCGGGGGTTCACCCAAGTACCCTTCAAGCGTTCAATTTCACGTGCAACCGCATCGCGTTTGCGATTGAAATGATCCCAACGGGCATCATCCACCAGGCCCAACTCCCGACCAATTTCAGTCAATCGTTGGTCGGCATTATCCTCCCGCAGACTCAAACGGTATTCGGCACGAGACGTGAACATACGGTAAGGCTCGGTCACCCCACGGGTAATCAAATCGTCTACCAACACACCCAGATAGGCTTCGTTGCGACGTGGATACCACTGCTCTTTCTCTTGTGCCAAACGCGCTGCGTTCACCCCGGCCAACAAGCCCTGAGCGGCGGCTTCTTCGTAACCTGTCGTGCCATTGATCTGACCGGCAAAGAACAAGCCACGAATCTGTTTGGTTTCCAGCGTGGGGTACAGGGATCGAGGGTCAAAATAATCGTATTCAATCGCGTAACCTGGACGCATGATGCGGGCATTTTCCAAACCAGGCAGGCTGCGCACCATAGCCAACTGGATATCGAAAGGCAAGCTGGTCGAGACACCATTGGGGTAGATCTCGGTCGTGCTCAAGCCTTCAGGTTCCAAAAACACTTGATGGCTGCTCTTGTCCGCAAAGCGATGAATCTTGTCTTCGATAGACGGGCAGTAACGCGGACCAATGCCCTCGATAGTGCCTTGGTCGCTATACATAGGCGAGCGATCCAGCCCGGAACGGATGATGTCGTGGGTACGCTCGTTGGTGTGCGTAATCCAGCACGGCATCTGCTGAGGATGCATGGAAACATCGCCCATATAAGAGAACACCGGAATCGGGTCGCTATCGCCAGGTTGGACTTCCAGGCGGGAGAAATCGATGGTGTTGGCATCAATGCGCGGAGGGGTCCCTGTCTTCAACCGCCCTTGCGGTAACTGCAGTTCCCGCAAACGATGCGCCAAGCTGATGGACGGCGGATCCCCTGCCCGGCCCGCAGAATAATTATTCAGGCCTACATGGACCAGACCATTCAAAAAAGTTCCTGCTGTCAGAACCACAGATTTGGCTTTGAATTCCAAGCCAATCTTGGTCACAGCACCCACAACCCGATCACCTTCCACAATCAAGTCTTCGACTGATTGCTGGAACACCATCAGGTTGGCTTGGTTTTGTAGAACCTCGCGAATAGCCTTGCGGTACAAAGAGCGGTCCGCCTGAGCACGAGTGGCGCGCACGGCCGGGCCTTTGGAGCTATTCAGAGTACGGAATTGAATACCGGCGTGGTCGGTAGCCAACGCCATTGCCCCGCCCAGCGCATCCACTTCCTTGACCAAATGCCCCTTCCCAATCCCCCCAATAGAAGGGTTGCAGGACATCTGCCCCAAGGTATCCATATTATGGGTTAACAATAAGGTAGACACGCCGGTTCGAGCTGCCGCTAAAGCCGCTTCGGTACCAGCATGTCCGCCGCCTATGACAATAACGTCAAACTCTTCGGGATAAATCATGTCAGAACAGCTAAAAAATAAAAATCAATTATACGATTACCAGCGGAGTATGTTCCACGTGAAACACATGGAACCAATATCTGTTCCACGTGGAACACAGTTTTTTGCGTAAATACCACTGTGGATAACTTTGTGGAGAAAGGGACGCTTTTTTATCCCCAGGCCACCTTGGGAAGCACAGGCAGCGCTTGCAAAGATTTTCTTCAGCCAGAACTCCCCACGGAGCGAAGCCATAAAAGGCGCGCTTATCACTCTTAAATCCCCTAAAAGGGGCTATCTAAGCCAGTACCTCACAACAGGTGGATAAAAGCAGCCCAAGCAGGCAGCAAAATTGTGGATAACAGAGCAATAAAAAGAAATACTGCCCGAAGACCACATCCACCGTTCTACAGTGTGGCGATAAGGAAATTTCCGCTGGCCTGCGGAGAATATAAGGTGTCGATTATGTAATCCGACTACCTTGGCTACAAGAAAAAAGTGTCCTATGCGCAAAAAGACAGCTACCCAGATAGAACAGGATTTACTTGAGACGACAGATACTTTGAAGAAACAACAGCAGCACCTTTAACGCCTAGCTTAAAACCTGGGACTTAATCGAGAGGCCGAAGTTAAGACACAGGTCTAGCCAGAAAACTCCCGCAGCTACAACACGAACCTGCAGCGCGAGAGCTGAGAAAGGAAAACAGCAGGAGAAGCCGGGCTCGGAACCTATATAGGCAATAGCTATATCAATGTAAGAAACCGATCCTGAGTGCTCAGTTCCACGATCAACAGATACGCGCAGAATCTATGGTATTTTCGACAAGAATTTGTCTGATACTTCGCCACCCAACTTTTTACTCAAATCTGAAGCGCGGGTGCATTTTTATTATTCATATCAGTAGACCCATGCAGATCACATCCAAGCTCCCTTCTGTGGGCACCACCATCTTTACAACCATGAGCCAGCTGGCTCTGGAGCATAAGGCCATTAACCTGGGACAGGGCTTTCCAGACTTCAATCCGGATCCAGCCCTGATTGAGGCTGTGCACCAGGCCATGCTGGATGGCATCAACCAATACCCTGCCATGGCTGGTTACCCTGCCCTGCGAGCCGCCATTGCAAGCAAGACGCAGGCTCGGTATGGCCGCCTTTACAACGTGGATACGGAAATCACCGTCACCAGTGGCGCTACTGAGGCCTTAATGGCCAGTTTCCAGGCCTTTGTGCACACAGGCGATGAGGTCGTCGTAATCGAGCCCTTCTACGATCTGTATATCCCCGCCATCGAGCTGGCCGGAGGTACCCCTGTTGCTGTCCCCATGACAGCACCTAGCGAGGCTGTACCCTACTACCGCGTCGACTGGGACCGTGTGGAACAAGCCATCACCAGCAAGACCCGTATGCTGGTAATCAATTTCCCACACAACCCAACCTGCACCATCTTGCAGCCCCAGGATCTGGACGCGTTAGAGCAGATTGTAGAAAAGCATCCTTCCTTGATCATCTTGTCCGATGAGGTCTATGAACACCTGACCTTCGATCAGAAAGAGCATCTGAGCCTTGCTACCCGCCCTCTCCTGGCAGAACGAGCAGTAATCGTTTCTTCCTTTGGCAAAACCTTCCACGCCACAGGTTGGAAAGTAGGCTACTGCTGTGCTCCTGCCAGTCTCAGCACGGAAATTCGCAAGGTCCACCAATACACCGTCTTTACCGTTCCTAGCCCCTTACAGGCTGGTTTAGCCACCTATATGCAGGATCCAGCCACCTGGGAGAGTCTGCCCGCGTTCTACCAGGAAAAACGCGATCATTTGCATCAAGGTCTGCAGAACACCCGTTTCACTCCTATGCCCAGTGAAGGGACTTTCTTCTTGCTAGCCAGCTACGAACACATTTCGGAGCTGTCCGAGCTGGATTTTGCCAAGCATCTGAACCAGAACTATGGCGTAGGCGCGATCCCCGTGTCTGCCTTCTACCTGAATCCCAATTCTGAGCAGGCTAACCATCGTTTGCTGCGTTTTTGCTTTGCCAAGCAGCTCAACACCCTGGACCAGGCTATTGAACGCCTGAAAAAGGTCTAAAGGCTCTTTTCCCTACCTTCATCAAACCGCCGTCAGGCGGTTTTTTTGTGTCCTGATTTTTGTGGACAAGTGCAGTCGTCGCAATCTTGCCTAAATCTGTCACACAAGCCCTGCAACGGCGACGTAAAACAGCAAGCATTGTCCGAAGCACAAACCATCTGTCGTAAACCACAAAACCCGCATCTTGTGCCCCACAGAACACCAAACGTGAAACAGGCAATACAGCCTTCCAGCGCTGTCCTGTTGATAACTTTGGGGGTAAACCTGATTTTTTGCCCAGTTATCGCTTCTTTTCCTTTAAGAAAAGTAAAAATCAGCCAGCTCGCAGGCCTTCCTGTTTCAGTTCATGTTGCTTGCAAAAAAACAGGCCTCAAAGTTAAAACCACAAAAAATATAGATATAAAACAAGGACTTATTTCAATATCACAAGCTTCGAACAGACTTTGCAACTGTGAAAATACACAGGTCACCAAGCCTCTTCGAGCACCACAAGATACGAGCAAGCACAAACCAACGCTTTACCCACAAAATGTGGATAAGTCAAAAATTCAAACAAGATTGACCTAGTACAAGCTCCAGGCGCAACAATCCCTGCAGCCATAGCAAACTCTTGGCCAAACATGTCGTCCAGGTAGAACACCCCTCTTTTGCCACCCCGTTCCTTTGTTTGAGTTTTTCTCATGTTGAAAGAAAACTCTGAGAACAGACGACAAAGTCGATCTTGTATGGTTCTGAAAATAAATTTTCAGCCTTTACCGCTCATATTTCTGTATGCAAAAGCCGCATAAGCCAGCTTTGAGCGAGATCGTGATTTTTGTTCATGGACTGCATCTTAGTCGAGAACTTTTAGCTTGCAAAGGGCATGGAGCTGGCCTGCAGAGACTTGAACTTATCTTATATAACAAGCACTTAAATCTTTTATTGGAATTATTAGATGGAGCCCTGTTGATAAGTCGAACAAGTGTCTTTAGCAGCGTTAAAACAAGAGCTTAGCGCTTTTTTTTCCGGGGATAGATCTAACGCTTACCGGTGGATGGTTTAGGTACAACTTTTAGACTTCACAAAGAAGTACCTACTTATGCCTTATGTATCCACACCCTGTTCACAATGCTCTTCCTAGAGCTTATCCACAGCAAAGAAAATTGTAACAGCGGAATATAAAGTGAATTTATCGGGTTGCTTGGGTAAATCCGGTGTCTGTCATGATGATTTTCTCTGGCCAACGCAAAGCGGCCAGGTGAAAAGCGGAGCCTTCAGGTGCCTGGTCCTTGCGGCGATCGCGCCAACGAGCCCCTACGGAAAAATCCACGCAAAACGTGTTTTTCTTTGCTCCATGCCAGGAAAATGGATCTATATCCTTGAATAATAAGGAATATTTAGACATTTTCGCTGTTGGTTGAGGGAAAAGCTGGCGCCAATAGTGGCCAAAAACGACAGGAATATCGTCCTGGTAGCTGTTCCACCAAGGAGTTCGGTCGGAAAAACGCCAACGGTTGCCAGCAAAAAACGGACGATCTGCGGGTCCTTCAGTGCCGGAAGTCAGCAAACGGATGGGGTTGAAGTCATTTTTGACCAAATCGTAGTCAATGTAGGCCTGCAACAAAGGCATCAAGGCCTTTGGGTCTTCAATTTTTTCTTTCCATTCTTGTTTTGCCGCTAGATATTTATTCAGAATTCCTTTTTTTTCTGCATACGTATCAGCTTTACGCTCACATTCAAAGAAAAAATCAAGAAAATCTTCGCTTTTAACCGATCTAATTGCATCAATAGCAGGATTATTCCAGGCTGCATGCACAATTCTCAGATCATTTCTTTCCAATACAATGGGTAGTGAGCTTAAAAACTTCCGGATTTTATCTCTATTTTGAGGTTTTGCACGCGTAAATGGAGAGTAATTCTTTAAATCTGATTGATAACGCTGATCAAAATACCAACCTGATCCATCTTTTGCATCGTCTATCAGTAGATTGATTTCATGATTACCTAATATTCCTTTTGCTTTATTATTATTTATCAAGTACTTAAGGTATTCAATTACAGCAGGGCTATCAGGACCTCGGTCACAATAATCTCCCACAAATATCAGGCTACGTTTCTCTGGATGAGAGCCATCTTCCTGGTAACCCAAATTTTGGATCAGTTGTTGCAAGGCCTGGAGCTCTCCGTGTACATCACCGATGATGTCTAAAGAACCAGCAGGTAAAGGCTGTACAAGAAAGTTGGGCATGGGTGAAGAGATCTTTATTTAATAATAACTATATATATAACTGGTAATGGATAATGGGTGTCTGTGGATAAGTGGCATAGATAGAAATTAACCTTTAATTTCAGCAACTTATTGATTACTTCTGCCTGTGCACCACCCCGATGGAGTCGGTGGACCGAAACTGGACAAGATTTGAGGCCTGGCCAGACAGGCAACTTATCCCCCTTTCATCCACAGCAGGTCCACAGCAGGCCTTCTTGGAGCTTATCCACAGGGGCCCAGAGCCAGTAGCTGCCTCAAATATAGCTTTTTTGCCCAGTCCCTGACCGATTTTCTGGCCGGATCTCGCCCGCCTGGAGCATCTGGATGAGCGGATGTCGGTGTTTGCACCAACATCATGTTGAAGTGCGAATTAAGCCCTTATAATATCCACAAATTATTCACTTTCTTATTAACCGCTGATTTCACCAGATTTTATATTTCCATTTCTGGTTTAATCTATTTTGTTAATAAAATTGTGGATTTCTTTGTTATCCAAACCCTGTGGATAAGTTCGATTATCACGATTGTTATTTGCTTTCTCGATCTAAACAAAACCCTGTTTTTGTAATTCAATATCGTGGTTTTGTTTTTATTTCAGTTTTTATTTCTTTTTTCAAAAAATAAAAAATTATCAATCCGAATTTTTAATTTTTGTCTGGATTGCTTTCTCCTTATTTATCTATCTTTTATTTGGAATGGCCTCTTTTTTTATTAATGGGCTTCCTTAGAAAAAACAGAAACTAATCAATCATTTGAGTCTGTTTATCTCTATTCTCCAGTCGCTTTATTTAAGTGTTTCTTGATTCCTTCCCGAGTTTTTTTAGATAAAGTTTGCTTATTTTTAATAAAAAATGACTTCAAGCAGAGTAATAAGTATTGAATGATCGGGTTTAGCGGTGGAACCTATCTGCCGACCCGACCCGACCCGACCCGACCCGACCCGACCCGACCCGACCCGACCCGACTGCGGCGGCCAGGCTGTCTTATGGAAGTCTGGGTATTTGCTCAGTATTGGATATAAACCCAGTCCTATGTGCCTGTTTCCCGGCACTCCCTCCCCTGCCCAAGCACTAGCACGCTTTATTGATCGTTCTCTGTCCGTATGCCAAACGTGGCTTTTTGGCGATAGTGGGCAATTCGTTTTGTCAGCTATCGACTTTGATAGGACAATCTGCTCACCGTGGAACTTTCGGGGCGTTTAGGTCGACAAAGCCATGGGTTTGAATCGCAAACTGCTGTCAAAGTGAGGCGAAACCGGCACTTGCTTCAGTACATGGACAACGTAATTCTGCCTTGGCCCGTGGAATCACCCACTTATCTTCAAGGGGTATGTTTTTTCCTTGTGGGCAGCAAGGGTATTCTCCTGCTAGCCCGTGGCTTGTATCGCTATAAGAAATAGCGCGAAATCTCCCCTCATGTAACAATTGCCGCCAAGGCTGTTTAATCCTTAAGTATCGTCTCGCTACTCTCCCTGTACTTCATGTCTCAACCGAATATCGAAGAAGCCGCTCAGGACTGGCACGGCTTGCTCCAGAAAGTGCCCCTGGCGGTCCGTGCTCATGTGCTGACTATCACTCAAGATAATCAGGACGAGCTTGCGACCCACTTTTATACGCATATGCTCAAGCACCCTGCCGCACAGGTGTATCTCTCGCATGATCAGGTACACAAGCGTTTGCATCGCTCCTTGCGCAGTTGGTTGGTACAGCTGTTTTCGGTGGATGAGCACAGTGATATGCAAGATCAGGTCAAGCTGCAAAATCAGGTTGGCGAGGTCCATGCTCGGGTTGGGGTGCCGGTTCACCTGGTGCTGCGTGGTGCACGCTTGCTCAAGGGGCGTTACGCCCGCTTCCTGTTTGAATCTTCGACTATTAGTTCCGAGCAGGCCTGGGAGTGCTATCGCTACATTCAGAACTTCATTGATCTGGCGATGGAGCTGATGAGCCATGCCTATGCCAATTCGCGTGAGCGTAAATCCCGTGCTGAAGAGTCCTATCGCCTGTTTGCCATTGTGCAGAACGTAGCGGCCGAGCGTGGTCGACAGCGAGCCGCGCTGCTGGATTGGGAAAATCTCTTCATGTTTGCGATGGCGGTCAACAATGGTGTGACGCCTGCCCCGCGAATCGGAGATTCGGACTTCGGTATCTGGTTCAAGCACAAGGGCGCGCATGCCTTCCAGGGCACGGTAGAGAGTCGTGAGATCCTGGACTTGATGAACCTGATTGATACCGAGCTGATGCCGGCTTTCGAGCAAGGGGACGCGAAAGGACAGGTTCTACGCTTGCATGAGCTGCGTGATCGAACCCGAGCCATTGGTTTGCACCTGGATCGCTTGTTCGAGCAGCAAAACGAGCTGGAGTCGGGCCGGGACGTGCTGACCCGCCTGTTAAGCCGTAAATACCTGCCTGTCGTGCTTAGCCGTGAAGTGGGCTATGCCCAGCAGCGGGGATCGCGTTTTGCGCTGCTGGCCGTGGATATAGACTTCTTCAAGCGGGTTAATGATACCCATGGCCATGATGCCGGTGATCGTATCCTGCGTCAGTTTGCTGAACTGCTCAGCAATAGCGCACGTGCCGGTGACTACGTGTTCCGCCTTGGGGGCGAAGAGTTCCTTCTGGTCTTGGTCGACGTGGATGCGGATGGTGCGATGCGTGCCGCCCGTAATTTGCGTCTACGTATTCATGCGGAGACCTTCCGGGTTGTGGATGGCGAAAGCATGAGTATCACCGCCAGTATTGGTGTGGCCTTGTACGACGGACACCCGGATTACGAGCGTACGCTGCGCCGGGTTGATCGCGCTTTGTATCAGGCCAAAGAAGAAGGCCGCGACCGGGTTGTATACGTCTGATGGGACGGGCTTGCCCGCCCTTTTATGTCGTATGGCGGCAACCTGTGCTACAAGTGCGTATTGTTTTGTTCCTGCCAGTGTTTGGTGCCTGATTCCTGACAGTTGCGCGGCCTTTGAAGTGGTGGCCCCGGCCGGATGTGGCGCGTGAAACACAATTACATTGAATGGCATAAACGCTTTGGCCCCAGGCTGAAGCAGGATTTGTTTGCGAGCTGATTTTATGCATCCCCGTTTGGCTGTTCTTCCCCAGTACCTGCTCCCTAAACAGGCTCTGACCCAGTTTCTAGGCGGTTTGGCCTCCAAGCCCATGGGCGGGCGCACGACCTGGGCTATCAAGCGTTTTATCGACCGTTATCAGGTCGACATGAGCGAGGCAGAAAACTCCGACCCAGCCAGCTACGCCACCTTTAACGAGTTTTTTGGTCGTGCCTTGCGTCCTGGTGCCCGCCCTATCGCGGAGACGGCCTTGGTCAGCCCGGTTGATGGTGCCATCAGCCAGTTGGGGCCTATCCAGGGTGCCGAGGTGTTCCAGGCGAAGGGGCATAGTTACTCGACGACGGCTTTGGTAGGCGGAGACGCTCAGGAGGCTGCCCGCTATCAGGATGGGCTGTTTGCGACCCTGTACTTGAGTCCTAGCGACTATCACCGGGTACATATGCCTTGTGCGGGTGTGCTCAAGCGCATGATTCATGTACCGGGCGATTTATTCTCGGTCAATCCGACGACGGCGCGCGGTGTTCCCGGCCTGTTTGCCCGTAATGAACGTGTGGTCTGCTTTTTTGACTCCGAGCAAGGCCCGTTCGTGTTGGTGCTGGTGGGGGCGACGGTGGTGGGCAGTATGGTCACGGTTTGGCATGGTGTGGTAAATGCCTCGCGTGACGGCAAGATCCACGAGTGGAACTACGAAGGTCAGAATATCGCCTTGCAAAAGGGGCAGGAAATGGGCCGATTTCTGCTGGGTTCCACGGTGGTGATGCTGTTCCCCAAAGAAAGCGCCTATCGTTTTGATCCGAGCTGGCAGCCGCAAGGCGTAATCCGCCAAGGTCAAGCGATGGGCTATCAGGGCTAAACCCTGTTTTCTAATGAATAAAACCTGTGTTCAAGTGGACACAGGTTTTTTTTTGTCGTCGGGTCGCCTAAAGGCTCGGCGCCTCCGGCAAAAATTCCCCCTTTTTTTTGGGGGGGGGCAGCAAGCCGAAGGCGTTGTGTGGGGCTTTTTTTGACGGTTCAGCGCTTAAAAGTAATCTGTATTCAAGAGGTCTGTGGAGTGAGTATGAAAAGGTGGGGGGCGATAGTGATCAAGATTTTGGTCCTGTTATTGGTCTTGGCGGTAGCGGCCTGGGGCGCGCTGGCACTACAGTTTCAGTTGTCAGCAGGTCTGGGGCGCTGGCTGGCATTGGCTGGCTGGGTAGCGGTGGCTGGATTGAGCCTGTATGCCTTGAGCAAGGGCAAGAGCTGGCTCTTTGCACCCCAGGCGTTGGGCTTTCTGGTGTTGGTAGTCTGGTGGAGCAGTATTGCGCCCAGCAACGACCGGGAATGGGCGCCTGATGTGGCCAGAATGAGTTACGGCGAGGTAAATGGTTCCGTGGTGACTCTGCACAATGTGCGTGACTTTAACTGGCGCAGCGAGACCGATTTTGATGAGCATTGGATTAGCCAGGACTACGATCTGCAGACGCTCAAATCGGTAGATATGTTCCTTTCGTACTGGATGGGCCCGGTGATCGCTCATACCCTGGTGTCTTTCGGGTTTGAGGATGGCCGCCATGTGGTGTTTTCGGTAGAAATACGCAAGGAAAAGCACGAGGCATTTTCTGCGATAGGCGGTTTTTTCAAAGAGTTTGAGTTGAGCTTGATTGCGGCAACAGAGCAGGACATTGTGCGTACCCGTAGCAATGCGCGCGGCGAAGACGTGTATATGTACAGCGTGGAGTTGGCGAAACCTGCCATGCAGGCCTTGTTCTTGTCTTATGTGGAGCAGGGCCAGCAATTGCAGACTACTCCCCGTTTCTACAACACCTTGACGGCTAATTGCACCACCATTGTTTACGACATGGTCTCCAGGATCGTGGACGGGATACCGTGGGACTGGCGTGTGCTGGCTTCGGGCTATTTGGCCGAGTATGTGTATGGTCTGAATGCTTTGGCGCCAGGCCATAGTTTCCAGGAACTGAAGCAACTGGGCTACATCAACCCGAGAGCCTTGTCGCAGCAGGAGGGGCAGGATTTTTCTGCTTTGATTCGACAGGATTTGCCTCTCGTAAAGCCTTTTTAAGGCTGCTTTAGGCGCTTTTGTTCCACGTGAAACATATGTTTTACTTTATACGATCTGAAAATTAGAGCGTATCAGGAATAAAAATAATAAATAAAAACCCCATCATATGAAAATCATGTGATGGGGTTTTTTAATCCCTGTACCCTGTTTTTCAGATTGCAGATGCGATAGAAAATAATTATTTTTGCCAAATGCGTCAGGGCCGTTCATGGACAGCTTAAGGAGTGGCCCGCCACTGCACCAACTGCTCCAGCGTCGTGGTGTTGCCACCACACACAACGACCAGAATGTTGCTGTACGGAGCCAGGGCCTCATGATCCAGGTAGAGAGTCGACAAAGCCGCGCCACATGCGGGTTCCACCAGAACGCGATGATCGGTCAGAAAGCGCAGGCATGCGCTGACGGCCTGAGCATCGCTGACCTGAACGCAGGTGGTGGGATGAGATTGGCTAATGGCGTAGGCCTGATCGCAGACGCGTGGTGCAGCCAAGGAGGTGGCAACCCCACTGACTTCGCCAAGTGTGATGTGCTGGCGCTGCCTTACCGACTCGCCCAGGCTGGCGGTGCCCTGGGTTTCTACCGCAATAATCGGGGTTTTGTCCCAACCCTGCTCCCGCAGGCCTTGGGCCATCCCGCATAGCAAGCCACCTCCGCCTACAGCCAGCAAGACGGCATCCGGCTGTACGCCCATTTGGGCCACTTCTGCGATCAGGCTGGCGTGGCCTTCCCAAAGCAAGGGGTCATCAAATGGGTGAATCAGGGCGTCGTCTTCTTGCACCAGGGTCAGCGCATACTCATGAGCTTCCTGCCAGTTCTTGCCGATTACGTGCAGCTCGGCTTTTTCCCGTTGAATCAAGCGTCTGGCGTGTTCGCTAGTGGTTTCGGGGACGACAACAAGGGTGGGCATGGTCAGGCGGCGTCCGGCATAGGCAACGGCAATTCCGGCATTGCCTCCCGAAGAAATGATAAAGCGCTTCTTTCCTTGCTGGGCATGGTGCTGACACAAGTGGCCAATACCGCGAATTTTGAATGATCCGCTAGGTTGCAGCGCATCCATTTTTAACCAGATTTGTTTGCCAAGCTGCTCGCTCAAGGCGTGTGAAAAAATGAGCGGTGTCTCAAGGTGAAGAATCATTTCTTATCGTTCCAGATTTTATAGTGATCTGAGGGAGCGCGTTAGGCGCTCCGAGCGCTGTTCACCACATTTTATCGGTCTGAAACACGTGTGGCTAAAGATCCTGGGCACGGTTTTGTGACGACCAGGACAAGCGGGCGGAAAATTGTTTGGAAAGGATGCTTATATCATCGGGCCTGGATTTTGTAACTGTTCTTGTTCTCTGCGCTAAGTCCCTTTATTAGCGTTTAATGTGAGGCAGCTTACTAACTAACTACGTGTCTGCACCTACTTACAATTTTGCTTCGTCTGGACTGTAGTGTTCAAGCTAAATCAAGGGCTTATCTGATAAAATTCCAGATAAATCGCCCGACTCAAGACCCCTTTCCGTAGGGAATTCAGGCCCGGTCTTAAGCGTTTAATTTTAAGTGCATGATAAGCACCGAAACTCATTCCAATCACTCGGGCCATAAAGCAGTGTTGTTTTTTGCTTTGCCTGGGCGGAATAAAAACAATAATAACCAGAACTTATTTCTAGAAAGGACGCTGTGGTAGCGGTTCTTAAAGGAATAAAGATTTTGTTATGAAAACTGCCACCAGACCTGCTGATATTTATATGCGTTTTTTGCAGCTCGCCGATTCGCTGCATACCCTGCCTTGCTTGCCTTGCCTGGACCCTCTTGAAGAGCGGATCCTGGTGCTGGTTGCCAAGGCATCGAAAGACTGTTTGCGTTTGTCGGTGCGCGATGTCATGGCCGTAGAACGGCTGGGATCGCCCGCGACTATTCATACCCGCCTCAAATCCATGCGCGAGAAAGGCTGGATCGTCCTTAGTGATACGGAGGACACTCGCCGCAAACAAGTGGATTTGAGCCAGGCTGCCCTGCTGCATTTTGATCGTCTTTCTGCCTGTCTTTTAGAGGCGGCAAATGTTTGATTGATCAAATGGCGCGGCCTTGCACCCGTTGTAATTGCTGAACCCGCAAAAAGAAGCGTTTGGCATCAGGTAAATAAGCGGGAAGCGCTCGGGTCCAACTAATGGAATGCAAACAGGCGTTTGCAAAAAGCGCTCGCGTGTCTGGTGCTTTAAAAATGGAAAAGATAGGCGGCATTAAAACAATGCCCTGTTCCGCGGATTTACCTGCCTTCAAAGAGTCTATTTTTCTATACTGGGGACTCACCTTGAATTCCATGCCTGGAGGCAGAATGCGCTTACCCATCTATCAGCTTGATGCCTTTACTGACACCTTGTTTGCAGGCAATCCTGCCGCCGTGGTGTTGTTGCCCGAGTTCCCTGACGATGCCTTGATGCAGTCGATTGCGCAGGAGAACAATCTTGCCGAAACCGCCTTTCTGGTGCCACAAGGCCAGGACTTTCGCCTGCGCTGGTTCACCCCTACGGTAGAAGTGCCCTTGTGTGGACACGCAACATTGGCCAGCGCCGCCGTTGTGCTGCAGCATGTGCGTCCCCAGGACAGCCAGGTGGTGTTCCATACGCTAAGTGGTGCTTTGACGGTGCGTCGTGACCAAGACAGCTATGTCATGGATTTGCCTGTGCGCCCGGTTCACCGTGTGGATGACAATCCTTTGCTGGAGCAAGCCTTGGGCACCAAGATTACGCAACTGTGGCGTAATGACTTCACCCATCTGGCTGTATTGGAAACGCAAGAGCAAGTGCGACAGCTGCAGGTGGATGCGGCAGCCATGCTGGCCAGTGGCTGTGACGGATGCATTGTGACAGCGCCGGGCTCGGGCCAGTTTGATATTGTCAGCCGCTTTTTTGCTCCTGGTCACGGTATTGAGGAAGATCCGGTTACGGGCTCGGCCCATTGTGCTTTGCTGCCGTACTGGGCTCCTATCCTGGGCAAAACTCATTTGCTGGCGTATCAGGCTTCTGCCCGTGGTGGTGTATTGGATTGCACCTTAACGGGTGACCGCGTGTTCTTGAAAGGCCAGGCCGTCCTGTATATGGAAGGACACATCCAGATCGCCTGAGACGATGCCAAGCGGTTTAAATGGGCATGGCGGTGCCGTGCCTGTATTGGTAACTCCCTTCCCTTGTTTTTGGCCGATCAGCGCAGTAGTCAGCAAGACAGGCTGTACATTTTTCTGGCCTTCTTTATTGCGACTTTTTATGGTTTTTTGATCTCTTATGATTCCTGTCGCTCCATTTTCTTTGCTGTTTCTGCTGATTATTACGCTCGGGCCGCTTGCCTTGATTATTGTGCTGGTCTGGGTGGTTTTGCTTTTAGTACAGCCACAGAGCCGGGCAAACTTTAAGAAAAAACCCTGGCCACGCGTACTTGTTTTGCTTCCTTTGCTTGTATTGGCGCTCTATTACAGTTATTTCCAATGGGAGGTCTATCAGTTCGATAAACGTCAGGCACAGGAGCTGGCTAGTCGGCAGCATGTTTTAAAAGAGCCTGGCCGTTTTGCCGGAATTGATATGCCAGCCGGAACAGAGCTGGAGTTGAGTGTGTGGGGCGACCCGGACAGCGTGTCCTGGGCTCGTTTCCCGGAGGCGGTCATGGTAGGCAATGCTCCAGTCCTGTCTTTCAAGCGCCTCCGGCCCGATTTGCAGAACTCCAGCTGGAAGCTGCATCTGGCAGGCGATACGGAATTGGAGGGCTGGCAATGTGATGGCAGCCAAGTGCTTGAAATGGAACAAGATCCCATGGCAGAGCACGGTTTTCGTTTTGTCAGCTGCTTTTTGGCTAAAGGGAATCAGATCAGGGGCTGGAGTCCCTATGCGGCGGCTTCCAATATGAACACAGCCCCGGATTTTGTTCTGGATCTACCTGCCGGCACTTTGGTTCAGGCAAGGCCGGATGGGACTTTGTATGTCAACGGTGAGCGGGATCAGGACCGTTGGATGGTACGTGTAGAGGAAGAGGGTTTACAGGTTCAGGCATGGAATCTGCCTTTGGAGCGTGCTTATTTCTCAGTCGATAAAAATAAAGGTCTACTTTATCTCTCGCATGCTCAATTGGCTCGAGAATTTCAATTCGGCGGATTTAGTTATCCAGCCGGTACGCGTGTGTCGACGCCCAACTATCGCTTTTACCCGCAGTGGCCACTTTTATTGAGAATGGTATTGCCTGCGGATGACGAATCGGATCAAAGAAAAGAACAGGTTCATGACCTGCTTAGTGGCCAAGTTTTGGACGGTTTTCACTAGTTAACGACCTGATTCCGGCTTTTTTTACCTGTAATCTGCAGTTTTTCTGTGGTGAGTGTAATTAAATAAGGCGAATTTGTTTGGAATGGGTCAATTTGAGTTAATGTAAGCATTTGAAGCGAATGTATAAAATAAAAACGTATCGTTTTCAAAGGTGGAATTTAGAGGGTTGGTGGCTGCTGGTTTCGTTTTTTAAGGTTTTGGCCTTGAGCGGAAGGGACAATCCGTCGGACTGAAACCGCCCTATTGCTGGCTTAACTGAACAAGGTTAGATGCCGCTATGACGACATATCAAGGGGAACTGCTGGAGCATACGCAGGCCCACGCACAGGCTGCTTACTGGTTTACTCGCTTGAACTCGGGCGAGGCTACCGCAGCTGAATTACGGGAATTTGAGGATTGGCGCCGTGACAATCCTGAAAACGAACGTTCATATCGATATATTTGCTATTTTTGTGACGCCAGCCTGGATGCGTCCGAGCATGAGATACGCCGTTTATTGGCTGGCTCGGGGGAAAAGCCAGCGTTGCTCAAGCCCTATCACCGTGGTTTGCTGGCGGGTTTACTGGTGTTGGCCTTGGCGCTGACCGTGTTTTTCTCCTGGCCCGAGCCGATATTGCGAGAAGAGCACCTGGTATCGGGGGCTCAAATGCTGGAGCAACGGTTTGTTGATGGGGCCGTGCTGCGCTTGGGCCCGGATTCAGCCCTTGAAATCCGTGAATACGAGGACAGATTGAATCTGCAGCTTTTACGTGGACAGGTCACGCTGTTGCTGGCTGATCCCACACCAAAGAGTGTGACGGTCTTTTCCAGCTTTGCGCAGGCTCGCAGTAACAAGGGGCAGTTTTCGGCTTTTCTGGACAGCGATCAAATGAAATTTGCTGTGGATACTGGATCGGTCGAAGTATCTAGCGGGACATGGTGGCGTCGACAGACTCGGGTCTTGATTCCCGGTCAACATATTGATGTGGATCGATGGTCTGGAATGAAACGGGTTCAACCCGCTCCTGTATCTCCGAATGAGGCCGACTAACAGTCGGCCTCTTACGTTTCAGAGCGTTTAGAACATCCAGTTCAGGAATAATTTACCGTTTATATCGGCACGGCTCTCCCCTAATAAACGGGTACTGGCCGACAGACCTAAACGCAGACGCTCGGATTGCTGCAAGCTGATGCTGGTGCCCAGCGCCAAAGCATGGCTATCTACCCGCGCGTAGCGACCATCAAAACTCACGGATGGGGCACTGGCAAAGGCCGCTTCCTGGGTCTGGTTACGGCTTAGCAAAGCCTGCTCCCAAGCAATCGATAAGGACGTTTGCAGTTGGCGATCCTGGCTTAAATTCCAGTTTTGACGCAGGGCCAGGCCAATGGAAGCCTGCAAGGCATTTTGGCGGCTGGCGCCCAGGCGCAGACGGCTGGCGGCATCGCCACTCTCTTCCAGTCCAGGGCGCCGGTAATGGAGGTAATCCAGAGCCAGAACCGGCCCGATGCTGCCGTTCTCGCCCAGCGTCCAGTTGTAGCCAGTCTGTACACCGAGCGAGAAGGTATGCCCTGTCCAATCCGAGGAGGGACGTGCTTGATAGCCCGCAAAGCTGATGTTGCGGTTCATCTTGCCCTGTTCGATACCCACACGTAGTTGGGCCAAGCCATTCCAGCCTTCCTGGCTGTAGCCACGGTAGCGGGCATGCACCCCCAGGCCCAGACCGGTCAGCTTGCTCTTGGCCTGGAAGGGGGCGTCTACGTTGACACGCTGCTCGTTGGCATTACCATGCACCCCCAGGCTCCAGTCACTGCCTTCAGCCCGGTGTTCCGCCCCCAGCATTACCCCATAGGTCTCGCTGCGGTGGTCAACATCGTTGTTACCCAGTTGCCAGTGGTAGCGGCCCCCATAGGTCTGGATGAAGCTTTGCCAGCCGCTCTTGTTGATACCGTCGGTTTGGCGCAATTGTTCGGATACCAGTTGTTCGCGACGCAAGGCGGCAGCGGTTTGGGCAGCGTAAGATCCTCCACTTAATTGGTCCAAAGCCAGGCCAATATCGCTGCCATCAGTCCGAGAGAAGTCCATGGCCTGATACACCGCTGCCAGGGACTGATTGCCCGAGGAGGCTTGTGCCAGGCTGGTACCTACCGAGGCTGCATTGGGTGAAGCAGCATATTGCGCATAAGCGTCCTGATTACGGCTGACGGACCAGCCATTGCCGGTACTTTCTACATTCAGGGTGGGGGATGCCAGCGTGGCATTGAGCGCAGCAAACTGCCCTTGTGTCTGGCTGGCAGTGAACACCTTGTCCTGATTCAGTGTCCAGCCGTTCTGATACCAGTCTGGCTGCAAGTCCACGTGCAGTTCACCATCCAGCTGCGCCAAACCTTGCACATCAATATGATCGTTCTGCGTGGTCGAGGCCTCCACCAGAATCCGGCCATCGGCACCTTGGACAAAGTTGCCCTTGATCGTCATGTTCCCGTAGGAATTCCCAGGGCTGAGTGTGCCGTTATTGGTGAAGTTGTATTCAGGGTTGATCGTGAATTCGCTATTGCCGTACAGGGTGGCACCCCGATCTACTCGCAAGCCATACAACTCGTGTTGTCCATTCAAAGAGGTTGCGCCCCCGGCAATGACAACAGCCAGATTGTTTTGACCTTTGATATTGCCGTCATAACGCATCTGGAAGTTAGGATCAGCCGCCTTGGTGGCACGACCGTTTTCATCGGCCTTTTGACCGAAGCTGATGCGGGTCAGGAGCAGTTGCTGGTCAGAGTCGCGACGGTTGTAGTCCGAGGTGATGTCACCAGTAATTTGCGCGCCCTGCAAGATATTGATGTTCTGCACCCAGGCATTGTCTGCGATATGGATGGCTGCTTTCTGGCCCGACAAGGTGCCGGACAGATCGTAATTGCTGATCAAGGCACCTTGCAAAATGGTCGGTACAGCTTGTAGCTGGCCATCCACTACGACTAGCCAGGAGCCGTGATACTCATCGTCGCTACCCATGGCGTTCTGGCCGAAGTCAAACAGGGCTCCGATGCCAGCTTGGCCATCTGCCCGGACCTCACCTTGCTGAACAATATTGTGATGACGTCCATAGCTGAATTGCAGGCCGCGGCCATACCAGCCCTGGGCATGAATACGCGTGGCTTCGGGGATAAGGAGAGTGTTTTCGCTACCATCCACACGTACGCCTACGCCTCCCGGCCCGGCTGTCAGTAAATCCGCCGCCTGGGTAATGATGTTGCGTTCGCCATAAATGTGCAGCCCCAAGCCTTGCGTGGCCATATTGTATTGACCGGGCAGGTAGGCCGTGCCGTTTGCATTGCGGGCAAAGTAGCCATTGGTATTGTTCAGGGTGACACCGTCCCCATAGACCGAATAGCCAAAGAAGTTGCGACGATCAATGCTCAGCCCAATATCCTGCAGGGTGGCAAGCTCGGCTTCCATCAGATTCACATAGTTGCGATAGGTCTGATGGCTCATCAAGCTGTTGCGCAGCTCGGTGTGGCTCATGTAGTTGCGATCCACTCCGTATCGCGGTTGGTCATGAACGTTCAGGATGCTGACGGGGATGCCCGGCATGGCGCCATTCAGGACTTCCTGTACATGATCTCCAGTGAAGTAGCCCTTGTCTTCGCGCAGGTCAAAAGCGGCAGGATCATATGGGTTGGTGCAGACCGAGCACAGGATTTTCTGTCCGGGGCTGGGGGCTCGACCCTGGTCATCGCGCAAGCCCAAGGCCCAGGGGCTAAGGTCATTCAGGAAAAAGGGATCGGGTGGATCAAAGCTGTTTTCAGGCAGGTTGTCGGTGACTGTATTGCTGATGCCCAAAGCATGCGCCAACTCGTGGAAAATGACTGCGTTGTAGTCCGCCTTGCCAGTTAAGGGCAGTTGGCTTGGATTGACGGGGGCGGTATCCAGATCCAGCTTTCCGACGCTGATAACCGCATCGGGGTTGTTTGGGTCACCCTGGAAGATTCCGTGCAAGCGTGCTTGCAAGGCCGACAGGACGAAGTTGGGATGATCAGGGTTACTTAGTTGGGCACCATAGGCATTGGCGTTCTTGTCATTCATGGTGCCCAAGTTGATCACAGCCGGTGTGTAGCCCGCCGGCAGGTCAAGGATTTCGGCCCAGCGCTCCAGTGCGGCACGAATTTTCAGCCGACCATTCTCGTCAATATTCCAGGGGGAAACGCGTGGATTGGATTGATCCGACGTATCGTAACCGCCATCATCCGGCCCATAGATCCGCAACTCAAAGGCTTGTTGACCTTGTTTGTTCAGAATGAATTCTGTCTCGTAGGCATAAGCGCTGCCGGCCCAGCTCAAGGCCAACAGGGTGTGGCCTAGTAGTGCTTTGATTTTGAAGTCCATGGGGTTCAGATAAAGAGAAGACAATGGTTAGGAGGCACTTTTCGTATAAAAGTAAATAAAAGTGTCTTTTCTTGCTACTTATTTCTGAGCTGTGCCGAACAGCTGAGTAAAAGGCGCAACACTTGGTGAACACATCACGGTAAAGAACTACCGGGTTTCAGCCGTAACCCTCTAGGGGATGATGTGTACAAGAGAGGAAAGTATGACCATAGAGATCAGTGGACAGGGTTTAATGCATAGACAAACTATGCCTGTGGCCGAACCATTAAACGCGTCGGCCATGACGCCCCCTGTGGTGCCCGAGCAGGAAGAGTCTGGTTCCATAGACTCATCGGGACGTATCAAGGTGCACCTGTCTCCCATGGGCAAAGATCTGTCGTTGACCAGTCAGCAAGCTCAGAAAAAAGGCCGCGACAAGGACATTGATGACAGCTCTTTGCCTGACGGAGTCAAGGACATACTTAAACGTATCCGCGACCTGAAAGAGCAAATTCAGCAAAAACTGATGGAGTTGCAACGTATCCAGGCCAGCGACAAAGGTAGTGAAGCCGAAAAGAAACAGGAGCTGGAGCGCGTGCAAGGCGAGCTAACCAGCTTGAACGGTGCTCTGTCCAGTGCCCACGCCATGTTGAACAAGGTTATGGACGACGTTGAGCTGGATGGAGATAGCCGTATGGAAGTGGCAGATTTGTTGATGAAGTAAGAAGCCGTTCGACTGGCTTCGGGAGTCCTTGGGGGCGCGGGTGGTTTGTTCGGGCGCAAGCCTGTATGAACCATTGACTGCGCCCTTTTTTGACTCTGGACAGCCAGGGGCTGCCGTCACTGATGCTCAGGGCTGGTTTGCCACCGTCAAGGCCTGCGTAATTTTGTGGTTGAGCTGATGTGGAGACATCAAATCCGCCGTGACCTGTGCTTTGGTACGAATGATGTAGGCAGTCGAAGGATTCAAATCAATGCAATACACCACCAGCGATCCGCCCCCTAGGGGAGCCGCACCAATATAAACCCCTAACTGTTCGCTGGCTGCCGGGTCATTGCGCTGCTGGTAGCCTTCGCCCGCGGCGGTTTGCTGAACGGTATCCAGGCACTGGGCCACGCTGAGACGGGAGATGGAGCGCTGTTCCGCCTCCAATTCCAGAGGCATCCATTCTTGAGCTTGTACTGCCCAAGCGCCATGAAGCAAAGCTGCCATCAAAACCCACTTGTTGAGTGTGTGCATGATGTCCTCCCGCAGGAGACGATGGAATACCCAGCATAGTCCTGATCGATGAGGACGAGCTTTGATAGGGCTTAATTCAGGGATGAATTTCGGGTTTTTACTGAGGTGGGGGCCTGCTCGCAGTAGTAGGGGTAGGCAAGTATCCGGCAGTCGGCTTGAAGAAGGTTCCAGGCCTTCTTCCTTTAGCTGCTAGTGTGGCTCTTGGTCTTTCTGCTTGTGGGCTGGAAGTTTCCCTGTTTGTTTCAGCAGTTTCTTTTCTTCTGTTTTGACGCGACGTTCCAGCTTTTTAATATCTTCCTCGGCAGGGAGCTGCTCAGGCTGGATACCGCGCTGACCCAGCATATCGCGCACGCTGCGGTTGTTCTGTTCATGCTCGCGGGTGATCGACGTCTCGCCATGTAGCTGCTCTTGCGTGACGTTGTGATTCGTCATTTCCGTGGCGAGGTTCTTGGCGGCAATGGTTAGCGTAGGCAGAAAGTCAGCCAAGGGGCGGGTTTGAATAATGCCGTAGCGGTCTTTCATCATCTGGGTGGTGTGCCCACCAAATAGCGCCGCATCCCCTTTTGATCGGATGCGGCCAAAGCCTTTGTCGTCTACCCCATGTTCATAGAGGTTTTGCGATAGTGTCCTTTCGGACTCGCGAAGGCGTTCGCGGGCATCCAGTCTGGCTTGCAGACGCATGCGATCTTCAATCAGCTCCTGCTTGCGGGTCTGGATGGCGAAGTAGCTTTGAGCAAAGGCAATCGCCGGCTTGCGTGGGTCGCCGTTCTGGGCGATGAGGTAACAGGCATAGCGGGTGAGCATGATGTCTTCTATCGAACGATCTGCTCCGCTGCCAATCTGGACCATTTTCGTGACGCCACGAAAATGGTCCCCTTCTTCGTAACCCGTTGTTTTACAAGACTCTACCGCCCGGTCGATCGCCGTCTTGAAGTTCTCCCAACGCACATAGCCTAAAGGCTCCATCAAGTCGCGGGCGAACCAGAACTCCACGCCCTCTTCTGGGATGGTGTGGCTCAAGCCGTCGAACTGGTTTGTTAGCTGCGTAATGTCTTGAGATTCCACTTGATGTCTCCGGGTTGTATGACACTTGCCATCACGTCGCCAAAAGCCTTGTCTGGTTCTGGGGCCAGTGCGATGAGACACCGAGGACGTTCAGGCCTGCATCACTTCCCAATACAAAAACTGGAGAAAATCTCCCCCAGCAAATCATCGCTGCTGAACTCGCCGGTAATCGAGCACAGATCCAGATGTGCCAGGCGGAGCTCTTCTGCAAACAGATCCAATACCTGATCGCTGTGTGTGGCGTGTTCCGCAGCCAGGCCCAGGTGGTACTCCGCGCGCTCCAAGGCCCGCAGGTGTCGTTCTCGTGCCAGCCAGGGGGACTCACTGCCGGGGTTCCAGCCTGCGATATCCAGCAAGGTGCGGCGCAGCGTGTCCAGACCGATGTCCTTACGGGCAGAAATCGGCAGCACGGTGGCGCCGCTTTCTTGTGCCGGCAAGGCCGCCTGTTGCTCAGCTGTCAGCAAGTCTATCTTGTTATAGACGCGCAGCACGGGTACGTGTGATGGCAGGCGAGTGGTAATGGCACTATCGAGCTCGTCTTGCGGGTTGCGAGCATCGAGCAGGTGCACGATCACGTTCGCCTTGGCGATTTCGTCCCAGGTTCGGGCGATACCGATGCGCTCTACGGTGTCCTCGGTTTCACGCAGACCAGCGGTGTCCACGATATGTAGCGGGATGCCATCGATGTGGATCAGCTGCATGACGCGGTCGCGGGTGGTGCCGGCGATGTCGGTCACGATGGCCACATCTTCACCGGCCAGGGCGTTGAGCAGGCTGGATTTACCCACATTGGGCTGGCCTGCCAGTACAACGTGCAGGCCCTCGCGCAGGATCGCCCCTTGACGCGAATGCTGCAGGATGCGTTCCAGCTCGTCCTGTATGCCTTGCAGGGTGGCCGCCGCCTGATACTTTTCCAGGAAGTCGATTTCTTCTTCGGGGAAATCCAGCGTAGCTTCTACCAGCATGCGCAGGTGAATGATACGGTCGGCCAGGGCGTTGACGTTGTTGGAAAACACGCCGGATAGGGACGCGACGGCACTGCGGGCCGCGGCTTCCGATGAAGCGTCAATCAAGTCGGCCACGGCCTCGGCCTGGGCCAGGTCCAGTCTGTCATTCAAGAAGGCGCGCTGGGTGAACTCGCCAGGCTCGGCCAGGCGCAGGCCCTGATCTTTACCCGCTTCCAGGCAGCGATCCAGCAGGCGGCGCAGAACAGCCGGGCCGCCGTGGCCCTGCAGCTCCAGCACATCTTCGCCGGTATAAGAATGCGGGCCTTTAAAGAACAGCGCGATGCCCTCGTCGATTGCCTCGCCTTGTGCGTCCTTGAAGGGCAAAAAGTGCGCATGACGCGCTTGCAGCGTACGGCCAAACAGGGTCTGGATCAGAGCATCAAGCTCCTTGCCGGACACACGGATGACACCAATACCACCCCGGCCGGGGGCGGTGGCAATAGCCACAATAGGGGAAGAACTGGACATGGGCAGATCGATCAAAGAGGCAGAACAGAGCCGTATTGTAATGGAGCAGGTGGATGGTTCGGGCTTGGAGCGTTAGCCCTTGTTGGTATCTGAAATGCTTGCTTTTATGTACTTGTGGCCCAGGCTCTTGAGAATCAGGCAATCAGGCAATCAGGCAATCAGGCAATCAGGCAATCAGGCAATCAGGCAATCAGGCAATCAGGCAATCAGGCAATCAGGCAATCAGGTAATCAGGCAATCCAGCAGACATCTGGGCTATCTAATCGGGGACAAAGCAAATAAACGAGCTCTTTGGTATGCCACCAAAGCGTCAAAAGCTAACTGTCTACGCCTCTTGAGTCTAATGATTGTTCACACAAACCACCAAGATCTCCACGCTTTCCCCGTGTTCGCACAGGTACAAGTGGCCCAGATTGCTTTTGAAGTAGATGCTGTCGCGCGCCTGCAGCACGTGGCGGCGCCCGTCCTGAAACTGCATGGTCAACTGCCCTTCGATCACAAAAATAAATTCTTCGCCTTCGTGCTGGCTGAAGTCGCTGGCATCGCGTGGTTTACCGGCCAGGACACGCCCGTGCATGGGCGTCATTTTCTTGTTGATCCATTCCGATGCCAGCATGCCGTATTCATAACGATGCGCATGGTAGGTCACGGTACGTGAAGCCCGTCCCACCAGAATATCCATGCCGGATTCATTTTGATCGCGAGGTGTCTTGAACAGGTCGGACAAATCCATCTTCAAGGCCCGGCTGACGGCCAGAAATTTTTCGTAGCTCAGGCCAATCAGGCCGCGCTCTGCCTTGGACAGGGTGGACAAAGACACATTGGATAAGCGTGCCAACATCAGCAGGGTCAGGCCCTGTCGTTTGCGTTCATCACGTATGCGCGCCCCCATGGCTGTTTTGCTCAATAAGTTGGGGGCGGTGTTGGCTAAGTCTTTTGTCATAACCTAAAGAAGTAAAAAACCATCTTCTTATAAATAATATTAATTTTCTTATAGGAAAACTCTGTCCTATTGTATAGAACTACACGTTTTACGCTGGGAGAAAGAAGGCATGACTGCGTTGTTTGATCCTACTGCTTATCCCTCTACCTCGGTGGAATGGATACAGAAACTGATTGCTTATGATACGACAAGCCGGGAATCCAACCTGGAACTGATTCATGACGTGCAGGCCTATTTGCAGCAGCAAGGGCTGGAAACTGTGCTGACGCATGACGCCAGCGGCCGCAAGGCCAATCTGTTCGCTACGATTCCGGCTGCCGATGGCACGCGTACTGGTGGCATTGTTTTGTCGGGCCATACCGATGTGGTGCCTGTCGATGGCCAGAACTGGAGCAGTGACCCTTTCAAAGCCGAGATTCGCGACGACCGCCTGTATGGCCGCGGTACTTGCGACATGAAAGGCTTTGTCGGTGTGACCTTGCAATTGGTTCCTGAAATGCTGGCGACCAAGCTGTCCAAACCCATCCACCTTGCCTACTCCTACGACGAAGAAGTGGGATGTGTGGGCGCGCCAGTCATGATTGATGACTTGGTCCGCCGTGGCGTGAAACCGGAAGGTTGCGTGGTGGGTGAACCCACCAGCATGCGCACTATCGTGGCGCATAAAGGCATTAACGCCTATCGCTGCCGGGTGCACGGTCATGCCGCGCACTCCTCGCTGACCCCCAAGGGTGTGAACGCGATTGAGCATGCCGCCCGCATCATTACCGCCATCCGTGATCTGGCCGACGACTACAAGAGCATGGGCCCTTATGACCATGATTTTGACGTGCCCTTCACCACTTTGCAGACCAGTATGATTCGTGGCGGTATCGCCTTGAATACCGTACCTGACCTTTGCGAGTTTGAATTTGAATACCGCAATCTGCCCGGCGTGGACCCTGAGCCGATCTTGCAGGAAATCCGTGAGTTCATTGACCTGAAAGTCCTGCCTGCCATGCGCCGCGAGCATCCGGATGCTTTGGTGGAGCTGGAGAAACTGGCCAGCGCTCCCGGCCTGAATCCTGAAGAACAAGCAGCCATTACCAAGCTGGTGCGTGAACTGACGCGGGACGACACGGTGCGCAAAGTGGCCTATGGCACCGAGGCAGGTCTGTTCCAGCAAGCCGGTATCCCTTCGATTATCTGTGGTCCCGGCAATATCGAGCAGGCCCATCGTCCCGACGAGTACGTAGAACTGGCGCAAGTGGAGCAGTGCGAGCAGTTCTTGCGCGCTCTGATTCGCAGCCAGGCTGTGGCCTCTTAAAAATAGACAAACAGGTTTCAAGGCAAACCCATGACAACAGAAAAAGTTACCAAGGAAAATGTGGTGCAGGCGCATGAGCGTCTGCGTCCCTATGTGCACCAGACGCCCGTGTTCGATTACCAGACCGGGCGTCTGGACAGCGCCGTCAATTTCAAGTTCGAGCATTTGCAGGCCTCGGGCACGTTCAAGGTACGCGGTGCTTTCAACAACTTGTTGAGCTTGTCCGAAGATGCACGCCAGCAAGGGGTGACTTGCGTTTCTGCAGGTAACCACGCCGTGGCCGTGGCCTATGCCGCCCATCAAATCGGGGTGAAAGCCAAGACAGTGATGATCAAGACGGCCAGCCCGGCGCGCGTAGCCCTGTGCCGCGAATATGGGGCCGAGATCGTCTTTGCTGACAATGGCGAGCAGGCGTTTGAACTGGTGCGTCAGATAGAGAAGGACGAACAGAAGACCTTCATTCATCCGTTCAGCACCTACCCCACCGTGTTGGGAACCGCCACGCTGGGCTACGAATGGTTGCAGCAAGCGGGCAAGCTGGACGCGGTGCTGGTGCCCATTGGGGGCGGTGGCTTGGCCGCCGGTGTGTCGGCTGCTGTCAAGCTGTGGCAGCCTGATTGCGTGGTCTATGGCATCGAGCCTGTGGGAGCAAACGTCATGGCGCTTAGCCGCCAGGCTGGCGAGCCGCAAAAAATCGGCGCCATGCAGTCCATCGCAGACAGTCTGATGGCTCCGCATACTGACGAGTTCAGCTT
This sequence comes from Alcaligenes sp. EGD-AK7, assembly GCF_000465875.3. Classification (NCBI taxonomy): domain Bacteria; kingdom Pseudomonadati; phylum Pseudomonadota; class Betaproteobacteria; order Burkholderiales; family Alcaligenaceae; genus Alcaligenes; species Alcaligenes sp. EGD-AK7. The sequence continues at coordinate 271,155 of NZ_AVOG02000034.1, read as the reverse complement.
CCGTGTGTGTCAGGACAATATCGATACGCTGGTGACCGTCAACGACGACCAGATCCGTGCTGGGATGCACTTCCTGTTCAACGAATTCAAGATGGCTACTGAACCGGCTTGCGCTGTAGCCACAGCCGCCTTGATGTTCCCCTTGCGCAAACATCTGGCTGGGCAACGAGTGGGCGTGCTGTTCTGCGGCTCCAATACGGATACCGACACCTTTATCCGCCATATCACCACGCCACTGGCGCAAGGCTAATTATGCAGCTAAGCGTCTATGTAGCAAAAGCTCAGGAAGTGTATGAAGGGCTGGATATGGGGGCGGCGATTGATCTGATGCGCCAGGGTTTTGTCGCCATGCAGCAAGGGCGTATTGACCAGCCCTTGCGTACGATTGTGCGCAGCCATTTGTCCAGCGGCTTTCTGGGCATGATGCCTGCCTGCATCAACATGCCGGAGATTTATCCCGAGCCTTTGTACGGTGCCAAGATGGGCACCCTGTTTCCAGACAATGTGCGCCTGGGTAAGGACCCCCATCAAGGCTGCGTGCTCTTGATGAGCGGCTTGACCGGCGAAACACGTGCCATTCTGGATGCCAGCAGCGTGACGGCCTTGCGTACCGCAGCGGTCAGTGGCCTGGCCACCGACATGCTGGCGCGCCCGGATGCCAGTGTGCTGACCTTGTTTGGTGGCGGGCATCAGGCCTTGTGGCAGTTGCGTGCCGTGGCGCAAGTGCGTCGCTTGAGCAACGTATTTGTGATTACCCGCTCCGCACAGTCGGCTCAGCATTTTATTGAGGAAGCCCAGGCGTATCTGGATTGCCCCTTGATAGCTGGAGTCTCGGCCCAGGAAGCCGTGTCTCAATCGGATATGGTACTGACGGCCACCAGCTCTGCCACGCCTGTCTTGCAGCGCGAATGGCTGCGCCCTGGCACGCACATCACTGCCATGGGTTCCAGCACACCCGCCAGCAGTGAACTGGATGGCCCCACCATGACGGCAGGCCGTTTGTTTGTGGACCGTGCGCAATCCACTCGTAACGAGTCGGGCGAGTTCTTGAATGCGTGCAAGCAGGGCTACTTGTCGGCGGATACCGAGTTGAACGAGCTGGGCGCCGTTCTGGAGGGGCAATCCGCAGGCCGCATCAACAATGAAGAAATCACGATTTTTAAATCCTTGGGCTTGGCATTCGAGGACGTATTGACGGCTGCCGCCTTGTTAAGCCGTCATGCCGCACAAGGAAATGGACGAGTAGTAGAACTTTAATAGCGTCATCAAGAGGTAGGGAGACAAGTAATGAAAAAGAAATGGGCGCAGGTGTTGCTGGGAACGGCGTTGGCCTTGGCAACAGGCATGTCTGTTGCCAGCAAGTTGCCGGACACCATACGTTTGGTCGTAGGTTATCCGGCCGGAGGAACAGCGGATGCCGTCGCGCGGGTGTATGCCGAGCAATTACGTGAAAAGCTGGGTGTGAATGTGGTGGTGGATAACCGCGCAGGCGCGGGCGGGCAGGTTGCCGCTCAAGGCTTTTTGCGCTCGCCTACCGATGGCTCGGTGCTGTTGGTCGCCAATAATCACATGATGACCACCCTGCCCCTGACCGTAAAAACGGTCAGCTACGATCCAATAAAAGATTTTGCGCCGGTAGCCGTGATCGCCAAGTTCGAACATATCTTTGTGGTCGGTAAAACCACGCCTGCCAATACCTTGCAGGAGTACGTGAAGCTGGTGCGCAAAGAACCGGAAAAGTACGGCCACTATGGCATTCCCGCCCCCGGCAGTGCCCCTCAGTTCATTGGCTACAGCATCGCCAAGAAGAACGATATCCAGATGTCCCCCGTGCCTTATAAAGGGGGTGCCCCTTTGATCAACGACCTGCTGGGTGACCATATACCCGCTGGCGTGGATGCGGTGGGCATGATTACCGAACACGTTGCCGCCGGTTCGGTGCGGGTGCTGGGGATTACCGGCGCGGAACGCCTGCCTATCTTGAAAGACGTGCCCACCTTTGCAGAAATGGGCTATGGCGACCTGAAAGCGTCGGGCTGGATGGGGATTTTTGCCCCGCTGGGCATGGAGCCGGAGATGGTCAAACAGTTCCAGGACGCCTTCAATGAAGTGTCCAAGCTGCCACGCATTGAAAGCGCGATTGTGCCCATCGGCTTCCGACCCGAGTCGGGCGATGCGCAGGAGCTATCGCGCATTGTTCAGAACGACCTGGACACTTGGGGACCCATCATCAAGGAGTCGGGGTATTTGCAGCAGTAAAACTCAAGGATGTGGAAAAACGCCCCGCAAGTTTGAGTGTGGGGCGTTTTTGCTTCTACGTGTAGTGTTCTAACCGCTCTGAACAAGTCGATGTTAGCAAGACCCGGACACGCCCCTGTCAGATTGCGCTTGAGGTGCACGGAATGCATATCCCGAATCCAGCACAAACTTAATTAACCGGCGTACACAACTCCACCACAATGCGCTCCGGTGTTTGCACATAAGACACCACCTGTCCCCAAGGCTTGTCCTGCGGCGGCGCCAGTTCCGTGCCCCCTTCTGCCAGCGCCTTGGCATGAGCGGCAGGTACATCATCGCAGACCAGGGCAATTTCGATGCCCAGCGGCACTTCTGACGCGTGCGGTGACAAATGGCCTTTTGGGTAGTTCATGTAGGCCAGCATTTCCCCCGCAAAGGCCAAGGTGGTTTGGCCGGTTTCCAGCTCGCCGTACAAGCCGGTTTCATGCAGCATTTTGGTGGTCAAGCCAAACGCGCGGTTGAAGTAATCCAGTGCCTGGCCGACGTCGGGAACGTAGATGATGGTGTAGCCAAATTTCATGGTGGGGCTCGGTAGGAAAACGCAGGGCCAGTGCAAAAAAAAATCGGCTCCCCGATTGTAGATGGGGAGCCGATTCTTTGATGGCTTAAACAGCCCGGTCAGGGTTTAAAGCTGACCGCGTTTTGTCAGTTCTGCTTTGACACCTGCACCGTAGGCAGGATCTGCCTTGGTGAAGTGACCCAGCTGACGCTCGATGATTTCCTTGGGAACACCGGCCATGGCGTCGGCAATATTGCTGAACAGACGCTGCTTTTCTTCGTCGTTGAACAGGCGGAACAGATTGCCGGGCTGCGAGTAGTAATCATCATCCACGCGGTGATCCCAGTGATCTGCCGGCTGGCCGTCCAGCGCCAGAGGCGGTTCGCTACGGGGAGCCTGTTGCCATTCGCCCTGGCTGTTGGGCTCGTAGTTGATCGTGCCGCCGTTATTGTCGCCAGTACGCATGGCGCCATCGCGGTGGTAGCTGTGGAACGGGCAACGCGGTGCGTTCACTGGCAGCAGCCCGTGGTTCACGCCCAGACGGTAACGCTGGGTGTCGCCGTAGGAAAAGATACGACCTTGCAGCATGCGGTCGGGCGAGTGACCAATGCCGGGCACCAGGTTGGCAGGCGTAAAGGCGGCTTGCTCCACTTGGGCAAAGTAGTTGGTGGGGTTCTCGTTCAACTCCAGCATGCCCACATCGATCAGCGGGAAGTCGCCATGTGGCCAGACCTTGGTCACGTCAAAGGGGTTGATGTGGTAGGTGCGTGCCTGCTCTTCGGTCATGATCTGAATGCGCAGAGCCCAGCGTGGGAAGTTGCCCTTTTCAATGTTCTCGTATAGATCGCGCTGCGAACTCTCGCGGTCCTGGCCCACGACTTTGGCGGCTTCTTCATTGGTGTAGTTGGCAATGCCCTGCTGGGATTTGAAGTGGAACTTCACCCAGTGGCGCTCGCCCTTGTCGTTGATCAGGCTGTAGGTGTGCGAACCGAAGCCGTGCTGCTGACGAAGGTTACAGGGCAAACCGCGGTCGCTCATCAAGATGGTGACCTGGTGCAAGGACTCGGGCGACAAGGACCAGAAATCCCAGGCGGCGCTCATGTTGCGCAGGTGGCTGCGCGGGTCGCGTTTCTGTGTGTGGATGAAGTCGGGGAACTTCAGTGGATCCCGTATAAAGAAGACAGGAGTGTTATTGCCCACGAGGTCCCAGTTTCCGTCTTCTGTATAGAATTTGAGGGCAAATCCTCGAACGTCGCGTTCTGCATCGGCGGCTCCTGCTTCACCTGCTACGGTGGAAAAACGTAAGAAAACGGGTGTCTTGCTGCCTGGCTTGAAGACCTTGGCCATGCTGTACTTCGTGATGTCGTGCGTGACGGTAAAGGTACCGAAAGCGCCCGAGCCTTTGGCGTGTACGACACGCTCCGGGATGCGTTCTCGGTCAAAGTGAGCCAGCTTCTCCAGCAGCCAATAATCCTGCATCAGGACGGGACCACGAGGGCCTGCCGTCATGGAGTTCTGGTTCTCCTCAACCGGGCGGCCAGCGGCGGTTGTCAGGGTTTTGTTGCTCATTGTGTTTCTCCGTTGAAGCTGACCCGAACCGAGGGGGGCGGGTCGTTTTAAGAAGTTGAGATCAGTCTACTTGCCTTGGTCGAAATAGTTAAATCAAATGATTTTAGTGAACAAATAGCTTTTTGCTATCAAGACGGTTTTCATCCCGATCATAGCGGTAAGTAGAAACGCTGCGCATGAATTTTCTATGAGCAGAATCTGAAAAGTTAATCAATGTTTGTAAATACGGGCCTTTAGCGAGGTTGGGCAGGATCGTTCCGAGTGATCTGGCATGGGTAGCAGGCAAAAAAAAACCCCGCTAAACGTAGCGAGGTTTTTTGTGTCAGAGCGAATTAGCTGTTGGCTGCTTTCGCGCTGTTCTTTTCGATCTGCACCATGATGTAGCGCTGCTGGGCAATGGACAGGATGTTGTTCACGCACCAGTACAGAACCAGACCGGCGGGGAAGAAGAACATCATGCCACCAAAGACCAGAGGCATCAGCATCATGACTTTGGCTTGCATTGGATCAGGCGGGGTGGGGTTCAGCTTGATCTGCAGGAACATGGTACCCATCATGATGGCGGGCAGAATCATCCATGGGTCGCGTGCGGCCAAGTCGTGAATCCACAGAATCCAGGGTGCACCGCGCATCTCGACGCTGCCCAGCAGCACCCAGTACAGCGCAATGAACACAGGGATCTGAACCAGCATGGGTAAACAGCCACCCAGCGGGTTGATCTTCTCGGTGCGGTACATCTCCATCATGGCGGCGTTCAGCTTGGCCTTGTCGTCACCGAACTTCTCGCGCAGGGCTTGCATGCGTGGCGCAAATTGCTTCATCTTGGCCATGGAGCGGTAGCTGGCGGCCGACAGCGGGAAGAACACCAGCTTGATCAGCACGGTCAGCGCCACAATGGCCCAGCCCCAGTTACCCAGCAGGGAATGCAGCCAGGTCAGCAGCTTGAACAGCGGCTTGGAGATGATGGTCAGCCAGCCGTAGTCCACCACCAGATCCAGACCGGTAGCCAGTTGCGACATGGCTTTCTGGTCTTGCGGGCCTACCCACAGGGAGGCGTCCACAGCCTTGCTTTGGCCAGCGGCGATAGAGCCGACCGATTCCAGCGTGCGCACGGCGTACAGATTGTTGCCCAGCTTCAGGATTTCGTTGGTGCGTTGCAGATCCTGGGCAGGAACCCAGGCGGTTGCAAAGTAGTGCTGCACCATGCCGATCCAGCCGTTATCCACGCTGCGCGCGTAGGTGGCCTTGTTCTTGTCGATGTCCGAGAAGGTGATCTTCTGGAATTTGTCGCCGCTGGAGTAAACCACAGGACCGGTAAAGGTGCTGTACAGGCGGGAAGAGTCGGGTGGGTTGTTGCCGTCGCGAGTCAGTTGCAGGTACAGGCGTGGGTCAATCGCGGCGCCGGTATTGTTCTGGATGTCGTGACGAACCTGGATGTCGTAGCGACCCTTGTGCAGCGTGTAGGTCTTGGTGACTTTCACGTCGTCCGAAGTCGCTTCAAACACCACGTCCAGCGTATCGCCCGTCATGCTGCGCTGGCTCGAGACCAGGGTGAACGGGGTCAGGTGGTTGGGCAGGTTCTGGCCAGAGGCACCCACAATACCGGACTGGGCCAGGTAGGTGGAGGCGGGCGAGTTATCCAGCAGCACCATGGGCTGCTCGGGGTTCTCGGGCGAACCGTACTTCAACAGCTCGGCCTTGATCAGCTGGGCACCTTCGGTGCTAAAGCCCAGCTTGTAGACGTCTGTCGTGATGTCGATAGTTTGCGCTGTGGCAGACACCGCGCTGTTGCTCGAAGGCAAGGCAGCAGACGCAGTCGGCTCTTGAGCAGCGGGAACACCACCGTTTGCGGCAGGTTCGTCGGAGGCTGCTGGCGCTTGTGTGGTGGCTGGGGTGGAAGCGAACAGCGATGGTTTGCCGTTGTATTCCTGCCAGTTGTTCCACAGCAGCAGCAGTGCAAAGGAGAAGATCATCCATAGGATGGTGCGTCGGATATCCATAGCGCCTGTATCACATTTATAAAGCTGAGCAAAAGCTTAGCAGTTTAACGTAGCTGGTCAGCAAACAGGGGGTTGCCTTGAAAAACAAGGCGCAGACCAGGACGATTTCAGAAAGTGTTGCGGTCTTCGGGCGTGCGAGCGGGCACAGGATCATGCCCTCCCTTGCACCAGGGATTGCAGCGGCAGATGCGTACACCACCGAGCCATAGCCCTTTGAGCGGGCCATGAATTTCAATGGCCTGCAAGGCATAGTTGGAGCAGCTGGGAGTAAAGCGGCAGTTTCTACCGATCCAGGGACTCAGAAAAAACTGGTAAAAGCGGATCGGTGCCGAAGCCAGTTTGCGCATCATGGCCGTACCTTGGAGAACAAGGTGTCGGCCTCGGTGCGAACCAGTTGCTTCAGGGCAGTCAGCGACACCTGGGGTACCTTGCTGTGCAGCCTGAAGACATAGGCGGCATTGGGCAAGCCTTCACGTTTGTGGCGGAAGGTTTCGCGCAAGATACGCTTGATGGTGTTGCGGGTGACGGCGCGGTTGGCAAAGCGCTTGGGGACGATCAGTCCCAGACGGGCGCCTTCGGTCTGGTGTGGATCTTCGCCACGAGAGCGAGTGACCACGAACAAAGCCCCGCGACCTACGCGTTGCCCTTTAAGAGACTGTGCGTATTCGGTGGGGCTATGTAAGCGAGCCGTAGCTGGAAAGGAGGCACGCATGATGCGTATCGTGGGAGTCGGGCTTTAGATAATAGATCCATCACCCTGGGCCCCGCATCCCGACATGGCTTATACAGCCAGACGTTTGCGACCTTTAGCGCGACGTGCGTTCAAAACAGCGCGGCCACCGCGAGTTTTCATGCGAACGCGAAAACCGTGGGTACGCTTGCGACGGGTAACAGAGGGTTGGTAGGTGCGTTTCATGGTGTATCCAAAAAAATGAGCCGCCAGAAATCGCAGAAAATCTCCACCCCGACAGCGCAAACGCTTGGGATCTGGCAACAGAAAATCGTGTTAAGCCCGTCATTTCAGCAAATTCTTTCTGTTGTGTCAATTATTTAGCCCGATATTACGCAACTAAATTTGTTAGCCTGTGGATAACTTGGCACAGCTCAGGGTAGAATCGAGGTTTACAGAAGTGATGACCGATGAATGAATTCTGGCAGTCCTGCGTTCAGAAATTGGAGCAGGAGCTTCCCCCCCAACAAATAAGTGCGTGGATACGTCCACTGGTTCCCCTGGACTTCGACAGCGAAGCCGGGGTGTTGCGCGTTTCTGCTCCTAATCGTTTCAAACTGGATTGGGTCCGCAAGAATTTCGCCACTCGCATAGAGGAACTGGCTTCGGATTTCTACGAATGTCCCGTAACGGTTCAGTTCGAGCTGCCCTCGGCCAGCGCGGCGCCTCGTCGCGCCCTGGCCGATCGTGCCGCTCCTGCGCCTGCAGGCAGCCCCGCCGGTGAAAACCTGGCCCCTCCTGTTGCCAACCCGGCCATGACGGCGGTGGTGGATGCGGTACAGGATCGTTCGCGCCTGAACGCCGAACTGACTTTCGACAACTTCGTGACGGGTAAAGCCAACCAGCTGGCACGCGCAGCGGCCTTGCAGGTGGCCGAGAACCCCGGTGTCTCCTATAACCCACTCTTTCTGTATGGCGGTGTGGGTTTGGGCAAGACCCACCTGATTCACGCGATCGGCAATGCGCTGGTCGCCAACGGCAATGGTGTGCGGGTACGTTACGTCCATGCCGACCAATACGTGTCGGACGTGGTCAAGGCATACCAGCGCAAGGCGTTTGACGAGTTCAAGCGCTACTACCATTCGCTGGACTTGCTGCTGATTGACGATATTCAGTTTTTCGCCGGCAAGAACCGTACGCAGGAAGAGTTTTTCTACGCCTTTGAAGCGATGGTGGCTCAGCGCAAGCAGATCATCATCACCTCGGATACCTATCCCAAAGAGCTGGCCAATATTGATAGCCGCCTGATCTCGCGCTTTGACTCCGGCCTGACCGTGGCCATCGAGCCGCCCGAGCTGGAAATGCGCGTGGCAATCTTGTTGCGCAAGGCTCAGGCCGAAGGCATTGCCATGCCCGAAGAAGTGGCCTTCTTCATTGCCAAGCATCTGCGCAGCAACGTGCGCGAGCTGGAAGGGGCGCTGCGCAAGGTTTCGGCCTACGCGCGTTTCCATGGCCGCGATGTCTTGACGGTGGAGGTGTGCAAGGATGCACTGAAGGATTTGCTGTCGGTCTCCAATGGGCAGATCACAGTGGAAAATATTCAGAAAACCGTGGCCGATTTTTATAAAATCAAGGTCGCGGATATGTACTCCAAGCGCCGCCCCGCCAATATCGCCATGCCGCGCCAGGTGGCCATGTATCTGGCCAAGGAACTGACCCAAAAGAGTTTGCCGGAAATTGGCGATCTTTTCGGTGGTAGGGACCACACTACGGTGCTGCACGCGGTGCGCAAAATCTCGGATGCACGCACCAAGCAAGCCGAACTGAATCACGCATTACACGTACTGGAACAAACTCTCAAAGGATGACCATGCAACTCGTTCAAGCTACTCGCGACGCATTGCTAAAGCCCTTATCCACAGTAGTTGGCATTGTGGAGCGCCGCCATACTTTGCCGATTCTGGCCAACATCCTGCTGCGTAAAAACGGCTCTGATGTCTCTTTCCTGGCAACCGACCTGGAAGTGCAGATCACCACCAATGCCGACTTTGGCGTGGGTGAGGACAATGCAGCCACCACGGTGGCGGCCCGCAAGCTGCTGGACATTCTGAAAGCCCTGCCCGACTTTGGCGATGTGCGCCTGGGCCTGGACAGCGGCAAGCTGACCATCCAGTCCGGCAAGAGCCGCTTTCAGTTGCAGACTCTGGAAGCCGCTGATTTTCCAGTGCTGAACCTGCCAGAGCAGTGGGACGTGTCCTTGAGCATGCCCCAGCGCACTTTGAAGCACCTGTTCAATACGGTGCACTTTGCCATGGCGCAGCAAGACATTCGCTACTACCTGAACGGTATGTTGCTGGTGTTTGAACCCGGCCTGGTACGTACGGTTACCACGGACGGTCACCGTCTGGCTCATAATGCCACCGCAATTGACGGCGTGCAGGAGCGTCACGACATCATCGTGCCGCGCAAGACGGTGCTGGAAATGCAGCGTTTGCTGGGCGATACCGACGATCTGGTCAACATTGATGTGTCCAGCCGTCAGATTCGTTTCCGCTTTGGCGATGTGGAGTTGGTCTCCAAACTGGTTGAAGGCAAATTCCCCGACTTTGCTCGTGTGATTCCTTCCAACTACACCCGCCACTTCGATGTCAGCCGTGAAGTGCTGCAAGGCAGTTTGCAACGTGCTGCCATTCTGACCACCGACAAACTGCGTGGCGTGCGACTGCAACTGTCGCAAAACCAGCTGAAGATTTCTGCTTCCAACGCTGAACAGGAAGAAGCCGTCGAAGAGCTGGATATTGATTATGAACACGAAAGTCTGGACGTTGGCTTTAACGTCAGCTACCTGCTCGATGTGTTGGCCAGCATCAAGGACGAAACGGTCCGCTGGTCTGTGCAGCCCGATGCCAACGCCTCTGTGTTGATGACGCTGCCCGAGCAAGAAGACTTCAAGTACGTGGTCATGCCGATGCGCATTTAATGCAGCATGTTTGACCGGTATGGCCCGCCGGGCCATACCCGCTTGAAGCAGACAGGCTATTACAAGGTTTTATGCTATGACCGATCAAACCACGACCACCCAGCCAGCCGATTACGGCGCTGATTCCATCAAAATGCTCAAAGGCCTGGAGGCCGTGCGCAAGCGTCCAGGCATGTACATCGGGGACACCTCCGATGGCACCGGCCTGCACCACATGGTTTTCGAGGTGGTGGATAACGCGATTGATGAGGCCTTGGCCGGTCATTGCGACGATATCGTCGTCACCATCCACTCCGACAACAGCATTTCGGTGTGCGATAACGGCCGCGGTATTCCAACCGATATCCACAAGGACGACGAACACCAGCGCAGCGCCGCTGAAATCGTCATGACCGAACTGCACGCCGGCGGTAAATTCGACCAGAACTCCTACAAGGTGTCTGGCGGTTTGCACGGTGTGGGTGTGTCTTGTGTGAACGCCCTGTCCGAATGGCTGTTGCTGACCATCTGGCGCAATGGCAACGAACACCAGGTCGAGTTCCGCCGTGGCGAGCGCACTGCGCCCCTGGCGGTGACCGGTCCTGCAGAAGGCCGCACGGGTACTTGCGTGCGTTACCTGGCCGACGTGGAAATTTTCAGCAATATCGAATACCACCACGAGATCCTGGCCAAGCGCCTGCGCGAGCTGTCCTTCCTGAACAATGGCGTGAAGATTCGCCTGGTTGACGAGATTCAGGGCAAGGAAGAAGACTTTGCCTTCCTGGGCGGCGTCAAAGGCTTTGTGGACTTCATCAACCGCAACAAGACCCCGCTGCACCCTAACGTGTTCAGCGTGGCAACCGAGTCCAATGCTGGCGGTACGCCAGTATCGGTTGAAGTGGCCATGCAGTGGAATGATAGCTACGCTGAAACCGTGCTGTGTTTCACCAACAATATTCCCCAGCGCGACGGTGGTTCCCACCTGACCGGTCTGCGTGCGGCCATGACCCGCGTGCTGAACAAGTACATTGCCGACAACGAACTGGCCAAGAAAGCCAAGGTCGACACCTCCGGTGACGACATGCGCGAAGGCCTGGTCTGCGTGCTGTCGGTGAAGGTGCCCGAGCCCAAGTTCAGCAGCCAGACCAAAGACAAGCTGGTGTCCAGCGAAGTGCGTCCCGCCGTGGAAGAAGCCGTGGCCCGCACCCTGGAAACTTGGCTGTTGGAAAATCCGAACGACGCCAAGGCCTTGTGCGGCAAGATCGTGGAAGCAGCCCGTGCCCGTGAAGCGGCCCGTAAAGCCCGCGAAATGACCCGTCGCAAGAGCGTGCTGGAAGGCGCTGGCCTGCCCGGCAAGCTGGCCGACTGTCAGGAAAAAGATCCCGCCCTGTGCGAACTGTACATTGTGGAGGGTGACTCCGCAGGCGGCTCGGCCAAGCAAGGCCGGGACCGTAAATTCCAGGCCATTCTGCCGTTGCGCGGCAAGGTGCTGAACGTAGAAAAAGCCCGTTTCGATCGTCTGATTTCCAGCGAGCAGATCACCACCCTGATCACCGCCCTGGGTACCAGCATCGGCCCGGACTTTGATATTGACAAGCTGCGTTACCACCGCATCATCATCATGACTGACGCGGACGTGGACGGTGCTCACATTCGTACCCTGCTGCTGACACTGCTGTATCGTCAGATGCCCGAGCTGATCGAGCGTGGCTATGTGTACATCGCGCAGCCGCCCTTGTTCAAGGTTAAGGTTGGGCGTGAAGAGATGTACCTGAAGGACGAGGCCGAGGAAGCGGAATTCATGTTGAAGCTGGCCCTGCGCGATGCAGTGCTGACGCCATCTGAAGGTGCAGCTCCCATCACAGGCGAAGCCTTGTCCGACTACGCTCATCGCTACGTGAAGGCCAAGGCCGTGATTGAGCGCCTGTCGCGTCATATGGACGGCGATGCCCTGTCAGCATTGGCTGAAGGCGTGAAGTTGAACTTGGACTCGCAGGAAGCCGCCGAACAAACTGCTAAGGATTTGGAGAAGGCCCTGTTCGACGAAGCTGCCCCCACCGTCGTCAAAGTCTTTGCCGCCTTTGATGAAGGGAGCGAATCCTGGCGTGTGGTGGTGCAGCGTCTGCACCATGGCAACATCCGTGTCACGGTGTTTGACCGCAACTTCGTGCGTGGTGGCGATCACCAAACTCTGGCCCGCGCTGGCGAGACCTTTGCCGGTCTGATCGGTGATGGCGCCATGGTGGCTCGTGGTGAAGGCGAGAAGCGTCGTGAGACCGCCGTGGATGACTTCCGTGAAGTCATGCAATGGCTGTTGACCGAAGCCGAACGCGGGCTTAGCAAGCAGCGCTACAAAGGTTTGGGTGAGATGAACCCCAGCCAGCTATGGGAAACGACCATGGACCCCACTGTACGTCGTTTGCTGCGTGTGCAGATTGCTGATGCTATCGATGCGGATCAGATCTTCACCACGCTGATGGGTGATCACGTTGAGCCACGTCGTGCCTTTATCGAGTCCCATGCCTTGCAGGCGGGGAACCTGGATATTTAAGGCTGTCGGTGTTCACAGTTCCTGAAAGCTGTTCGGTTTGATGAAAACTGATCTCAGAAATTTGTGGAAAACCTCGCAGTGATGCGGATAAGAAAAATGGGCTCCGGCGTTCTTGCTGGGGCTCATTTTTTTGGTGATGACGGATGAGCTCTGAGTCTTAAAGATTCAGCGTCTTTCGGCAGGCTTAATTAATTTTTGTCAGTAGACACTGACTGATCAATTGCCAGGTGGGTTGGTGGCAATGGCGTCACGCGCCAGGAATGGAAAGGTGCGGAATCAAGCTGATGTGGTCTACTTGCAGTGATACACCCTGCTTCAGAACGAACTAAAAGAAGAGGCGTGGGGATCTGATGGTGGCACCTGACGTCGGCCTTGCAAGGCCTCTTGATCGATCGTAAAGACGCTGTAAATTATTCAATAATTCTTTGTTTGGAAATGGAATGCGACTGGACAAGTTTCTTGGTGAGAGCACGGATCTGAGTCGCTCAGATGCGCGTAAAGTGCTTAAAAGCGGAGAAATCACCGTCAATGGCGAGGTAGTGACCAAAGGCACTCACGTTGTACAAGAGGGTGATGTAGTGTGCTGGGATGATGAGCCGCTTGCCCTGATTGGCCTGCGTTACATCATGCTCAACAAGCCCGCCGGTTACGAGTGCAGCCTAAAAAATAGTGCTTACCCGTCTGTGATGATGCTGATCGATGTAGAAAAGCGCGAGCGCTTGCACACCGTCGGTCGATTGGATGTGGATACCACCGGGCTGATTTTGATTACGGATGATGGCCAGTGGACGCATCGTATTATCTCGCCCCGCCATCAATGCGATAAGGTCTACGTGGCGACCTTGGCAGAGCCTTTGCCTGATAATGCAGAAGAACTGTTCAAGGCCGGTATCTTGTTGAATGGCGAGGACAAGCCGACGCTGCCAGCCGTGCTGGAACGCATTGATGAACGTACCGCAAGGCTAACCATCCAGGAAGGGAAATACCATCAGGTGAAGCGTATGTTTGCTTCTCTGGGGAATCTGGTTCAAACCCTGCATCGTGAGCGTATTGGCTCTCTTTCTTTGGACGACAGTCTGGAGCCGGGAGAGTCGCGTTACTTGACCCCCGCCGAGGTGCAGCAGTTTGTAGAAGAGGGTTAAGCTCCCGGCCCTTGGTTCTGCTTGGGACCATTCAAAGGCCCAGGCCTTGACGTCCTGACTCTGGGAAGCCAGTCATGAAAAAGCGCTCAAACATCGTTTGTTTGAGCGCTTTTTTGTGCTCGCATCCATCGTCAAAGGAGCTGGTGCACTGCCTTACTTAAGCGTCTTGCGCATGATGCTGGTGCTGTGCTCAAAGCCCAGCTGTTCATACAGTGCAATGGCCCCCAGATTATTGCTCAGGACACCCAGCTCGATATAGTCCAGCTTGCGCACCTGCGACCATTCCTGGGCCGCCTGCATCAGCTGTTTGCCCACTCCCATTCCCCGTGCTGATTTCGTCACGACAAGATCAATGATGTAGGCAAAGTCATGCGGTGTGATGCAGTTGTACGGCGGTGTCTTTTGCTGCTGAACAATGATGAAGCCCAGAATCTGGCTGTCCTTGTCCGCCACAAACAAGGCGGTTTGATCCGACTCGATCATGGTCTGGATGAAGCCTTCGTCTTGCCGTGCCTGCAGGTAGTAGCCTGGCTGCAGCGTATGCATATGGGCAAACAGCTCGGCGTACACATCTCCGATGGCGCCAATGTCAGCAAGTTGGGCGGGGCGTATTTGAGGCATGGTTCGGGCTCTTGAGAAGTAGTAAAAGACAGGCGTGTCTCAATGCTAGGTCGGCCAGGAAAGAGAGGCAAATCTTATGGTCATGGATGACCCCGCAGGGATCAAGGATAATCAATGTTGCCCCTGTACTGCTTGCCTTTGGGCTGGCGTTTGACAGCCTGGTCTTTGCAGCCATCTTTAAAGCGGTGCTTTAGCATGTTGCTTGTTTTGTACGAATCTACTTGGCGTGAAGTTGACCATGACTGAAAGCACGACCGATGCCCGTCTTGTTTACAAGGCCGCCTGCCATTGCGGTACGGTCCGTTTTGCGGTGAAGTTAAGTGATGGATTACGTTCCGCACGCCGTTGTAATTGCTCGTATTGCCGCATGCGCGGTGCCGTGGCGGTATCGGCTGATTTGGCGGATATTCAGGTCGAGCAAGGCCAGGATGCGCTGACGCTTTATCAATTCAACACAGCGCAGGCCAAGCATTTTTTCTGTTCGCATTGCGGCATTTACACCTTTCATCAGCGTCGCTCAAATCCTGAGCAATACGGTGTCAATGTGGCCTGCATTGAAGGTATGAGTCCTTTTGATTTTGCAGAGGTGCCTGTCAATGAAGGGTGCAGTCACCCTAAGGATCGTCCGGGCGGTGGCAGCCTGATCGCAGGGTGGTTGCGCTATGAGGCCAACCCGGACCTGCCCGAAGGCTGATTACCCCCCCTACATGTGCGGGTGTTTCGTCGCGGCATAGGTCTTTCAGGCCGCAGGCAAATCCATCTGCTGCCTACGCAAGAAATACGAAGCCTCCGCCAGCTTCAAGAATCCCACCATTTCAGTACGCGCGTACTCAGGGTCCCCGCTGGTCAGGGCTTTGCCTCACTATCCAGCTAAATACATGCCCAGGCCATGACTTTTCCATATAAATACATAGGCTAAAGTCCGTACAAATAAACCGACAGGTCACGTCGGTGTTTTCCCTTAAATTCAGGCGTATTCCCCTGTGGGCGCTGGTTATAAGGTCATTATCAATCCATATTTCCATAGACAAGTATCGGCTCCTTATTATATTGTTCGTATCAAAAAACAATTATGTCCGGTCAATTAATAGGAGCAGGTCCATGAAAAACGGGATACGGGGTGTACTGGCAGCAGCAGGGATGGTGGCCGCGCTGGGCGCGCAGGCTCAAACGCTCAAGCTGGGTGTGGTAGGAGGCATGACAGGTCCAGGCGCGCCCTGGGGGCTGGCTATTGATGGTGGCGTGAAAATCGCCGTGGATGAAATCAATCAGGCCGGTGGCCTGGAAGTGGGCGACAAGAAGTACAAGGTTGAAGTGCTGACTTACGACGACCACTACAAGGCAGCAGATGCAGTAACCGCCACCAACCGTCTGATCGATCAGGATGAAGTGAAATACATTATCGGTCCTATTGGCTCGGCCTCGGTCATGGCCATGAAGCCGATTACCGAGCGCAACAAGGTCATCATGCTGTCCAACAGCTACTCGACCGAAGTGCTGGATGCAAACACGCAATACATGTTCCGCGTGCTGCCTACGCAGTACGAATACAACCGTCAGCTGATCGGCTGGTTGAAGCAGGAACGCCCCGAGCTGAAGCGTCTGGCGATCCTGTCGCCTAACGATGCCACCGGCTGGAGCACGCAAAAGATCCAGACCGCTGCATACAAGGACGCCGGTTACGACGTGGCTGAAACCAAGTTCTTCGAGCGCTCGCAAAACGATTTCCGCACCTTGCTGACCAGCATTCTGGCCAAGAATGTGGACTTCATCGAGCTGGACACCGTGCCACCTGGCCCGGCCGGGATCGTGATACGTCAGGCACGTGAAATGGGCTTCAAAGGCCAGTTCACCAAGTTTGGTGGCAATAACGTGGCTGAAACCGTGAAGTCTGCCGGTGCGGACAATGCGGAAGGAACCTTGGTGTATTTGTCTGCCGATCCGTCCAGCGAACCGTACCAGAAGCTGAGCCAGGCTTACGCCAAGGTCCACAGCAACAGCATGGATGACTTCGTTTTCTACTTCTACGATGCCACCCGCCTGCTGTTCAAGGCCATTAACGAAGCTGGCACCGTGGACGATACCGATGCCGTGCGTGCCCGCATTGAAGCCAATAGCAGCTTTGATGGTATTCAAGGCGCGATTGTGTGGGGCGGCAAGGATGTCTATGGAGTGAACCACCAGATCGCCACCCCGGCCTACCTGGGTGTGATCGAGGGCGGCAAGGCCAAGGTCATCAACAAGTTCGACGCCCGCTAATTACCGGTTTTGTTTCAGTACGCACTCCGCCACGGCGGTGGAGTGCACCTTGATACGGTTAGCAATTATGCAGATCGCAATGCAAATCGCCATCATCGCCCTGATGTCCACGTTCGTGTACGCCCTGGTAGCCCTGGGTTTCACGCTGGTGTTTGGCATCTTGCGGGTGGTGAACTTCGCTCACGGCGAGTTCTACATGCTGGGCGCTTACGCCATGTATGTGTTTTATGGTCAGTTTGGCTGGCCCTACCTGCCCTCTATCGCGGCCGCTGCCGTGCTGGTGGGGTTCCTGGGTTTACTGGCTGAACGTGGCCTGTTCCGTCGCTTTGTGGGCGACGAGATGGGCGGCATGATCATGTCCCTGGCTTTGGCGATTACCTTGCAGGCGGGGATCTCGCTGCTGTTCTCGGTGGACGAGCAATCGGTACGCCGTCCGGTGGAAGGTGCATGGCAAATTGGCCAAGCCTTTTTCGCCAAGGATCAATTGCTGATCGTAGGCATGAGTGTGCTGGCGCTGGCCGCCTTCTATTTTCTGATCGAGCGCACCCGTATCGGCATGACGATACGTGCGGTGGCGCAGGACCGGGAAGTGGCACGTCTGCAAGGCGTCAGTTCCTGGAAGATCATGGCCTTCACCTTTGCCTTGAGCTGCGGCCTGGCCGGTTTGTCGGGTGCCCTGATGGCGCCGGTCTACACCGTGCACCCCTATATGGGTGAAGCCGTGGTGGTGAAAGCCTTCATTATTGTGGTTCTGGGTGGTCTGGGCAGCTTGCCCGGTGCAGTGGTTGCCGCCCTGATTCTGAGTGTCACCGAGGCCGTGGCGTCCACCTTCTATAACGCGACCGTGGCCACCATGCTGTCCTTCCTGATCGTGATGGCCGTGTTGCTGGTCAAACCCAGCGGTTTGATGGGGAAATCGTCATGAGCGCGATCAAAACTGCTTCTTTCTATCCGCGTGATGGCGCCCTGCAATGGGTCTGGCATGCCGTTGTGGTCGCGGTGCTGCTGGGCTGGCCCGTGTGGGCCGGACAGCCTCGCTTTGCCCTGCATCTGGCCATCATGGTGTCGCTGTACGCCTGTCTGGCTATGAGCATGAATCTGGTTTTGCGCATCGGCCAGCTTTCGCTGGCGCATGGCGCCTTGTTCGGGCTGGGGGCGTATGCCTCGGCCATTTTGAGTCGGGATTATGGCTGGTCCTTTCCAGCCGCGTTTTTGGGCGCCGGAGTGCTGACGGCAGCATTAGCTGTGATCACCGGCCCTATTTTTATGCGTATCAAGGGTGTGCATTTCGCACTCTTGACCTTCGCCCTGGGCGAAGCCGTGGTGCTGTGCTTTATCGAGTTCCACGAACTGTTTGGCGGCAATAACGGCTTTGGCCAGATTCCGGCCCTGCAAGCCAGCTTGCCGATTCCTGAAGGGCGTTACGGGGTTTATCTGGTGACGGTCAGCTTTGCCTTGGTGGTGTATTTCGTGCTGCGGGCCTTGTACCGCCGCGAATGGGGCATGGTGGCGGACTCCCTGCATCAGAACGAGCAACTGGTGCGTTCCGGTGGTTTGAATGTGCTGCGCTTTCGGGTCAGTGTGTTTGTCCTCAGCGCCTTGATTGCCGGTTGGACGGGCAGCTTGTACGCCCACTATCAAGGCTATATCTCGCCCGATTCCTTCGGGTTCTGGACAGCGGTGAATGCCGTCATCATGAATGTGCTGGGTGGTGTGGGTGCTCTGGCTGGAGCCGTGGTGGGGGCTGCAATCCTGATCCCCCTGCCCGAGTTGCTGCGCGACTTGCAGCAGTACCAGCGCCTGATCTATGGCCTGACTTTGATTTTGCTGCTCTTGTTCATGCCGCAAGGTTTGGCGGGTCTGTGGCGTAAGTGGCGCGGCGCGCGCAAGGAGGCAGCATGAGCGTGCAATTGAATGTTCAGGGTCTTAGCCGACATTTTGGTGGGATCCGCGCGGTGGACGAGGTGTCCTTCAGCACGGCTCCCGGTCAGATTACCGGCGTGATCGGCCCCAACGGCGCCGGTAAAACCACGCTGTTCAATCTGATTGCCGGTACGACCAAGCCCAGCGCGGGTGCTGTCACCATGGATGGTGCCGCGATTACGGGTCGCCCGGCCGCGTCCTTGGCGCGCCAGGGTCTGGTGCGTACCTTCCAGATGACGCATGTATTTGCAGGCCACACGGTATTTGAAAACCTGTATCGCGCGGCTCTGTTCCGTCAGTTTCCTTCGCCCTGGTCGCTGTTCAACCCTTGGGGTGTGCGTCGTGGCCGCGAAGAGGCCGCGCGACAGGCAGAACAAGCCTTGGCCTTGATTGGCCTGGAGTCTGTAGCCGATGAGCAGGCCGATTCGTTGGCCTACGGTTTACAGAAGATTTTGGGTGTGGGTATGGCCCTGACAGCCATGCCCCGCCTTCTTTTAATGGATGAGCCCGCTGCTGGTTTGAACCCGGTGGAAACCGTGGCTATGGCCGACCTGATTGAACGCATCCACGCCAGTGGCATTGATGTGGTGGTGGTCGAGCACGATATGGGCCTGGTGATGCGCCTGTGCCAAAAGCTGGTGGTGCTGGTTAACGGTCGTTTGCTGGCCGAAGGCCCGACCGCACAAGTGCGTCAGGACCCGCGGGTGATTGAAGCCTATCTGGGTGCGGATCTGGATAAGGAACCTGGTCTGGAACCAGCCGTGGAGGTCCGCGCTGCGCAAAACGGGAAGGGACACTCGGCTTCGGTCTCTACGACTGGTCAGGGAGCTGCCAAGGTCAGCAAGCCTGTGCCCATGTTGGAAATCAAGGACTTGAGCGTGTCCTATGGCGCAGTACGGGCCTTGGACAAGGTCAGTTTTGCGGTGGAAGAAGCCAGTGTGTGCGCCGTGATCGGAGCCAATGGAGCGGGTAAATCGACCCTGATGAAAGCCATTAGCGGTCTGGTGCCGGTTGCTGGGGGAGAAATCCTGCTGGAAGGCCAGCCTATCCAGAACTTGAGTGCAGAACGCCGTGTGAATCTGGGTATTGCCCTGTCTCCTGAAGGCCGTCGCCTGTTCCCGGAACTGACGGTACGCGAGAACCTCTTGATGGGGGCCTATCTGCGTCGCGATCAGGTCGACATTACGGTGGATCTGGAACGTATTTATGGCTACTTCCCGCGTCTGCTGGAGCGCGAGCAAAGCCAGGGTCGCCACCTCTCGGGTGGCGAGCAGCAAATGTGTGCGATTGGCCGAGCCCTGATGTCCCGGCCCCGCCTGCTCTTGCTGGATGAACCCTCCCTGGGTCTGGCCCCGGCGGTCACCTTGGAAGTGGCCCGTGCGATTCGTCAGATCAGCCAGGACGGCACCACAATTGTGCTGGTGGAGCAGAACGCTCGCCTGGCGCTGAAGTTGTCGAATCACGCCGTTGTGCTGGAAACCGGGCGCTTGAGTCTGGCGGGCGACAGCAAAGACATCATGAATAACCCACAAATTGCAGCAGCCTATCTGGGCCACGCCGCAGAGGCTTCGCATCATGCCTAATATTTACCAGGTCGCCATGTTTAATGCCGAGCGCTACCCCGACAAGGTAGCGGTTTCGGACGAGCGCCAGGCCTTGTCCTTTGCTCAGTTCTGCGCCCGTGCGCGCGCCTTGTCGGCCTATTTGAAAGGTTTGGGCGTACAGCCGGGGGATCGGGTGGCCATCATGACGCCCAATTCCATCGATTATCTGGCCTTGCTGCATGCCACAGCCGTAGGCGGTTTTTCTCTGGTGCCGGTGAACACCCGTTACGGCGCCGCCGAACTGCGTTACTTGCTGGATGATGCCCAGCCTACCGTGTGCATTGTGGACCCGGCCTACCGTCCCTTGCGCGAGCAGATCGAGTCTGAAGGCGGCTTGAACAGCGCCGTGCAGTGGCTGGAGCATTTGCCTGAGTCCTTGCCCGATCACCGTGCGGATGATCCGGTGCAGCACCGCTTTGGCCGTGTGGGGGATGAAGATGTAGCCATCATCATGTACACCTCGGGTACGACCTCGGCCCCCAAGGGAGCCATGCTGACACACGGCAATCTGTCGGCCAATGCGGTGAACTACATCATGGAGCTGGGCATTGATGCCAACAGCCGCTCCTTGCTGGCGACACCCTTGTTTCACATTGGCGGCTTCGGAGTGGTGAATGGCCCCATTCTGTATGCCGGTGGCAGCTTGCATGTGGTTCCGCGTTTTGAGGCCGACGCCGTCATGGACGCACTGCGTCTGTACCAGCCTACGCATGTGTTCCTGTTGTCGGCCATGTGGGTGGGCTTGACCGATCACCCTGAGTTTAAAGAGCTGTCCTTGCCCGGTGCCCAGTTTGTGCAAACTGCGGCTGCGCCTTTGGGCCAGTGGCGTCAGGATTTGATCCGCACCGTGTTTCCCAATGCTGAATTCAGCTGGGGCTTTGGCATGACGGAAAGCTGTGTCACCACCATCAAGAATCGCTACACGCAGGAGATTCTGGAGCATCCCGGTTCCATCGGTTACCTGTGGCGGCATGTGCAGTATCGACTGGTTGATGCCGACGGCAAGGTGCTGCCCGATCAGCGCGGGCCGGGCGAAATGCAGGTGCGTGGCCCGACCGTGTTCAAAGGCTATTGGCGACAGCCCGAGCTGACTGCCCAGGTGCTGGATGCCGATGGCTGGCTGCACACGGGCGATTTGATTCGGGTGGACGATGAAGGCTTTGCCTATTTCATGGGCCGCAGCAAAGATATGATCAAGACGGGCGGCGAAAACGTGGCCGCGCTGGAAGTGGAAAACTGTCTGGCCAGCCACACCGATGTGCGCGAGGCCGCCGCCTTTGGCCTGCCCCACGAGTATTCGGGCGAAGAGCTGGTTGCTGCGATTGTGCCTGCCAATGGCCGTGAGCCGGATGTGGAAGTCTTGCGCGAGTTTTGCCGGGAAAAATTGTCCGGCTTTAAAGTACCCAAACGCATCTTTATTGTGGATTCCCTGCCCCAGTCCTCTTCGGGCAAAGTGCAGAAGTTCCTTCTTCGACAAAGGTATGTCTGATGCTGACGTCTTTATCTCTGTTTGACCCTGCTGTGCTGGCTGCCTGGGCCAAGCGCGCCCGCGCCGATGATTTTGTACGGCAGCACAGTGTTCTGGCCGATGTTTGCGTGGCGCTGCGCAATACCGACACCGGCGAGCATAGTTGGCTGGCCGTGTCCGAACAGGATGTGCAGGCGGGCACCGGCCCGCGCGAGGTGCCGTTCTGGCTGGAAGGCGATAGTGCTGCTTTTGCGGATCTGGCCCAAGGCTTTCCATTTAACCGCTTGGTGCGCCAGCACCGTCTGGTTGTGGGAGGCGATTTGCGCGCCTGTGTGCAGAACTGGATGTTGTTGTACGCCCTGACCCGTCTGACGGGCGAGCTGGAGGTCTGAGCATGCCTTATGTGACAACTGCGGATGGTATCCGCGCCTATTACGATCTGGCCGGTTCCGGTCCGGCCTTGGTGATGGTGCACGGCGCCAGTCAGGACAGTCTGTCCTGGCAATATGTGCTGGACCACTTTGCGCCCTTTTATACGGTGTATGCCCTGGATTTGCCCGGTCACGGCAAGAGCGGCATGCCATTGGGTGGACCTCATACCGCCACCCCGCAAAACGCTCAGTATCTGCTGCAATTTCTGGATGCGGCAGGTATCCAGAATCCGGTCTTGATGGGACACTCCATGGGCGGGGGTGTTGTCGCCCAGGCCGCTGCCATGGCGCCCGAGCGTATTCGTGGCCTGGTGCTGGTCGATGGCGCTTCGGTGAACGTAGTGAAATCTTCCGGCTATAACCCGCGCATTCTGGAGATGGCGCGTATCAATCCGGGCGACTGGTTTGAAGTGACCTTTCGCACCTTGATGGGCACCCTGTCCGACCCGGCCCGTGCGCTGGAAGTGGTGACGGATGCCCGTCGTTGCATTCCGGCGGTGGCCTTTGCGGATATCTGCGCTTTTGGTGGTTTTCGCATGGAACAGATTCTGGACGATATCCGCTGCCCGGTGGTGATTGTGGAAGGCAGCGAGGACTGGTCCGTGCCGCCAGAGTCCGCCAGAGAGGTCGAACGCCTGCTGCGAGAAGGCAAAGTTCCGGTGGAATATATAGAATGGCCGGGCATCGGGCATTTTCCCCAAAGTGAATGTCCTGAGCAGTTCACCCGCGACACCCTGGCTGCGATGCGCCGCCTGTCTCTTTAAGCTGAAAACCGTATGGCAAACACCGAATCCCAGTCCAGCGCCAAGCCAACCCTGTATCAGAACATGAGCGATCGCTTGTTGGAGCTGATCCGTTCGGGCCATTACCCCGTCGGTTCCAAGCTGCCCACCGAGATGGAGCTGTGCGAGATGTACGGGGTCGGTCGGCACACGGCGCGTGAAGCCATACGCAAGCTGACTGATCTGGGTTTGATCGAGCGGCGTCGCCGTGCCGGTACCACAGTAATACGTCAGCATCCCAAGCCGCAGTTTGGTCTGGCGCTGGATACCACGGACCAGTTGCAGCGCTATCTGGAATTTACCGATTTGCACGTGCATAAAAAGGCGGTTTGTGTGGATAAGCAGCCACCTGAAACCGCGCTGGACGGTGAGCCGGCAGATTGGGTGAAGGTGGAAACCTACCGCAGTGTGCCGGGCAGCAAGCGCGGCATTTCCTGGACAGATATTTATCTGCGCAAGGAATACCAGGCGGTAGCTGACCTGATTTCCACCCAGCCCGGTGGTGTGTATCCGCTGTTGGAGGAGCACTGTGGCGAAGTGGTGGAAACCATCGAGATGGAAATCTCCGCCTCGCGCTTTCCCCCGCATGTCGCGCGCTTTCTGGGCTACGAGGACTCCGATCCGGCGCTGCTGATTATCCGTACCTTCCGCAATCTGGCGGGCAAGGTCATGGAAGTGGCCGTCAGCTTTTACCCACCTTATGAATTCCGCTACGTCACGCGCTTGTCGCGCAGTGATGGGAGCCATCGCTCGCAGAGCTGATTTTTCCGAACCTTTGGGGAGACATTCATGAAACGCAAATATGGCCGTAGTGTGACGGTCAAGGTGACGGGCGACCATGCGCTGGTGCGCTTTGATCGCGGCGTGAACCGTAATGCTATTGATCAGGACACCTTGCTGGCCTTGACGCAGGTGGCGCAGGATCTGGCCTTGTCGCTGGAGATTCACACCGTGGTGCTGACCGGGGCCAAGGATATTTTCTCGGCCGGGATTGATCTGAAAGACCCGCAAAAGTGGAACGACGAGCAGGCAGGCTTGCTGGAACGCCGTGATGTGGCCCAGCGTGGTGCGCGTTTGTGCCGTTTGTGGGAAGAACTGCCACAGCTGACCATTGCCGCCATTGAAGGCGCCGCCGTGGGTGGTTCGGTTGCTCTGGCGCTGGCGTGTGATTGGCGTGTGGCATCGCAGTCATCCTTTTTGTATTTACCTGAAGCCAAGGTGGGCCTGAACATGGGCTGGGGCGCCATTCCACGCATGGTGAACATGCTGGGTGCCGCTCGTACTAAACGTGCCATCTTGCTGGCCGAACGCTTCGGTGCTGAACAGGCGCTGGACTGGGGTCTGCTGGATGAGGTCTGCGAACCCGGTCAGGCCGTGGCGGTGGCACAGTCTTTGGCCAAGCGGGCTTCGGAGTCGCCTGCGGCGATTATCCGCATGACCAAGGAGTCGGTGAATCAGGTCGCCAATGCCATGAACCGTCTGGGCATTTATATGGATGCCGATCAGGCGCTGGTGTGTCGCGACAGTGTAGAAGGAGCCCAGGCGCGTGCGGGTTTTTTGTCCGCTGGTCGAGCCTAGATAAAACGGCTCTGCTTGGGGGCGGTCAGCGGACCGGCGACCAGGGCGGGAGAAGGTATTTTGTCGGACCGCGCTTGAGTGCGCTGCGGGCGCATCGCTTTTGATGTTGCAGAGGTCTGAACAATAAGTCCCACACCCAGCTTGGCTTGCAACCCAGAAGTTGGAGACTGCTCCAACCTTTGGGGGGGCATGACTACGTATGATGAGCAACATAAGCTGGACGTGGCCCAGCCCGAGCCTTGGTGAGACAGCCCTTTGCCTTGTTTTGATGCCAAACAGGTCACGTCGGCCTGTGGGGCGGCACAATCTGCGTGGCGTTACTGTGCGCAAATAGTGTGTTACGTGCCCCTATCCGCGTTTGCGGACAAGGGGCTATCTACATCGAGGTATCAGGCGGTTTGACGCTCTTGTGCCAGTCGTCCCATCCCTTGCGGAAATAAATCCAGGCCAGCTGTCGCCACCAGATCCCAGAAGCCAGCAGGCGAGCTGGACACGACAGTGACGCCCAGTTTGTCCTCGACCTGACGTACGGCTTCCAGCGATACCAGGCCTCCGCAAGACAGCAGCAAACCTTGTGCCTGACCGGGGGCCTGCTCTTGGGCGATGTCCCACGTCTTCAGACACAGGTCTACCAGCTCCTGCGTGCTGATTTTCGACATGGCCGTGACGTCGTTAACGCCTAGTCCATAAGCGCAGACGGCCTGGATCTGGTTCTGGCCCAGAAATCGGACCAGGCGCTGGTTTACGTCATCAATATAGGACGAGGCCACCGCTACCCGTTCGATGCCGCTGACACGCAGACCGCGCAAGATGGCATGGCTCATGGTGGAGCATGGCAAGCCGGTGGATTCATGCAGGCGGGCCACCAGTTCTTCGTTAAAGTCCGAGCCACGGTAAAAGCTCAGCGATGTTCCCATCAAGGACACGGCCTGGGCGCCACGGGCAGCCAGTTTCTGGGCTGCTTCCACCACCTGGTCAATAACCTGGTCATAGCCTTCCTTGTCCACCGAACTGAGCGCCAGACCTTGGGCGATGAAATCGATTTCCGGGTACATTTCCGGACCTTCCGGAGGCACCAGACCGGCGGCTGGCGGCACGATCAGGCCAAGTACGGGGCGCTGGGCGCCAGAGTTGTCAGTCGTCATAACAGTAGCTGCTTGTTTCATTGTTTAAAGTCGAGTTGGGCGGTCTTGATGACATTGGCCCAGCGTTCTGTTTCTTCACCCAGCCATTTTTCGGTGGCCTGGGCATCTTGATAACCGGCTACCGAACCTTGGGCCAGAAAGGCATCCTGTACTTGCTTTTGCTGCATGCTGTTTTCCAAGGCCTTGCTGACGGTGGCGATCAAGGCCGGGTCCACGTTTTGTGGGGCCAGCATGAACAGTGACGGTGTCACGCTATAGCCAGGAATGGTTTCCGAGACGCTGGGCAGATCGGGCATGCCGGGGAAGCGGCGCTCGGACAAGGTGGCCAGCAGACGAATGCGGCCGGAGTTGGCCAGGCCAATCGAGGAAGCCAGGCTGGCAAAGGACATGGACACTTCACCGGAGGCCAGAGCCTGACTGGCGGGAGCGCCACCGCGGTAAGGAACGTGCACCAGTTCGGTTTTGGTCTGCAAGGCGAACAGTTCACCACCCAGATGGTGCACCGAGCCTACGCCCACCGAGGCGAAGGTTTCTGTTTGAGGGGGCGCTTTGCGAATGGCCTCGATCAATTCGGCCACGGTTTTGACAGGGCTGTCGCCCGGAACGGCCAGCGCCAGATCAGACTGGCCCACCATACCGATAGGGGCGAAGTCACGCTGCAAGTCGTAGCGCAGAGCCGGGTAAATATACGGGGCGACCAGCAAGGAGGTATCGGCAAACAGTAGCGTGTTGCCATCGGCCTGGGATTTGGATACGTAGTCGGCAGAAATGGTGCCGCCTGCGCCGGATTTGTTTTCCACAATTACGGTGCGGTCTAGCTCCTTGCTTAGCGCCTGAGCGGTGACGCGGGCCAGGGTGTCGACCCCGCCGCCAGGGGCAAAACCCACGACAAGGCGAATGGGTTCGGCAGCGTGTAAAGCGGCCACAGGGCTTAATGTCAGGGCGAGCGCAGCCAGCGCACGCCGTGTGAAACGGCTTGCAAACATGAGAAAGTCTCCTCGGTATGAGTGGTAGTTTTTTTAGCTAATTATTAATTCAGTGCCGCATATAAAACCCGGCTAAAGGGTTGAGCTGGGCGTTTAGCCAGCTATAGCGCTCGCGCTTGTCGAACTCCCATTTCTCGGGATGGGCTTGGGCGACACGACGCAGGGATTCGGCCCCGGACAGCACATGGCTGGCCGCTGCCTGCATGGCGCTGGGGCCGTCACGTTGGGCCAGGGCCTGGGTCAGTGCCTGATGTTCATGCCAGGACTGCTCCATGCGGTTTTCCTGATCCAGATGGCGGTGGCGGTAAGGGTTGGTCAGACGGCGCAGATGTTCAATTTGCTGCACCATGAAGGTATTGCCGGCAATGCTGTGAATCAGGGCGTGCAATTCGGCGTTGTACGTGGCGTAGTCAGCCAGGCTTTTGTCCTGCAGGGCCTTGGCACCGCGCTTTTGCAAACGCTCCAGTTCGCGAATCTGGGCATTGCTGATGCGGTAGGCCGCCAGTTGCGTACAGGCACCTTCCAGCAAGGCCAGGGTTTCCAGCATTTCTTCCAGTTCTTCAATGGTGTGCTGGGTGACAAAAATCCCGGCGCGTGGGGCGATGCGCACTTGCCCGGTGGCCGCCAGTTGCAGCAAGGCTTCGCGCACCGGGGTGCGTGATACCCGGAAAAACGTGCACAGCAAGGATTCATCAATGGCGCTGCCCGGCGGCAGATCACCGCTGGCAATGCGGTGCTCCAGTTCGATTCGTACCCGGTCGGTATTGCTAAGCGTCATGTCTGTCTCCCAAGCCTTTTCCTGTTTTTTAGGCTTAAATGATTCTAGGGAGGGGTTTTTGATATATCAATTAAGGCTTATCCGAGGGTAAAGAAAGTTTTGCCCCGTTTTGATTCGGGAAAATTTCACGGATAATCATTTTTTGCCCCCCCCTCTGCCCCTGTTCGGTCATAGGGGAAAGCACGCTATTTTTCGGATAAAAAAACCATGAGCGAAGAACGTAAACCGCTGGATGCGTTGGCCAGCGGCGCCATGCTGGTCCTGTGCCTGATCTGGAGCTTTCAGCAGATTTTGCTCAAGGCCACGGCCAATGACATGGCGCCTATTTTTCAGATCGGTTTGCGCTCGGGTGTGGCCTGTGTGCTGGTGGCTTTGCTGGTTCTGGTGCGCACGCACAAGCTGGCCTTCACCGAAGGGGCCTGGAAGCCGGGGCTGATGGCCGGTTTGCTGTTTGCGCTGGAGTATTTGCTGCTGGGTGAGAGCCTGCGTTTTACCTCCGCAGCGCACGTGGTGGTGTTTTTATATACCGCGCCCGTGTTTGCGGCTTTGGGCCTGCATATTCTCTTGCCGTCCGAGCGTCTGGCCCGCTTGCAATGGGTAGGGATCGGGCTGGCGGTGGCGGGTATCGCCATTACCTTTTTGGGCCCGGCCAGCATGGACGGGGCTGATCTGGGACGCATGTTGATCGGGGACTTGATGGCCTTGGCAGCCGGAGCCTTGTGGGGCTTTACCACCGTACTGATCCGCAGCACGCGCCTGTCTGCTGTGCCGCCTTCGGAAGCCTTGCTGTATCAGCTATTCAGCGCTTTTGTGATTTTGATGGTGGCCGCTGTCGTGACCGGGCAAACCGATATTCATTGGTCAGGCCTGTTGGGTGCCAGCCTGGTGTTCCAGTCTGTGGTGGTGGCGTTCTTGAGTTTTCTGGTCTGGTTCTGGTTGCTGCGTAATTATCAGGCGTCGCGCCTGGGGGTGTTTTCCTTCGCAACCCCTTTGTTCGGTGTTTTATTCGGCGCTTTCCTGCTGGGCGAGGCCATAGAACCCCGTTTTGTGATGGGCGCTTTACTGGTGTTGATGGGCATTACCCTGGTCAGTGCCTATAGCTGGATCAGTCAACTGCGACGTCGCAGAGCCTGATTGAAGCAGCGAAATGATGCGAACGGTCTCAAGGCGCAATGCGTTGTCGCAAGCTGCTCTTTAACCATCGGCAAAACTGGCGGGCCTCACTTTGCTGTGGTGATTGTGCGTTGACATAGGCCATGTAGCTTGCGCCCGTGGCCACCTGGCCAGGGCCGAATTCTCGCAGGACGCCATCGCGTAGATGATCCATCACCAGTAAACGCGGCACAACCAGAAATCCGGAACCGGCAATGGCCCCGGCAATCGCGAAAAACAGGTGATCGTAGGTGGCGCTCATCAGTAGCCGCGAAGGCTCAATACCCTGATCCAAAGCCCATAAACCCAACATGTCCGGTCGTGAGCGCGCGGTCACCATAGGCCAGTGTTCCCAGGCCTGCCCGCTGTGCTGCTGGATCAAGGCAGGTGCTGCCACGCATACCAGCTCTTCGCGTATGAGCTCCCAGCTTTCGCTGTCGGGCAGGCTCAAGTCACGGCTGATCAACACATCAAACTCTTCATTAGGACGGGGTGGCGACAGATTGGTGATCAGATCAATTTGCATATGGTGCTGGGCGGTGAACTGGCCAAGCATGGGCACCAGCACCGTCATTGAAAAGCTGGGCATGGAGGTGCGGACTCGCAGCCTTTCATGCTGATCCTGTTGATGGGTGATTTGCTGAATGGCCATCTCCAGGGTAGCCATGGCATCTTTGACCGTGTCATACAGCTGCAGGCCGGCTGCCGTCAGCTCAATATAGGGGCCGCGCCGAATGAACAGAGCCTGTTTGCTGACTTTTTCCAAGGTGGCGATATGTCGGCTAACTGCGCTTTGGGTGATCCCCAGGCTTTGGGCCGCTCGGGTGAAATTGCCTTGTCGGCCCACCGCGACAAATACGCGCAAGGGAACCAGAGGAACATTCTCAAGCATGATTAAAACTCATGATAGGGTCACGGTTAGCAGGGGGTGGAAGTAGGGTGTAACAGAACGGTCATCTAAGATAAATACCATGATTTTCATGCAATTTTATTGAAATTACAGGAAATAATCATGCAAAACCGTTTCCCTTATCTATCCGCTTTGCTCATGCTTTCCTGCTTGGGTACGGGGGCTGCCAAGGCGGATGAAGTGGTGTTGTACTCCTCCAATAACATCGATGTGGTGAACACGGTGATCGAGCAGTTCCGTCAGGTTCACCCCGAGATATCGGTGTCCGTGGTGCGGGCTGGTTCCGGTGCCTTGATGCAGCGTATCAAGGCCGAAGCAGAGCAACCCTTGGGCGATTTGTTCTGGTCCGGTGGGTTTTCCACCTTGTCGCAGTATGCCGAGTACCTGGCGCCCTATTCGTCGCCCGAGGCCAGTGCTGTAGGTGCCCAGTATCAGGGAGCTGAGCAACGTTGGTTGGGTACCAATACCCATGTCACGGTGTTGATGCTTAACGAGCGGCAGTTGGGCAAACTCAAGGCGCCTGACAGCTGGGCGGATCTGGCTGATCCGGCCTGGAAGGGCAAGATCGTGATTCCAGATCCGGAGCGCAGCAGCTCTTCTTATGTTGCCTTGTATGGCCTGCAGGATTTGATGGGCCAGGAGGTGTTTGAGAAGGTTGTGCGCAATGCAGTGGTGGTCGGAACCACCTCCGGTGCCTACGAGGGCGTTGCCAATGGCGAGTTCGCGGTTGCGGTAACGATGGAATATGCCGCCTATCAATATGTGGCCGGTGGTCTGGATACGATTGACCTGGTCTACCCCAAAGAGGGCACTTTCCTGTCGCCGGAAGGCATGGCCTTGATCAAGGGCGGGCGTAATCCCGAATCCGCTCGCAAGCTGTATGACTTCCTTGCCTCCCGCCCTGCGCAGGAAGAGGTGTTCAAAAGCGCGTTCCGTCGCCCTTTGCGCAGCGATATTGCCGTCAATACGCTGACAAGCTTGCCTGCCATGGATCAGATCCGTGTGCATGCGCTGGATGATGATCGTATGGGTGCGGATCGTGAAGACTTCCTGGCACGTTGGCGTGCACTGGTTTCCCAACGCTAGGCGGGACTGGTATGCAGATACATCTATCAGGTATTGAGCAAAGCTACGGCTCGCAAACTTTGTTTCACGGCTTGGATCTGGACATCCCCAGTGGCTCCTTGTTTACCCTGCTGGGGCCATCGGGTTGTGGCAAGACGACCTTGCTGCGCATGCTGGCCGGGTTTGTGCGCCCTGATCATGGCAAGGTGCTGTTCGGCCAAACAGACATGACGCGAGTGCCTGTGCATAAACGCAATGTGGGCATGGTGTTTCAGGATTACGCGCTGTTTCCGGATCGCAGCGTGCTGGATAACGTCAGCTACGGTTTGCTGGCGCGTGGCCAGTCTCGCTCCCAGGCTCGTGTCCCCGCTTTGGAAATGCTGGCGCGCGTGGGTTTGAAGGACAAGGCAGATGCTTTGCCGTCGGCCTTGTCCGGTGGGCAGCGACAGCGAGTGGCCATGGCACGCGCTTTGGTGATCAAGCCCGATCTGCTCTTGCTGGATGAGCCCTTGTCTGCCCTGGATGCAAAGCTGCGCACCGATCTGCGCGAGATGCTGCGGGACCTGCAGCAGGAAGCCGGCATTACTACCGTGTTTGTGACGCATGATCAGGAAGAAGCGCTGAGCGTGTCTGATTACATTGCCGTCATGGATAGAGGCTGCGTCCGCCAGGTCGGGACGCCCGAGCAGATCTACCGCTGCCCTGACAACAGTTTTGTGGCTGATTTTGTGGGAGGGGCCAATCTGATCGAGCTGCAGGAGGAGCTCGGCCAGGCTGCAGATGGCTGCCGCCGGTTCCGTACGGCGGGGGGCATTGTGCGTATTCAGTCTGTCGGACGTTTTACCGAGCGGACGATGTTGGCCTTGCGGCCTGAAACTCTGAGTGTGGATGCTGTGCGCCCGCTGGGCGAGGGTGACATTGCGGCGCGGATTGAGAGCGTGGATTACCGGGGTCCCAGCACGGCTTATCAATTGCGCACGGAGTTCGGTTTCCTGAGGGCAGTGGTCTGGAATACCGGTGTCAGTCAGAGTTGGGCCCGGGGCGATGCGGTGGTATTGCGCGTTCCCGAATCGGCTCTCTTGGTGGAGCGCACATGATGCTGGGTTCTTTGCGACGCGATCCAGCCTGGCTGATGCTGGCCCTGGGTGCAGTGGCTTTGCTGGGCTACTTTTTGCTATGGCCGGTCCTGTCCATGCTGACCAGCTCCCTGTTCAACAAGGATGGTCAGTTTGGTTTGCACGGCTACGTGCAGTTTTTCTCCGAGCCTGCTTATCGGGAGAGTTTGTTCAACACCTTGTGGCTGGGTGGGGCCGTAACCGTGTTTAGCCTGGTGCTGGGCGCTGGTTTGGCTCTGGCTGCGGCTCGTTTTTCCTTCCCCTTGGCTACTTGCCTGGGCGTCTTGCCTTTGCTGACCTTGGTCATTCCGGACGTGGTGGTTGCAGCAGCCTGGATTGTGGTGCTGGGTAAACAAGGCGTGCTCAATAGCGTGCTGGCTCCTTTGGGCCTGGAGCTGCCTTCTTTGTATTCGTGGTGGGGTCTGGTGTTTGTGATGACCTTGAACAACTACGTGTACGCCTATGTCGCTGTGCTGGTAGGGTTGAAGTCCATGGACCGCAACCTGGAAGAGGCGGGGCTTAGTCTGGGTAGCTCCCCGGCTCGCACCTTGCGCACGGTGACCTTTCCTTTGATGATGCCGGCTTTATGCGGTGCAGCGGTGCTGGTCTTCATGCACGTTATTGGGGATTTTGGCGTTCCGGCCATTCTGGGAGCCCGTACCCCCGTGCTGGCGGTCAAGACTTATAACGAATTTGTCAGCGAAATGGGCGGTAACCCGCAAATGCAGACCACCATGGCTTCTTTGCTGGTGTTTCTGGGTTTGGCCTTGCTGCTGATTCAAAAGTGGGTTGTAGCCCGACGCACCTACCAGATGGAGTCTGGACGAGCTCCGGAGCGCGTGCCCTTGCGTGCCTGGCAGGCCGCTGTGTGCGCCTCTTTGGTATCGATCCTGATTTTGCTGTCAGTGCTACCCGTGATGGTGGTGATTGTTACCGCATTTACGCCCTCTATTGGACCGGTGCTGAAGTATGGCGGCTTTACCTTGAGCCATATGCAGCAAGCTTTGGTGCAGGCACCCGGGCCTTTGTACAACTCCTTGTTGCTGGGCGCCGCAGCGACCAGTGCCGGTGCCGTATTTTCCATCGTGGCCGCCTATCTGATCGTAAAGCGTCCTTCCGGTCTGAGTACAGGTCTGGATGTGCTGGTCATGTTGCCCTTGACGATTGCGGGCACCGTATTGGGCATTGCCTTGATCAATGTGTTTAACAGTGGCTGGCTGGTGCTGACCGGCAGTTGGGTCATTATGGCGCTGGCTTACTTTTTACGCCGGGTGCCCACCAGTGTGCGGGCGGCCATGGGGCCTTTGCATAACTTGCGTAGCTCCATCGAAGAGGCTTCCATCAGCCTGGGCGTAGCGCCGATGCCAACCTTTGCGAAGGTCGTTTTGCCGGTGGTATGGCCTGCCGTGATTGCCGCCACGGTGTTGATGTGGATCACGACCCTGTCGGAATTATCCGCCACGGTGGTTCTGTATTTTGGCGGGATGAGCACCCTGCCTATCGAGGTTTTTCAATTGGTGGACAGTGGGCGTTTGGCACAGGCCAGTGCATATAGCCTGGTGCTGTTGATGGCGATCTTTTTGCCGTTGCTGCTGACCCGTTTCATTTTCAAAGTAAAAGTAGGATGGACACAATGAGCTCTGTGCAATGTCAGGAAGAGATCGCGCTAGCCCAGCGCGTGTTGGGAGCCAAGGCATCGGCCACCAAAGAGATGACGCGTCTGGCCAATCAAATGCGGCAACAGGGGCAGTCTGTGATTACCCTCAGTCAAGGCGAGCCGGACTTTGCGACCCCCGAGCATGTGCGTCAGGCGGCTAAAGAAGCAATTGATCGTAATGAGTCCCGCTATACCGAGGTCGCTGGCACCCTGGCCCTGCGTGAGGCCGTAGTGCGCAAGTTCGAGCGTGACAATGGCCTGCACTTCAGCCCCGATCAGATCCAGGTGGGCTGCGGGGCCAAGCAAGCCTTGTATAACGCCTTGCAGGCCACGGTGCAGGACGGGGATGAGGTCATTATCCCTACCCCTGCCTGGGTTTCTTATCCTGAAATGGTCTTGTTGGCAGGTGGCCAGCCGGTCATTGTGCGTTGCAGTGCACAAGCCGGTTTCAAGCTGCAAGCCGATCAGCTTGAACGCGCCATCACCCCCCGTACCAAATGGCTGATGCTCAATTCTCCGTCCAATCCCAGTGGTGCCGTGTATTCACGCCACGAACTGGAAGCGCTGGAGCAAGTGCTGTTGCGCCATCCGCATGTCTGGGTGATGGCTGATGATGTATACGAAAAAATCCGCTATAGCGACGAACCCTTTGCGACGCCTGCCGCCTTGTCCCCGTATATGGCAGCGCGCACATTGACCATCAATGGTGTCTCCAAGGCCTATGCAATGACCGGCTGGCGGGTAGGGTTCGCCGCTGGTCCGCTGCCTTTGATCAAGGCCATGAATCTGGTGCAGTCGCAAGCGACCTCCCATACCAGCTCCATCAGCCAGGCAGCGGCCGTGGCCGCATTGGATGGCCCCATGGATTTTCTGCCCGAGTTTGTGGAAGCGTTCCGCCGTCGCCGTGACAAGGTGGTAGCCGCGCTCAATGCCATGCCGGGCATTGAATGCGATCTTCCCATGGGCGCGTTTTACGTGTTTCCCAGTTGTCAGGGCGTATTGGGTTTGCGAGACCCTTCCGGTCAGTTGATCAGTACCGACAAGGACCTGTGCATGTACTTCCTGCGCAGTGCAGGGGTGGCTGTGGTACCAGGGTCGGCATTTGAACTACCCGGTCACTTCCGGGTGTCTTATGCCTCCAGCGATCAGGAGCTGGAGGAGGCGATGAGCCGCATTGCCCAGGCCATTGCTCGACTGAGCTGATCCCCTTACGGAGAAATAGTGTGAATAGCAAAAAAAATCAGGTGTTGAAAGAAGCCTTCTCCCAAGGGCGTTTGATGACAGCGATGGCCGCACATAACCCGCTGTCTGCTCGGCTGGCGCAGGATGCCGGTTTCGGAGCGATTTGGGGTAGTGGTTTTGAGTTGTCAGCCAGTTATGCCGTGCCCGATGCCAATATTCTTTCGATGGGAACTCACCTGGAGATGATGCGGGCGATTGCCTCAAGCGTGGATATTCCTTTGATTGCCGACATTGATACCGGCTTTGGCAATGCGGTGAATGTCAGTT
Organism: Alcaligenes sp. EGD-AK7; assembly: GCF_000465875.3. Lineage (NCBI taxonomy): Bacteria > Pseudomonadati > Pseudomonadota > Betaproteobacteria > Burkholderiales > Alcaligenaceae > Alcaligenes > Alcaligenes sp. EGD-AK7. Next base: position 236,484 of record NZ_AVOG02000034.1, on the reverse strand, counting down.
ATATCATCCCGCTGTATGAAGCGGCGGGTGCCAGTGCCATTGTGATGGAGGATAAAACCTTCCCTAAAGACACCAGCTTGCGAGCGGACGGGCGTCAGGAGCTGGTACGGATTGAAGAGTTCCAGGGCAAGATTGAAGCGGCTTGTGCTGCGCGCCATGACCCTGATTTCTTGATTATTGCGCGAGTCGAGGCCCTGATCGCTGGCCTGGGGCAGGAGGAGGCCCTGACGCGGGGGCTGGCTTACGAGCAGGCGGGTGCAGATGCCATTCTGATTCACTCCAAACAAGCTACGCCAGATCAGATTCTGTCTTTTGTTCAGGCCTGGACCGGCAAGGTGCCGTTGGTGCTGGTGCCAACAGCCTACCCTCAACTGACCGAGGCGGACATTGCACAACTGGGCAAAGTGGGCGTGGTGATTTACGGCAATCATGCGATTCGTGCGGCTGTAGGGGCCATGCAAGCGGTGTTTGCCCAAATTCGTCAGGATGGCGGCATTCAGAATGTGGATTCCGGCCTGCCTTCCGTCAAGACCATTATTGGCTTGCAAGGCGATGCCCATATGCGGCAGATCGAGGCTCGGTTTCTGCGCTAGAAGGGACAGTATTGGGCTTCGTATAATGGCTAATGGCCCGACGGCGGGCCATTAGCCGGATGAATACGATGCCCAAATCTGCACAAGGCCCTATCCCGGTCACATTGTTGACCGGTTTTCTGGGCAGCGGGAAAACGACTTTGATCAATCGCGCTTTGCGAGAAGCGCAGATGGCCGACACCCTGGTCATCATCAATGAGTTTGGGCAGACGGCGCTGGACCATCATCTGGTGGCGCATAGCCAGGAAAATGTGATCGAGGCTATGGGTAGTGGTTGCTTGTGCTGCACCATACGGCGCGATCTGGTACAGACCTTGCGCGACATTACCTGGCGTTTTTCGCGGGCAGGCCAGAGACAGTTCCGACGGGTTCTGATTGAAACGACCGGGCTGGCCAATCCTGCCCCTATCTTGCATACCTTGTTAAGCGATCCGCAACTGACCGGGAAGTACAGCCTGGCGGGTGTGGTGACGGTGGTGGATCTGGAGCATGGGCTGGAAACGCTGGCGCGCCATGCCGAAGCGCGACGGCAGGTGGCCGTGGCAGACCTGCTGCTGTTCAGCAAGCGCGACCGGGTGGATGCAGGGGCGGAAACGGCGCTGCGTGAATACGTGTGCGGTTTGAATCCTTTGGCGCAGCAGCAGATTTTGTCGGCCGCGCAGCCCGTTGCGCCCAGTTTGTTGGGCTTGGGCGAGCAAGCCGGACAAGGTCGGGCCTGGAGCTTGGAAGCGTTCGAGGCATTGGGGCAAGATACTGGCGATCACGATCACGATCACGATCACGATCACGATCACGATCACGATCACGATCACGATCACGATCACGATCACGATCACGATCACGATCACGATCACGATCACGATCATGTGCATAGCCATAGCCATAGCCATAGCCATAGCCATAGCCATAGCCATAGCCACGGCACGTGTACCCTGGCTGGCAACGGCAACGGCAACGGCAACGGCAACGGCAACAGTCAGCCCAGCAGTCTTGAGTCTGCTCACTTGCATGGAGCAAGCTCCAACGAGTCCGCGGTCGGCCTGCCTGATGTTTCCCGCCATGGAGATTCCATCTACTCGTTAAGCGCCCTGTTCCCCCAAGCTCTGCCCGCCGACAAACTGCAATCCTGGTTGTCGGATCTGTGCCAGTGGGCAGGCCCTCGCCTATTGCGCCTTAAAGCTGTTCTGCCCGTCCAGGGCATGGACCAGCCGCAGGTGATTCATGCCGTGCAACATCAGTCCTATCCTTGGCAGGCCGTGCCGCAGTGGCCCTGGCCGGATCAACAAGGGCGCATGGTAGTGATCACACAGGATCTGGATTTCCAGGAGCTTTGGGCGCGGTTGCAGGCTTTGGATACGGCGGTTCGAAAGACGGATTGATACTCGCAGAGTCCGAGCCTGTCTTGGCCGGATTTTCTCTAGTCGTTGACTTCGAGCCTTTTTTGATCGGATTTTCCTGAGTCGCCGGGAGCTTGCTGGAGCATTGTCTCCTGGTTATCCGAACCGGCTTTCCACCGCTGCGGCAGACAGCACCCCAAAGCCGAAAAAAAGGACGCCTAAGCGTCCTTTTCAAAAGCCTTTGGGCTAACAGAGTTTATTGGGGCTCTACGCCCACTTTCTTGAACAATGCGGCCCACTGGGGCACTTGTTGCTCCACCTTGGCTTGCAAGGCAGCCGGGTTGGCTTCTTTGTCCATGACCGTTGCGCCCAGGGTGGCCATGCGGCTTTGGAAGTCCTTGTCGGCCATGCCGGCTTGAAGCGCTTTTACCAGGGTATCCACGACAGGCTGGGGTGTATCTTTTGGTGCCCACATGCCGTGCCAGATGCCTACTTCAAAGTCCTTGAAACCAGACTCCTGCATGGTGGGCACGTCCGGGAAGGTCGGGACGCGCTCGCGGCTGGTGACAGCATAGACCTTCACCTTGCCGGATTTGATTTGCTGGGTGGTGTTGGTGGTTTGGTCACACATGATGTCCACCTGCTTGCCCATCAAATCCGCGATGGCCGGGGCGGTGCCTTTGTAGGGCACGGTCAGCAGTTCAATACCCAGTGCCTCGGTGAACATGGTGCCGCACAGGTGGCTGGCCGCGCCAATCCCGGCGTTGGCCAGGGAAACCTTGTCCTGGTTGTCCTTCAGGTACTGCACCAGCTCCTGAATGTTGTTGGGTGGGAAGTCCTCACGGGCAATGATGGTCATGGGAACGTCAACGACCAGACCGATGGGAGACATGCCGTTGATGGCGTCATAACCGGGCTTTTTGTACAGCGAAGGGGCGGTGGAAAAGCCGATGTGCATCAGCAGTATGTTGTAGCCATCCGGCTTGGCGCGGGCGACCTGGGAAGTGCCAATGGAGCCACCTGCCCCGCCTTTGTTTTCCACCACAATGGTTTCACCCAGAACTGGGCGCATGGCTTCGGCCAGAGCGCGTGCCACGTTGTCCGTGGGACCGCCCGCCGCAAAAGGTACCACCATATTGATGGGGTGGTCCGGATAACCGGCTGCCTGTGCGGTAACCGAGCAGGCCAAGGCCGCGCCCAGACTGACAAACAGCTTGTTTAATGCAACAGCCATAATGCCTCCTTGATAAGGATTACTTATTCTTTTGGGAGATACTTGGGTCCGGTCGCTCTGTGTTGCGAAGCGTTGCAGGAGTGGCTTTATTCTACTGAGGGTGGACGTGTTTCTTTTTCAGGTCTAACCCTAGTAAGGGGCCTGAATGGACTAGGGGAATATACGGGGGCTCGCATGGCGAGCAAGCCACAGCCAGAGCTTGTGGCTTGCCAAGGTGCCTGCTCAGGCAGAGGCTGGTTTATGCAGTACCGGCGTCAGATAGGCGATGATGGAAACAGTCAGTGCGGCGGTGGCGATCAGACTGCAGAAGATCATCAGGCCCTGGTCCAGACCCAAATGGTCGGCCAGCCAGCCCAGACCCAGAATAGGCAGGATGGCACCCAGATAGCCGGTGATCAGGTAGGTAGACGTCAGGCCGGCACGCTGATGCGGGGGCGAGACACGCTGCACGATGGACATGCCGCCGTACATGCACAGGCCGTGGCCAAAGGCGGTCAGCAGCACGCACAGGATGAATAACAACGAGGAACTGGCCCACAGATTGATCAGCAAGGCGATACAGGCCAGGGTAAAGGACAGCAGACCCACGATGACGCTGCGCTTGGCGGGCCAGCGGCGGATCAGCAGCTGGAAGCCCGAGGACAGGAACAGAATAATCCCGATGGAAAAGCCGCTGGTGGCCGGGCCGTGCCAAGGCACCATTTGTGCCATGAAGCTGGGGGCCAGAGAGGCGAACAGGCTGAACATGGCAAAGGCGCAACAGGCGGACAAACAGCCAATCAGATAAGGGCGGCGCAGATGGGTGGCGGGCAGTGTCAGGCGCGGCATCCAGGTGCGCCAGTTGGTCTTTTGCGGTACCGGCTGTTTGCTGGCAATGGGTTTGATCTGAAACAGGGCATAGATGGCCAGCACGCCCAGGGCCATGGAGGGGATATAGCTGGAGAACAGTGGATTTGGCACCCACTGTGCAATCAGGCCGCCTACGACCGGGCCCAGGCCAAAACCAAAGGCCAGCATCAGTGAGGTGGTAGCGGCAGCACGTTGCACGTCTCCGCCCCGGTTAAATTGCCCCAGACCGATGGAGGCTGAAGTCACAATCATGCTGGAGGCCATCCCGATCATGATGCGGCTGAACACAAAGCTGCCTACATCCCAGGCAAAGGCGGACAGGGTTACGCCGCTGGTCACCAGAATCAGGCCGGTACGCAGCACGGGCATAAAGCCTTTCATGTCGCTCAAGCGGCCCAGAAACAGCAGGCCCGTCAAACCAGCGGCCATATAGGCCACGTACAGTTGGGTAATGTGACTGGCGTTCAGGTCCCAGCGGTCCTGATACAGCGGGTATAGCGGGCTGGCCAGGGCCGTGCCCATCACCCCGATACACATGGCGATACTGATCCACACGTAGGGGTCCCACTTGCTCTTCTTGCACGCCGGGCGCGCAGCCGCAGGCTTGTCAGCAGCCTTTTGCTGGGCTGGATGGTTCAGGTTCTGTTCGACCCGTGCTTTTTGCAGGGTCCGAGCGGGGGCGCTGGCGTGAAAGTCCTTGCAGCTTTGGGAGTCTCGCCAGCTTTCATGCAGCACCCATTGTCCTGGGGGCTGGTCTTTGCGCAATACATCGAAGCGTAAACAGGCGCTGTTGGCCCGGGCTTGTCCAGCCAGCGAGTCTACATAAGCGGCCTGTGCCTGAGGGTCCAGATCGGTGAAATGGTAGTTTGTAGTGCGAAAGTACGTATCGCCCATACGGCGCAATCCTTGACAGCGAAATCATTCGGGACCATCAAGGATACTCTTTCGTGTCTGCACTGACATGGCAATTCGCTGACACTAGGCTGGCTGGCGTAAATCCAGATGTATATCAGCTACACGCACAATTTCGGCTTCGTGGTCCGGGTCGCGCCAGGTGTCCTGACAGGCCATCTGGTGCCAGCGCTGCATGGCAGGCAATTCCAGTATGCGATTCATGTAGTCCTGACAGGTTTCGTCCAGTTTCAGACCATAGGTTTGCAGGCGAAATACCACGGGAGCGTAAAAGGCATCGACGGCGCTAAAGCGCTCTCCGGCCAGGAAAGGGCCGCCAAAACGGCTCAAGCCTTCTTGCCAGATGGTTTGCAGGCGTTCCAGCTCGCCTTGCAGACGCATGTCCTGCTGATGGTGGTGGGCGCGCAGGGCGACGGCAAAGGGGCAGAGATTTCGCAAGGAAGAAAAGTTGGCGTGCATTTCTGCACTGGCGCTGCGCGCCCAGGCGCGGGCAATGGGGTCTATGGGCCAGACGCCGGGATGCTGTTCGGCCAGGTATTCGGCAATAGCCAGACTGTCCCAAATGATCTGCCCATTGGTATGTAGCACAGGTACTTGGCCCGCCGGTGCCATTTCATGGAAAGCCAGGGTGCTGAAGGAGGGGCCAAAATTGAACCAGCGTGCGTCAAAGTCTATGCCCAAGTGGCTCATTAATAACCAGGGGCGCAAGGACCAGGACGAATAATGGGGATTGCCCAGAACAAGGGTATAGCTTTTTGAGGGTTGCATGGCGGCAAGCTTTCACGAAGGTGATGGTGTTTGCACTTTAGTAGGCTTTGTTCTGCTTGGGTAGTACCAGTGCCGGCTGAGCGTTTTGGTATGCTGGTTTTTTTTGCGGATTTGGGGAGCGGTGTGCATGGCGTATGACCTGGAGAAACGGCTGGTGATTGGGCTGGCTTCCAGCGCTTTGTTTGATCTGAGCCAGTCCCATCAGGTCTTTCTGGAGCAAGGTGAGGCGGCGTATCGTGATTACCAGCTGGCGCGCGAGCATGAGCCCCTGAAGCCGGGCGTGGCTTTTTCCTTCATTCGGCGCTTGCTGGCCCTGAATGATCTATCGCCCGACGATCCCTTGGTCGAGGTCGTGCTGCTGTCTCGTAATGACCCCAATACGGGTTTGCGGGTGATGAATTCCATTCGCCATCATGATCTGGACATTACGCGGGCGGTGTTTCTGCAAGGGGGCGACCCCAGCCCTTACATCCAGCCGCTGTCCATCAGCCTGTTCCTGTCGGCCAATCAGGAAGACGTGCATCGGGCGGTGCAGCAAGGCTATCCCGCAGGTCAGGTTCTCAATTCTTCTTACGAGGATGCTTATGACGACCAGCCCATTCGAGTGGCTTTCGACTTTGACGGAGTGATCGCGGACGACGAGTCCGAGCGCGTGTATCAGCAGGAAGGTGGTTTGCCGGCCTTTTTCGAGCATGAAGTGCGTTTGGTGCAAAAACCGCATAATCCCGGCCTGTTACAGGCGTTTTTGCTGAAATTAGCGCACATTCAGGAAGTGGAGCAATTGCGTCAGGAGCAGGATGCCAGCTATGTGCCGCGTCTGCGGATTGCGATTGTGACGGCACGCAATGCACCGGCTCACGAGCGTGTCATCAATACCATCCGCAGCTGGGGTATTGAAGTGAACGAGGCCTTCTTTCTGGGTGGCATTGAAAAACGTCGGGTGCTGGAGGTTTTGCAGCCCCATATTTTCTTTGATGACCAGACCACCCACCTGATTCCCACCGCGCAGACTTTGCCGTCCGTGCATATTCCGTTTGGGGTGGTGAACCATCCGCCAGTGAAAGTGGTGGTGCCGGAGAAAAAGAAAGGGCGGAAACAGGCCAGGACAAAGCCGCGAACTGATGCTTGATCAGGCGCGGCTTGGTTCTTGGGGGCACCCAGTCCTCAGACTTGGGCCAGGGCGCGGCTAACGGCGCGTGCAGCGGGCTGGATCAGGCTGGCTAGCGCTTCGGGGCTGATCGCCTCAAAGCGTTCCAGCGTACCCAACAAGGTCAGGCTGCCGAAGATACGCTTGGCATCATCAAAAATAGGCGCGGAAATACCGCCTATGCCCGGATTGATCTGCTCTTTGGTGATGCAATAGCCTGCACGGCGCAGTTCCTGCATATGGGCGGAAAATGCCGGCCACTCCCTGCCCAGGCGCTGTACATAATCAATTTCCTGGTTTTTCTCGTACAAGCGGCGCAGATGGCGGGTGGGCAGGTAAGCCGTGACGATACGGGCTGTGGAGCTGCGGAACATATCCATGGTGCGGCCCCGGCCAAACAGCAGCTCGAAACGCTCTGGCCCGGTTTCCTGATGGGTGGTCAATATGCGTTCGCCATATTGCTGGCCGATCAGGACGTCCAGTCCGGTCTGCTCGACCAGCGAACGCAGCAAGGGGCGGCAACGGCTGACCAGCGGATCAAATTCGCGGATCAGCAGATCCATTTCTATAAACCGGGGCCCCGGCGCGTAACCTTCGGGACTGCGTATCAGCAGGCCGCTAGTGCATAACTCTTTCAGGTAGCGATAGGTTGTCGCGGGAGGGTAATTCAAGCGAGCGCAGATGGTTTCCACATCCAGAACCGGAGTGTCTGCACCGTACAAGTCCAGAATTTGCAGCATGCGTCTTAGACTATTCATGTGCCCTCGTAGAAGCGGAGTTGTTGGTTCTCTATTCTAACCATGCTGCGGCGTGTCAGTGGAGCGCAACATCGGGCATTGGCCGGGTCTACTGGTTTATACCTAAACCATCAGATTATTCGAAAATTATTCTCAGACTGCGGTAATAATCTGAGGCATAAGCGGGTCTGTTATGCATTTGCTTACACATGGCCTACTCCTTTTGTGGCGTCGGGTTCTACGCGGGCCCGGACCCGGTTTTTTTGAGGCGGACATGGATCAGGCTCAGCCCAGTCAGGTGTCTTTAGAGATCAAGAATGTGCTGTTCATCATGTGTGACCAGTTACGTGCAGACCACCTGTCCTGTTATGCCCCTGGGGGCGCATTAAAGACCCCCAATCTGGATCGTCTGGCCGCCATGGGTGTGCGCTTTGATCGTGCCTATGTGAACTCTGCCGTCTGTGGCCCGTCGCGGGCCTCGTATTACACCGGCCGCTATCCCTTGTCGCACCGGGTCACCTGGAATCGCGTTCCCCACCCCATCGACGAGCTGTATCTGGGCGATTATCTGGCCCAGTCCGGGCGAGACTGCCATCTGCTGGGCAAGACCCATCACGTGCCGGACCCGGCCGGTGCCAATGCCCGACGCTTCCAGGTTCAGCCCGAGGCGGCCGAGCGCTTCTGGCAAGGCGGCTTTACGGCGATTGAACGCTATGACGGTCACTTTGAAATGGGCCCGGATAGTGAATACCGCCAGTATTTGCAGGCTCAGGGTTACGACAGCGAGCGTCCCTGGGAAGACTATGTGATTGGCAGCCAGGATGCCCAGGGTCAGTTTGCCTCCGGTTGGTACATGCGTAATGCCAGCCTGCCAGCACGGGTACAGGCGCAGGACTCTGAAACCGCCTACTTCACCCAGCGGGCCATGGATTTCATCACGGCCAAAGGCGAAGAGCCCTGGGCCTTGCATCTGTCTTTCATCAAACCGCACTGGCCTTATAAAGCGCCAGCGCCCTACCACGATCGCTTTGGCGCGGAAGACGCCTGTACGCCCTTGCGTGCAGGGCACGAGCGCCAGAATGCACACCCCGTGCATGCGGCCTATCAGCAGCATGAAGAATCCCTGTCTTTTGCTCAGGACGAGGTCTGGCGCACGATCAAGCCTGTCTATATGGGCCTGGTTCAACAGATTGATGATGAAGTCGGCCGTTTGCTGGACATGCTGGAACAGCAAGACCGCCTGAAAGACACCCTGATTATTTTCAGTTCTGATCATGGTGATTTGCTGGGCGACCATTGGCTGGGCGAGAAAGAGTATTTCTTTGAAAACGCCATACGCGTTCCGCTGATCGTGGTTGATCCACGGACTTCAGCGAATGTCACACGTGGTCAAAGCAGTGATGCTTTTGTCGAGTGCGTGGATGTCACCCCTACGATTCTGGATGCCTTGCACCTGCCCGCCCAGGAACACCGGGTGGAAGGCCGTTCGCTGATTCCCTTGTTGCACGGCCAGTCCGACTGGGCACGTGAGTACACCGTGGCCAGCCTGGATTACGCCTATCGGGAAGCCCGCCAGATTCTGGGCCGTGGCGTGGATGAATGTCGTGGCCTGATGCTGCGCGATAGCGACTATAAATACATACATTGGCAAGGCTATCGGCCACAATTATTCGACTTGAAGCAAGACCCTGACGAGCTGCACGACCTGGGCGCAGACCCGGCGTATGCAGCGGTTTGTCGGCGGATGAAAGAAGGCCTGCTGGACTGGCATGACACCCTGAAAGGGCGTGCCAGCGAGAGCTGGGCTGCGGTAGAGGATCGTACCAATGCGCATGAGCGCATGATGAATATCTTGATTGGACGATGGTAAATGCGCTGCGGGGGGCTACCAGTCGGTGGCGGGCCGCAATCAATAACGATAAGGAGTGGACAATGAAGCAGCTTAAAAATACGACGCTGGCCCTGTTGTTGGCAGGTGTGGGTGCTTTGGCCCCGATGATGGCTCAAGCCGCCTGGCCGACTACGGACCAGGTGCGTATTGTGGTCCCCTACCCACCCGGCACCGAGCCTGACATTCTGGCCCGCGATCTGGGTGTGCATCTGAACAAGGCCACCGGCAAGGTCTTTGTGATTGAAAACCGTCCGGGCGCCAACGCCATTATCGGTACTGACAATATCGCCAAAGCCAAGGGGGACGGCTCGGCCCTGCTGATGGTCGATAGCCTGGCGGTATCGACCAACCCGCTGCTTTACAGCAACCTGCCCTACAAATGGGAAAAGGACCTGAAGCCGGTCACCACAGTCGCTGGCGTGAACCTGTACCTGCTGGTGCGTAATGATTTCCCGGCCAAGGACTACAAGGAATTCATCGCCCAGGCCAAGAAAGCCAATGGTGATACCAATGTGGGCACCGGTGGCCGTGGGCACGTCACGCACCTGGGTATGGGCTTGCTAGCCCGAGAAGAAGGGGTGAACTTCACCTACATTCCCTACAAGGGCATGGCCCCGGCGACAAACGCCATTCTGGGCGGTGAGACAGATGCCATGCTGGTCGGTGGCATTCTGGCATCCCAGCACGTAGATGGCGGCAAGGTGCGAGTCTTGGCGGTAGGCGCTGACAAGCGTACTGAACTGCTGCCAAATGTGCCGACGGTGCAGGAAGCAGGTGGCCATGCCAACAGCATTCCGACGACGACTTTTGCGCTGTTTGCCCCCGGCACCACGCCGGATGACACCGTGAAAGAAATTCAGGAAAAGGTGGATGCTGCCCTGAAGACCCCCGAAATGCAGGCTGCCTTCAAGAGCCGTGGTCTGGCCCAGTTCTTCACCACCCCGGCCCAGACGCTGGAGCGCGTGCAGAACGACTCCAAGGTCTATTCCGAGCTGATCCCTACCCTGGGCATTCAGCCTGAGTAATGGGCTATCTGGCAGAGCCATACATCTGATCAGTAGCCTGGCTGCTGACGGTTATGGCTCTGTGAAGCCTCAAGGTTGGAAAGGATAAAAAAACACCACACACGCCCCGTTCAGGTGAGGCGTGTGTGGTGTCTCTTGAATCTGGAAGTCGCTACAGACCAGGTTCAGAACGCCAAGCCCGCGCCATGCAGGGTTAGAACCGATAGTGTGGCCGGGCGGGCTGCGTTTTACTGATCGTTGTAGTCGTGCTGCTCGGAGATCAGACGCCGCAAGGTGGTTTTGAGGGCGCCGACATCCAGCGGTTGCAGGCGCTGCACCACTTCCTGCTCGTGCAGGCGAGCCTTGGCAATCAGGCCGGAGATCAGCGTCTGGCCTTCTTCGGTGATGCGTACCAAGGTGATGCGTCGGTCCACATCGTGGGCCACGCGGCGCAGCAAACCTTGCTTTTCCAGGCGATCGAGCAAGCGCGTGACGGTGGGTTGCTTGGTGGTGGCAATACGAGCCAGATGGCCGATGCTCACTTCGCCCGCGCCGGACAGGGTGGACAGCACACGCCATTCGGAAATGGACAAACCGTTGCTTAGCACCACTTCATGGAATTCGGCAGAGATCAGCTGGCTTGCCTGGGCCAACAAGGCGGGCAGGTAGTTTTCGACAAAGACGGTGTCGTGTTCGGTGGGGCTCATGGTGCTTATTGTCATTACAGGCTAATGGGTGCCGCAAGGCAGCAACAGGGCTCACTATAACCAAGCTGTCCGCTCGCGTGTCGCAAATAATTTAGCTACTTTACTAGGGAAAACCATGAGAATGGATATGTTGAGATATAAACATATTCCGATGAAAATAAATACCATGTTCACAATGAGCGGTAAGTAAGGAAAGAAAAATGGCTGAGCGATCGTTTGTCGAAGAAGTCAAAAAGCTGCGCCTGGGTGATGGAGACGTATTCAGTGGCGAAGGCATCCTGGCGGTGACCAAGGCCCTGCTGGAATCGGGCGTGTCCTACGTGGCCGGTTACCAGGGTGCGCCTATCTCGCACTTGATGGACGTGCTGGCCGATGCCCAGGACATCCTGCAAGAGAACGGAATCCGTTTTGAAAACAGTGCCAGCGAGGCAACGGCGGCGGCAACGCTGGCTGCGTCGGTTAACTACCCGCTGCGTGGCGCCATCACTTTTAAAGCAACCGTGGGTACCAACGTGGCCTCGGACGCGCTGGCCAACCTGGCCTCCGGCGGGGTCAAGGGCGGTGCGCTGATCATTGTGGGGGAAGACTACGGCGAAGGCTCGTCCATCATGCAGGAGCGCAGCCACGCTTTTGCCATGAAATCGCAAATGTGGATGCTGGACCCCCGTCCCAACCTGCCCTGTATTGTGCAAGCAGTTAAAGACGGCTTTGATCTGTCCGAAGCGTCCAACACCCCCGTGATGTTGCAGCTGCGTATTCGCGCCTGTCACGTGCATGGTCAGTTTGTGGCCTCGGATAACCGCCGCGCCAAGTTCACTATCAAAGAAGCCATGGAGCAGCCCACACGCGACATCAATCGCATTGTGTTGCCGCCTGCCAGCTTCCTGCATGAAAAAGAAAAGATCGAACAGCGCTGGCCTAATGCCGTCAAGTTCATCGAAGAGCGTCAGTTGAATGAATTCTTTGCTGATGGCGCCGATGACGTCGGTCTGATCGTTCAGGGCGGTGGCTACAACACCGTGATCCGTGCTCTGGAACACCTGGATATGGCCGACGTGTTCGGCGAATCCAAAGTGCCGATGTACGTGATGAACGTGGCCTACCCGCTGATCGAATCTGAAATCGTCCGCTTCTGTGAAGGCAAGCGTGCGGTGCTGGTGCTGGAAGAAGGTCAGCCCAACTTTGTTGAACAGAACATCTCCGACATCGTGCGCCGTCACAATGTGGATGTGACCTTGCACGGCAAGGATCTGTTGCCTCTGGCCGGTGAATACAACACCGCCACCATGTTGAAAGGCCTGCGTGCCTTCATGGAAAAATACGAGCGCATCGAGCCCCTGCCAGCCCGCAAACCACGCGTGATCCCGATGAAAGTCGAGACCGTGGAGCGTCCCAAAGCTGAGCAAGCCAGCCTGGTGGAAGTGGAAGCGGCTGAAGTCAAACCCTTGGGCAGCCTGGACGAGAACGTTCACGCCCGTCCGCCAGGGTTTTGTACCGGCTGTCCCGAGCGTCCTATCTTTACCGCTTTGAAGCTGGTGGAGCGCGAGCTGGGCGAGCACCACGTGTCGGCTGACATTGGCTGTCACCTGTTTTCCATTCTGCCGCCCTTCAACCTGGGTAACACCACCATGGGTTACGGCCTGGGTGGCGCCGGCTCGGCTGCCTTGAACGTGGATTCGGACAAGCGTGCGATCTCGGTCATGGGTGACGGTGGTTTCTGGCACAACGGTTTGACCAGTGGTATTGCCAACGCCGTGTTCAACCGCAGCGACAACCTGACCATTGTGATCGACAACAGCTACACCGCGGCTACCGGTGGTCAGGACATTCTGTCCTCCAAGGCCAAGAACGAAACGCGCAGTACCGGTCACCTGATCGAGAAAGCCGCGCGTGGCGTGGGTGTGGAATGGCTGCGCATGATACGTCGTACCTACGACTTGAAGACCATGACGGCAACCCTGCGTGAAGCCCTGACGACCAAGGAAAAAGGTCCCAAGGTGCTGGTGGCGCAAAGCGAATGTATGTTGAACCGTCAGCGCCGCGAGAAAGGCCAGGTGCGTAAAGCCGTGGCGGCGGGCGAACGCGTAGTGCGCGAGCGTTTTGGTGTGGATCCGGATACGTGTACCGGCGATCACTCCTGCATCCGCTTGTCCGGTTGCCCGTCGTTGTCGATCCGCCCCAATCCGGACGCCCTGCGTCAGGACCCAGTGGCGAACGTGATGAACAGTTGTGTGGGTTGCGGTCTGTGTGGTGAGGTTTCCCACGCCGCGATTCTGTGCCCGTCTTTCTACCGTGCACAAGTAGTCAGCAACCCGACTGGCTGGGACAAGTTCCGCGAAAAAACCCGCCGTAGCTTTATCGGCTGGTTGCAGCGTCGTGACGCTGCCCGTCGTGAACGTCTGGCCTTCTAAGCACACCCGTAGAGATTTTTATCATGCAGATCAAACCAATCAAGATTGCTATTTTGGCCATGGGTGGCGAAGGCGGCGGCGTGTTGGCCGACTGGATCGTCAACCTGGGCGAACAAAACGGCTACTTTGCACAGACCACCTCGGTGCCGGGCGTGGCCCAGCGTACCGGCGCCACGATTTACTACGTGGAACTGTTCCCGCACTCGGCCGCCGTGGATGGCAAAAAGCCTGTGCTGGCCCTGATGCCCATGCCCGGTGACGTGGATGTGGTGCTGGCTTCCGAGCTGATGGAAGCCGGTCGCGCCGTACAACGTGGCCTGGTCACAGAGGACCGCACCACGCTGATCGCTTCGACTCACCGTGTCTATTCCATTGCCGAAAAATCGGCCATGGGTGATGGCCGTGTGGACGACAATGCCCTGATTGCGCACGCAACCCAGGCTGCCAAGCGTTTTGTGTATTTCAATATGGAAAAAGCGGCCGAGGATTCGGGCAGCGTAATTTCCGCCGTGCTGTTTGGCGCATTGGCCAGCACTGGCGTGCTGCCCTTTAGCCGCTCGCAGTTTGAACAGACCATCGAACGCGGTGGCGTGGGCGTCAAACCCAGTCTGAAGGCTTTTGGTGCAGCTTACGCCCGTGTCGCTGAAGGCGATGCTGGCAAGGCCGATTCGGAAAACAAGCCGGTTGATATGGCGACGCTGGCCCCCCGCGACCCTGCAGTGGCCAAGCTGATTGACCGCGTCCGTGCCGAAGTGCCCGAGCAGGCCCAGCCTATCGTGGTGGAAGGTGTGCGCCGTGTGCTGGATTTTCAGGACGTGGCCTACGCCAATCTGTACCTGGACCGCCTGAAAAAGATCAGCCAGTTTGCCCGCCCTGACGATGTGGCCCTCATTCGCGAAACCGGCCGCTACCTGGCGCTGTGGATGTCCTACGAGGACGCCATTCGCGTGGCCGAACTGAAAACCCGCTCCAGCCGTTTTGACCGTGTGCATAAAGAAGTGCGCGCTGCCGACGGCCAGATCGTGGCGATCAACGAATACATGCACCCCCGCGTGGAAGAAATCAGCGAGATCCTACCGTTTGCCAGCGTTGGCCGTTGGTTGATGCGTCCTACCTGGGGCAACAAGCTGGTGAAATCGCAGACCAAATCCGGTCGCGTGATTCAAACCAGCTCGGTGCGCGGCTTCATTCCTTTGTACCTGCTCTCGGGCTTCAAGCGCTGGCGTCGTCGTACGCTGCGCTACCAGGCTGAGCAGCAGCGTATTGAAGGCTGGTTGAAGCAGATCGAACAGGCTGCCGATGCTCATCCGGCCCTGGCTCTGGAAATTGCTCAGTGCCAGCGTTTGGTCAAAGGGTATGGTGATACCCATGCCCGTGGCTTGCGTAACTACCAGACCGTGATGTCGGCTCTGGAGCGCAACCCCAGCACCCTGTCACCTGCCATTTTGGGAGCCTTGCGCGATGCGGCTTTGGCCGACGAGCATGGCGTCAAGCTGGAGGCTGCACTGCGCCAGTATGCACTGGTGTAAGGGCGACACCGGGCCGCTTTCGGGCGGCCTTGGTGAAAACCCTTGAGGAAGCGTTTTTATCCCGCCAAATACTTTATTTCTAAAATATTCATAGTAGAATATAAATTCGGATTGGCACTGCGACCAAGGCCCTGAAAGCCAGACATCCCGTGTCTACTTGGCCACTTGTTCAAGCAAGAATATCCCGCCTGTTGGTCAAACTGAATTAGCCAAAGCTTGGGGGAAAAAAATATGAATCAAAGCGAAGCAGCACTCGAATTTTTGGTAGAACCGGCCGATGCCGGCTTTGAAGGCCGCGTCGGTCCCAAGGACCCCGCCAGCCTGAAATTGTGGTTGCGCATGCTGACCTGCACCAAGCAGATCGAAGACGAAATTCGTCGCCGCTTGCGCCAGAATTTTGATATTTCGCTGGCCCGTTTCGACTATATGGCCCAGCTGTATCGTTACCCGCAGGGCCTGAAGATGGGCGAATTGTCGCGCTATCTGATGGTAACCGGCGGCAATATTACCGGACTGACTGATGAGCTGGCCCGCGAGGGCATGGTGTCTCGCCAGAGCAGCCCCACCGACCGACGTGCTTGGGTGTTGCGTCTCACCCCCAAGGGCAAGAGCAGTTTCGAGGCGATGGCCCAGGCCCACAGCGACTGGATTGCGGAAATGTTTGAAGGTCTGGGCACGGAAGAGGTCGTGCACATCCATCAGCATCTGGGCCTGTTGCGGGTCCATCTGCAAAGCGCTGCTGGCTAGCATAAGGTGTATCCTGCCAGGCCTGTAAGCCAGGCAGGATGCGGATAGCGTCACGAACAGGCGCACAAAACACTTGCTAAAAAGGTGTCTACAACATGGTTTCCAAGCTGTACGAACAAGAACATCGCATCCGTTTTTCGGAATGCGATCCAGCGGGTATCGTTTTTTATCCGCAGTACTTTGTGATGTTTAACGACCTGATGGAAGCATGGATCGACTCCATGACCCCCGAGGGTTTTCACAACATGATCGCCAGCAAACGGGTGGGCATGCCCTCGGTGCATATCGAAGCCGAGTTCAAGTCCATCAGCCGTATGGGTGATGATGTGGTGATGAGCCTGGGTGTGGAACGCATTGGCAATAGCTCCTTGACGCTGCTGTTGCGCTGCATCGGTAAAGACGGTGTGTTGCGTATGCAAGTGCGCCAGACCGTGGTGACCACCTCGCTGGAGACGCACTTGGGTATTCCTATCCCTGATTTCCTGCGCAACCCCATGCAAGAGTATGTGATTGCCCAGCCAGAAAGCAGCAAGGCTTGATCTAGTTTGAAGTAGTAGCAGGCAGTGTGCAGGTCAGGTATTTTTTTTGATTTAAATAGTTGACTTGTATAATATTTATTAATAAATATACTATGCTCAGAAGCATGTATTCAGACCATACGGACATATCATGAATATCGTATGTATTGGCGGAGGCCCAGCCGGCTTGTATTTCGGTTTGCTGATGAAGTTGCAAAACCCTCAGAACGAGGTTTTTGTCATCGAGCGCAACCGACCGTACGACACCTTTGGCTGGGGTGTGGTGTTCTCGGACGCGACCATGGAAAACCTGCGTGAAGCTGACCCTGTGTCCGCGCAGACCATCGGTGATGCGTTCAACCACTGGGACGACATTGAGTGCCATTTCAAAGGTAGCGCCGTGCGCTCCAGCGGTCATGGCTTTATCGGGATTGGTCGCAAGAAATTGCTGAACATCCTGCAGGCTCGCTGTGAAGAAGTGGGCGTCAAGCTGGTGTTCGAGACCGTGGTCACGGACGAAGCTGAACTGGCCCGCAAGTACAACGCAGATATCCTGATTGCTTCTGACGGCATCAACAGCGCCATTCGTACCCGCTACGAAGACGTGTACCAGCCCGATATCGACACCCGTAACTGCCGCTTTGTGTGGCTGGGTACGGAAAAAGTGTTCGACGCCTTCAACTTCATTTTTGTTGAAACCGAACACGGCTGGTTCCAGGCTCACGCCTACCGCTTCCAGGATGGCCTGTCCACGTTCATCGTGGAAACGCCTGAAGAGACCTGGCAGAAAGCCGGTATTGGCGAAATGTCGCAGGAAGAGGCCATTGCCTACTGCGAGAAGCTGTTTGCCGACCACCTGGATGGCAACAAGCTGATCAGTAACGCGACTCACCTGCGCGGTTCAGCCATCTGGATCCGCTTCCCACGCGTTATCTGCAACAAGTGGGTGCACTGGCAAGATTACGGCACCGGCAAGAAGGTTCCTGTGGTGCTGATGGGCGATGCCGCTCACACCGCTCACTTCTCCATCGGTTCCGGCACCAAGCTGGCTCTGGAAGATGCCATTACGCTGGCCCAGCACATGGACCACGAGTCCATGGAAGAGGCCCTGAAAGATTACGAAGCCGCTCGTAGCGTGGACGTATTGCGCATTCAGAACGCCGCCCGCAACTCGACCGAATGGTTCGAGAACGTGGCCCGTTACGCCAATATGAAGCCCGAGCAGTTCACCTACTCCATGCTGACCCGTTCGCAGCGCATCTCGCACGAGAACATGCGTATGCGTGACGCGGCCTGGCTGGAAAAATACGAGCGCTGGATGGCGACCGAAGCTGGCATGAAGCTGGCCGACGGTGAAAAGGCTCCCTCGCCCATGTTCACGCCCTTCAAGCTGCGCGACATGCAGTTGAAGAACCGTGTCGTGCTCTCGCCCACGCTGATGTACAGCGCCAAGGACGGCATGCCCGGTGCCACACACCAGGTGCATTACGGCAGCCGCGCCATGGGTGGCGCTGGCCTGATCATGGCTGAAATGACGGCCGTGACGCCTGAAGGTCGTGTCACTCCCGGTTGTACCGGTCTGTGGAACGATGAGCAGGCCAATGCCTGGAAACCTGTGGTGGCTTTCGCCCACGAACAGGGTGCCAAGATCGGTGTGCAACTGGGCCACGCTGGCCGTCGCGGTTCGACGCAGCTGGGTTGGGAAAAAGCCAATCAGCCGCTGGCTGAAGGCAACTGGCCTTTGGTGTCGGCCTCCGCCCTGCCTTACCAGGCTGGCGTCACTGCCGTGCCTGCCGAGATCACTCGTGCCCAGATGGACGAAATTCGTGACGCCTTTGTGGCCGCCGCCAAGCGCGCTGACCAGGCTGGCTTTGACTGCATTGAATTGCAAGCCGCCCACGGTTACCTCTTGTCCAGCTTCATCTCGCCACTGACTAATCAGCGTAGTGACGAATTTGGTGGTAGTCTGGAAAATCGCATGGCTTACCCGCTGGAAGTGTTTGCCGCTATCCGTGCCGTCTGGCCAGAGAACAAGCCCATCCTGGTGCGTATCTCGGCAACAGACTGGGCCGAAGGTGGCAACACGGCGGACGACGGTGTGGAAATTGCCCGCCTGTTCAAGCAAGCCGGTGCCGATCTGATCGACGTGTCCTCGGGTGAAGTGGTGCTGGAGCAGCAGCCAATTTACGGCCGCATGTACCAGACGCCATTCTCCGACCGTATCCGTAACGAAGCCGGTATCGCCACCATGGCGGTGGGTTCGATCATGGAAGCGGATCACGCCAACAGCATTATTGCTGCAGGCCGTGCTGACCTGTGCGCCCTGTCGCGAGGCTTTCTGGCCGATGCGAACTGGCCACAACGTCAGGCTGCGGAGCTGGGTTACACCGACCTGGCCTGGCCCGTTCAGTACGAATGGGGCAAGGACTGGTTGCAGCGCCAAATCAAACGTGCGCCAGTGGCCCAGGACGGCCCTGCCAAGTCATAAAACACGAAAGGAGACAGCATCATGTCGGAAGAACGTTTTGACACCCACCGCGAAAGCGTGCTCGGTCGTGCAGATGTTGAGGACACGCCCGAACTGGTGAAGTACTACCAGGATTTGACTCAGTTTGAGGCCGGTGCCCTGTGGACCGTGGCCAACAAGATCGAGCCCTGGGAGCCCAAGTCCGAATCCGTGCCTGTGGTCTGGCGCTACCGCGACCTGCGCGATTACGTGTTGCGTTCGGTGGATCTGGTCAGCCCTGAAAAGGCCGGTCGTCGTGTGATTTACCTGAACAACCCCGGTCGCCAGGAAGTCTCGGCGGCGGTGGGCTGGCTGTACTCCGGTTTGCAGGTCATGAAACCGGGTGAAGCGGCTTCCGCACATGCGCACTCCTCCTCGGCCCTGCGTTTCATCATGGAAGGCCGCGGTGCCTACACCATCGTGGACGGCCACAAGATGACCTTGGGCGCCAACGACTTCGTGCTGACGCCTAACGGTTGCTGGCACGAGCACGGTGTGGAAGCTGACGGCCTGCCTTGCATCTGGCAAGACGGTCTGGACATTCCGCTGGTCAACGCCCTGGAAGCCGGTTTCTACGCGGTTCACCCGGATCTGACCCAGGCCATTACGCACCCCGTCAACGACGCGGTGGGTATCTGGGGTGGTCGTGGTCTGAAGCCCACCTTGCACGACTGGCAAAAACCGTACTCGCCCCTGCTCAAGTACGAGTGGGAGCCCACCTACGAAGCCTTGTCGGCCTACGCCAAGGTAACGGACGGCAGCCCCTTTGATGGCGTCATCATGGACTACATCAACCCGCTGACCGGCGGCCCTGTCATGGCCACCATTGGTGCCAGCATGCAGATGCTGCGCCCCGGTGAACACACCAAGGCCCACCGTCACACCGGCAGCATTATTTACCAATGCGCCAAGGGTGAAGGTTATTCGATCATCAATGGCAAACGCTTTGACTGGCGCGAACGCGACATTTTCTGCGTACCATCCTGGATGTTCCATGAGCACGTGAACGGCTCCTCGTCTGATGACGCTTGCCTGTTCTCGTTCCATGACCTGCCCGTGATGCGTGCCCTGAATCTGTACCGCGAAGAAGCGCTGGCAGAGAACGGCGGCCATCAGGTCCTGCTGTAAGACTACTTGTTTAACTTATTTGGACGGCCTGCCAAGGCGGGTCGACCCGATTTATTCAAGCCATCTGCACAAGATGGCCCAATCTGGAGATAGAAATGCGTCTTGTAACGTACCGTAGTGAAGTTGCTGCCGCTGGCCGCTTGGGTGCCATTGTGGGTGATTTGGTGGTTGACCTGGGTTACCTGGGCGACGCCACAGGCCACATGCTGCCTGACAATATGCTCGATTTCATCGACCTGGGCCCAGCCGCTGTGACTTCCACGGCTCGCTTGCTGGAAACCTACGCCGACGATATGCCTTTCGGTGTGGCGCTGCCCCTGGCCAACGTCAAGCTGTTGGCTCCTATCCCACGCCCACGCAAGAACATCTTTGGTATCGGCCTGAACTACGTGGAACACGTAGCCGAATCCAGCCGTACTCTGGACACCTCCAAAGAGCTGCCCAAGCAGCCCGTGATTTTCTCCAAGCCACCAACCACTGTGGTTGGCCCTGGCGATGCCATCGAGCACAACAAGAACATCACTCAGCAAATGGACTGGGAAGTGGAACTGGCCGTGATCATGGGCACCCGTGCTCAGCGCGTGGCCAAAGAAGACGCCCTGAAGTACGTGTTCGGTTACTCCGTCATGATCGACGTGAGCGCCCGCGACTGCCGTCGTGCCGGTCAGTGGATCTACTCCAAAGGCCAGGACACCTACGCTCCTTTCGGCCCCGTGATCGTGACCGCTGACGAGCTGACCGACCCGCACAACCTGAACCTGAGCCTGACTCTGAACGGTGTGACCAAGCAAAGCTCCAACACCAAGCACATGCTGTTCAACGTGAACGACCTGATCGCTGACATCAGTGCCGGTATCACGCTGGAACCCGGTGACATCATTGCTACCGGTACCCCAGAAGGCGTGGGCGCTGGCCGTGATCCTCAAGAGTGGATGTGGCCTGGTGACGTAGTGCACGCTGTGGTTGAAGGCATTGGCGAACTGCGCCACCCCATCGTGGACGTCACCCCCCAAAACTAAGTAAAGGAGAGCATGATGCTGGAATTGCGTCAGTTCAAGGCCGCCGCCGTTCAGGCAGCGCCCGTGTTCCTGGATACGAATGCGACTATTGAAAAAGTATGTCGCCTGATCAACGAAGCGGCCGATAACGGTGCCGAGCTGATCGCCTTCCCCGAGGTGTTCGTCTCCGGTTACCCCTACTGGAGCTGGGTGATGAACCCGATCGACGGTAGCCCGTGGTTCGAGCGCCTGTGCAAATCGGCCATCGAAGTGCCCGGTCCCGAGATCCAGAAGGTTGCGCAGGTTTGTCGCCAGCGCAAGGTCAACGTGGTGTTGGGTGTGAACGAGCGCAGTCCCGTTGGCATCGGCACCATTTACAACACGCTGGTCACCATCGGCGCTGACGGTCGCATTCTGGGCCGTCACCGCAAACTGGTTCCCACCTGGGCTGAAAAGCTGACCTGGGCCAACGGCGATGCGTCCTCGATGCGCGTGCATGACACCACTATTGGCCCTCTGGGTGCCTTGGCTTGCGGTGAAAACACCAACACGCTGGCTCGTTTCAGCCTGTTGTCGCAAGGTGAACTGGTACACGTTGCCAGCTACATCGCCTTGCCCGTGGCACCGAAAGACTACGACATGGCGGAAGCGATTCGCCTGCGTGCTGCTGCTCACTGCTTTGAAGGCAAGGTGTTTACGGTTGTGGCTTGCTCGACGGTTTCCGAGGAAATCATCGAAGCCATGTCGGCCAGCCACCCTGAAGCACGTGATCTGCTGGCTCGTCCCAACAGCGCGTTCTCGGGCATTATTGGCCCCGATGGCCGCGTTCAGGGCGAAGCACTGATCGACAAGGAAGGCATTGCCTACGCCGACATCGATCTGTCGCGCTGCATCCAGCCGCGTCAAATGCACGATATCACTGGTCACTACAACCGTTTTGACGTGTTTGACCTGCGTGTGAACCGCAAGGCTTTGACTCCTGCCCGCTTTTACGAAGGCGACGCAGCGTCCCAGCCAGACCTGAATCCTGCCGAGTTCTCCGTTCTGGACGACAAGGAAGCGTAAGAAGGTTCAAGACGGTCCCTTTCCCTGTGTGGATCGGGACCGTTTTTTGACAGGTCTCTTTGCTCAAGCGACCTGCTCAAAAAAAACCGTCGTGGCTTTGCCGCAGCGGTCCAAGATGCAAGCTGCCTTTGTAAGGAAGGCGGTGCCGGGCCTGAAGGAGCGGGCTGTTTTAACGGCTGGTCCCTATCCTGCGCCATGCAGGGCAGGCAACGATAACGACGACATAAGACCCAAGTAGGAGATGAAATGAGCGACAAGAACCCATTGGCAGCCTTTATCCAGGCGATCGACAGCAAGCAGGTCCGTTTTGTGGATCTGACCCAGACTCTGTCTCCCAGCTTCCCCGCCTTGCAACTGCCCCCCCAATTTGGCCAGACTGCCGGTTTCTCGATTGAGCGCATCAGCCAATACGACGAGAACGGCCCAGGCTGGTACTGGAACAACTTCACCTGTGGCGAACACACCGGTACCCACTTTGACGCGCCTGCGCACTGGATTTCCGGCAAGGACCATCCAGACAACACGGTCGACACTATTCCAGTGGACAACTTCCTGCGCCCTGCCGTGGTAGTTGATGCTTCTGCTGAAGTGGCCCAGAACGAAGACTTCATCCTGACCTCCGAGTTCCTGTTGAACTGGGAAGCCAAGCATGGCCGTATCCCTGAAGGCGCCTGGGTGCTGTTTCGCACCGACTGGTCTAAACGCGTGAACGACGCCGAGGCCTTCCTGAACATGCGTGAAGACGGTGCTCACACGCCTGGCCCAGCTCAGGAAGCGGTAGAGTGGATGATTCACGAGCGCAAGGTTCACGGTTTTGGCGTTGAAACCATCAACACCGATGCTGGCCAATCCTACTCCTGGCCTATTGGCTACCCTTGCCACACTCTGATGCACGGTGCCAACCGTTACGGTCTGCAGTGCCTGTGCAACCTGGATCAGCTGCCCCCTCAAGGTGCACTGATCATGTCGGCCCCGTTGAAGATTGAAGGCGGTTCCGGCAGCCCATTGCGCGTGGTCGCACTGGTTGCTCAGTAAGTAGAAAACGGTGGGGAAGTGGCAGAACTGTGTACCATGCGGTTCTGCTGTTTTCTCACCTAGTGGTTTTCCATTATATTCGGCAGTATATATTTATCCGTAAACTATTCATCAATAAAATAAATTCACAAAAGAATGAATAGAGATCCAGCCATACAGCCAGTCTTGGTGTCAGGCAGCCGGTTTTAGCGGAGACAGTAGACGAGCCTTACGCAGCCTTTTTCAGGTTACGCGATACCGTCCCATTGCCCCCTGCGGCGCTACATCATGCCACGGCTTGGCCTTTTTGGCTGGGTAATTGATGTAGTCATGCTCAATGGTAGGCACATGATGGATACTTTTGAACTCGTTATCCGGGACATCCAGAACGCATCCCCGCTGATTCGCAGTTTTACGCTAGAGCCTGCCCAGGCCGGTTCCCTGCCCGCGTTTGCGCCGGGTTCGCACCTGCAGGTACAGATTCCTGATCTGAACGATCACCGCTGCTATTCCCTGATTTCGCTGGACGCCGACACGGCACAGGGTCCGACCTGTTATCGTCTGGGCGTGCGCCTGGAAGACAACAGCTCGGGTGGTTCGCGCTTCATGCACAGCCTGAAAGTAGGCGATACGCTGCGCGTGGCTGGCCCCAAGAATGATTTCCCCTTGCATGCTGCCGCTGAAGGCGAAACCGAAACCGTGCTGATTGCCGGTGGTATCGGTATCACCCCCATTGCCAGCATGGCCGCTGCCTTGCATCACCAGGGCCGCCCTTATCAGCTGCACTATGCCGGTCGCAGCGTGGAACAACTGGCCTTTCTGGATGAGCTGAGCGCCCTGTCCGGCCCGGCTCTGCGTCACTACGCGGACGACAGCGAAGGCCGTTTCTGCCTGAATACCCTGCTCGACGGTCTGTCCAAAGACCAGCACATCTACGTCTGCGGCCCCAAAGGCATGATTGATGCCGTGATTGAAGCCTGCAAGCAACGTGGCTGGCCTGGCGACCATGTGCACTTCGAGCTGTTTGTGACGGCTGCTCCCCAGGAAGGCGACCAGCCTTTTGAAGTGGAACTGCGCCAAAGCGGCGTGACCCTGCAAATTCCCGCGGACAAGACCATTGTGGACGTGATGGAAGAGCAGGGCCTGGACCCCATGATCGACTGCAAACGCGGCGAGTGCGGCGTCTGTACCTGTGATGTGATCGAAGGCGAGGTTGACCACCGCGACTACTTCCTGAGCGACTCGGAAAAAGCCAGCAACAAGGTCATCCAGATCTGTATTTCCCGCGCCAAGACCCCGCGTCTGGTGCTGGATCTATAAGCCCAAGGGCGACGGAGAACATGATGGAAAAGTATCGTGATAATCCCCAGGCCATCCGCGAATTGGTACGCGAGGCCGAGGTCCACAAGGATTTGTACATCAACCAGGAGCTGTTTGAACTGGAGATGGAGCAGTTGTTCGTCAATACCTGGGTCTACGTTGGCCATGCCAGCCAGGTGCCCAATAAAGGCGACTTCTACACCACGACGGTCGGTACTGAATCGGTCATAATGGTGCGCCATACCGATGACAGCATCCGCGTGCTCTACAACCGTTGCCCGCACAAAGGTGTGCAAGTGGCGGGCGAGACCTGTGGCAACACGGGTAAATTCTTCCGTTGCCCCTACCACGCCTGGACGTTCAAGACGGACGGCTCCCTGTTGTCCATCCCTTTGAAGAAAGGCTACGAGAACACCGGCTTTGAATGCACCGAAGGCAGCAAGGGCATGGCCGCAGTACAGAACGTCAAGGTGTACCGCGATTTCGTGTTCTGTCGCCTGGCCGATGAAGGCATTGGCTTTGAGGAATTCTTTGGCGAGTCCCTGAGCACCATCGACAATATGGTGGATCGCTCCCCCGAAGGCCGTCTGGAAGTGGCCGGTGGCGTGATGCGTTACATGCACCAGTGCAACTGGAAAATGCTGGTCGATAACCAGACCGATACCTGTCACCCCATGGTGGCGCACGAGTCCTCGGCGGGTACTGCTGTGAAAGCCTGGGAAGCGGCCCCTCCGGGTACGCCCAAGCCCATGGCCGTTGAATTGTTTGCCCCCTTCATGTCGCCTTACGAGTTCTACGAAGGCATGGGCATTCGCGTGTGGGAAAACGGTCACGGCCATACCGGCGTGAGCAATTCCATTCACGCTGATTACTCCGAAATTCCGGGTTACTGGGACCAGATGGTCGAAGCCTACGGTGAGGAGCGCGCCAAAGCCATTTTGGGCGATACGCGTCACAACACTTGCTACTTCCCCAACATCATGGTCAAGGGCCCGATCCAGACCTTGCGTTTGTTCAAGCCGCTGGCCGCTGACAAAACCCTGGTGGAATCCTGGACCTTCCGCCTGGTGGGTGCACCCGACACCTTCCTGGAACGCACCCTGATGTACAACCGCCTGATCAACGCCCCGACCTCCATGGTCGGTCACGATGACCTGGAAATGTACGAGCGTGCCCAGCACGGTTTGCAGTCGCGTGGTCGCGACTGGATGAACCTGGCCCGTCTGGTGGAAAAAGATGAAGACCAGCAAAAGAACGTGGTGATCAACGGCACCAGCGAAATGCAGATGCGCGCCCAGTTCCGCGCCTGGTTGAAGTTCATGCTGCCCGAGCAGCAGGCCAAGAAAGAAGAGGAATAACCATGAGCGAAATCAGCCGTCAGGCCCTTATCGATTTTGTGTATGCGGAAGCCCGCCTGCTGGATGAGCAGCGCTACGAGCAATGGCTCGACCTGTTCACCGAGGATGGCTACTACTGGATGCCGCTGGTGCACGATCAGCAGGACGCCCGTTTGCACGCGTCCCTGATGCACGAGGACAAGCTCTTGCTGCGTATCCGTGTGGAACGTCTGGCAGGCCGCCGTACCTTTTCCCAGCAGCCCAAGAGCCGCAGCCATCACCTGCTCCAGCAACCCACTGTGGAAAGCATGGACGAGGAAAAAGGCGAATACACCGTGCGTTGCGCCTTCCATTACACGGAAACGCGTGGCGACAACCAAGATATCTATGTGGGTTGGAATACCTACACCCTGGTGCGCCAGGACGACGCCTTGAAGATCCGTCTGAAACGGGTGGATCTGCTCAATTGCGACGCGCCTTTCGGCAATATCCAGTTGTTTATGTGACAGGACAGGAGAATTTTTGATGGCCAACACCACGGTCTACCAGGCTTTTCGAGACACCGCCCAGAAATGGGGCGACAAGCCCTTTGTATGTACCCTGCCTGAGACCGCCGAGATCTACGGTATTGAAGCGGGCGAGCTGACTTATGGTCAGGCGCTGGAGCGTATCGACGCCTTGCGCGCCGGCTACGCCGCTGCTGGCTACGGCCACGGCCACCGCGTCGGCATCCTGCTGGAGAACCGCCCCGTGTTCTTCCTGCACTGGTTCGCGCTGAACAGCCTGGGCGTGTCGATTGTGCCAATCAATCCTGATTTGCGCGCTGCCGAGCTGGAATACCTGATCGGCCATTCGGAAATGATCATGGCCATTGCCCTGCCCAGCCGTCACCAGGATCTGGTGGAAGCAGCTCAGCGTGCAGGCCAGCCCTTTGCCATCATGGCCGACGGCGATGTGCCACCCATGGTAAGCCGCGCCGCCGCCCGTTCCTGTGACATTCCTGACGAACACAGTGAATGTGCTCTGTTGTACACCTCCGGCACCACAGGCCGCCCCAAGGGCTGCATGCTGTCCAACCAGTACTTCCATTACGCCGGTGAGTGGTACCGCGACATTGGTGGTCTGGCTTCGCTGGAGCATGGCAAAGAGCGCATGCTGACTCCGCTGCCCCTGTTCCACATGAATGCCATGGCCTGCTCGACCATGGCCATGGTCAAGACCGGCGGTTGCCTGATCTCCCTGGACCGTTTTCACCCACGCAGCTGGTGGGATTCGGTGCGCGAATCCGGCGCAACCGTGGTGCATTACCTGGGTGTGATGCCTGCCATCCTGATGAAGGCCGAGGCCAGCGAAAAAGACCGTCAACACAATGTGCGCTTTGGTTTTGGCGCTGGTGTGGACCGTGGTCTGCATCCTATCTTTGAAGAACGCTTTGGTTTCCCCCTGCTGGAAGCCTGGGCCATGACGGAAACCGGCGCGGGTGCCAGCATCATCGCCAATCACGAGCCCCGCTTTATCGGCACCTCCTGCTTTGGCAAGGAAATGCCCGTGGTGGAAGTGCTGTTGCGCAAGGACGATGGCGAACCCGCTCAAGCCGGTGAAAACGGCGAATTGCTGGTGCGCTCGGCCGGTGACAACCCACGCTACGGCTTTTTCTCCGGCTACTGGAAAGACCCGGCAGCAACCGACGAAGCCTGGGAAGGCGGCTGGTTCCACACGGGCGACATTGTTTGCCGCGACGAACAAGGCTATCTGCACTTTGTGGACCGCAAAAAGAACGTGATCCGTCGCAGTGGCGAGAACATCGCTGCCGTGGAAGTGGAAAACATCATGCAGCAGCACCCGCTGGTGCGCTCCATTGCCGTGGCCGCCGTGCCCGACGCCATCCGTGGCGACGAAGTGATGGCGCTGGTGGTGCCGCACAACCCAATTGAAACCCAGGAACAGCGCGAACAGGCTGCCCAGGAAATGGTGCAGTGGGGCCTGACCCAGCTGGCCTACTTCAAGGTGCCCGGCTACGTTCTGTTTGTGGATGCTTTGCCGCTGACTTCGACCAACAAGATCCAGCGCGGTGAACTGAAAACGGTTGCTCTGGCTGCGCTGGAAAACCCGGCCTGCGTGAACACGAATCACCTGAAAAAACGTCAGGAGGCCTAAGCCCATGGCCTTGCCGCAAGCAGCCCGCCAGGGCTATGACGATGTGGTGCTGGTCGCCCCGGTGACCATCCCCTACGAGCGCCATTCCGAGCAGACCGCGCATTGGTGGCTGGGTGCGGCATTGGGCCAGTTGCTGGCCCAATCCGGCCTGAAAAAAGCCGATGTCGATGGTGTGTGTGTATCCAGCTTCACGCTGGGTTCGGACACTGCCGTAGGCGTGATGCAGCATTTTCAGATGAGCCCACGCTGGCTGGACCATATCCCCATGGGTGGGGCCAGCGGTGTGGTGGCCATGCGTCGTGCGGCCCGCGCCGTGCAGTGTGGCGATGCGTCCATCGTGGCGTGTATTGCGGGTGATACCAACCACCGTGAATCCTTCAAGAACACGGTGTCGGGCTTTTCCCGTTTCTCGCAGGATGCCGTCTACCCATATGGTGCCGGTGGCCCCAACGCCAGCTTTGCGCTGCTGACGGACTACTACATGCGTCACTACGGTGCCACGCGTGAAGATTTCGGCAAGCTGTGCGTCGCCCAGCGCGATAATGCGCTGCGCAACCCGCATGCCCTGATGAAAAAACCGCTGACGCTGGAACAGTACATGGAGGCGCGCGTCATTGCCGATCCCATCCACTTGTTTGACTGCGTGATGCCGTGTGCCGGAGCCGAAGGCTATCTGGTCATGCGCCGTGAACAGGCCGAAGCACTGGGCCTGCCTTATGTCCGTATCCGTTCTACCATCGAGCGTCACAACGCTTTCCCTGAAGACCCTGTGCAGCATCGCGGTGGCTGGGCCATGGACAAGGATGCGTTCTACGAACATGCGGGCCTCACCCCGGCAGACGTGGATTTCATGGAAACCTACGATGACTACCCCGTCATCAACGTCCTGCAGTTTGAAGACCTGGGATTCTGCGCCAAGGGCGAAGGCCCGGAGTTCATCCGCAAGAACACTTTTACGGTGGACGGCAGCTTTCCCTTCAATACCAGTGGCGGACAGCTATCGGTAGGCCAGGCCGGTGCAGCAGGCGGCTACCTGGGTCTGGTTCAGGCCTTGCGCCAATTGACGGATACCGCAGGCGACACGCAAGTGGCCAATGCCCGCATCGGCCTGGTGTCCGGCTTTGGCATGATCAATTACGACCGCGGCATTTGTACTGCTGCGGCCTTGCTGGAACGGGGGCAGTGATGAGCGATACCCAAATCTTGCCACCGGGTGCACGCAGCGCCACGGCAGCCGGACTGACCGAAGCCGCCCAACGCGGCAAATTCGCCCTGCAAGTGTGCCCGTCCTGCGGCACGGTGCAGTATCCCGCCCGCGATGTGTGCGGCCATTGCTTGCACACGACGCTGAACTGGCAGGCCGTTGCCGACACGGGTGTTCTGCAGGCCACGACCACCTTGCATCACAGCAATGAACCCTACTTTCAGGCACGACTGCCCTGGCATATCGGCACAGTTGCCCTGGATTGCGGCCCTTTTGCCATCGCCCACTTGCCCGAAGGCGGGCAGGCGGACGAGAAAGTGCGCCTGAGTCTGGAGCTGGATGCTGGCGGCGTAGCCGTGCTGGTGGCGCGCCCTGCGCCCTGAATTTGCCTGGAGACAATCAAGATGACACAAGCTCAATACACCGCCATTGTGACGGGCGGCAGCACCGGTATTGGTGAAGACATTTGCCGCAAGATGCTGGATCAGGGTTACACCGTGATCAGCATGGCGCGCAATGTCCTGCCCTGGACGCACGAGCGTCTGCACTGCGTGCAGGTGGATTTGCTGGATGCAGCAGCAACCGAGAAAGCCGCCAAGGATATTGCCGAACGTTTTGAAGTGACCCACTTCATCCACAATGCGGGTGTGATCTGGCCCGCCTTGCTGGACGAGGTCAAGCTGGAAGACTTGCAGGGTCTGACACAGATTCACCTGGGTGCAGCCTTGCAGATTACCCAGGCGGTGGTGCCTGGCATGCGCGAGCGCCACTTTGGCCGCATTGTGCTGATGTCTTCGCGGGGTGCGCTGGGTCTGCAAACCCGTACCGCCTACGCTGCTACCAAGGCAGGCATGTTGGGCATGGCCCGTACCTGGGCGCTGGAACTGGCGGACCAAGGCATTACCGTCAACGTGATTGCCCCCGGCCCCATCACCACCAATATGTTCTACGACGTGGTCGAAGCCGGTAGCGAACGTGAAGCCAAACTGGCAGCCGCGATTCCTGTGAAGCGTCTAGGCCGTGCGGATGACATCAGTCGCGCCACCATGTTCTTCTCGGACCCTGAAAACAGCTTCATCACCGGCCAGACCCTGTATGTCTGCGGTGGTGCCAGCGTGGGTACGCTGACGATTTAATGTCGATGGGAGCATTGTAGCCTCGCTCCGATTTGGTGTTTTAGTATTCATTGTGAGCTAGCTGCCTTTTAGGCAGCTAGCTTTTTTTTGTAAGTTGTATTTGGATTTCAATGGAATATTGCTTGATATTATCCGTTCAAAGGTTCTCATTTTTAGTAATAATTATCAGATAAGAAAATCAATTTATCTAATTTTTTCATATTTGATTTCCCCTTTATTTCTTGAAATAATTTGTCCTAGGTCAAAAAATATATTTTACGGATATGTTTCAGAGTGAGGGAGTAATGAGTGTTGATTTAAATTTTAGGCTGCAAAAACATAGATTCAGCCCAGATATACTATTAGATATCAAAAAATTGTATAAATTAGATAATTATCACTCTATTTTTGCTCTGTTTTCTAACTATTTTTTTGTGGTGCTATCTTTTTTTTAGCCGAAAAATGGTTTTTTTTAGCTCCTTTGTCTATTTTAGTTATAGGGGCTAGGCAGAGGGCTTTAGCAACGCTGCTTCATGAATCTAGTCATCTTGTTCTTGCTAAAAATAGAATATTAAATAGAGCTATAGGTAGTTTTTTTCTGGTTGTTTGGTTTTTCAAACATGGGATTCTTATAAAAAATCACATGTCCTGGATCATCATATTTTTCTTGGTAATAAGCATAGGGATCCTGATTATTCTTATTATATTTCTTCTGGTGTTTACAACAAGCAGACTAGATTAGGTTTTTACTTAAATTTTTTTATAAAACCTATTTTTCAAATTAATTTTTTTGAAAATTTACGATATTTAATTGGGCATAGATTATTAAAGAATTTAAGTGGTTTTGATCTATTCTCTATGCTTCTTTCTTTGTTCGTTTTTGGGGCCATTGGTGCATATTTTGTAGGCTGGTATTTTTTCTTATTATATTGGCTTCTCCCCTATTTAACTGTTTTTCAAACTATTAGTTGGTTTATTGAAACTGCTGAGCATTATCCTCTTGTAGGTAAGGCTGAAGTTGATTTGTATGCTTCTAGAAACAGGTTTGGTAATGTAGTAGAGAATTTTTTTACTGGCATTCATAATGAGCGATTTCATCTCGTACACCATCTTTTTCCAGCTATTCCTTTTTGGAATATGAGGAAAGCGCATTCTATTTTGCTCAGAGATGGTAGCTATTTTTCTGTTAACTCTAGATTTGGTGGAATTTTTTCTTCTACTACTCACTCTCCACCCTTATGGTTAAGTAATTCATTTCAGGTTAATAAAAAGGATTAGTTTTGTTTTCCTTGAGATCAGGTATATTTTTTGCATTTCTAGCTGCATTTCTTAATTCTACCATTGCTATTTTTAGCAAATTCTTATTGCTTGAGATGGATGGTGCGTTGATTGCATTTTATCGAGCATTGCTAGGGGTGGTGGTTTTATGGGTTTTTTTTCCAAGGCGTTCTAATTTTCCTTCCGATTGGCGCGTAGTTCTGATTTGCGCATTTTTTGGTATTTTTTGTTTGTTTTTTTTTGAAACAAACGCTTATCAACATGACTCTGCTGCTAATGTGGTTTTTTCTATGATGGCTTGTGCGGCATTGAGTGCGTTTGCTCTGGAGTCCTGGTTTGCTCGTCGCTTGCCTTCGAGGGGGCAGTTGCTTGGCATCGTTTTATGTTTGCTCGGGCTTACCTTTTTGTTTGATTTGGCTAATCCCCAAGGTCTTCAAGGGATTGGTATGGCTGCGCTGGCTGGTTTGGGCTACGGCTTGTTTACGGTATTGGCGAAGCGTTGGGGTTTAGGTAGTGGTATTTTTGTTACGCGATCACTGTTAATGGCCGGATCTATATTTTTATTTTTTCCTGCTGCTCAAGTAGGCTTTGTACTACCTAGCCAAGAGGCTTGGGTGTTGATCGCCTTATTGGCAGTTGTGCCGTCTATGCTGGGCTTTTATTGCACAATACGAGCTGTTTCATTGACGTCCGCCTCTAAGGTCCAGGTATGTGAATTATCCGAACCTGTTTTTGTGATGATTGCTTCATTACTGATCTTTCACGAGCAGCCCACGGTAATGAGCTTGTTAGGGGCCGCGGTCATTTTGATCGGTATTTATCAGTTCGCGCGCTCGTAGAGCGGGCGGGGATAGCGACTGCCTTAACAGGCGGAATCTATCAACTCCGTCCTTCAATGTCTGGATCTATGCCTGATATTGTGGGGGGGCTGTTCCATTAAATGGCCTTTTTATGCCCCCAGGCGTACTTCGAGCAGACTGGTTGGAGAGGGGGCTGCATGAAGCCAAACGGACCTTCCGGTGGCCACTTTTTTCCCCTCCGTAAAGCCAATGTTTGCCTGCCCTCCGTAGAGTAGAGTCAGTCGTCACGGCTGCTGCGGCAGAGTTCCGCTGCTCCTGCACAGGACAAGTGCACTTGTTGCTGGCCATATTTCTTGCCATGTGAGATAGAAACCACGAATCCATGATTTTGGATGGAATTAAGGGTTTCTTTCTATTTACCTGGATTTGTTCATCTATAAACTATTTAGAACAGAAATATAACAATGCGCGTCGATTTTTCGAGGTGCATGATGACCCAAAAAACGGGCCTTCGCCGGCCAAAAAGAGTGGAGCTGTAATGAACGACGATCTGCCAGGAATGGAGCTGGTGCGTTCACGTGGAGTAGTACGAGTTGTAGAGACAATTCTGGATGCTGCCTGTGTGGTCATCTTGATCCTGATGACAGGGATCACTACCGTGGACGTGATAGGCCGGTACGTATTTCACGCCCCTTTGCTGGGCGCTTATGAAGCCAGCGAACTCTTGCTGGGTGTGCTGATTTTTGCGGCCTTGCCGCGTGTTACCTGGCACCAGCAACACTTGACCGTCAGTTTGATTGACGCCTGGCTAGGTCCAGTGGCGCGTCGTATCCAGCAATTCGTGATCAATGTGGTCTCTACCGTCATGTTGGCCGTGTTGACTGTCTACCTGTGGAGTCACGCCAACGAGCTGGCCGACTACGGCGATATGAGCAACGCCTTGCAAGTGCCCATTGCCCCGTTTGCCTACATCATCGCCACCATGACCGGCATTGCCACTGTGGCTTCCCTGTTCAAGATTTTTAGCTCTCCAAGCCGATAAAGACGGAGTTTTTTCATGTTGATTTCTATTATCGGACTGGCTGTCCTGCTGGGTAGCTTATTTCTGGGTTTGCCCATTGCCTGGGGCATGTTGCTGGTTGGTACGCTGGGTTTTGCCTTCTTTACCGGCATGGAAGCGGCCTTGACCATGGCGGCGCAGACCAGCTACGACACGGCCATGAGCTACAGCTTTACCGTGCTGCCGCTGTTCATCTTGATGGGTAATCTGGTCAATGCCTCGGGCTTGTCCAAGGACCTGTACAAAGCCGCTCACGCCTTTATTGGTCACCTGCGTGGTGGTCTGGCGATGGCCACGATTGTTGCCTGTGGTGCCTTTAGTGCACTCTGTGGCTCCAGTATGGCCACCACAGCGGCCATGGGTCGTGTGGCCATGCCCAATATGCGCAAGTACAACTATGACGATCGTCTGGCTACCGGCAGTATTGCGGCAGGCGGCACCCTGGGCATTCTGATTCCGCCCAGCGTGATGATGGTGGTCTACGGGATCTTGACCGAAACCGACATTGGCAAGCTGTTTGCCGCCGGCTTCCTGCCCGGCATGATTGCCATGCTGATGTACCTGATCACGGTGATGATCATTACCGCGATCAACCCGAATCTGGGCCGTCCTGGCGAAAAAGCTAGCTGGCGCGAGCGCTTTGAGGCGACCAAAGGCGTGATGGCCATTACCGTGCTGTTCATCGTCATCATGGGCGGTATTTACGGGGGTGTCTTCACCCCGACAGAAGCGGCGGGTATTGGCGCTGCAGCGACCTTCTTGCTGACCCTGAAGCGTCGTGGCTGGCAGCCTCGCATGTACCTGACGGTGCTGATTGAAGCCGCTCAAACCACGGCCATCATGTTTGCTTTGGTGATTGGTGCGCTGGTCTTTACCAACTTCCTGACCGTGGCTGGTTTGCCTAATCAGTTGCTGGGTTTCATCCAGGGCATTGATGTGTCGCCCATTGTGGTGATTCTGATCATCTGCGCGATTTACCTGGTTCTGGGTTGTTTCCTGGAAACCATGTCCATGGTCATGCTGACGGTGCCTATCTTCTACCCGATTGTGGCCTCTCTGGGCTTTGATCTGGTGTGGTTCGGCATCATCGTGGTGGTGGCTGCTGAAATCAGTCTGATTACCCCTCCGTTGGGTCTGAACATTTTCATGATCAAGAACGTGATGCCCGATGTTCCTTTGGGCACCATTATTCGGGGTGTGACTCCCTTTGTAATGATGGATATCGTGCGTTTGCTCTTGCTGGTGTTTGTCCCCTGGATTGTTCTGGTTGTCCCGAACAGTATGTAAACCCGGCCCGGATGCAGTTGTGATCCGGGCAGCAGTAAAGCCGCTGGGTGTGCAGGTCCAGGACCTGTTTACTGTCCCATCAAGTGGCCTGGACGCCGGGCTGTAGTGGCCCGGCAGCAAAATAATTTACGAGGAGTCGAGATGCGTGTTTTCAAAAAATTGGCCTTGAGCCTGGGCCTGGCTGCAGCAGCCCTGGCACCGACCATGCCTTCGGTTGCGGCTGAAGTTACCACCCTGCGTTTTTCCCAGTGGATGCCTCCAGGCCACTTTATTGTGACCAATATGTTTGAGCCCTGGGCTCAGGAAGTGGAAAAAGCTACCGAAGGCCGCGTGAAGGTGGAGTTCATCAACGCGCTGGGCAAGCCGCAAGCTCACCTGGATCTGGTGCGTAACGGTATTGCTGATATGGGCATGTCGGTACACAGCTACACGGCTAACCGCTTCCCGCTGATCGAGTTTGCCGAACTGCCCTTCACCACTGATGACGGCGGCGTGAACTCGGTGGCTTACTGGCGCACTTACGAAAAATTCATGATGGGTGCCAACGAGCACAAGGGCGTGAAACTGTTGGGTATGTGGACCAGCCCTGCCACCGTGATCTTCACCAGTCAGGACAATGTGCAAAGCATTGATGATCTGAAAGGCAAGAAGCTGCGCTCGCCTAGCCCTTTGTTTGATGCGATTGGCAAGGCCCTGGGCATTGTGACCGTGAACGCGCCTGCTTCGGACAGCTACGAAATGCTGTCGCGTGGTGTGATCGACGGTATGTACTTCCAGTATGATCAATTGGATAACTGGAAACTGGACAAGCTGGTCAAGACTGCCGTGTCGGTGCCCGGTGGCTTTGGCAAATCCAGCCAGTACATGTTCATGAACGAGCGCAAATGGAACAGCCTGTCTGAAGCCGACCGCGCTGCTATCGAGAAGATCAGCGGCGAATGGATTGCCAACGACTTTGGTTCCAAATGGCAGGCTGCCGAACAGCAAGCCATTGAGAAGCACACCGCAGCTGGCCTGAAAACACTGCGCATCCAGGGTGAAGCAGCAGACCAGATGAAAGAGCGTCTGGCCTTTGTTGAAGAAGACTGGATCAAAGCGGCCGACAAGAAGGGCATTGACGGTAAAGCCGCTCTGGCCTACTTCCGCGAGCAGATCAAAGAGCTGAGCGCTGCCAAGTAATACGCAGCAAGAGACACACTACAGTCTTGGCCCCGCTTTCCTTTGGGAGAGCGGGGTTTTTTTATGTTTTTGGGAGGGGCTGTTGTGAGGGCAAAGGATAGGCAGCCGGGTTGCTGCTGTAGTCATTGTGGACGCTTCTCCCTGTAAAACGCCGCTTCAGGCCCTGGGGGGCTGGCAGGGCTGAACACTTGCCGGTGCTGCGCACCGGTGCCCTGGTCAAGAGAGAGCTACGGGCGCATCCTGAACTCGCCGGGTACTTGGTCCCCCGGACCAAGTACAAGCGTCCGGCTCAAACAGCAGGATGCTTGCATCCCTACGCTCTCCCTTGCCTGCGGCAAGTAGTCTGACTCGCCCTGCCAGTCCCCCAGGGCCTGAATCGGCTTGCAGCGGAGGAAATGCACAAGTCCTCAAGCTTTAAGGCGTGGGCGGTGGTGCCCCCGTCTCCAGGTCATAGTGCTGATTGACGGCATATTCATTGATCACCGCCTTGCTGCGGAAGTATCGGGCCATGGCCTTGGGGTCGAGGTGCATATCGAAGCGATCCCGCGAACGCAACGTGGGCAGGAAAAAATACTTGGGTAGCTTTACGTGATGACGCTGATGCTTGTGGGCATCGGCCAAGATAGTGCGTCGTACCTGATCCTGCTCCCAGGTGCCGTGATAGCTGCGCAACATTAATCCGCTGGATACCAGCCATAGCGTGCCGCAGGCCCCCAAGGTTACTAACAGGTTGCGCTGCATGGGTATAACGCGTTGCCCTTGCGCCAATAAATTATGTCCGTAAATAGACAAGGCCACCAGCAGATACATCAAGCCGCCATTCAAGGCTCGCTTGGGGATATTAGGTGCCAGAACCAGAATGGCATTGGCCAGAAGCGATGCGCCAATGAGCAGCCACATTGCCCGGCGTACAGATTCAGAAGACGCAGGCCCTATGGCAAAACGCCAAACCAGCATCACTAGAATCACCCCCCAGTACCGCAATAGGGCGTCCGGGAAACGGCGACCAAAATGCTCCCCAATGCGCCATAACAAAGGCTGGTCATACCAATGAGCAAAGACCTCTGCGCGTACTTGATTGCCCGGCGCCAGGACCAATACGGCGACTCCCAGCCCCATACAGAGCAACCAAACCAGATGCCATGAACCGAGCGAACCTGTGCGCTGAAAGTGCCTTAGGCCCAGATACGCCAGCAAACACCAGCTGATAATGCCGGTGTTTTCATTGGAACAACCGGCCAGCAGGCCCAGAAGGCAGAGCGCCAAGCCTGTGATCACAGAGGGCTTGCCCCCCTTTTGCAAGTAGTAAATAAAGGCCAGCACAAAACCAAAGTTGAACAGATTGGGCCACAGGTAGTTGGCGGCGCCTACCAACCAGAATGTGGTTTGCCCCAGATGGGGGTTGACCAGCCAATACAAGGTGAACACCAGCAGCAGTAAAGACGGGCGCAAGGCTCGTCCGGCCAGTTGGGCCCCCAGTGCTGTCAGTACCGTGACCAGGCCAAACAGGGCCGCTGTATTCAGTGTGGCTTTCAGCCATCCCGGAGCCAGCGTGAGCATGGCGCTGGAGAGCGTATCCGAGACCAGACGACCGCTCCATTGCAGGTAATGTTGCTTGATCGACGTCCATGCAATGCCTTTGTTGGCGTAGTTGAAGTCGTCCGAGATCATGGGGGTGAGCCAATAAATGGCCCACGTAGCCATCACGGCCAGCACCGCAAAAGTAATAAAGGCCCAGGCACCAAAACGGTGGCCGAGCAGGGCCTGGCTGAATCGGGATTCAGCAAAAGAGAGAGTTGGGCTCATCGAGATGAAGCGGCGTGTTTGTGGCCAGGCCAATGACGACGGTATTACACATCGCTCGCCGTCCTGGGTGTTCAGGCCCAGGTGATATTGATTATTCACTGGGCGGGAAGCGAAGAATTATCTCAGATACCCGTTGAAACACAGCGTTTAACCACTTTGCTGATCGTCATCCTTTAAATCTAAACCAAATCGGGGTTTTCCCTGCTTTTGCGGCTTCTTGCGCTTATTGGCTAGGCGCTGCGCAAAGTGGATATACCGACAAAAAGAGCACTTCTACCATTGGCTCCATCGTCATACCTAAAAAACAAAAGGAGAACGGACGTGGGGGACATCAATAAAAAAATAGCAGCAGTGGTTCTGGGTGCAGGGGTATTGGGCGCCGGCCCGGCCTGTGCCATTGAAGGTAATGGTCTGCCTATTTATCCCGATGGTTTGGAAAACTTCATGAGTGGCGCCCTGCCGCCGCCCGGTGTGCACTTGCTGATGTACGGCGGTGCCATGCGTTACGACTCGGTGCGTGACAAGAATGGCGACAAGTTGCCTATTCCTGACTTCAAGGTCGATGTGGCAATGGTTGCGCCGCGTCTGGTCTGGGTGACGGACCAGCAGGTGTTTGGTGGCCAGTTGGCATTTCATGCTCTGGCTCCCCTGCTGACCGTCAAGGCACAGGCCGCTGGTCAGTCCCAGCGCCGTAGCGGTCTGGGTGACGTGGTGTTTGGTCCGGCCTTGGGCTTTCACCCCAGCGAGAAAATGCACTACATCCTGGGAGTGGATTTTGTCGCCCCGACTGGTCGCTACAAAGTGACCGACAGCGCCAACCTGGGCCGCAACTACTGGGCCATTCAGCCCGCCGCTGCCTTCAGCTACATGCAGCCCAGCGGCATCAACTGGGATTTGAAGATGATGGTGGACTTCAACTTCCGCAACAGCGACACCGAAACCCGTACGGGTAAAGCCATTCACGCCGACTACGCCGTGGGTTGGGGTTTTGGCAATGGCCTGGTGCTGGGGGTGGGTGGTTACGCCTATCAACAGATTGAAAGCGACCGTGGCCCCATGGCCGGTGACAGCAAGGCTCGTGCCTTCGCCATTGGTCCCAGCCTGCGTTACGCCAATGACAAAGGTCTGCTGATTACGGCCAAGTACCAGCAGGATCTGGGTGTGCGTGGCCGTCCTGAAGGAAAACAATTTTTTGTAAAAGTAGCGGTTCCGTTCTAAGGGCCCGCGGCAGGAGAGCGAGATGAAAGGATTGAAAGACAAGGTAGTCATCGTCACCGGCGGCGCAACACGTGTTGGCGCAGGCGTGGTCGAGGTGCTGATGGGCTATGGCGCACGTGTGGCCGTGTTTGATATTGATGCCGCAGGTGGTCAGAAAGCCGTAGGCAACGATGCTGCCAAAGCCAAATTCTGGGAAGTGGACATTACCAGCGATCAAAGCCTGAATGCCTCCATCGAGCAGGTGAAGGCGCATTTTGGCCGTGTGGATGGTCTGGTCAATCTGGCTTGTTCCTATCTGGATGAAGGCATGGCTTCCAGCCGTGAAGATTGGCTCAAGGCCTTGGATATCAACCTGGTCAGCGCGGTGCAGGCTGCCAAGGCTGTGCGTCCCTTGCTGCCGCGTGGCGGCTCCATCGTCAATTTCACATCCATTTCCTCCTCGATTGCTCAAACCGGGCGCTGGTTGTACCCGGTCTCCAAGGCCGCCTTGTTGCAACTGACACGCAGCATGGCGCTGGACTTTGCGCCTGACGGTATCCGTGTGAACTCGGTCTCGCCCGGCTGGATCTGGTCGCGTGTGATGGACGAGCTGACTGGCGGCGATCGCGCCAAAACCGACCGCGTGGCCTCGGCATTTCACATGCTGGGCCGCGTGGGCGATCCCCAGGAAGTGGGCGAAGTCGTGTCCTTCCTGCTCTCGGATTCCGCCAGTTTCGTGACCGGTGCCGATTACGCCGTTGATGGCGGCTACTCGGCCATGGGACCCGAGCAAGGTGTACCCGCCATTCCCAAGTTGGCTGAATAAGAAAAACCGGGACGCCGCCGGGGTGGCGTCCTTAGCTCCCTCAGAAGGAAAAAATCATGCGTAAAGTTGCTATTGTGGGCGCTGGCCAGGCTGGCATGCCCGTTGCATTCGGTCTTTTGGCCAAGGGCTACGACGTAGCCGTTTTCACCAACCGCAGCCCCGACGATGTTCGTGGTGGCCGCGTGATGTCCAGCCAGTGCATGTTTGCCGAGGCGCTGGACGTAGAGCGTCGCCTGGGCCTGAATTTCTGGGACGACGAGTGCCCGCCTGTACAAGGCATCGGCTTTGCCCTGCCCAACCCTGAACAGCCTGACACCAAAGCCGTGGACTGGAGCGGCCGTCTGGATCGTGAAGCGCAGGCAACTGACCAGCGCGTGAAAATGCCTTACTGGCTGGAGCTGTTCGAGCAGCGTGGCGGCAAGCTGATCATGGAAGACGTGGGCGTGGCCGAACTGGAGCGCATCACCCAGGAGTACGACCTGACCATGCTGGCTGCCGGTAAAGGCGAAGTGGTCAAGCTGTTCGAGCGTGACGATCAGCGCTCCATGTACGACAAACCTCAGCGCGCCCTGGCCCTGACCTATGTACATGGTCTGGAGCCTACGCCTGAGTACTCGCGCGTGTCCTTTAACTTCATCCCCGGTGTGGGCGAATACTTTGTGTTCCCCTCGCTGACCCTGTCCGGTCCCTGCGACATCATGGTGTTCGAAGGCGTGCCCGGTGGCCCACTGGATCGTTTCCGCGATGCCAAGACGCCCGAAGCTCATTTGGAGCAAAGCGTTTCTTTCCTGCGCGAATTCCTGCCTTGGGAAGGCGACCGAGCCCGTAATGTGGAACTGACCGACGCCCAAGGTTACCTGTCCGGTGCTTTCCCTCCCACAGTTCGCAAACCTGTGCTGACGCTGCCTTCGGGCCGCATGGTGCTGGGTCTGGGTGATGCCGTGGTCGTGAACGACCCTATTACCGGCCAAGGTTCCAACAACGCCGCCAAAGCCGCCCAGGTGTATCTGGACAGCATTTTGCAACGTGGCGAAGGCGCGTTTGACCGTAACTGGATGCAGGAAACGTTCGAGCGTTACTGGGATTACGCCAATCTGGTGGTGCGCTGGACCAACTCCATGTTGAAGCCACCAACCGACTCTTCTTTTGCCTTGTTGACCTCGGCTCAGCAATCGCCCGCCCTGGCTCATTTCCTGGCCAACAGTTTCAACCACCCGCCGGTTCTGTTCCCGGCCTGGGAAGAT
Organism: Alcaligenes sp. EGD-AK7; assembly: GCF_000465875.3. Classification (NCBI taxonomy): domain Bacteria; kingdom Pseudomonadati; phylum Pseudomonadota; class Betaproteobacteria; order Burkholderiales; family Alcaligenaceae; genus Alcaligenes; species Alcaligenes sp. EGD-AK7. The sequence goes on along the minus strand of NZ_AVOG02000034.1, from coordinate 195,579 downwards.
CTGAGTGCCGCTCAGGCATTGATCGAGAAGACTCGCAGCCAATCTGTGGCTGCCTGATAGATAGTATTCAAGGAGACGTATCATGACCCCCACCGCAACGCTGCAAGACTCCTCGTCCCAAACCGCTGCCCAGCGGCAGGCCGTGTCTGCCCAAGCGTTGGCAGCCGCTGACGCCAAACCCACACCGTCCAATCTGAATGTGGTCGATAGCCGTGCGTTTCGCCAGGCACTGGGCCATTTTCCAACGGGTGTGGCCATTGTCACGACTCGTTGTCCCGATGGCCGGGCGGTGGGTCTGACCATCAACTCCTTTACGTCCCTGTCGCTGGAGCCGCCCCTGGTGATGTGGAGCCTGGTGAATCACTCGCCCAGCCTGGAAATTTTCGAGAAGTGCAGCCACTTTGCGATCAACGTGATCAGCCAGGAACAAGTGCCCGTGGCCCTGGGGTTTGCCAACTCCCAGGTCAAGGACAAGTTTGCCCTGGTCTCGCATGTGGATGGTGAAGAAGGCGTGCCACTGCTGGACGACTGTGTGGCGACCTTTGTGTGCGAGAACTACCGTCAGCACGAGGGTGGTGACCATACCTTGTTTATTGGCCGTGTGGTGCGCCACACCACGCTGACCGAACACGAGCCTGCGGTGTTTCATCGTGGCCGTTTCGCCAACCTGACCACGCCTAGCGGAGACCGTTGAAATGAGTGATGCGCACAGCGCTGATGTAGTCATTGTCGGCAGCGGGATGAACTCCCTGACCTGTGCCGCCTTGTTGGCCCAGCGGGGTTTGTCGGTGACAGTGCTGGAGCGCAATGCGGTGGCCGGGGGCTGCATCCGTACGCAAGAGCTGTTCCCCGGTTTTACCCATGATGTTCTGTCCAGTTGGTATCCCCTGTTCATGGGTGGCGCGTCGTATGCCGCCCTGGCAGAGCCCTTGGCCAAAGCCGGTCTGGAGTTTGTCAAAGGCGAATACAGCACGGGTCTGGCCATTCCTGGTGGCCCATCGCTGGCCTTGCGTCAGGATATGGACGACACCGTACGTCGCTTCAATGACTTGATGCCGGGTGAAGGCGATGCCTTGGGTGCCATGGCGGCTCGCATGTTTGGCCCGGATGCCGGTTTGGTATTTGGCTTGCTGGGCGGTGAGCCTTACCGTTGGCCCATGGCCAAACTGGCCTTTGGTGCCTGGCGCGAGCGGGGGCTGGATGGCTTGATGTCCTTTGGCTCGCAAGCGCTGGAAAGCTTTCGGCGCTGGGCCATGCGCGAACTGCGCAGCGATCTGGCCCGCGCCATGATTGCTCCCTGGGTGCTGCATAGCGGTTTGGGCCCGGATGAAGCCAGCTCGGCCCTGATCGGCAAGCTGACGTTCAGTGCCGTGGTCAGTGGTGGTATGCCTGTCGTCAAAGGCGGCAGTTATCAGATTGTGAAAGCCTTTACCCGCATCATCGAAGAAGCTGGTGGCGCGGTACTGACCAATTCCCATGTGGATCGCGTGTTGGTGGAAGGCAATAAGGCGACGGGCGTGTGCGTCGGTACGCAGCGCTATCTGGCGCGTCGTGCCGTGGTGTGTAACGTGACGCCGGGTCAGTTGTATGGCGACCTTTTGCCTGAAGTTGAACCCGAGTTGTTGAAGTCCGCCCAGGATTATCACTATGGCCGTGGCGGCATGCAGATACACTTTGCCTTGAATTCCCCGCCCGACTGGGTGGACCCGGAGCTGCGCCATGTCCCTATGGTGCATGTGACGGAAAGCATGGAGCAGGTGTGTTCCTCGGTGGTCACGGCCAGCAATGGCTACCTGCCTGCCAAACCGACCTTGGCCGTGGGCCAGCCGGTAGCGGTGGATGTGACTCGTGCACCGGAAGGTCACTGGATTCTATGGGTACAAATGCAGGAGCTGCCGCGTCACATCAAAGGCGATGAAGCGGGCGAGATTCCTGTGCCAGCGGATGGACGCTGGAACGAAGCCGTGCGCGAGGCTATGGCCGATCGCGTTCAGGCTCGTCTGGAAACCGTCATGCCTGGCTTGGCCGCCAAGATTATCGGGCGTCGTAGCGTCAGCCCGGCGGATCTGGAAGCCTTGAACATGAATCTGGTGGGGGGCGATCCGTATAGCGGGGTGTGCTCACCGGATCAGTTCTTTTTCATGCGTCCTTTTGCAGGACACAAGAACGCGCGCAATGGCAACACGCCCTGGCGCAATCTGCATCAAATTGGTGCGTCGGTGCATCCAGGCCCTGGCTTGGGTGGTCAATCCGGCTATCTGGCAGCCCAGCGTATCTTGAAGGGGTGAGAGGACGGGTGAGGCGGTCAGCTTAGTGCTGGCCGCCGCGCACTCGTTGCAGGGTCTCGCTAGGCGTTTCGCCAAAGCGGCTGCGGTATTCGGCGCTGAAACGGCCTTGGTGGGCAAAGCCCCAGCGCATGGCCAGGTCGGCCAGCGTCAGGTGAGGCTCGTTGGAATGGATCAGTTCGTGGCGCAGACGGTCCAGACGAACCTGGCGCAGGTACTGCATGGGGCTGACGCCGTAGTGGTCTCTGAAGGCTTGCTGCAAGGTGCGGGAGCTCACGCCCGCAATGGTGCTGAGTTCGTCTACCGTGACCGGCAAATGGGCCTGCTCATGCAAGTGGCTGGCTACTTTCTTCAAGTGGCGCGGCAAGATGCGGGCGGGGTTCAGGGCCTGAATCTGAGCCGGTGGGTGCAGATCCAGCAAGGTTGTCACCGCCAATTGCTCCAGCTGGTTGATAATCAACGGCGAGCGCCGGATGTCTTCGTAGTTGCGTGCACAGTCCAGCACGTAGCGCAGCATGATTTGCCAGGAAGGCTGGGTGTGAGCTTCCAGGCGTACCGGAAACAGCAAACCTTGCGGGCCTACGTCCAGGCCCATGCCACGGGCAGCCTGCTCCACCAGGTTGCGGTCTATCTTGAGCATTAATTGCTCATTATTGGCGTGCCAGACCATGTCCACATCCTCGTTGGGATTCAGGATCGTGGCGGCGTAGGGGCTGGAGTCCACGGTTTGGCCACCGCAGCGAATTTTGGCGGTGCCGTATTGGGGCATCTGGACCAGGTAGAAACCGGCCAGGTGATCGGGTTGTATGTGTACGTCGGCGCCATAGCCCAGGTGGCTCAAGGCGACCTGACCAAACTGGGCGTGTCGCAGCCGGGTTTGCAGGGTCTGGTCGGCACGTAGCTGCTTGAGCTGGTGCGACTTGAACATATCGCTGACAGATTTGCGCACGTGTTCCAGGTCAGCAGAAGCTACACGTGCCCAGTGATCGGGCTTATTTTCCATGTTTCATGTGCCTAGATGGTTCTGAAAGGCAGGAAGGATACGTAAAACCTTGAGTTTCAACGGTTTGCAGCGGCTTTATTTTAGTTGTAAAGTATATCAGTGGGCCACCGGGATTTCCCGCAGTCCCGTTTAGTTTGTTGTGTTTATTAACAGAGAGAACCGTGCAGAAAGACTTTCACTTCTACGAACCCACACAAGGCCATGGACTGCGCCACGACCCGATCAGTTCTATTGTGGGTCCCCGTGTCATCGGCTGGATTGGCACCAAAAGCAAGGAAGGTGTGCTGAACCTGGCTCCATACAGCTTCTGCAACGTGTTCAACTATCGCCCGCCTGTCATCGCTTTTTCCAGCGTGGGCTACAAAGACAGCGTGCGTAACGCAATTGAAACCGGCGTCTTTACCTGGAACCTGGCTACCCGTGATCTGGCCGAACCCATGAACATGACCAGCCTGGAACAAGATGTGCGCGAGTTTGAAGTCGCGGGCCTGACGCCTGTGGATTCCCGCCTGATTGATGCCCCCCGCGTGGGCGAGAGCCATGCCTCGCTGGAGTGCAAGGTGACGACGCACTTTCAGTTGAAAGACTCGGAAGGCAAGGATCTGAACACCTGGATGGTGCTGGGTGAAGTGGTCGGCGTGCATATGTCGCCCAACAGCATCGTGGACGGCATTTACCGTACCGCGATCCCACGTCCGATTCTGCGTGGTGGTGGTCCTGGCGATTACTTTGAGATTACGGACCTGGCCTTGTTTGATATGCCACGTCCCAAGTCCTGATAGCAGGGCTGTAGTCAGAAGCCGCTGGTTGGCGGCTTCATTAGGATGGTTGCAAATGCATAACGGCGCCGCAAGGCGCCGTTTGCTTTATGTCTGCTCAGAGTGTGGCCGAAGTCTTAGGGCGGTTTTGCCTTTTAGCCTTTGGACGAACCGCCCGCTGCCAGGAATTGCGCCAGGCGGGGGCTGCGTGGCGACACCAGCACTTCTTCTGGCGGGCCTTCTTCCTCGATTTGACCTTCGTGCAGATACACCACCTTGCTGGAGACGTTGCGAGCAAAGCTCATTTCGTGCGTAACCACCACCATCGTGCGCCCTTCTTCGGCCAAATTCTGCATAACGCGCAGAACTTCGCCCACACGCTCGGGGTCCAGTGCCGAGGTTGGCTCGTCAAACAGCATCACTTCAGGTTCCAGCGCCAGCGCCCGGGCAATGGCCACGCGCTGCTGCTGGCCGCCTGACAAGAAGGCCGGGTATTGTTTGGCCAGATCGCGCGACAGGCCCACCTTGTCCAGATACAGCTCCGCTTTGGCAATGGCCTGCGCCTTGTCCATGCCCTGGACATGAATGGGCGTGGCGGTAATGTTTTCCAGCACCGTCATGTGGGACCACAGATTGAAGTGCTGGAACACCATGGCCAGGCTGGTGCGCAGGCGCTTGAGCTGTTGTTTATCTACCGCAACCAGTTCATCCGTTTTGGGGTCCAGACGGGTTTTCAGTTCCTCGCCCTTGATGACGATACGGCCGGAATTGGGCGTTTCCAGAAAGTTGATGCAACGCAGAAACGTACTTTTGCCCGAACCACTGGAACCGATCAGGCTGATGACATCGCCCGGCTCCGCGCTGAGAGAGACTCCCTTGAGGACCTCCAGGGAACCATAGCGTTTGTGAATATTCTCGATGAGCAGGTTGGGCATGGAAAACGGTATCGTATTGAAAATAAAAAAGACCGGCGCGACGCGGCAGAGGGGATTACAGCACAGACTGGCCGTCAGGCAAATCATTGATGCTGTGGTTTTCCCGTACAAATCTGTGGGTCTAAACGGATTTGCGCGCATTTCTGGGTTTATGATGCAGTCTTTCCCGCAGCCCTGATCGGGCTAAGGGCGCAGCGCAAGCCGCGTTTTAGCCAAGCTTAGGTGTCCGTTACAGGGGACCTGTTTCTAGAGAGTGTTGTCATGAAAAAAGTGGTCCGTGCCAAGCTGCATGGTATCAAGGTGACCGGTGCCGACTTGAACTATCACGGCTCGATCACCCTGGATCCTGAAATCTGCGAACAAGCGGGCATTTTACCCATGGAGTTTGTGGAAATCTGGAATAAGGACAGTGGCGCCCGTATTTCTACCTACGTGATTTTCGGTGAACCCGGCTCGCGCTGTGTGGTCCTGAACGGCGCGGCGGCCCGTACCTGTCAAAAGGGCGACACCGTCATCATCTGTGCAACCGAATACGTGATGAACTCCGAAGACCTGTATTCCCTGCGCCCTACCGTGCTGACCTTCACGCCGGAAAACGAAGTGGATGAAGTCATGCACTACGAAGTGGCCAAGACCGCCCAGCGCGATTACGACTTCCGCGTGGTTCGCGACGACCGCCCTCGTGGTGCCGAGCGCCCACTGGCTCGTGTGGATGTGGACGCCCTGTCCGCAGACCTGCGCTCCCGTGGCCTGGATGATCGTGCCATTGCCGACATCCTGTCCTGCCACCTGGCCGATTTCGCGCCTGCGAACCAGAACTGATTGAATGTCACCGGGCCGCATCAGGCCCGCTGATGGCTTTATTGAAAAACGCGGTGTTCACTGCCTCTGGCAGCAAACACCGCGTTTTTTGCTTTAGCCCGTTCGTGGCCCAATGACTTCTGGCGCTCCAGCCTGAATATGGCGTTTCGTGCAGCGCCGTAGTGCCGCGTATCGTCAGACCACAAGATACCCAGAGCGCTGCGATCAGAGCGCTTGAGTACCTTGTTCATCACGTTCAGCGTCAATATTGGGCGCGTAGCGTCAGCATCACGTTGCGTGGGTCGCCGTAGTAGTTGTAGGCGCGTTCGTGGGCAATATAACGGTAGTACTTCTTGTCGAACACGTTGTTCAGGTTGAGGGTGGCTGAAACTTTGGGCGTGAAGTCGTAGCGCACCATCAGATCAGCCACGGCGTAAGGATTTTGTTCGATACGGATCGTGCCGGCCGTGTTCTCGTACAGGAACTTGGTCTGCCACGTGAAGCCACCCCCCACTGTCCACTGGCGCAACGAGCCTGGCAGGCGGTAAGAGGTAAAGAGCTTGAACATATGTTCTGGCGTGCGCGTGTTGAAGGGCTTGCCCTGGTTGGCCGCATCTTTCACGTACTTGGTGGTGTTGTAGGTATAGCCAGCCGTCAGATTCCAGCCTGGGGCCAGTTCACCTGTCAACTCCGCCTCAATCCCTTCGCTGCGCACTTTGCCTGAGGCAATCGAGCAGTAGTCGCTGGTGGTGTAGGGGCACGGTTTGGGGCCGTCCAGATCGGTCTGGGCGCGGTTGGTTTCTTCGATACGGAAGGCCGCCAGCGAAGCCTGCACGCGGCCATCCTGGAATTCACCCTTGATACCCGCCTCGTAGTTGGCACCCACGATGGGCTTGAGCAAGGAGCCGTTGCGATCGATGGCGTTTTGCGGACGGAACACGTCGGTATAGCTGGCGTACAGCGAGTAGTTATCGTTCAGATCGAATATCAGACCGGCGTACGGTGTGAACTCGCCACTGACCTTGTAGCTCGAGGAGGCCGTGTTGGCGCCGGTGAGCAGATTGGTGCTGTCGCTGCTGTAGTCCCACCAGCTCCAACGACCACCCACGATCAAGGTAAGCGGATCGGCAAGACTTAGACGAGCAGCAGTATAGATGCCCGACTGCTTGGTGGTGGTGGCGGTGCGCGATTCATAAGGCCCAATATTGGGCGGAGGCAGCGAGGTGGGGTCCCAGTTAAAGACATCGGGCCGGATGCGGGCGTATTCACGCAGCGGCACCTGGTCGGTTTCGGTGGGATTGCGGCGCATGTTCGCACCTACTACCAGCTCATGCTTGCGGCCCAGTAAGGAGAATGGGCCCGAGGCGTACAGGTCCACGCTGGTCTGGGTGCGGTTCAGGCTGCTGGCTCGTGCGTAGTTCAGGAGTGGGCCCTGGTGCGTGTTGCGGTCCACGCCCGCGCCCGAGGCGGACAGAAACACCGTGTCTACGTCGTAGTGCTGGCGGTTGGCCGACAGCTTGGTCTGCCAGCCGTTGTCCATCTCCCAGGTCAGGTCGCCGAACACGGTGGTGCTGCGGGTGGCCCGGTGGTTCCAGTCGGCACCCAGGTAAGTGCTGCGTGGCAGTTCGAGATCGCCGCCATCGTCAAAGAAGACGACGCCAGTGCCGTTGGGCGTACCCTTGGTGCGCTGATGATCCACCCCCACGGTGGCCGTGATCGAGGGAGTGAAGTCGTATTGCAAGACGCCATACAGCACTTCCTTGCGTTCCTTGACGTGATCCACGAAGGAGTCGCGGTCGTCGTGCACGGCCACCACCCGCCCACGCAGATCACCGCTGTGGTTGAGTGGACTGGAGACGTCGGCTTCCACACGATAGCTGTTCCACGATCCCACCATCGCGCTGCCGCTGGCGGCAAATTCACGGGTGGGTTGCTTGCGCACCAGATTGAGCGTGCCGCCCGGGTTGCCGGCCCCCTGCAACAGACCCGCCGCGCCGCGTACCACTTCCACACGGTCGTAGATAGCCATGTCGGCGGCCGCTTCCGAGCCGCCTGCGCCCAGCGAGACAGGCACGCCGTCAAGCTGTGCCGTATCCAGCGAGAAGCCGCGGATCTGATAAGTCGTGCCCAGCACTTCGCCTTCCTGCACCTTCACGCCGGTGGCTTGCTTGAGTGCGTCGTTAAGCGTGAGCAGACCCTGGTCGTCGAGCCGCTGGCGCGTGATCACGCTGACCGACTGCGGGGTTTCACGTGCGGACAGGTTCATGCGCGTGGCCGAGCTTGCCGATGCGTTGGTGTAGCTGCCTGTGCCTTCGGTCCTGGGATCGAGTTGTCCACGTACGGTTACGGTGCTCAGCTGGGTGACGTCACCGGCAGGTGCCTCTGGGACTTGGCGCAGATGGTAGCTGCCATCCGAGCTGGCAATAGCAGTCAGGCCAGTACCGGCCAACAGTGCATCTAGCGCGGCCTGGGGCGAAAACGTGCCGGAAACGCCTGGGCTGTTTCTGTCCCTGGCCAGCTCACCGGCTCCAGCGACCAGTACGCCGGATGCGCTTGCAAAGCGAGCCAGCGCTGTGCTCAAGGGGCCTGCTGGAATGCTGTAGCTTTGTTGTTTGGCAGACGCACTATTGATGGTTTGGGCGTGGGCTTGAGGATGCCAGCTTGCCAGGCTCAATGCACCGCTGGCCAGGGCGAGTTGCAGCACGCAGGCCAAGGGGCTTAGTTTGAAACCGGGTCGGAAAAAGTGCATGGCACCAAAAGAGTTCGCCCCTCGGGCGACAGGCTGGGAATAGCCGGGCATGATGAATTCTGCTCCTTGGAAGCGGTGTAGTCGGCGAGAGCGAGCCGGTTTGCATGTGTCCTGGTCAGATTCTGGTTTTGTGCCAGGAGACGGGTAAAACGATGCCCTCATCAGGTATATCGAACACGCCGAGGAAAAGCGGAACTCGGAAAAGTGGAAATAGCCGGTTTGAAGCATTGGGCCGCTTGAATAGGCCCGTAAACCGGCTTGTCATGCACGGCGGCTGATGCCCGTGAATGTGTGTCTGAATCAAGGTCAGTGCTCGGCCAGTTCAATGCTGACCCACCAGGGCAGGGTTCGTTTGATGCGAATGGGCAGCACCCCTTCCAGCATTCTCAAGGCCCGGTCCGGATCGGTGGAGGGATAGCTGCCAATCACAGGCAGCTGGGCCGCCTCGGGTGAAACGCTAAGGTGGCCGCCGCGATAGCGCTGCAATTCGCGCACGACCTCGATCAAGGGTGTGTTGTCGGTGACGAGGATGCCTTTGGTCCAGCTTTGTCGCTCGGGCAGGACAGCAGTGGTAGCCGCAATCGCGGTACGCGAAAGCTGTGTCTGCTGACCGGCATGGATAATGTGCTGCTGGCGCTTGTTTGCCGTGTCCACCTGTACCGCGCCTTGATACACCGCCAGAAAAGTCTCCTGACCGTCCAGTCGCACCGTAAAGCGTGTCCCCAAGGCACGCAGCAAGCCTTGACGGGTTTCGACCAGAAAGGGCCGTGCAGGATCGGCCGCTGTATCGATCAGAATTTCACCCTGAACCAGGGAGAGCAGCCGTTGATTGCCTCGGTAGTCGTGGTTCATTGCAGTGTCGGAGCTGAGCCAAACGGTAGAGCCATCGGGCAAAGTCAGTTGATGGACTTCACCACGGGCGGTGCGATGCTCGGCTGACCAGGCCATTACTGTGCCGGGCAAGGACGTATGTTGCCAGGCCAGCCAACTGCCCAAACTGCTGCCTGCCAGTGTGCCCAGGCCCAGCAGCAATTGGCGGCGGCGTCCCATTCGTCGGTTGGCCAGGCAATAGCTTTGGACGGCAGCCTGGCGGCTGTCGCTGCTTTGTATCGGTTCAAAGCGGCCACTGATGCGCTCTACATACTGCCAGGCCTTGCGATGCTCGGCCTGAGCGGCCAGCCAGCGTTGCCAGCTTTGTCGATCCTGGGCCGAGGCCTCGTCCGAGCGCAGCAGGGCAAACCATTCGGCGGCCTGCTCCAGCGCGTCAAATGAAGGCTCCAGCGTATCGTCGGGATGCAGTTCGGAAGTGCTCATAGGGGGGCGTACAGGCAATCAGCGTGGCTCGGGCAGGCTGGACGCCTGATGCACGGGCATGTCAGAGGCGGTATGGCGGGCTTCCAGCTTCAGGCAGCACAGCATGGCCTGGCTAAGGTATCGGTGCACCATGCGTGTGGACACGCCCAGCGCCTCTGCAATTTCCCGGTTGCTCATGCCGTCGGCCATGGCCATGAAAAAGGCATTGCCCACTTTGGCAGGCAGGGTGCGCAACATGCTGTCTATCTCTTGCAGGGCTTCCAGCACCAGGGCCTGGTGTTCGGCAGAAGGAACCAGGGCGGCCGGGCGGTTGGCCAGCTCTTCCAGCCAGGCTTGTTCAATCTGACGGCGTCGCCATAAGTCCACGCACATGCCATTGGCCATGAGCCGCAAATACACACGGGCTTCGGGTTCGCTGCCGAATTGACGGGGTTTTTGCAGCAGTCGGACAAAAACGTCTTGGGCCAGATCGGCCGCATCGAAGGAATTACCTAGCCTGCGTCGTAGCCAGCTATGCAACCAGCCGTGGTAATTCCGGTAGAGCGATTCCGTGTCGGGTGAGAAGGCGGCATTGTGCATGATGCGTTCCAGTGGTGCCTGCTCGACCAGAAAAATGGTAGAGGATCGGGCAATGAGAACTGAGAATAATTCTCAATTATCAGAAAAAACCGCCCATTCGGCAAGTTGCCGTGGGCGGTTTTACTGTTGGCATCGCAAGCGATCAGGCCTGATCGCGCCCTTCTTCTACAGCATGACAAGCCACTTCTTGCGGCCCGGTTTGCAGCAAAGCCGGGGCTTCGCGGCGGCAGCGATCATTGGCCAGCGGGCAGCGTGGATGGAAGGTACAGCCCGATGGCGGGTTCAGTGGATTAGGCACTTCACCGGCGACCGGGATGCGGCTTTTGCCCGCTCCGCTCATGTCAGGAATGGCTCCCAGCAACATGCGCGTGTAGGGGTGGCGAGGCTGCGCGAACAAATCGTCGCGTGGCGCAATTTCCACAATCCGGCCCAAATACATGACGCCAACCCGGTCGGCCACGTGATGCACCACGGCCAGATTGTGCGAGATGAACAGATAGGTCAGTCCCAGTTCGCGCTGCAAATCCTTCATCAGGTTCAGGACCTGTGCCTGCACCGACACGTCCAGCGCCGAGGTGGGCTCGTCACAGACGATGAATTCGGGTTGCAGAGCCAGAGCACGGGCAATGGAAATACGCTGGCGCTGGCCGCCGGAGAACTGATGCGGGTAGCGCTGGGCGTCGCTGGGGTTCAGGCCCACTTGCGTCAGCAGCTCGGCCACTTTGGCCTCTTGCTGGGCGCGGCTCATGTCCGTGTGGGTAACCAGTGGTTCGGCAATGATGCGGCCCACGCGCCAGCGCGGATTCAGGCTGGCATAGGGGTCCTGGAAAATCATCTGACGGCGTTTGCGCATGGATTTTTGGCTGGCCTTGTCCATGGATTTCAGGGACTGGCCGTCAAACAGAATCTCGCCGCGTGTCAGCGAATACAGGCCCGTCAGCAAACGGGCTACGGTGGATTTACCGCAGCCGGATTCGCCTACCAGGGCCAGGGTTTCACCCTTGTTCAGAGTGAAGCTGACACCGTCTACTGCGCGCAGATTTACCTTTGGTTTGCGGTAGACCAGGCGTTCCAGCAAGGGTGGGGACACATCGAACCAGCAGGCAGCGTCCTTGACCTGGACCAGGGCTTGTTTAGGGGCGCTCATGCGGACTCCTGTGCATGCAGCCAACAGGCCGCCTGTGTTTGTGGGGGAACAGGCAACAGCTCGGGGCGTTCGACCAGGCAGCGATCAAAGCGACGATCACAGCGTGGATTGAAGGCGCAGCCGGGCGGGATGGCGTTCAGGCGCGGCATGCTGCCGGGGATTTGCTCCAGACGCTCCAGCCCCGCGTGCAGATTGGGAATGGAACGCATCAAGCCACGGGTATAAGGGTGGCTGGGGTTCTGGATTACATCCTGTACAGGGCCGATCTCGATAATGCGACCGGCGTACATCACGGCCACGCGGTCGGCAGTTTCCGCAATCACCCCCATATCGTGGGTAATCAGCATGACCGAGGTGCCTTGCGAGCGACAGAGTTTTTTCAGCAGGTCGATAATCTGCGCCTGAATGGACACGTCCAGTGCCGTGGTGGGTTCGTCCGCCACGATCAGCTTGGGCTCGGCCGCCAGGGCCAGCGCAATCACCACCCGTTGGCGCATGCCGCCGGAGAACTGGTGCGGATAGTGGTCGATACGCTCGCGCGCTGCCGGAATGCCGGTAGCTTCCAGCAATTCGATGGCGCGTTCCTGTGCCTGTTTCCAGGACAGAGGCAGGTGCGTGACGATGGTTTCAGCCAGTTGATGACCCACGGTATAGAGCGGGTTCAGCGAGGTCAGCGGGTCCTGGAAAATCGCGCCAATCTTGCGGCCACGAATCTTGCGCATCTGGTCCTGGTTCAGATTGTCGATGCGCTCGCCTTCCAGCAGGATCTGGCCGCCGCTGATGCGACCGGGGGCATCGAGCAAACCAATAATGGAGGAACCCGTCAGGGATTTGCCGGCACCGGACTCGCCCACCACACCCAGCACTTCGCCGGGGGCGATGGAAAAGGACACATGATCCAGGGCTTGGAGCACACCACGCCGGGTCGGAAATTCGACACACAGGTCTTGGACAGTTAAGAGTGCAGTCATGGCTTAGCTCAATTTGGGGTTCAGGGCGTCACGCAACCAGTCGCCCAGGAGGTTGACCGACAGCACCAGCAGCACCAGCATCAGGCCAGGGAAAATCGTGATCCACCATTCGCCCGAGAACAGGAAGTCGTTACCGATCCGGATCAGGGTGCCCAAAGAAGGCGAGGTGGCCGGAACGCCGACGCCCAGAAAGGACAGCGTGGCTTCGGTGATGATGGCGGTGGCCAGATGCACGGTGGCCAGCACCAGCACGGGGCCCATCACATTGGGCAGCACATGGCTGAACATGATGCGCGGGGAGGACACGCCAATCACGCGGGCAGCCTGTACGTATTCACGGTTTTTCTCCACCAGCGTAGAGCCACGCACGGTACGGGCATATTGCGGCCAACCGGCCAGCGCAATCGCCCCGATCAGCACCGGGAAGGCGACTACATCGTGCATGTTCAAGGGGAACACGGCACGGGCCACCCCGTCGATCAGCAAGGCAATCAGGATGGCCGGGAAGGACAACTGCACATCGGCCACACGCATGATGAAGGCATCCACACGGCCACCGGAGTAACCGGCCAGCAGGCCCAGCACAATGCCGACCACCATGGACAAGGCTACCGAGGCCAGACCGATCAGCAAGGAGGTGCGCGTCCCGTACAACAGGGCCGAATACAGGTCACGCCCCTGGCTGTCTGTTCCCAACCAGTATTGGGGCGAACCGTTTTCCGACCAGGCCGGGGCCAGCAAGGCATCCATCAGATCGATGGAGGTTAGATCGAAGGGATCGTAAGGAGCCACCCAGCGGGCACCCAGCGCGCCGATAAACAGCAGCAAGGCCATGATGGTGGCCGCAATGGCGACGGGCGAGTGACGCCAGGACCAGACCAGATCGCTATCCCAGGCGGTTTTCAATTTAGCGAACATATTAGTGCCCCTTGGCGCCCGACAATTGGGTGCGCAGACGTGGATCGACCAGGAAGTACAGCAGGTCTACCAGCAGGTTGATCACAACAAATACCAGGGCAATCAGACAGAGATAGGCCGCCATCACGGGGATGTCGGCAAATTGCACGGCCTGGATAAACAGCAGACCCATGCCCGGCCATTGGAAAACGGTTTCCGTCACGATGGCAAAGGCGATGATGCCGCCCAGTTGCAGCCCCGTGATGGTGATAACCGGCACCATGGTGTTTTTCAGGGCGTGGCCAAAGTGGATGGCGCGTTGCGACAGGCCACGGGCACGAGCAAATTTGATGTAGTCGGCGCGCAGTACTTCCAGCATCTCGGAGCGCACCAGACGCAGGATCAGCGTGAGCTGGAACAAACAGAGCGTGATGGCGGGCAGGATCAAATGCTTGATCCCGTCCCAGCTAAGCAGGCCGGTACTCCACCAGCCAAACTTCAGGACTTCTCCCCGGCCATAACTGGGCAGCCAGCCCAATTGCACGGAGAAGATCAGGATCAGCAAGATACCGATCAGGAAGGTGGGCAGTGATATGCCCAGCAATGAAAAGGCCAGAATGCTTTGCGCCATGAAACCATTACGCTTCAAGGCGGTGTACACGCCCAGTGGCAGGCCTATCAGCAAGGCCAGTATGGCGGCCACCACGGAGAGTTCTACGGTGGCAGGCAGGCGGTCTTTGAGCAGGGTGGAAACCGGTTGGGCTTGCCGCAGGGACAGGCCAAATTCGCCTTGTACGGCCTGGGACACGAAGCGTCCGAATTGCACGGGGGCGGGTTGGTCCAGCCCCAGGCTGGCACGCAGTTCCACGCGATCTTGTTCGGTGGCGTCCTGTCCCAGCATGATGGTGACCGGGTCACCAATGTAGCGGAACAGCACAAAAGCCAGAAGGCTGACCGTCAGCATCACCAGAACAGCCTGGATCAGACGGCGAATAATAAATACCAGCATAGGCGGTCTCCTGGTAGAGCGCGGGGATCACTCGCGACCAGTGTCGTCCTTAATGTGTAGAAAGGGCCCGGCAAGGGGGCTGGTGTAGAAACGGATGACTACAGCGTAATGGGAACCAGCCCCGCACGGAGGCGGGGCTGGGGTATGAAAACAACTTAGTCGATGGTGGTCCATTGGGCCAGCATGCGGTTGTCCGCACGATGTACCACGTTGACCTTCTTGGCCATGGCCCAAGGAATGATCTGGTCATGCAGGGGAATGTGGCCCACTTCCTTGGCATGAATTTCCAGAACCTTGTGGATGGCCGCATCGCGCTTGGCGGTGTCGGTTTCGGTCTTGATCTGGTCGATCAAGGCGTCCACTTCGGCGTTTTCGTAGCCACCAAAGTTAAAGGAGCCGTCAGCGCCCTCGCCCTTGCTGTGCATCAGGCTTTGCAGGGTGTACAGCGCATCAAAGGTCGGCACGCCCCAGCCAAACATATAGGCGCTGGAGTCAAAGCTTTGTACCTTGGGGAAGTAGGTGGCGCGTGGCATGGCGTTCAGGTTGGCTTTCACGCCGACCTTGGCCCACATGCCCACGATGGCCTGGCAGATGGCTTCATCGTTGATGTAGCGATCGTTCGGGCAATCCAGGGTGAAGGTCAGGGAATTGTCGTAACCGGCTTCTTTCAGCAGTTCCTTGGCACGATCCTGGCTGTAAGGCAGGCGCTGGGCCAATTCCTTGGTGTAGCCGTGAACCTGAGGGGCCACCATGGTGCCGGTGGGGGCGGAAGAACCGCGCATCACGGCTTTCTTGATGGCTTCAATGTCGATGGCCACGTACAGGGCTTCACGCACACGCTGGTCAGCAAAGGGGTTCTTGCCCTTGATGCTGCTGTACTTCAGTTCCGGATTCTTTTGGTCCAGACCCAGGTAGATGGTGCGGTACTCGTTGCCTTCCACAATCTTGGTTTGCTGGCGCAGACGCTGCAAGTCCTGCGCAGGCGGGTCCAGAACCAGGTCCACTTCGCCCGACAGCAAGGCGGCGGTACGGGTGGCGTTCTGCTTGATCGGGACGTAGATCACTTCGGTGACATTACCCACCTTGTTGCCCTTGTTCCACCATTCTTCGTTTTCGACAAAGACGGTGCGCACGTCCACTTCACGCGACTTCAGCTTGTAAGGGCCGGTACCGTTGGTGTTGCGAGCCGAGTAGGTTTCTTCGTTCTTGTTGAAGTCCTGGGGCTGGGTCACATTATTCTTTTCCGACCAGGCCTTGTTCATGATGAACACACTGGTCAATTGGCGCAGCAGAACCGGGTTGGGCGCGGCGGTGATGATGTCCACCGTCTTGTCGTCCACTTTTTCAGCCTTGACGATGCCGTTCACGTAGGCCTTGAAGTTGGACGTAGGGGCCATGGCGCGCTGAATGGAGAACACCACGTCATCGGCGGTAAAGGGAGCGCCATCGTGGAATTTCACCCCTTCGCGCAGCGTAAAGCGCCACACAGTAGGTTCGCGCTGTTCCCAGGCCGTGGCCAGGCTGGGCACAATCTGGAAATCCTTGTCGTAGTCCACCAGCGCCTCATAGACATACATGCTGCCTGTGATCGTGAGGTTTTCGTTCTGTGCGTGTGGGTCCAGAGTCATGAAGTCGCCCTGGCTGGACCAGGTAAGCGTTTTGCTGTGGCCCACCAAGGGCAGGGCGACCAGAGCTGCCAGCGCAGCAGCCAATACTGTTTTTTTCATGAAAACCTCCTGTTGGGGTGCTGGGAGTCAGCTGATAATGAGGCTGCATAGTAACCGGGCGCTTGCTACCGATTCAATACGTAGTTTCAGCCTGCTGTCAGCTTAATGATGTTTAGTGATTTATATCATCCCGGCGCTTATTCAGTGGCTCTCGGTGCACCGCTGACTTGTCGCTATAATGGTGTACATATATACAGTTAACAGGCTGATCAAGGTGGCGGCACAAGAAGAAAAACCTCTGGAGCGGCGTATTGCTCATGTGGATATGGATGCGTTTTATGCCTCGGTGGAGCTGCTGCGCTACCCGCATTTGCGCGGCAGTCCCGTGGTGATTGGCGGGCGCAGTGCTGATGCGCCCAGGCAATTGCCCGATGGCAGCTGGCAACATGCCCGTCTGGCCGATTATGTTGGGCGCGGGGTGGCCACGACTTCGACCTATGAAGCGCGTCAGCTGGGTGTGTTCTCGGCCATGGGTTTAATGAAGGCGGCCCAACTGGCCCCCGATGCCATCTTGCTGCCTGCCGATTTCCAAGCTTACCGCCATTATTCGCGCTTGTTTAAACAGGCCGTAGCCACGGTCTCGGACCATATCGAAGATAGGGGTATCGACGAGATCTATGTGGACCTCAGCCATAAAACCGAAGACAGCCACGAGCTGGCTGAGCAGATTCGACAAGCCGTGAATCAGGCTACGGGCCTGACCTGTTCGGTAGGCATCACTCCCAACAAATTGCTCTCCAAAATTGCCTCAGAACTGAACAAGCCCAATGGGGCCTGTGTGCTGACCATGGACGATGTGCCTACCCGCATCTGGCCGCTGGCTGTGGGCAAGATCAATGGCATTGGTCCCAAGTCGGTCGTGAAGCTGACGGAAATGGGCATACAGAAGATTGGGGAACTGGCCGCTACACCTGCAGAAAAATTGCAGGAACAGTTTGGCCTGCGCTACGCGCAATGGCTAATGGCCGTGGCTCAAGGCCAGGACGAGCGCCCTTTATCCACCGACCGCACGCCTAAATCCATCAGTCGTGAAACCACCTTCGAGCGTGATCTGCACGTGCGCATGGATCGGTCCCGCCTGTCTGCCGTGCTGGAGTCCCTGTGTGAAAAGCTGGAGCAGGATTTACGCAAATCCGCCATGTGCGCCCAAACCATAGGCATCAAGCTGAAGTTCGAGGACTTCAAAACCGTGACGCGCGACCTGTCCCTGCCCGCTCCCGTGCTGGCGGCGGATGCCATTCTGGCTGCTGCCCGCCAGAATCTGAAACGCGCCGTGCTGGACAGACGCTTGCGCTTGCTGGGTGTGAAAGCCAGCGCTCTGCTGCCCATCAGTGAAATGCCGCAGGAGCAGCCTCGTCAACTGGATCTGGACGGTTTGTTTTAGGCAGGCAGATCTTTGGAAGGCTGCTTGGAAGACAGGTTTTATACAAACGCGTCCCGGCGACTCCCACCCCGATACCGTGCAAAGATTTCAGGCTTAAAACGCTTTGGCGCCTGCCAGGGCGCGGATGTGTACCAGAAAAGGGACAATCCACGGCCAGATGGCCATTGTCCCAGGCATAAGCGTCCTGCTGGGGGTGTGCTGCGTTAGAATTAATTGTCCAGCCGCCGGGCTGGTTTATTTTTTCTTCTTTCATTTTCATCAAGGTTTGCCGTTATGGAATTCGATCGGGCCGGTGTACGTGCATTAATGGAAATTACCCAGCGTCCGGAGTTGGTCTTTGTGCGAGGAGAAGGTTCCTGGCTGCAAGATCACAACGGCAAGCGATACCTGGACACCGTCCAGGGCTGGGCCGTGAACGCGCTGGGCCACAGCCCTGCCAACGTGATCAAGGCGATCACCGAACAAGCGTCCAAATTGATCAACCCCTCGCCTGCGTTCTACAACGAGCCCTCTATCGAGCTGGCCAAACGCATCGTGGAACACTCCTGCTTTGATCGCGTGTTCTTTGCCAACAGTGGTGGCGAAGCCAACGAAGGCGCCATCAAGCTGGCGCGCAAATGGGGTCAGATCAACAAGAACAACGCTTACAAGATCATTTCTTTTGAGCACTCTTTCCATGGCCGTACCCTGGCTACCATGTCCCTGTCTGGCAAGCCCGGCTGGGATCGCATGTTTGCTCCACAGGTCGACGGCTTTCCTAAAGCCAAGCTGAACGATCTGGAATCCGTGCGCGCGCTGATCGACGATCAAACCGTGGGCATCATGCTCGAACCCGTACAGGGCGAAGCCGGTGTTATTCCCGCTACCGTGGAATTCATGAAAGGCCTGCGCGCTCTGGCTGACGAGCACAAGCTGCTGCTGATCGTGGACGAAGTGCAAACCGGCATGGGCCGTACCGGCACCATGTTTGCCTACGAACACTCGGGCATCCGTCCTGACATCATGACCCTGGGTAAAGGCATTGGTGGTGGCGTGCCGTTGTCGGCACTGTGCGCCCGCGAAGAAGTGTCCTGCTTCCAGCCAGGCGACCAGGGCGGTACCTACAACGGTAACCCCCTGATGACCGCTGCTGGCGTAGCCGTGTTCGACGAACTGGCTGCTCCTGGCTTCCTGGAGTCGGTCAACGCCCGCGCCAAGCAGCTGTCCGAAGGCCTGCTGGCCATTAGCGCCAAGTGGGGCATGAATGGTGAGCGTGGTGAAGGCCTGTTGCGTGCTCTGATCCTGGATCAGGACGACGGCCCGGAAATCGTGGCTGCTGCTCGCGACCGTGCTCCAGAAGGCATGTTGCTGAACTCGCCACGTCCTAACCTGCTGCGTTTCATGCCAGCTCTGAACATCACGGCCGACGAAATCGACCTGATGTTGGCCTGGCTGGACGAAATCCTGGTCAAGGTTCGCGGCTAAGCGGCCAGCTTGCTGTACAGAAATCCGCCTTCGGGCGGATTTTTTTTTGGTCTTGAGAGGCTGCAGACGTATGTGGGTAGCACCGCGCTGCTAACTTGAAACGCGCATGAAATATCACAAATGCCATCGTTGGCGGTATTTAGTTTATTTTCAAAAATAATATAAATATCAATAACTTGAGGTAATTTCATCCAGCAGTTAGCCAGCATAAGTAAATGATTGTTCTGTTGTGGTGTCAGGAGAATGGAGTCGATGTAATAGAAGCTTCCAAGATTTGCCTGCAAGCGCAGGCCCACCCCGTGAGGCACTGTTTACCATGCTCCAGCAACTGTCCAAACTCATCGTAGCTAGTGCCCTTGTGCTGGCTGTTTCTCCGGCCATTGCCGCCGATTCTTTACGCATTGGCGTGGTGCCGGGCGCCTATGCCGATTCCATCAATGCCGCGGCCAAGGATGCCAAGGCCCAAGGCATCAATGTCGAGGTGATCGAGTTCACCGACTGGACCACGCCCAATGTGGCAGTGGATAACGGCGATATTGATATCAACTACTTCCAGCACCAGCCTTTCCTGAAAAACGCCATCGAGAAAAATGGCTACAAGCTGGCCAGTGCGGGTACGGGCATTCTGGCTAATGTGGGTGTGTATTCGCTCAAGCATCAGGCGGTGGACCAGGTCCCTCAGGGCGGTAAGGTAGGCATTGCCAACGACCCCGTGAACCAGGGGCGTGGTCTGCTCTTGCTGCAAAAAGTCGGGCTGATCAAGCTCAAGCCAGAGGTCGGTTATCTGGGCAGCCTGGATGACATTGTCGAGAACCCCAAAAAGCTCAGCTTTGTGGAAGTAGAAGGCCCGCAGCTGGTGCGTATTACGGGGGATGTGGATATTGCCCAGGGCTATCCGCATTTCATCGTGGCGGCCAAAGCCTTTGATCCTTCCAGTGGTCTGGCCTACTCCGGTATTGAAGATACGCAGTTTGCCATTCAGTTCGTGGTGAAAGCGGACCGTACCAACGATCCTGTCATTCAAAAATTCATTTCCATCTATCAAAACTCGCAGTCTGTGCGTGACGTGTCGCGTGCGGCATTCAATAACGACGAGCGCCTCTACACCCTGGCCTGGCTGAATGCACAAGGAGGGGCGAAATAATGGCTGCGATCTTCTCCTCTCGCCTGCAGCGTTGGGCGCTGGGCATTCTGTTTGCCGCTGCCCTGCCGTTCAGCAGCTCTGCCGCCGTGATCAAAGTGGGCTCCATTCCCGGTGCAACCTCGGATGCGGTGCAAGCGCTGATCCCGGAAGGCAAAAAGCAGGGTCTGGATATTCAGTTGGTGGAATTTACGGATTGGACGCTGCCCAACGAGGCCGTCAACAACCGCGATATTGATGTGAATTTCTTCCAGCACGAAGCCTTTTTGAACAATGCCATCAAAGAGCGTGGCTACGACCTGGAATTGATTGGTCTGGGCTTGCTGCAAAACATTGGCCTGTACTCGAACAAGTATCAGTCTCTGGACCAGGTTCCCAAGGGCGCAACCGTGTCCTTGCCGAATGATCCGGTCAATCAGGGCCGTGGCCTGTTGCTGCTGCAAAAAGCGGGCCTGATTACCTTGCGCCATGGTCTGGATACCGGGGCTACGGTCAATGATGTGGTGGACAACCCCAAGCAGCTCAAGCTGGTGGAAATTGAAGGCCCGCAACTGATTCATTCCCTGCCGGATGTGGATCTGGCCGTCATCTGGCCCAGCTATTTCGTCAGCGCTGGCCGCAAGGCGGATGCGGGCAAGGCCCTGGTCTATTCCGGCATTGCCGACACCTTTTATGCAATGGGTTTTGTTACGCGCAAAGATCGCGTCAACGACCCTGCCCTGAAACAGTTCGTGGAGCTGTTCCAGCAGTCGCAGGCGGTACGCAACACGATTGCAGACCGCTTTGATCACAACCCCCATCTGTACACCTTGCCCTGGCAAGGCAGCAGCACAGCGAGCAAGTGATATGGCATACACATCAGCACTACGGCGTAATTTGGACGAGTTGCGGGACACCGCCGAACAGGCCGCAGGACAGCGCGAGGTTCACAAGGCCAGTGCGTCTGCCAAAGCGGAACTGGAACAGCAACCCAGCGTCGTCAAGGCAGGCAGCGTGGCTTTTCGCAATCTGTCCAAAATCTATCAGTCCTCGGCCGGCGCCGTGCCTGCCTTGCAGGACATTGATCTGGACATCGCGCCAGGCAGCATCTTCGGCATTATCGGTCGCAGTGGCGCGGGTAAATCCAGCTTGCTGCGCACCATCAACCGGCTGGAGCGCCCGAGCAGCGGCCAGGTACTGGTGGATGGCGTGGACATTGCCCGCTTGAATGAATCGGAACTGGTGCAGCTGCGTCGCCGCATTGGCATGATTTTTCAGCACTTCAATTTGTTGTCTGCCAAAACGGTGTACGAGAACGTGGCTTTGCCCTTGAAGGTGGCCGGGGTGTCGGCACAAGACATTGCTCAGCGTGTTCAGGAACTGCTGCAACTGGTCGGCTTGCAAGATAAGGCCGATACCTATCCCAGTCGTTTGTCGGGTGGGCAAAAGCAGCGCGTGGGCATTGCTCGCGCCTTGGCAACCGGCCCGGAGATTTTGCTGTGTGACGAAGCCACTTCGGCGCTGGACCCGGAGACTACGCAATCCATTCTGAGTTTGCTCAAGGACATTAACCGCCGCCTGGGCATTACCGTCGTGCTGATTACGCACGAGATGAGCGTGATCCGTGAAATTGCCGACCGCGTGCTGGTGCTGGAAAAAGGCCGCATTGCCGAGCTGGGCGAGGTCTGGCGCGTGTTTGGCAAACCGCAGCATGACGCCACCAAGGCACTGCTGGCACCTTTGCAGCACACACTGCCGGAGGACTTGCAGGCATGTCTGGTACAGCAGCCTCCTAAAACTGGCACGTACAGCCGCATCCTGCAATTGAGCTATAGCGGCGAAGGTGGCTGGGAGCCGGATTTGCTGCGCATTGCCCGCAGCCTGCCCGGCCAGCCGCAGCTGGTTCATGGTGGCGTGGACCGCATTCAGGGCCATGCACATGGACGTTTGCTGGTCGCCATTGAGGGGCATGTGAGCCTGCCCGATTTGACATCTTTGACGCAAGGCCCGGCGGCCATCGCGCATCACATTGAGGACATTGGATATGTTGTGGAATCTGAGTATCCCCGCTGAGCGTTACTGGCAGGCTTTTCTGGACACGTTGATGATGGTGGGCGTGTCTGGGGGCATTGCCTTTCTGGCCGGTATACCGCTGGCAGTGCTCTTGATTGTGACGGCCCCCCATGGGTTTTGGGAGTCGCCCAAGATCAACCGGGCGGTGGGTAGCGTGGTCAATGGTTTCCGGGCCACGCCCTTCATTGTTTTGCTGGTTGCGTTGATTCCTTTCACGCGCTTGCTGGCAGGCACCACGATTGGGGTGTGGGCGGCCATTGTGCCCTTGGCAATCAGCGCCACGCCTTTCTTTGCCCGTATTGCCGAGGTCAGCCTGCGCGAGGTGGACTCGGGCCTGATTGAAGCGGCTCAAGCCATGGGCTGCAAGAAGTGGGACATCGTGCGCCATGTCTACTTGCCCGAGGCGCTGCCCGGCATTGTGGGTGGTTTCACCATCACTATCGTGGCTTTGATCAGCTCGTCTGCCATGGCGGGTGCAGTTGGTGCCGGTGGCCTGGGTGACTTGGCAATCCGCTATGGCTATCAGCGTTTTGACACGCAGGTGATGTTGATCGTGATTGCCGTGTTGATTGCTTTAGTGACTGTGGTGCAGTTTGCCGGCGACCGCTACGTGCAATGGCTGCGAGCTCGTTGATCCGCACTTAGCCAGGGGTTGACGCTGCGCGTAATGGCGTCGCCTTTGCGGTGAATGTGATGTTTTTTATTTGCTCGAACGACCTGTCTTGAGCCGTGACGCAGGTGCTGGAAGCTGCGTCTATCCCTACCGTTTTTAGTCATTGAAAAGAGTGCCGTATGAATGATCGGATTACTCAGGGCGGAGCTTTGCCCCAAGCATCTGCAAAGCCGCGTCTGCCCTTGCCCCCCCAACAGCCGCATGTGATTGGCAGTGAAGCCGAAGCCCTCGCCATTGCCCGGCAATTGGCTGCTGAATTTGCCCAAACTGCTGCCGAGCGCGATCGCCTGCGCCAGCTTCCCTGGGACGAGATAGAGCGCTATACCGCCAGCGGCTTGGGTGCCATCACTATTCCCAAAGCCTATGGCGGCCTGGAAGTTTCCAATGAAACGCTGGTACAGGTTTTTGCCATCATCAGCGCGGCTGACCCTTCTCTGGGGCAGATCCCGCAAAACCATTTCGCGCTGATCCAGAACCTGCAAGACACCGGCACTGAATCTCAAAAGCAGCGTTGGTTCAAGGCGGTGCTGCAAGGCGCGCGTTTAGGTAATGGCGGGCCGGAAAAAAAGGGCAAGGCAGCGGTGATTACCGACATCACTGCCCATCTTGCTCGGGCAGCGGATGGCCGCTTGTGCGTTAGCGGCACACGCTTTTATTCAACCGGGGCCTTGTTCGCCCATTGGATTCCTTTCCGGGCTGCGGATGAGCAAGGCCGTGGCGTACAGGTCTGGGTGCGTCGTGATGCGCCCGGCGTGCAGGTGATTGATGACTGGAACGCTTTTGGGCAACGCACCACCGCCAGTGGCAGTGTGGTGTTCGAGCAGGTCCTGGTCGAGGAAGACCATGTGCTGGAAAGCTGGCGTTTTGTGGACAAGCCTTCCCTGTCGGGTCCTATTTCTCAACTGATTCAAGCCAGTATTGATGCCGGTATCGCTCAGGGGGCCTTGCAGGATGCACTGGAATTTGTCCGTAATCGTGCGCGCCCCTGGACCGATTCGGGTGTGGCCAGTGCCACGCAGGACCCTCATATCATTCAGGAAGTCGGGGCCTTGCAGATTGAGGTGGATGCCGCTCAGGAAGTTTTGCTGGAGGCAGCGCGTTTGCTGGATGAGTTGGCCGCCAAGCCCGTGGATGCAGACAGCAGCGCCCGTGCTTCTGTAGCCGTTGCCGAGGCCAAAATCCTGACGACGGAAGCGGCCTTGAATGCCAGCGAACAGCTCTTTGCCTTGGCCGGCTCGTCGTCCACCCGTGCGGCTCATAATCTGGATCGCCACTGGCGTAATGCCCGCGTGCACACCTTGCATGATCCGGTGCGCTGGAAATATCACTTGCTGGGTAATTACCTGCTCAATGGCGCCTCGCCGTCTTATCACCAATGGAACTGAGGCCATGACAACACAGCTTTCTACATCCGTACACATCATCCAGTCCGAGGCCGAAGCGCTGCAAGCCGCCGAGCAGTTTGCACAATCCATTGCCCCCCATGCGCTGGAGCGTGATCGCGACCGTATCTTGCCGCATCGAGAGGTGGAGCAATTCAGTCAAAGTGGCTTATGGGGCATTACGGTCCCCAAAGAATACGGCGGCGCGGGCGTTTCCGCCGATGTGCTCACCCGTGTCGTGCAGCGCATTGCCAAGGCCGATGGCAACTTTGGCCATATCCCGCAAAACCACTATTACGCGTTGGAAGTGTTGCGCGTGGGGGCGACGCACGAGCAAAAGGCCTTTTTCTACGATCAGGTGCTGCAAGGCAAACGCTTTGGCAATGCATTGGCAGAGATCGGCAAGAAGGACTTTGTCCGTCGCACGCAATTGCTGAAAGAACCGGATGGCTGGTTTGTGGATGGCCGCAAATTCTATTGCACGGGTTCGCTGTTTGCACACTGGATTCCCACGCTGACGACCTCGCCTGATGATGGCCGCCTGTATCTGGTTTTTGTACCGCGTGGGGCTGCAGGCGTCACGCTGACAGACGATTGGGACGGCTTTGGCCAACGTGTCACAGGCAGTGGGACGGTGGAGTTCACGCGTGTTCCTGTGCAGCCGCAATGGGTTGTGCCGTTCACGGACTCCTTCGAGCGTCCGACCACCATTGGCCCCTATGCCCAGATCATCCATGCAGCACTGGATTTGAGCATAGGCCAAGGGGCTTTCGAGGCCACCTTGCCCTTTATCCGCGAGCACAGCCGCCCCTGGATTACCGCTGGCGTGGACAGCGCCGCACAGGACCCCTTGCTGCTGCAGGAGGTGGGCAATGTGCATGTGCGTTTGCGTGCCGCGCAAGCGCTACTGGCCCGCGCCGCCCGCTTTGTGGACGCCGCCCAGCAAGCACCGGATGAGGACAGCGTGGCTCAGGCCTCCATTGCCGTTGCGCAGGCCAAGGCTTTGGCGACCAGCGCCAGTGTGCTGGCAGGCAGCAAGTTATTTGAACTGGCAGGCACCAGCGCTACGCAGGCCCAGCATGGGCTGGATCGCTACTGGCGTAACGCCCGAGTCCATACCTTGCATGACCCGGTGCGCTGGAAGTACCACGCCATTGGCAATTACGCCCTGAATGGAGTGCGCCCGCCGCGCCATGGTGCTTTGTGATGCCACCTGGAAAGCTGTGTTTGGGCATGGCTGCAGGGGTGAGGAAGCGTTGCGCAGTATGGCTCAAAGCATGTCAGTAAATACGTTCCAGCAAGACACATATGCGCTTCGATATGGCCTGTTTTCCAGGCCACAGATCTTTCTCTTTTATCTGGATGTTGATTGATGACTATCTCGAAGATTTTGAAAAAACTGACGGCGTTTAGCCTGGTTTCTACTGCTGTTTTGTTGAGCAGCACAGCGACCGCTGCGCCATTGAAAATCGGCGTTGTTCCCGGCATTTTTGCGGACTCGGTAGCCGTTGCCGCGCAGGAGGCCAAGAAGCAGGGTGTGGATGTGCAGGTGATCGAATTTACCGATTGGGCCACACCGAATGTGGCGCTGGATGCGGGCGATATTGATCTGAACTACTACCAGAACAGTAATTACCTGGCCAATGCCGTGCGCGACAAGGGCTTCAAGCTGGTCAGCGTGCAGCCGGGCATTTTGTCTTACCTGGGCCTGTATTCTCTCAAGCACGCCACGCTGGCCGATTTGCCCGATGGCGCAAAAGTGGCGATTGCCAGTGACGCCGTCAACGTAGGCCGTGGGTTGCGTCTGTTACAGCATGCAGGTTTGATCACGCTGCGCCCCGAGACCGGCTTGCTGGGCACTCCCGATGACATTGTTTCCAACCCCAAGAACCTGAAGTTTGTGGAAGTGGAAGGCCCGCAATTGGCACGTGCCACGCAGGACGTGGATCTGGCTCAAGGCTTTCCGTATTTCATCCTGGCCTCCAAAGCCTTTGATGCTACGAAAGCCTTGTCCTTGACCAGTTACGAGGACGACTCCTGGGCGATTCAGTTTGTGGCCCGTAGCGACAAGACGAAAGATCCGCGCATTGCCCAGTTCCTGGAGGTCTACAAAACATCGCCTGCCGTGCGCGAGGCAATCGATCAGTTCTACCAGGGCGAGAAAAAGCTGTATCGCCTGACCTGGTTGCCGCATTAAGCAAGGAGAATGCCCCATGACGCAGCCCAAGAAACACATCCATATCAACGCTTTCAACATGAATTGCGTCGGCCACATCCACCATGGTTTGTGGACGCATCCGCGTGATCAATCCACGCAGTATCACACTCTGAAGTACTGGACGGATCTGGCCCAAACGCTGGAAAAAGGCTTGTTCGACGGCATCTTTCTGGCGGATGTGGTCGGCTATTACGACGTTTACCAGCAAGGTGTGGACTTGACGCTGCGCGAGGGTATTCAACTACCGGTGAACAACCCCTGGCTGCTGGTCTCGGCCATGGCAGCCGTCACGCAACATATTGGCTTTGGTCTGACAGCGTCAGTGGCGGCGCATCACCCTTACACCTTCGCACGCGATGTCAGCACGCTGGATCAGCTAAGCAATGGCCGCATAGGCTGGAACATCGTGACTGGCTATGTGGATAGCGGGGCGCGGGGTTTGGGGCAGGATGGTCTGGATGCACACGATAGTCGTTACGACCGGGCCGAGGACTTTCTGCAATTGGCTTACAAGCTGTGGGAAGGCAGCTGGGAAGATGGCGCGCTGATTGCCGACAAGCAGCGTCGTATCCATGCCCTGCCCGAGAAAGTGCATACCGTGCATCACGAAGGGCCGTTTTATCGCAGCAATGCAATTCATATGAGCGCGCCCTCTCCTCAGCGCACGCCTCTGCTGTTCCAGGCAGGCACCTCGGCGCGGGGGCTGCAGTTTGCCGGGCAACATGCTGAAGGGGTTTTCATCGGTGCGCGGGACCCGGAAGCGGCCAGGGACTCGTCCCGCAAGCTGCGTCAGGCAGCGGTCAATGCGGGACGGCAAGCGCAGGACCTGAAGATTTATGCGGGTGTGGCGGTCGTTACGGGTGCTACGGAAGCCGAGGCTAAAGAGAAGTATGCCGACTATCTGGCCCATGCCAGTTCCGAGGGCGGCCTGGCGCATTTTGCGGCCAGTACCGGCGTGGACTTTGCCCAGTATGACCTGGATGAACCCATCCGCTTTGGCCCCAGCAACGCGATTCAATCTGCAGCGGCCGCAGCCCAGAAACAAGGCTGGACGACGCGTCGCAAGCTGCTGGAGCAATTCACGCTGGGTAGCCGCTACAAAACCATTGTGGGCGACCCGCAGCAAGTGGCGGATGCGCTAAGCACCTGGATTGATGAAGGCGAGATCGACGGTTTCAATCTGACCCGCATCGTTGTGCCTGAAACCTGGGAGGACTTTGCGAGCTACATCGTGCCCGAGCTGCAAAACCGGGGCCGCTATCGCACGGCTTATGAAGGTGGAACCCTGCGCCAGCAACTGTTTGGGCAAGGTGATCGGGTATCTGCCACGCACTCTGCCGCGCAGTGGCGGCATTTGGTGTCCGGTCCGACCCCGGAGGCGGGATCGGATGAGGCGGCTACCTCTGCCTTGCAGGCAAGCTGATTAAGGTGAGAAAGAGCCAGTATCTGCTGCGTTGGATCATTTTTTACGACCCCTTTTATAAGGTCAGGATCATGTTGTCTGCCCGTTTTTCTATTCGTGCCGTGTTTGCCTTGGCAGCTTTGGGCCTAGCGGGGCATGTGTCTGCTGCTGCATTGAAAATCGGCGTCACGCCCGGCTCTTTGGCCGATTCTGTTGCCGTGGCAGCCAAGGAGGCCAAGAAACAGGGCCTGGAGGTCGAGGTGATTGAGTTCACCGACTGGACCACGCCCAATACGGCCTTGGCCTCCGGGGATCTGGATTTGAATTACTTCCAGCATCAGGCTTTTCTGGACAATGCCGTCAAGGAAGGCGGCTATGCCATTGAAAGTGTGGCTTATGGTTTATTGCCCAATATTGGCTTGTATTCCAAGCAGTATTCGTCCTTGGATGCGCTGCCCGAAGGCGCTTCTGTTGGGGTGGCGAGTGATCCGGTGAATCAGGCGCGCGGCTTGCTGCTTTTGCAGACGGCTGGCCTGATTCAGCTGAAAGAGGGGGCAACTGCGCGTGCCTCGATTCATGATGTGACGGCCAACCCCAGAAAGCTGCACATTGTGGAAGTCGAAGGGCCGCAATTGGTGCGCGCAGCCGATGACCTGCCCTTGGTCCAAGGCTATCCAGCCCATTTTGTGAACGCCGGGCAGGCCGAGCTGGCCAGCAAGGCCTTGCAGTATTCCACGGTGGATGATCTGTACTACGCGATTCGCTTTGTGGCTAGAAGCGGCCATAGAGAGGATCCGCGCATACGCCAGTTTGTGGATCTTTATCAAAACTCCCCTGCCGTGGCCGCGCAGATCGACGCGTCTTTTGCGGGAGACAAGAAGCTGTATGCCTTGCCGTGGAAGACGGCGGGTCATGCCTCCATTACGCAGGTTCCTTGAGGGCTGCACATCATGATGACTGACACTGCCGTTTTTACCTCTGATGTTGCGCCACGCCGGACTGTGCCAGAAAGGGCAGCGCCAGCAAGTGCACGAGCTTCCGATCTGGGCGCCTTGCGTGCCCGTTTCGGCGCCCTCTTTCAACGCATTGCCGATACCGCGGCAGAGCGCGAGCACACCCGTACCTTGGCCTACGCCCCCATTCTTTGGCTGAAAGACAGCGGTTTTACCGCTCTGCGCGTGCCGCCTCAATGGGGTGGTAGTGGTGTCTCCATCCCGGTGTTCTTTGAGCTTTTTCAGGAACTGGCCGCGGCCGACTCAAACGTCGCCCAAATTCTGCGCCCTCATTTCGGTTTCATCGACCGATTGTTGATTGATCGGGATGAGGCCACGCAAGCGCAGTGGCTGCCATTGGCAGGCCAAGGGGCGATTTTTGGTAATGCCACGACCGAGACTGGTTTGGGCGCTGTAGGCCAGTTGCAAACCACGCTGGAGCCCGATCCAGAGCAGGCCGGTCAATGGCGTCTGAATGGCCGCAAGTTCTACAGCACGGGCACCTTGTACGCGGATTGGGTCACGGTGGTGGCCCGCAGCACAGGAACGGAGAAGGAGGATGAAACGGTACATGCCGTGGTCGCCACCGATCAGGAAGGGGTGGAGCGTCTGGATGACTGGCATGGCTTTGGCCAAAGGCTGACGGGGTCTGGCACGACGGTGCTGACGGATGTGCTTGTGCCCGAGAGCGCCATCATCCGTTTTCCGCGTCAGGAACCCACACCGTTGCTGGCTTATTTTCAGCTGGTGCATTTGGCGACCCTGGCAGGTATTGCTCAAGCCGTGCAGCGTGATGCAGTGGCCTATGTACAGGCGCGCAAGCGTGTCTTTAGCCATGGTAGTGCGGCGCTGCCCAAGGACGACCCCTTGGTGCAGCATATTGTGGGAGAGTTGGCCAGCACGGCCTATATTGCCCAACTGGCGGTACGTGATGTGGCGGCTCATTTGCAAAGCATTGCGGATCAGCGGCAGGCGGGTGTGGAGGTCTCCCGCGAAACACTGGATGCCCTGGAACTGCGAACGGCACAGGCGCAAGTGGCTGTAGTGGAACCTGTCTTGCGGGCGGCCACGCGCCTGTTTGATGTGGGTGGCTCTACGGCCCTGGAGGAGTCCCGTCGTCTGGATAGACATTG
This sequence comes from Alcaligenes sp. EGD-AK7, assembly GCF_000465875.3. Taxonomy (NCBI): domain Bacteria; kingdom Pseudomonadati; phylum Pseudomonadota; class Betaproteobacteria; order Burkholderiales; family Alcaligenaceae; genus Alcaligenes; species Alcaligenes sp. EGD-AK7. The sequence goes on along the minus strand of NZ_AVOG02000034.1, from coordinate 165,563 downwards.
GCGTAATGCGCGAGCTTTGGCTTCGCATAATCCGGTGATCTACAAGGCTCGTTCGGTGGGGGATATTTTGTTGAACGAGGCCGAGCCTGTGTACTACTGGCATGTGGGGACCAAGGGGAGTTGAGCTGATGCGGCCAGAGGCGGGGCCGCCTCTTGGAAACATAAAGGGCATGAATTAATCGTGCCCTTTATGTTGTCAGCCTTGAGCGCGCAGCCTCTCAGGGTAAATCACCGACAAAATAGTACGCTAAGCGCGTGATGAGGCTGGCACCCAGCGATAAAGCGTAGGAACGGATACGTCCAGGTTCTTGGCCACGTCCTTGAGTGGTACACCGCTGGCCAGCAGCTTCTTGGCTGACTTGATTTTGTTGTCGTTCATCTTGGGTTTGCGACCACCCTTGCGGCCAAGCTGCTTGGCGACTTCCAGCCCGGTACGGGTACGTTCGACTGTCAGTTCGCGCTCCATCTCGGCCAGGCTGGCCATGACGTGGAAGAAGGACCGACCAGACGGCGTGCTGGTGTCGATGGAGTCGGTGAGGCTTCTGAACTGGATACCTTGTGTGCGCAGTTCGTTGACCAGATCGACAAGTTGCTTGACTGAGTGGCCCAAGCGGTCCAGCTTCCAGACCACCAATGTGTCGCCCTCGCGCAGCATTTCGAGCGCTTTGACCAAGTCTGGACTATTTGCTCGCGTGCCACTTACCTTGTCTTCAAAGACCCTCTGGCACCCGGCCTGAATCAAAGCTTCGCATTGCAATTCAAGGTTCTGATCTTGCGTCGAGACGCGCGCATAGCCTATCAGCATGGCGTGTCGCCGTCTGCATCCTGACGAACGGCAAGTAACTGTTGAAGCAATTCCGGTAGTGCTGTCTGCACGGTGTCCCACACGACATCGAGGTTGACGTCGAAGTAGCCGTGGGCGATGCGGTTGCGCATACCGCGCATATTACGCCACGGCACTTGTCCATGAGCCTGAGCGAACTCGAGGTCAAGGTAATCCGGAAGACGGTACTTGCTCATACTGGTTGCGCCTCTGCAAGCACTTGGGCACGGACTTTAGGTGGTAGGTCACCGGGCGTCAGCAAATCGACTTGAATACCGAGCAGTGATTCCAGCTCGTCTTGCAGGCCTCCCAGGTCAAACAGCGTCGCACCAGGCATTGCGTCAACCAGCAAATCAATGTCGCTGCCATCCTGGTCGGTGCCATGTAGTACCGAACCGAAGACGCGTGGATTCGCCGTGCGAAAGCGGCTTACGGCTTCACGCACTGCATCTCGGTTCATGTCGAGCACAACAGATGGACGCATGGTCATCCCTTCTTATCAAAACTCATCAAAACGGTAAGTTATCGAGAATGGGATTTCAAGGCCTGGTTCCTCAGATCGAAATTATTACGAGAGTTGAAACAGCCTGGCCGCATTGTCATAAAACAGCTTGTCCAGAATTACATCCTTGAAACCCAGCTGCTGGAAGTCCTCAATACTCTGGCGAATCGGGCGGAAGGTATAGGACGAGCCAAACAGCAATTGCTCGGACAGAAAGCTATTGGCAGCCTGCACATAGCCTTCGTTTCCCGGCTGGAAAATGTACATATCCGGCACCAGATGCACGTTCTCGTGCAGAAAGGCCAGGCCTATGGCCTGCTGCACATTGGGCCAATAGCCGTGATAGACCACCAAAGGCAGATCCGGGAAGGCTTTGGCCACTTTGGCCAGCCCGGCCGGGTCGTTGTAGCGCGGGTCCGGCGTGGTGGGGCCACTCATCAAAAAGACGGGTACTTTCAGGTGGCGCGCCAGTTCGTAAACGGGCCAGTAAACCGGGTCATCGGGGTGACGTGCTGGAACACCAAAACCCGGCTCGATATCAATGCCGGACAAGCCCAGCTCCTTGATGGCGCGTTCTGCCTCGGCCAGGGCTTGCTGCTCGCCTTGCAGAGCCGGATCAATACCGGCAATGCCCAGCAATTCATCGTGTCCGTGCACGATCTGATGAATGGTGTCGTTGGGCAAATGTTGCGACGGTGTGTGGCGGCCTACGACGACCGCTTTACTTAGTCCGGCCTGGCGCACTTCTTCCAGAAAGCCTTCCTGGCTAAGTGACTTTTCAAAGTGAGTATCGCTGCCACGAGTGCCAACGCGGCGATTCAGCCAACGCGCGGTGGCATGTTCTGGCGTACCAGGTTCGGCCCCGAAAAACTTGTGCAGAAAGGCAGGTCGGCAGCGTAGATCGATTATTTTCTGGCTCATGATGCAGAGGAAAGTTGCTGATTTTGAACACCGCGTGCGTCAAAGGCACCGCCGGTCTGGGCGCGATCACTGACGGTGACGGCCCGTTTGCCCAGAAGTGGAAACACCAGCTCGGCAAAGCGTATGGATTCTTCCAGATGGGGGTAGCCCGAGAGCACAAAGGAGTCCGCACCCAGGTCTATGTATTCCTGCAAGCGCTGGGCCACGGTTTGGGCGTCGCCCACCAGTGCGGTGCCTGCCCCGCCCCGTACCAGCCCCACCCCTGCCCACAGATTGGGCGAGACTTCCAGCTGATCGCGACGGCCACCATGCAAGGCCGCCATGCGTTTCTGGCCTACCGAGTCCATGCTGGCGTAGTTGGCCTGTGCTTTGGCAATGTCCTCGTCCGTCAATTTGCTGATCAGACGATCCGCCTCGGCCCAGGCTTCTTCATTGGTTTCACGTACGATCACGTGCAAGCGTACCCCCAGCCTCAATTTGCGACCACGGGCGGCGGCGCGGCGGCGGATGTCCTCAAATTTCTTGCCCACAGCAGCCGGTGGTTCGCCCCAGGTCAGGTAAGCATCGACATGCTCGGCAGCCAGCTCATGGGCGGCGTCCGAGGAGCCGCCAAAGTACAAGGGCGGATAGGGTTTTTGCACAGGCGGGAAGAAGTTGCGGCCATTCTCCACCTTGAAGTGCTTACCCTGAAAATTCACGGTGTCGCCAGAGAGCAATTGACGCCAGATCGTCAGGTATTCATGGGCGTATTCATAACGGGCATCGTGGTCCAGAAACACGCCTTCGGCGGCCAGTTCGGTGGCATCGCCGCCAGGCACTACATTCAGCAGCAAACGGCCATGCAGGGCCTGGTCCAGGGACGCTGCCTGACGTGCGCTGGAGACGGGAGCGCCCAAGGAGGTGCGTAGCGCCACCAGCAGCTTGATGCGCTGGGTAACAGGAACCAGGCTGGCCGCCACCACCCAGGGGTCCAGGCAGGAGGCGCCGGTAGGAATCAGCAAGCCGTCATAACCCAGGTTCTCGCTGGTGACGGCAATGCTGCGCAGATACTCGTTGGTGGGCGCGCGGCCAAAGTCGGATTTGCCCAGATAACGGGTATCGCCCGAGGTGGGCAGGAACCAGAAAATATCGGGTGTGGTGGAGGTGATTTGGCTCATGCTGCCTGCGCCTCCAGAACAGAGTTTCGCAGCGGCAAACGCGTTTGAATACTGTGCAGTACCGGCACGGCCAGATCAACGGTGCGCTGGATGTGCTGTTGCAGGGCGGCGCTGGTGACTTCGCCGTCCTGAATCTCTTCGGGCGTGGCATAGACCCCGATGGGCAGGGTCAGCGCCTGGAAGAAGCTGAACAGGGGACGCAGCTGATGTTCGATGACCAGGGCATGGCGTTGGCTGCCGCCAGTGGCGGCCAGCAGTACAGGCGTGCCGTTCAGGGCATTCATGTCGATCAGATCGAACAGGTGCTTGAGCAGGCCCGGAATGCCCGCGCGAAAGATGGGCGAGCCCACGATCAGAAAGTCGGCCTGCTCAATGGCGGTGATGGCCTGATGCGCATGGGCGGGCAAGGCGTCGGTGGACAGGGCCGCGCCAAGTTCGGGCAGCAGGCTGACCAGCTCGATGTTTTGCACGTCCAGTGCCAGTTGGTCGTTCAGTGTGTCGCGTAGCGCATCCAGCAGCACTTGCGTGCGGGAGGGACGGTGCAGGCTCCCATTCACAATAACGGTTTTCAGAGGGCGGCTCATGGCAATTCCTTGCAGTGAAATCAGAACAAGGTGCCGCCAGAAAACGGGGGCACCTGTGCGAGTCAATGCCTTGTATTACATGCCTGATCGCCGCTGCCACGAAAGACAATTCGCTCATGTGTTTATGGTCGATAAGCGTCCTTACTCTTTTGATTTGCTTATGAAAATCAGTATTGTTGAATGTGAAAAAATGAGCTGCCAAATGGCATGGGCATGAACTGTGTCAGGAGTTCGTCGCCGGTCTTTTTCGGGGTCAAATAAAGCGATCGGAGCGGGAGTGCCAGAACTGGATAGTGCGCCGCTACGTTGTGCCAAAGCTGGATAGTTCGGCACCAAATGGCTTCATAGAATGAAACCAGGTCAATCCGGGGGGATTGGCATCCGACTGTGTGGGAAACACAGCGGCTTTTATTTCTATGAGAGAGACAAGTCATGACTCAAAACAGCACCCCACCCTATATCGACATTGAAAAACGCATCGACAAGGTACGCGACGAATACGCGCTGGTTGAAGGCCACTTCGATACGTCCGAGGAAACCTCCCCCTGGATTCCTTTCGGCCCCAATATCTGGCTGCGTCACCTGAGCTTTGATATTCGCAACAACACCTCGGTGCACATCATGCGCGCTGACAAAGGTGGTTCTTTGGGGCGTCATCGCCACCGCGCTGTGGTGACCGGCTACATTCTGTCCGGCAGCCTGCGCTACGAGGAATACGATTGGGTGGCCCGCGCCGGTCATTACATCCACGAAAGCCCCGGTCGCACGCACACCCTGGTGTCCGACGAAGGCATGGAAACCCTGTTCCACCTGGGCACGCCTATCGAGTTCCTGGACGAGAACGACAACATCCTGGAAATCATTGATGTGTTCTGGATGATCGACCACTACACCAGCTACTGTAAGAAGCACAATCTGCCCATCAACAAGTCCATGTTCATCTAGGACTGTTTGATGCTTGTGTGCCGTGTCTGCCCCGTTTGATGGGGCAGTTCCTTGAAGCGTTGCTGGTAGTAGGCAGAAAACCGCCCCAGATGCCCAAAACCATGCGCCAGTGCCACCTCGGTGACGTTGGGGCGGGGCCGGCTTTGCAGCACCTGATGGGCGGCGTCCAGACGCAGATTGCGTACCCAGCTCATGGGGGACTGTTTGTAGTGACGACGGCACAGCAGATGCAGGAAGCGGGGACTCACACCCGCTGCCTGCGCCAGATCATCCAGTGAGATGTTGCTGTGCAAATGCGCCAATACATAGTTTTTAGCTTGGAGCAGACGCATCTGCCCTGCTCGGGCCGCCGCTCCCATGGACTCATCCACCAGAGTCTGCACGGCTTGTTCATCGGCAGGATGACACAGCAGGAACAAGGCCAGGCTGCTTTCAATATGCTGCGTCCAGTTGGCTGGACGGTCGCCATGTTGCGCCGGTAGCAGAAGCAGGTGTTGGATGAGGTTGGCCCATTGCGGGCCCATACAGGGGTCTAGCTTGTAGACACAGCCTCGGGTCATGCCCTCTTGTGCCAGCGTCTGATGGCCCACGCCATCAAACAAGCTGTAGGGGATCTTCACGATCAGCTGTTCGCAACCGGCTTGCCACAAGGTGCGCACATGGTGGCGAGGGGATACCACCGCAATATCGCCGGGATAGGCGGTTAATCTGTGATGGCCATCGCTGATGAATTCGGCCGTGCCTTGCAAGGGCATTTGCACCAGACAGAAGTCGCCGAAAGCATCGGCCTGGATTTCCACTTCGGCACCGTAGCCCAGCCGCATCAGGCTGATCTGATCAATATCGCGGCGGTACAAGCTGGTGTTGATGCGCCCGCGACCCCAATGCAGGGCATGCCGGGAAATGGCCCGACTCAGTGGCTGATGAGACAGCTCGGCGCTGTGGGAATGAAAGACTGGATGACGGTACAACACCGACAGATCCAAGCCATTTTCTGCCGACATTGGGAACCCCTTGTTCCAGAGCATAAGGATGCGCGTGACCAGCGCCTAGTGTAAAAGTTGAGCGGCTGGGTGGGCATGGGGGCTATCCCTGATCGGGGCTGGTCGGTTTCAGAATATTATTTATTTACAGATAGATAGCCAGTTTTCTATTTTATTTAAGTTTAAAAGAAGCTGTCTGCTTCTTGGTGCTGTGGTTGAGGCTTGAAGAAGTCGGCAGCAGGAGTTTTAACGCCCCTGGGCCCGATCCCCTTTCAAGGTCATGACAGCGCTTTCCACTGTCGCAATCATCTTGCCGTCTTCTCGCTGGATTTCACAGCGGTAATGGCTGATGCTGCGCCCGCGATGCGTGGCCCAGGCATGGGCTTGCAGCCGCTCTAGCCAGACTGGCCGCAGAAAGGTGGCTTTCAGATCAATGCTGGTAAAGCTCTCGCCTTCCTGCATCAAGGTGGAATGGGCCGTGCCGATGGCGGCATCGGCCAGTTCGCACAAGAGGCCGCCATGTACCGTGCCCTGCTGGTTGCCATGCAAGGCAGCGTCTGCGTCCAGTTCCAGCGTGGCGCTGGCTTCATCTATAGCAGTAATACGAAAGTTCAGCAGCTGGGAGATTGCGGTGGGGTAACGCATATGCGTGTACTCACCCTCGGCCAGCGTGTCATCCAGTTGGCGTTGCAGATATTCCAGTACGGGTAAGTGGCGAGATGAACTTGGCATGGTGGCTCCAGTCGTTGCTAGGCGATTTGAGAATGTGGTGCTGGCCGTGAGGGTAGCTCTTGGCGGATCAATACATCGTGAATGATGTTGCCAGTCTTGTGGCTTAGCTTAAAAACGTTAGCCCCGGTGGATTCACGTTTTACACGTAGCCGATCATGTTGTGTTCAGCCTTAAATAAAAGGACGAATAATCAGTTGCAGGCCCAGGGCCGCCAGAAACAGTAGCAAGCATTGCTTGAAGCGGCGCGGGCTGATGCGCACGCGGATCTTTTGCCCCAGCCACATACCCAGTAAAGCCGGAACAATCACCAAGGTGGACATGCCCAGCTGGTTCAGCTTGAACACATCGTGCATGAACAGACCGCCAGCCAGCGCGATGGTGGAGATTGTGAAGGACAGCCCCAAGGCTTGCACCAGCTCGTCTTTATCCAGATTCAGGGCCTGCAGATAAGGGACGGCTGGCATCACAAAAACGCCGGTAATGCCGGTCACCACGCCGGTCACCAGACCAATCAAGGGTGACAGCCAAGGCTCGAAGCGGGGCGACACGGTCAGGGCGGGGGCGATAAGCGCATAGCTTGCATACACCAGCAGCGCGATACCCAAGGCCATGCCCGATAGCTGTGGTGAGGTATTGGCCAGCAGCGTTGAGCCCCAGAGCGTGCCCAGCACAATGGTCAGCATCATGGGCCAGAGCCTGCGCAGCAAAGCCAGCATGGACGGCCCGACAAAGCATTGCCAGACATTGGTGATGAAAGAAGGCAGCACCAGCAAGGCGGCAGCCGAGGCCGGTGACATCATCAGGCCCAGCAAGCTCATGGCTACCGTTGGCAGGCCCATGCCGGTAATGCCTTTGACCATGCCCGCTATCAGGAAGATGGCACTGAGTAGAAGAAGGAAAGAGAGAGATTCGTGCATGCCTGTATTGAAGCGTGGCAGGCAGGTGCACACAATGTGGATTTAAGGCGCTATCCTTCGGTTTATCCGAAGGGTTTTCAGGAGTGGTGATGCGACTGGGTCTGGCCGATCTGCATTTGTTCTTGAGCATTGTGGATGCAGGCAGCATCACACAGGGAGCGGTACGCGCGAATCTGGCTCTGGCTTCGGCCAGCGAGCGTTTGCGCCGTATCGAGGACGATGCCGGCGTTGCTTTGCTGGAGCGCCTGCCACGGGGAGTCGTCACCACAGAGGCAGGCGAGGCGCTGGCCCACCATGCCCGTTTGATGCTGCGTCAGCATGATCTGCTGAAAGGCGAGTTGCAGGATTTCGCTGTTGGAGCGCGGGGGACTTTGCATCTGTATGCGAATACGGCGGCCTTAACCGAGTTTCTACCGTCGCGCTTGGCTCCCTGGTTAGCACAGCGCCCCAATCTGCATATCGAGCTGAAAGAGCGTACCAGCGCAGATATTGTGCGTACGGTTGCCGCCGGTTTGGCCCAGGCCGGTGTGGTGTCGGATGCAGTGCAGGCACCGGGGCTGGTGCTGGAGCCGGTGGCCAAGGATCATCTGGTGCTGATTATGGCTGCGGCTCACCCCTTGGCGGCACACAGCAAATTGAGCTTGCAGGATGTTCTGCATGAACCCTTCGTGGGCCTGATGCCGGGTAATGCCCTGCAAGACCATCTGGACGAACATGCTCGCGCAGCGGGCCATGCTTGGGTGCAGCGCATCCGTATGAAAACCTTCGAAGGGCTGTGCCAGATGGTGGCCCACGGTGTGGGCCTGGGGATTGTGCCGCAAGGCGTGGCCAGCCGCTACAAGCGTCGCCATGGCTTTGTGGCGCGGCCTTTGAGTGACGCCTGGGCCAAGCGCTCCTTGTGCCTGTGTTATCAGGACTGGGGCGCCCTATCCAAACCCATGCAGCGCTTGTTGCAGCATTTGGGGTCTAAGGAGACTGTCTGAGTTCACATTTTTTGTGGACACTTGTTCACGGAGCTGCATGCTTTCCAAACCGCCAGGGGGCAGATGCCAGGCGTAAGGTTCATGCTGATTCCCGCATTTTTTGTCGGATTCAGCGATCTGTTTTTCTATTGGTGGTGCTTTGCAACTCTGTCGTTTGATGACTGGCTCTAATGCTGGAGCTCACCTTCCTTGTTTTCGCTTAACACCCTAGTGGGCCAGGCTGACAAATAGTGAGCGGCCGGTGATTTTATTCCAGCCCTTCCAGTTTGCTGGCAACAAGCGGCTCTTGCGATTCTGCTGGCTCTGCCAAGTTGATCTTCACTCCAATATCGGCCGGTTTCGCGTAGTGCAGGCTGCTGGTCACCAAGGCATTGACACCTGTTGCGGCATAGGCGGCTGCGTTACCTGCATGAATCCCGCCCGCTGCCAGAATGGTGACGTTGGGATGCGCTTTGCGCAGCGCAGGCACAATTTGTGCCAGGGTCTCGGGCGGGACTTTGTCGAACTGCACCACGTCCGCGCCCGCCTGAGCCGCGCTATAGGCTTCATCCAGATCTGCCGCTTCGATCACGATTTTCTTTTCGCACAAGGCGTATTTGTGACGGGCAATCGCCCGGCCCACCTCCTCCCAGCCACCCATCAGCGCGCGGTGCTGGGGGAAGATCAAAATGGTTTCGCCCAGTCCCAGCCGATGCGGCATGGCTCCGCCCGATAGTGTGGCTTTCAAGGCCAGCTTGCGTACCCCAGGCGCATGTTTGCGAGTGGTCAGCACAGCCACCGAGGCATTTACCGTTTGCACGGCTTGCACGACTTGATGTGTCAGGGTGGCGATGCCGCAGGCAAACTCCAGCAGGTTCTGGCCGACCTTCCAGGCGCGCAGCAAGGCTTTGGCGGGGCCTTGTGCCAGCAAAATGGTCTGGCCGGGCATGGCCGCCACGCCGCTGGGGGTGTAGTGCTGAGTCTGACCGCCGCAAGAGCGCACAATCTCGGCCACCTCCTCAGTGCCTGCCACGCGGATATGGTCACGCACGACGTAACGCAGTGTGGTGTTCTGGTTGTGCAGTCCCAGCATGTGGCTGGTCAGATCCAGGTAGGAGGCATCCTCGCCAATCCATTGGTCGATTTGGCTTTGTTCAAAAAAAACCGTCATTTTTGATTCCCGTAGCGCCGCAGCGCCCAAAAGCAGGCTAATGCCGTCAGCCCCAGCAAGCAGGACAGCGCATTGGCACAGTCTGTGTCGCCATCCAGGACGGCGTTGTAGATAGATAAAGACAGGGTTTCGGTACGACCCGCGATATTGCCACCCAACATCAGCGAAATGCCCACTTCTCCCATGGCCCGTCCGCCTGACAGAATCAGTCCGGTGGCCAAGGCAGGACGCAGCAAGGGCAATTCCACCCGGAAGAAGTAGGACCAGGTGCCGTGGCCCAGTGTGGCTGCTGCTTCACGCAGCCGTGGCGACAGGCTGTTCATGCTGTTTTGTACGGGTTTGACCATCAATGGCAGCCCGGCGATAAAGGCGGCGATCAGCAAGGCTGCGGGCTGAAAAACAATATTGGGTGACCAGCCGGTGGCACTGGCCAACCAGCCCTGTCTACCCAAGGCAAGCAGCAGCAAGTAACCGATAACAATCGGTGGGAAAACCAGCGGCAGGCTCACCAGTGAATCGAGTAATCCGTGGCCTGGAAAGCGCTTTCTGGCCAGTACCCAGGCCAGCGCTACCCCCAGAACCAGTTGAGCCACCAAGGTGGCAGTCAGCACATATACACTCAGGCCCAGCGAGCTACTGGAGCAGCTCATCCAGGCGGACATCACAGGCCGTGGCGCTCAAGAATGGACTTGGCCTTGTCCGAGCCCAGGAACTGGGTCCAGGATTGCAAGGCAGGGCTTGCAGGACGGTCCTTGAGCACGGCAAGGCTCAGATCAATCGGGTCGTGACATTGGGCTGGCATGGGCAGGATGGTACCCAGCTTGTCCTTGTGGGCCAGCGCTTCGCTGCGGTTGATGAAACCGGCGTCCACCTCGCCATTGAGCAGGTAGGTGGATACCTGCGGCAGCATGGCGACTTCAATGCTGCGACCCTCGGCCTGGATTTTTTCGCGTTCCATGCAGGTGGTGGCGGCGCGGCCGTAGACAGTTTTCTTGGCATCACCAATGGCAATGCGGGCATAGCTGGGCTGCTGCAAGTCCTGGATGGAATCAATGGTCTTGCCCTTGGGCACGGCCAGCATCAGGGCACCCTGGCTGATGTTCACGAACTGCTGGGCAATGCCCATGGGTTCCAGAAAAAAGCGGTCGCCAATAATGGCGGCAATGTCCGGGTTTTGTTCGCTCTGAGCGCGGACCTGCTGCATATTGCCAAAGCTGCTCTCTACCGTCAGGCCTGTTTCTTTATTGAAGGCTTCCATCAATTCCGTGACGGGTTTGCGGTAGCCTGCGCCAGTAGCGATTAGCAGGTCGGAAGCGTGAGCGGTGGTGGTGATGGCCAGCAGGCAAGCGGCGGAAAACAGCAAAGATTTCATGGGGTTTCCTGTCGGTCAAAATCGTTATGAGTTCGAGTTTATAACGAGATGAGGCAAACAGGGATGTTCGCCAAGCTCCGAAGCCGGAGCCCCGAGACTCAAACCTGCTTGAAAACTTGGAAATGCTGCTTGTGCCGAGCGACGATTCAAATTCCTCTTTGCCGCAAAGCTGGAAACAGGAGACGAAAAAAAATCCCCATCCTGAACCAGCAAGATGGGGATTTTGGGGGTACTGTTACCCGGAGGTGAACTCCGGGCAGTATGGTGTGCTTCAGGCTTGAGCGGCTTTGAAAGCCAGACGCCATTGGTGCAGCAAAGGCTCGGTGTAGCCGTTAGGCTGTTCCAGACCCTTCAGAACCAGATCTTGAGCAGCGCGGAAGGCAAAGGAGCCTTCAAAGTTGCCGGCCATGTTCTGGTAGGCTGGGTCGCCTGCATTTTGCTGGTCAACCACAGCAGCCATGCGCTGCAGAGTTTCAACCACTTGTTCGTGGGTGACGATGCCGTGCAGCAGCCAGTTGGCGATGTGCTGGCTGGAGATACGCAGGGTAGCGCGGTCTTCCATCAGGCCCACGTCGTGGATGTCAGGCACTTTGGAGCAGCCCACGCCCTGGTCAATCCAGCGCACCACGTAACCCAGGATGCCCTGAGCGTTGTTGTCCAGTTCTTCCTGGATTTCCTTGGCGGACCAGCTGGTGTCAGTGGCCACAGGAATGGTCAGGATGCTGTCCAGGTAGTCGTTGGTGTCGCCTTCCAGACCCTTCTGGACGTCGACCACGTTGACTTGGTGGTAGTGCAAGGCGTGCAGCGTGGCAGCGGTAGGCGATGGTACCCAGGCGGTGTTGCCACCGGCCTTCACGTGACCAATCTTTTGCTCCAGCATTTCAGCCATCAGGTCAGGCATGGCCCACATGCCTTTACCGATCTGGGCACGACCACGCAGACCGCATTGCAGGCCGATCTGAACGTTGTTGCGCTCGTAGGCAGGCTGCCAGTCAGCTTGTTTCATGTCGGCCTTGCGCACCACGGCACCCGCTTGCATGCAAGTGTGGATTTCGTCGCCCGTGCGGTCCAGGAAGCCGGTGTTGATGAACACGACACGCTCGGTGGCCTGGGCAATAGCTGCTTTCAGGTTCACGCTGGTGCGGCGCTCTTCGTCCATGATGCCCAGCTTGACGGTGTTGGGAGCCAGACCCAGCAGGCTTTCCACACGGTCAAAGATCTCGCTGGCAAACGCCACTTCGTCAGGACCATGCATTTTGGGTTTGACGATGTACAGCGAGCCGCTGCGCGAGTTCTTCTTCAGTTCCAGATCGCGCATGCCGATCAGGGTGGTGATCACGGCGTCCAGAATGCCTTCAGGGATTTCGCGACCTTCGCCGTCAATGATGGCAGGGTTGCTCATCAGGTGACCGACGTTACGCACGAACATCAGGGAGCGGCCAGCCAGAGTCTGGGTAGCGCCCTTCAAGTCGGTGTACTGGCGATCGTCAGCCAGGCGGCGCGTAAAGACCTTGCCGTCTTTCTTGATTTCTTCGGTCAGCGAACCGGTCACCAGACCCAGCCAGTTGCGGTATGCCAGGACCTTGTCGTCGGCGTCCACGGCAGCCACGGAGTCTTCGCAGTCCATGATGGTGGTCAGTGCGGCTTCCAGAACGATGTCTTTCACGCCAGCCGGGTCGGTCTTGCCGATGGGGCTGTTGGGGTCGATCTGCAGTTCAAAGTGCAGGCCGTTGTGCAGGAACACGATGGCTTCAGGCGCATCGGGCTGACCGCGGTAACCCAGCAGGGTCGAGGCGTCTTTCAGACCGGTGGTGCCGCCGTTTTCCAGGGTGACGCGCAAAGCGCCGTCAGTGATGGTGTAGGAGGTAGCCTGATCGTGGCTGCCTTGAGCCAGAGGAATGGTGTCGTTCAGGAACTGACGGCCAAAGGCGATAACCTTGGCACCGCGCACGGCGTTGTAGCCACCGCCACGCTGAGCACCGTCAGTGTCAGGGATGGCGTTGGTGCCGTACAGCGCGTCGTACAGGCTGCCCCAGCGTGCGTTTACGGCGTTCAGCGCGTAACGTGCGTTCATGATGGGCACAACCAGCTGAGGACCACCTTGTTCGGTGATTTCGGTGTCGACGTTGGTCGTGTTGACCTTGACGTTGGCAGGCGCTTCTTTCAAATAGCCGATGGAGCTCAGGAAGCTCTTGTAGGCAGGCATATCGGTGATGGGGCCTGGGTTGGCCGTGTGCCACTTGTCCAGTTCGACTTGCAAGCGGTCGCGTTCGGCCAGCAAGGCGCGGTTTTTAGGTGCCAGATCATGGACCAGCTTATCGAAACCAGCCCAGAAGGCTTCGGAGGAGATACCTGTGCCGGGCAGGGCTTCTTGTTCGATGAACTGATGAAGCACCTCGGCGACTTGCAGTCGCTGGCAGGAGATTCGAGTGGTCATGTGTACCCTTGCTGATAGTTAAAAGTGATTCGGTACAGTGGCAGGCCAAAACGGCCTTGCTAACTGCAATTACCTGGTCAAGAGCACTTTCAGATCTTGCTGAAATCGCGGGTGACAAGACCCACGCGGCGCCAGGACACAAATGACATCAGAGGGCGAGCAAATGCTTGAAGCGAAAATCATTAAAATACGCTAACCCATTGTAAATTAGCCTAAATACAAGCTAATTTGCGCGATGACGAGCTATGTCTCACACGCATGCCGAGCACACTGCCAGGTTGGATAACTTAAATTATGAAGGACTGACGCTAGCTGGATTTAATACTAAAAGTATTAAGACTACATACTTAATGTATTTACTGGATTTGGGCAAGTCTTATATATGAGGTAGAAGACGTGCCTGACTTCCACTTGCCATCATAAGCTGCCTCATCTGGTCCCGCTTGAAATACCTGATATGCCCGCCAAGCCGCTTGTCTAGCGCCATTAGCATAAAAACAGGGTCTTGGGTCAAGGGCTTGCGCCAGGGCTCGACCTGCCTGATCCCGGAAAAATGGAATTTGCCCAAAACCGGGGTAAAGCTGCCTGTTTAAATGGGGCCTGTGAGTAAATTCAGTCTCAAAACCAACGATAGTCGTGTCCATTGTGTGGACAGTAGGGCTTGTGATTCAGTCAAAAACCAGTAACGACATTTGCTTTGAGTGGGACTGGGTCTGGGTTGCCTTGCTCGGATATGGCAAGACGCTGGGGCGCTAGGCGAGCCATTGCAAAGGTATATGGTTGATGGCTTTAAGCGCAGGCGAAACCGATAGCCGAACATCTGTATTGGGGAGCGATGGTTCGCGAAAGCGGCAGACGGTCAGGCCTGTCTGTTCGGCTGGTACATGAGCGTCAGGATCAGGCGGCTGAATTTGTCATGGAGGCGTGTAGGAGGCGGAACAATAAACAGCTTATGATGCTTGCAGATCTGCTTGTCTTTGTTTCCCCTTGGAATACTTGTTATGTCTGATCCCAGCGGTTTTTCTCGTATCACGTCCACGCCGGACCTGATTCCATTCAATGGCTATCAGGATGCCGGCCAGGCTTTGGAGCAGCTGCGCCATATTTACGACCGCAACACCGCTTTTTTGCGCGACTCTTTTGCCCAGTGTCTGGAAACCGGATTCCCACGCGGGCAGCGTTTCAGAGCCTGCTACCCTGCAGTGCGTTTGCGCGTCGATACCTATCAGGAAGTGGATAGCCGCCTGTCTTATGGGCATGTGGTCGAGCCCGGCGTGTACATGACCACCATTACCGCTCCTGGCCTCTATCACGATTACTTGCTGGAGCAACTGGAACTGCTGCTGCGCAATCACGGTGTGCAGGTGGAAGTAGGGGAATCCTCCGTGCCTATCCCGCTGCATTTCGCCCTGAATAATGGTGTGCAGTCCACGGTGACAACCGTGCCTGAATCGCCCGGTGACACCTTGCGCGATCACTTCGATGTACCGGATCTGGCGTATATGGACGATGCCATCGTCAACGGTACGTGGGAGCGCGTGCATAACGAACCCTTGCCGCTGGCGCCTTTTACTGCGCCGCGTATCGATTACTCCTTGCATCGTTTGCAGCACTACAGCGCTACTCGTCCCGAGTACTTTCAGAACTTTGTGCTGTTCACCAATTATCAGTTTTATGTGGACGAGTTCTGCCAGTGGGCGCGTGAAGTGCTGCAGGCGGATGATCAAGGCTATATAGATCTGGTGGAGCCGGGCAACATCATCACTCCGGCGGGTGCGAATGCATCGACAACCGGTTCGCCTTTGGCTCGCGCGCCGCAAATGCCCTCGTATCACTTGCGCCGTGCCGATCATTCCGGCATCACCCTGATCAATATCGGCGTGGGGCCATCCAATGCCAAGACCATTACCGACCACGTTGCCGTTCTGCGCCCTGCTGCCTGGCTGATGCTGGGCCATTGCGCCGGTTTGCGTACTACTCAGCGCTTGGGTGATTACGTACTGGCACATGGCTATGTGCGTCAGGATCACGTGCTGGACGAGGATTTGCCCACCTGGGTGCCTATCCCTCCTCTGGCGGAAATTCAGGTCGCCCTGGAGCAAGCCGTGGCCGAGGTGGCCGGGCTGTCCGGCTGGGAGTTGAAACGCATCATGCGCACGGGTACGGTGGCGTCTATTGATAACCGTAATTGGGAGTTGCGAGACCACCACGAGCCGGTGCGGCGCTTGTCGCAGTCGCGGGCGATTGCGCTGGATATGGAGTCCGCCACCATTGCTGCCAATGGCTTCCGTTTCCGTGTCCCGTATGGCACTTTGCTGTGCGTGTCGGACAAGCCTTTGCATGGCGAGCTGAAACTGCCGGGTATGGCCAGCGAATTCTATGCACGTCAGGTTGGCCAGCATCTGCATATTGGCATCCGGGCGCTGGAACTGCTGCGCGAGATGCCCAAAGAAAGGCTGCATTCGCGCAAGCTGCGCAGCTTTCTGGAAACGGCGTTTCAATAAGATATTGCAGGCCTTGTTAGTGCCTACGCTCCTGGGTGGGTTGTTGGCTCGTAGCGCTGACAAATTACCTTTAGTGGCTTAAGAAATAGGCCGTGCTACCAAGTGGAGCACGGCCTCTTGGTTTCTTTGAGGACAGCAGATACTCATATGATTAAAGCGTTTCAAGATTTTTATGCCGACAACTTCAGCCATTGCTACGGTTGTGGCAAACATAATCCCGACGGGCATCAGCTTAAGAGCTACTGGGACGGCGACGATACCGTGGCCCGCTACACCCCCAAGCCGATTTACAGCGGTGGCGTGCCCAACCATGTATACGGCGGCTTGATTGCTTCCTTGTTGGACTGCCACGGTACTGCTTCTGCGGCAGCCTTCATCTATAGGGATCTGAATATCGAGATGGGCACCAGCGAGGAGCCGATCCGTTGCGTGACAGCCTCCCTGAAAGTGGAGTTTCGGCGTCCCACTCCAATGGGGACAGAGCTGACGGTACAAGGCAAGCTGCGTGAGCTGGATGGACGCAAGGTCTGGGTGGACCTGTCGCTTAGCGCGAATGGCGAAGTTTGTGCGACGGGTGAAATGCTGGCGATACGCTTCAAGGAATAAGCGGGATTTTTTTGGGGCTCAGCGGTCAACGTGCTTTGACACGGTGTCTTGGACTTGCTGATCGCTCAGAAGGAAGCTGGTTTTTGATATGTGTAGGCTGTAAAGAATGCCCTCAGGTTGTGCCGCCGATTTATGGCATTTCTTTCTTCGAGGGTAACCCGGAGGTTGAAAGTATCCCCACGCTGCGCTCGTAGGCTGCTGCTTTCATGAGGTTTGTTTTGTGCGGGGCAGCCAGACAATAAAAAGCCGGGCCCATTCAGGCCCGGCTTTCAGTCTTTCAAACCCAGCTAATTAGCGGCTGGCAGCAATCGCGTCGCGTGCCTTCTTCACCAGATCCTCACCAATGGTCTTGGTCCACTTCTCGACCACGCCTTCGGTTGCCTTGGCAAAGGCAGCATGTTGCTCTGGAGTCAGGCTGGTGACCTTCACACCGTGGCTTTCGATCTCTTTGAGCAAGGTAGGATCTTCCGCCGTGATGCCGGTACGGGCAATCACGATTTCACGTTTACCGGCTTCAATAGCGGCTTCACGCACGATCTTCTGGTCTTCCTCGCTCCAGGATTTCCACACGTCGCGGTTCACCACAAACACCAGTGGGTCAGACACGTAGTTCCACAGGGTCAGGTACTGCTGCTGCACGTCGTACAGCTTGGCACCGGCGTAAATGGACAGGGGGTTTTCCTGGCCGTCTACAGCCTTATTAGCCAGTGCAGGTTGTGCATCTGCCCAGCTCATTTGCGTGGGGTTGGCACCCAGGGCGCTGAAGGTGTCCATGTACAGCGGCGAACCGACCACGCGCAGTTTCAGGCCCTTCATGTCTTCAGGCTTGGTCACTTCGTGCTTGGAGTTGCTGAGCTGACGGAAACCGTTTTCACCCCAGGCCAGAGGCACCACACCGGCTTTCTCGATGTAGCCAAACAGGTCCTTGCCCACTTCGCCGTTGATCAAAGCGTCGGTGGCTTTGGCATCCGGTTGCAGGAATGGCAGGGAGAACAGGTTCAACTGCTTGATCTGGGGGGACCAGTTGATGGTGGAGCCCACGGCCATATCAATCATGCCTTGGCGAATGGCAGTGAACTCGCGTGTCTGGTCGCCTTGTACCAGCGAGGTGCCGGGGTAGATCTTGATATTGATGCGGCCATCGGTGCGCTCGCGCACCAGGTCGGACCAGATCACCGCCCCTTGGCCCCAAGGGAAAGTGGTACCCACCACGATGGACAGCTTGTACTCGGATTTGTAGGCGGCTTGGGCAGCGGGAACCACGGCCAGGGTGGCGGCTGTACATGCCAGAGCGGCCAGAATGTGACGTAATTTCATGGGTCAGGTCTCCCTTTCTATGAGTTGTGTTTCAGTCTTGTGGTTTTAGTTAAAGCCCAGGTAGCGCGGCAGCCACAGGGCAATCTCGGGTTGTGCGATAACGAGCAGCATGGTCGAGCCCATGCCCAGTAGCAGCCAGCCTACCCAACGCAGGGTGCTTTCCATGGGGACGCCCGCGATACGGCAGGCGACCATCAGGTTGACGGCGACGGGTGGAGTGAACTGGCCCAGAGCCACGTTCAAGGTCAGCAGGACCCCGAACCAGACGGGGTGCCAGCCAAAGTTGTAGGCAATAGGCATGAACAGCGGCACGAAGATCAGGAAGATCGAGATGCCATCCAGGAACATGCCCAGCACAATCAGCATGACAATCATCAGCGCCAGAATGCCGTACTCGCCCAGACCGGAATTGATGATGGCATTGGTGACGGGGTCAATAATGCTCAGGGTGGACAGCGCCCAGGCAAAAATACCGGCCAGTGCCACAACCATCATGATGACGGCTGATAATTCGGCGGCTTCCCGCAGGATCAAAAACAGATCGCGGAACTTGATGGTGCGATGGATGACCATGCCCACGAACAGGCCGTAGAACACGGCCACAACAGCCGCTTCTGTGGGAGTGAACAGACCCAGGCGCATCCCGCCCAGAATGATGACCGGGGCAATCAGGCCCCAGGCGGCTTCTCGCAGGCTGCGCCAGAATGGCGGACGTGGCAGCTCGGCTTCGGCCAATCCCAGCTTGTGACGGCGCGATAGCCAGATGGCCGGAATAATCAGGCCAATCCCCGCCAGAATGCCGGGGAACATACCAGCCGCAAACAGCGCGGGTACGGAGGCTTCGGGCACCAGCACCGAGTAAATAATGAA
This sequence comes from Alcaligenes sp. EGD-AK7, assembly GCF_000465875.3. NCBI lineage: Bacteria > Pseudomonadati > Pseudomonadota > Betaproteobacteria > Burkholderiales > Alcaligenaceae > Alcaligenes > Alcaligenes sp. EGD-AK7. The sequence continues at coordinate 146,760 of NZ_AVOG02000034.1, read as the reverse complement.
GGCGATGGAAGGGGGAATCAGAATGTCGGTGGCAGCACCCGCGCCCACAATACTGGCCGCAAAAGGACCGGGATAGCCCGCGCGTTTCATGGCGCCGATCATGACCGCGCCCACGGCAGCGGCGCAGGCCGGGCCGGAACCGGAAATGCCACCCAGGAACATGGCCACGCCAATGGCAACAACGGGCAGCATGCCAGGGCCGCGGCCAACCAGCGCTACCGCAAAGTTCACCAGACGGCTGGCTACGCCCGAGCGGTCAAAAATGGAACCCACCAACACGAACATGGGAATGGCCAGCAAGGGGTATTTGGCCAGACCGGCATAAAAGCTTTGCGGCACGGCCATCAGGCCAAACCAGTGCGTATCCAGGTTGGACATCAAAATCGCAAAGGCACCACCTATACCCAGGGACACGCCCACCGGCACGCCCACCAGCATCAGGCCGATGAAGATGACAAACAGCAAGGTTGCAATCATGATTTAGCCTGCCAACGACGCACCCACATGCCCAGCAAACGCAGGCTCAGGGTAGTGGACAGGATGGGCAGCCACATGCTGTACCACCAGGTCGGGACACCAATGGAGGGCGAGGTATCGCCCCACTCGAACTCGTCCAGGGCCATGCGGCCGGACAGAATGGCCATGCCGACAAAGAACAGCAGGCTCATGCCAATGCCAAACAGGGCCAGGCGGCGTTGACGACGCACCGTGCCCGCATCGGCAAAGACTTCAATACGAATGTGCAAGTGGCGCACACAGGCGCTGGCACCGGCATTCATGGTCAGGACCACCAGCAGAAAGATGGAGATTTCCTCGGTCCAGGCAAAGGAGCTATCGGTCAGATAGCGCACAAACACGTTGGCAAAGGTAATTAAAGCCAGGGTCGCCATGATCAGGACCGAAGCCCAGTCCTCTATTTGCAAAGGAATACGCAGGCCGGATTCGGCGGGCGAGGCGGCGTGATTATCGGGTGTATCTGTAGAACTTGAATCCATGAGGTCTGTCAGATTTGGCAATAAAGCTACATGCTAGCGGTCAAAGACGGGGCTGGCAGTGAGTAATTTCCCCCGGTGCAATAGCACCCGCGGGCCATCATTGGCCTGGGGAGAGACGATAGGGATGGGGGCGAGGGCACACGCAATATGGGGGTTGGTGCTTCGCCTAGCTGATGAGGTCTGAAACCTGGCCCGGCACGACAGATGGGCCTGTGTGTGGCGCTCTGAGAGGCCCGGCTGGGGTGTTGCCGGGCTTGCTGTGCGGGTGATTAGCAAGGGTGCAGGCTGCCGGTGAGGCAGCCTGGGCTAATGCAAGCTGGGGGACAGCTTACTCTTTTTTACGGTCCTTTTTCCCTTTTTTGCCTTCTTTGTCCTTTTTGGAAGGCTTTTTGTCTTTATTTTTATCCTTGTTTTTGGCTTTTTCTTTTTTCTTCTTTTTGCTCTTCTTATCCTTTTTGCCTTTCTCGCTTGAGGATTCTTTATCGCTATCCGCGTCCTCATCTTTCTCCTGATCGGACTCGCCCTTTTCTGCCTGCTTAATGGCAGTGGCCTTCAGATCAGCGGCTTTTTGTTTGGATGAAACCGGCGTTTTGCGGGCCTGTTCCATTTCCGCATCCAATTCTGCGGCCACTTCGCGTAGCTCGTCGGCAACAGCCTGGGAGCGATCTGATTGCAGGGCAATCATGGTGCCACGGCACTGGGGAGCGCCACACAGGCAGCGGTAGTTCTGCTTGAGCTCCTCGGTAATTTCATCGTCGATGACCAGCGAGTAGTCATACAAAAGCTCTTCCCCGGCAGGAATATCGCGCATGGCCACAATAAAGACACGCGAGCCATCGGCGTTCTCGTGACCTTCACAGTTGGGGGCGCAAGAGTGGTTGATCCAGCGTGAATCATTGCCTCCCTGACCACCGTCCACGATTTTGCCATTGCTCAGTGCAAAGAAAAAAGTGTGGAAAGGCTCATCCGGATTGACGGGGAACAAGGCATCGGCCTGTTCCGGCGTAAGCCGCTTGCCAGCATATTGCAGGATGCGCGTTCCGGCTGGAATATCGCGTAGCGCAAAGACGCCGTTGCCATGCAGTTTGGATGGTTTAACGACGTGCCAGGGTTGGCGTTGAGTGACCATGGGGAATCAGCCTGTAAAAGGGGATAAACTGGACGGCGATCTCTATCTTACAAAACATGCAGGGCTACGCAACCATGTCACTTGAAACGACCGCCCACAACGGCGCGCAAATCTTGCTCGAAACCTTGATCGCTCAGGGTGTAGATACCATTTTTGGTTATCCTGGCGGAGCGGTGTTACCGCTCTATGATGCTCTTCATGCCCAACCGCGAATTCGTCATATTTTGGTTCGTCACGAGCAAGCTGCCGTACATGCGGCCGAAGGCTATGCCCGCAGCACCGGCAAACCTGGCGTGGTGCTGGTGACATCAGGCCCCGGTATGGCCAATACCACCTCCGGTTTGCTCGATGCCTTGTGTGATTCTATTCCTGTCCTGTGTATTAGTGGTCAAGTAGCGACCACCGCAATTGGTACCGCCGCTTTCCAGGAGTGCGATGCGATTGGCATTTCCCGCCCTGTGACCAAGTGGAATGCCCAGGTTCGTCGTATTGAAGACGTGGCCTCCTTGACGGCCAAGGCCTTGCGCCTGTGTACCCAGGGTCGCCCCGGTCCGGTGCTGCTGGACTTCCCCAAAGATATTCAGATCGCCACCCTGCCCGCTGCCAGCAGCGACGCGCCGGCCCAGGACGAGGCTGACAGCCTCTTGGCTCCTGCCGCTCCGGCCTCTGCCCAGGAAGCGGCGATTAAACGCGCCGCCGCCATGATTGCGCACGCTCGCCGCCCCGTGTTTTACGGTGGTGGTGGCCTGATCAACTCCGGGGCCGATGCCAGCCACGCCTTCACCAGCCTGGTTCAGGAAACTGGCGCACCTTGCACACTGACCTTGATGGGCCTGGGTGCCTACCCTGCACGTGATGAGCAGTTCGTGGGCATGTTGGGCATGCACGGCACGCTGGAAGCCAACTTGGCCATGCACCATGCGGATCTGATTATCTGTGTGGGCGCTCGCTTCGACGACCGCATTACCGGCCGTCTGTCCGATTTCTGCCCCCATGCCAGCAAGATTCATATTGATATCGACCCCGGTTCCATCGACAAGGTGGTGCGTGCTGATGTGGCTCTGGTGGGTGATTGCTATCCCCTACTGCGCGCCCTGCGCAAAGAGCTGTCGCATCACGAATTGCCCGAAGGTCGCTTGAAAGATTGGTGGCAGCGCATTGGCGTGTGGCGTGCTCAAGAGTGCTTGAAAGTGACGCCTCATAGCGACGCCATCTTGCCGCAGCACTTGCTGCAACGTCTGGACGCGCATCTGGAAGGCCGTGATGCCATCGTCTCTACCGATGTGGGCCAGCACCAGATGTGGGCTGCGCAGTACATCAAGTTTGATCGCCCTCGTCGTTGGCTGACTTCGGGTGGAGCCGGCACCATGGGTTACGGCGTACCTGCTGCGTTTGGGGCGCAGATTGCGCATCCGGACAAGCTGGTGGTGTGTGTCAGTGGTGACGCGTCGGTACTGATGAATATTCAGGAACTGGCCAGCGCTGTGCAGCATCGCACGCCGATCAAGGTGATTCTGTGCAATAACCGCCACATGGGCATGGTGCGCCAGTGGCAAGAGCTGATTCACGATGGTCGTTACAGCCACAGCTACAACGAAGCCATGCCGGATTTTGTGGCCTTGTCGCGCGCCTTTGGTTGGGAAGCCGAACGCGTGGAGCATCCCGATCAGCTGGATGCGGCGCTGGAGCGTTGTCTGGCCCACGATGGCCCGTTCTTCCTTAACGTGGAAGTGCTGGCGCTGGAAAACTGTTTCCCCATGATGCCAGCGGGCTATGGCCATCAACAGGTCATGTTGTCCGAAGATAACTGGTACGTAGAAGAATAAGGTGCCCGGCTGGGACACAGGCGTAAAAACCCCTATGTCCCAGCCCGAGCACTACGCATTAAATACACTGATCCATTCAGACAGGAGGGGCATGCATGATGTACCGTCACATGAAGAACCGTCTTTTGGCCGCAGGTTTGATGCTGGGCTTGGGCCTGGCGGCGGGAGCGGCCACGGCCCAGACTTCCTTGAAGCTGGCTTACGCTTTGTCCACCAGCTCTCACTATGGTGCGGGTGCAAAAGCCTTTGCCAGTGCCTTGGAAAAGGACGGCAACTACACCATCGAGGCCTTTCCCAACAGTGCCTTGGGCGGCGAGCGTGAAGTTATTGAAGGCTTGCAATTGGGCACGATTGATCTGGCCATTGTCTCTACCGGCGCAACCCTGAACTTTGTGCCCAAGACCGGCGTGTTCGATATTCCTTTCCTGTTCCGCGACCTGCAGCATGCCCGCCATGTACTTGATGGCAAGATCGGTCAGGACATGCTGGCTGAATTTCCCAAACGCGGGATTGTGGCGCTGGCCTGGGGCGAGCAAGGTTTCCGTCACCTGACCAATAATGTGCGTCCTGTCACCACCCCGGCTGATGCCAAGGGCCTGAAGATTCGCACCACAGAGAACCCCATCCATATTGCCGCTTTCCGTGAAATCGGTATTCTGGCTACGCCTATGGCCTGGCCGGAAGTGGCAACCGCACTGCAACAGGGCACCATCGACGGTCAGGAAAACCCCTTGTCCGTGATTGTGTCGGCCAAGCTGCCGCAGCTGCAAAAGTATTTGTCGCTGACGGCTCACGTGTATGGCCCGGCCTTGGTGCTGATGTCTCCGGCGGTGTATGACGGCTTGTCCGATCAGGACAAGCAGTTGATGAAAGATGCCGGCGTAACGGCTGCCCAGGCCATGCGTGATTACGTGGACGACATCGAGAAAACCGGCGTGGATGCCGTCAAGGCTGAAGGCATGCAGGTCAATGCAGTTGACCATGCCGCGTTTGCCAATGCGGTAGAGCCTGTTTATCCCCAGTACTACAAACAGTTCGGCCAGGAACTGGTCGAATCTATCCGTCAGACTCAGTAAACGGCATTCATCATGAAAGCTCTGTTGTCCGTTCTGGATAAGGGCCTGTTTCGTCTGGTGTCCTGGGTGACGCAGTTGCTGCTGCTCTCGGCAGTGGCGGCTGCGTTCTATCAAGTGATCGCTCGTTTCGTGCTCCAGTCGCCCGCCGACTGGAGCGAGGCCTGGTCACGTGCCGCTCTGATCTGGACAGTCATGCTGGGTCTGTGTCTGGCCTTGCGTCAGGGTGCCATGCTAAGCGTGGATGTGCTGCGGCTCTGGGTCGGCAAGCGGACTCAGCATTGGCTGGATGTGGCCGTGCTGATTACGTGTCTGGCTTTCTTCGGCCTGTTGACCTGGGTCGGCATTCAAATGACCTGGCGGGTGCGGTTTCAGACCATGCCTAGTCTGGAGTGGTCCATTTCCTGGGTGTATATCGCGATCCCGATTGGTGCCGTGCTGGCCATTTTGGGCCTGTTGGCCCGTTGGCTGGAGAAACCTGCGCCTGCTGTGGTCGATAACACGCAGCTCTAATTCTCAAGACCTGATTCCATGCCTGTAAAGCACCACCGAACTCTGGATGCCTTACGGGCATCTGTTTAGACCGGAGACCGTATCGTGTCCCAGATCATGCTTGTGTCCATGCTGCTGTTTTTTGTATTGACGGTGCCCGTGGCGATTGCCGTGGGGCTGGCCAATATGGCGGGAGTAGCCTGGGAGGGGCGCATGACTTTTCTGGTCATCGCCCAGCAGTTGTATGCAGCTCTGGACAAGTACCCCCTGGTGGCGGTGCCCTTCTTCATTCTGGCAGGCAACCTGATGGAGTCGGGCGGCATGTCCAACCGTATGGTGGAGTTTGCCAAAAGCCTGGTGGGGGGTGTTCAAGGGGGCCTGGCTTGTAGCTGTGTGCTGACCTGCATGATTTTTGCGGCAGTGGCCGGTTCCAGTGTGGCAACCACTTTTGCGGTCGGGGCAATTCTTATCCCTGCCATGGTCCGGCATGGCTACCCGGCACCGTTCGCGGCATCCTTGCAGGCCTCAGCGGCGGAGTTGGGGGTGATCATCCCGCCGTCCATTCCCATGATTCTGTTTGCCGTATCCACGGACACGTCGGTAGGCGAGCTGTTCGTTGCGGGTATTGGCCCTGGCTTGCTGATCGGCGGCGCCTTGATGCTTTATGTGTGGCTGTATGCACGTCGCCATGGTCTGGGTTTGCAGGACGGCGTGGGTCGTTTGGGTGTCTGGACGGCATTCCGTCAGGCGTGGTTGGCCTTGTTGATGCCGGTGATTATTCTCGGCGGGATTTACGGGGGTATTTTCACGCCTACCGAGGCTTCGGCGGTGGCGGTAGTCTATGCCTTGATCGTGAGCATGTTTGTCTATCGCAGCGTTAAATGGGGCGACTTGTCCAAGGTGCTGCATCGTTCCGTGGTGTCCACGGCGGTCATCATGTTCATCATCGCCAATGCGGGTGTGTTTGGCTTCCTGCTCAATCGCACCGGCATTCCGGCTGCCATGGGGATCTGGTTGGGGGAATTGTTCAGTAGCCCCATGATGTTTTTGCTGGGTGTGAACGTGGCCTTGTTTGTGGTGGGCATGTTTGTCGAGACCTCGGCCTCGATTGTGGTGCTGGCACCGCTCTTGCTGCCGGTAGCCATGCAGTTTGGCATTGATCCGGCGCACTTTGGCATCATCATGGTGGTCAATCTGGCGCTGGGAATGGTGACTCCGCCCTTTGGCGTGAACCTGTTTGCCGCCTGTTCAGTGGCCGGGATTTCTTTGGAAAAACTGATACGTCCCCTGCTGCCTTTTGTAGTCGTCATCCTGGCTTGTTTGATGCTGATCAGCTATGTGCCAGAAGTCAGTTTGTGGGCGCGAGACCTGGTGTACCGTTGAAGAATCGTCTGCTTTCCTGAGCGCTGTTCATGAGCTATTTCCTCCTGTTGTTGGTTCACCTTCTGGCTGCGATTTTCTTTATTGGCACCGTATTTTTCGAGGTGCTGATGTTGTCGCCTTTGGCGCGTCAGGTTTCCCGGCCATCGATGCGGGAGTTTGAGTATGCCCTGGGGCGTCGCGCGCGCCGCATCATGCCTTGGGTTCTGTTGTTGCTCTACGGTGCTGGCTTGAGTCTGGCCTGGCAGCATCGGGCCTTGTTTGAGGTCGGCGGCGCTCGTGCCTGGATACTGGGTGTAAAGATCACCCTGGCGCTAAGCGTATTCGGGCATTTTCTATCTGTAATGGTGATGAGCCGACGCAAGACCATGACGGCGCGGCGTTCACGGATTATCCACCTTAGTGTTTTTGCACACGTCCTGCTGATTGTGGTGCTTGCTAAGGCTTTGTTTTACTTACCGCTTTAGTTGCGGTTTTGATGCTGCTGCATTGTGGTTTAGAAGGGTTTTGGCTCTGGAGTAGTGCTTGGGACGGAGCTTGGCATAGGAGAGGTGATTAAAAGCCAGGCTCGAGTCCGTGGGGCGTTGGGGGTGGGCGGGTCAGAGTACTTGCCGCGGGCAGGAGAGAGCGCAGGGGTACAAGCATCCTGCTGTTTGAGCACGACGCTTATGGTTTGTCCGGTGGACAAACCATCGTGCGAGTTCAGGATGCGCCCTGCGCTCTCTCCTGACTAGGGAACCGGTGCGCAGCACCGGCAAGTGCTCAGCCCACCCCCAACGCCCCACGGACTCGAGCCTTCACACCGTTCTAATACCTCGGCCTTGCAACACTGTTTCGGGTGGGTTTGCATTGGCTGTGGCTGTGGCTGTGGCTGCGTGCAGGGTGTCGTGTGCTTTGCACTATGTGTGTGTGTTGTTGTTGTTGTTGTTGTTGTTGTTGTTGTTGTTGTTGTTAGCTTTTCGATGCTTATGCTTGCTTAGCAGCCTATGTTTCGCTCGTTTCTTTATGCCATGCCCAGGGGCGTACATAAGTATTTGGGTGGAATTGAGGTCATAAGGGTAAGAAGCCTTACAGCTTCTGGGCAAAGAACTATTGTGAGCCGTTCAGGGACCGGGTTTGGGTCTCGGGGCGGTTCAGAGTACTTGCCGCAGGCGAGTGCGGGATCCGGGATGCAAGCGCCCTGCTGTTTGAGCCCGGCGTTTGTGGTTTGTCCGGGGGACAAACCACCGGGCGAGTTCAGGGCGCGCCCGGAGCCTGTGCTCGACAAGGGAACCGGTGCGTAGCACCGGCAAGTGCTCAGCCCGGAGACCCAAACCCGGTCCCTGAATGGCGTCTTCACAGAGGCTTCCTTCCCCAGCCTGCAAGCCCTACACGACTGCCCATAAAAAACGGCCCCCAAAGAAGGAGGCCGTTCTTCCAAACAAACCAAGCTTTTTACTCTGCCTTGCTGGCCGTCTTTTTAGCAGCTGTTTTCTTGGCTGCCGTCTTCTTGGCCGCTGTTTTCTTCACTGCTGTCTTTTTTGCCGCTGCTTTGGTCGCCGTTTTCTTGGCTGCCGTCTTGCGCCCTGGTTTCTCAGGACGAGGTTCGAACTCAAAGCCGATCTTGCCGTCTGCCTGACGCACCAGGAAGGCCTTGAACTTGCGGTTGGTACGCGAGGACACGAAACCATCCAGCAGGTCTGTCTTGCCTTCACCCAACAGTTTGGCCATCTGTTCGCGGGTAATTTCCTGCTGCAGAATCACCTTGCCGCTACGGAAGTCGCAGCTCTTGGACGGGCCCACGGACTTCTCGCACAAATAACGCAAGCCGTGCTCAAAGACGGGAGACTGGCACTTGGGGCAGGGGCCGACCGGGGTCTGGCCGCTGAAATCCAGGGCTTCGTCATCATCGTCATCGTTCTGGCCGAAGTCGAACTCCAGCTTGTACTCGTCGGTAATGCGCAAAAGTGCCGCAAAGGGACGACCCATCTTGCTGATGAAACCGGGCAGTGGGCCCAGTTCTTTCTTGGCCAATAGCTCTTCAACTTCAGGCAGCTCAAAGGTGCGACCACCCGGATGCTTACCGATAGAGAAGTCGCAAGCCGTGCAGGCATAACGACGGTAATTTTCTTTGACCACGCCACCACATTTAGGGCATGGCGTCTGCAAGGTCGCGTAATCACCAGGAACCGTGTCGCGTTCGTACTCCTTCGCACGCTTGACGATAACTTGCGTCATCTGCGCGATTTCACGCATGAATACGTCGCGATCCAGCTGACGTTGCTCGATCTGCTTGAGCTGGTGCTCCCATTCGCCAGTCAGTTCGGGCGAAGTCAGTTCGCTAACACCCAGGCCGGACAGCAAAGTCATCAGCTGACGCGCCTTGGCGCTAGGCACCAGCTCGCGGCCTTCACGACGCAAGTAGGCTTCGTTCAGCAGACCTTCAATAATGGCAGCACGAGTGGCTGGCGTACCCAGACCGCGCTCGGACATGGCTTCGCGCAAGGCTTCGTCATCCACCAGCTTGCCGGCGCTTTCCATGGCCGACAGCAGGGTCGCTTCCGTAAAGCGTGCAGGTGGCTTGGTAGCCAGGGCCTTGGTGCTCACGTCTTCAGTGCGAACCTTCTCGCCATCGGCAACCGGCACCAGGGACGCATCTTCACCTTGGGCATCGCGGCCATAAATAGCCAGCCAGCCCGGTTTGACCAGCACTTTGCCTTCGGTCTTGAAGTGGTGACCGGACACCTGCGTAATACGCGTGGTGACGCGGAATTCCGCAGCCGGGAAGAACACGGCCAGGAAGCGACGGCTGATCAGCTCGTAAATCTTGTGTTCGGCATCGCTCAGCTCCCGAGGCACCTGCAAGGTGGGGATGATGGCAAAGTGATCCGAAACCTTCTTGTTGTCGAAAATCCGACGGTTGGGCTTGACCCATTTCTGCTCGACCACTTCCTGCGCAAACGGTTGCACCGAAGCGCTGGCAGGCGTGCCGCTGTCAGCCAGCGCACGCATGGTTTCTTGCACTGTACTTATATAGTCTTCAGGCAGATAGCGCGAATCGGTACGGGGGTAAGTCAGCGCCTTGTGGCGTTCGTACAGCGTCTGCGCCAAGGACAAGGTGGTCTTGGCAGAGAAGCCGAAGCGCGAGTTGGCTTCGCGTTGCAGCGAGGTCAAATCAAACAAGGCGGGCGACATCTGCGTGCTGGGCTTGGATTCCTCGGTGACTACGCCGGGTTGCTCGCGGCACGCGGCCACAATGGTTTGGGCAGCCGTCAGGGACCACAGACGCGAGTCTTTTTTCTCGGGGTCATGCTCGTCTTTGACGAACTTGGGGTCGAACCAGCGGCCGGTGTACAGGCCTGCAGCGGCAATAAAGTCCGCGTGTACTTCCCAGTAATCGCGCGACACGAACTGGCGAATGCGGTTCTCGCGCTCGTTCACGATAGCCAGCGTGGGGGTTTGCACACGGCCCACGGGGGTTTTGAAAAAACCGCCATCCTTGCTATTGAAAGCCGTCATGGCACGCGTGCCATTAATGCCCACCAGCCAGTCCGCTTCGGCGCGCGAACGGGCAGCCGCTTCCAGCGGTTTCATGTCTTCATCGTCGCGCAGGTTTTCAAATGCTTCACGGATCGCCGATTGTGTCATCGAACGTAACCAAAGCCTTTTTACCGGTTTTTTCGCACCGGCGTACTGCATAATGTAGCGAAAAATCAGCTCACCCTCGCGCCCCGCGTCACAGGCATTGATAACAGCGGTGACATCCTTTCGTTTGATCAGCTTGACCAGCAGTTTCAAGCGCTCAGTCGATTTCTTGTCAGTCGGGTTGAGCTCAAACTGAGGGGGAATAACAGGTAGATGTGTGAAGCTCCACTTGCCGCGGACCGGATCATTAGGGGCCACCAGGCCCAGCAGATGGCCGATGCTGGAGGCCAGCACATAGCGATCGCTTTCGAAATAATCACCTTCTCGAGTGAAACCGCCCAATGCCCGCGAGATATCTACGGCGACTGAAGGTTTCTCGGCAATGATTAGTGTTTTATCCATATGATTCCAGTGACAGCAACTGCGCTGCAATGCGCGAAATGATACGAGGTGCTTATCCCTCTATGCAAGTTATGAGACCTGACAAGACTAACGTATGGCCCACAGACTGGCGAGTGTTTCTGACAAAACTGGCTTGGGGTTTGGCCGTTTTGCTGCTCGCTAGTGGTCTGGTGACCTGGATTGCGGCCAATTGGGAAAACTGGGGGCACGTAGCCAAATTTGCCCTGGCTCAAGGCGCCGTGCTGGTTTCTGCAGGGCTGGCCTTGCTGTTTCGCCGACGTTCCGGTGGCTGGGGTCATGATCTGGGAGTGCCGGCTGCTTTGACCGGCCTGGCCGCCGTGGCCACGGGCGGTTTGCTGGCGCTGATTGGCCAGACTTATCAGACCGGCGCAGACCCTTGGCAGCTTTTCGCATTGTGGACTGTGCTGATCATACCTTGGGTATTCACAGTGCGCAGTGTCTTTCTGTCGGTGCTGTGGCTGGTACTGATCAATACCGCCTTGTACTTATGGATAGATGTTGCCCGCTTGGGCTGGTTCGGGCGCAGTTACACCACGCAGACCTTGCTGGCTCTGGCAGTCAATGTGCTGCTGTTGCTGGCAGCCGAAACCATCTGGCGTGCGCGTCATGACCCGTGGCGCATCGTGCCGCGTGTGGCAGCAATTGCGGTGGGCTTTTTCATCGGTGCCCAGGTCATGGAAGGCAACTCCTTGCTGGGACTGGTCCTGTTCCTGGTGCTGTACGGTATTTATCACTACCGCCGCCCGGATTTGCTGATCATGTCCTTGGCCTCGTTCGGCGCGTATGGCTCCTTGAGCATGCTGATTATCGAGTATGCAGGCGATGCGTTCCTGCTGATCGTGGTGGTTATTGTGGGTCTGGGCCTGGGCTTGCTGCGCTTCCTGCAGCAACAGGTCGTCCATTGGCGACGGACTCATGCTGGATCTGAAGCGGCTGCAACCCAAGTACCAGTGAACGCAGCAAGGACAACAAGTCCTGCCGCCCCAACAGCAGAGATCCTGGCCAACGCACAGGCTAGTGTTCAAGCTGACGCTCAGGATAGTGACGAGCATCACCCCTGGTATCTGCGCGTGATCAAGCTGTTCTTATACCTGCTGTTACCACTGATTATTCTGCTGTACCTGGGTGTTTCTCTGGAATTGAGTCTGGAAGCGTTGGGTGTACTGGGCGGCATCATGGCTCTGGTGTCCCCCGTGCTGTTTGCCAAGGCTCACACAGTACCCAGCCAGGATCTGGTCGGCGGCTGGGTTGCGTGTGCGTTGCTCTTGCTGAGCGTGCCGGTTATGGACTTGCGCTACCCCTGGCCACTTGAGGCCAGCGCCATGATAGCCGTCGTGATCAGTACCTTGCTGTACAGGCTTGCCAAAGGCCAGTTCGTATTGCGCATGTTGCTGGTGATTTGGGCACTGGCCGCGATCGAGTTTCTGGTGATCGAGCGCTTGTTTGATCGCTGGACCATGATGCCTTATTGGGTGCTGGAAATGCCCGCGGCATTCATGTTTTTTGCCGCCTTGTGGCTGGGGCATCTTTATTTGCGTGGTGAGCGCAAGCCGCATTTCTGGCTGCCCTTGTTCTGGTCCTTGCTGCTCGCTTCCCAGATTCATCTTATTTGGGCGGGCACACTGTTTTATTCCATGCCCTTTTGGGACGAGTCGCGGCCGTACCTGACCGTAGCTGGCTTTCTGCTGGCCATGGCTCCTTTGGCAATACTGGCGTTTTATTGGCGCGGTTGGCGTGACCAACCCCTGGTCTATGGCATTGCCTTGCTGGGGATGGCCGCTTTGTGCGCAGTCTGGACTCCCTATCCGCCGGTGGCCCTGGCCTTGAGCTGGATTCTGGTAGCTTATGCCTGGCGTTATCTCAGCTTGTTGGCGGTGGCCGTGGCAATGGGCCTGTTCTGCCTCTGGCGTCTGTATTACATCCTGAATATCAGTTTGCTGGACAAGGCCGAGCTGTTGCTGGCAACCGGGGTGGGATGTCTGGTCTTTGCCTATTTGGGTCAGTTGAGCCGCAAGAAGGCAGGGACGGCAGCAAGCTTGCAGGACGCGCCCAAAGGTATGGTTGCCAGCGTTCTGCTGGGGACCATGCTGGTGCTGGGTGTGGCCAACGTGGCCATCGTGCAAAAAGAACGTATCTTGAGCGATGGTCAGACGGTGTTGCTGGAACTGGCTCCGGTGGACCCCCGTTCGCTGATGCAGGGCGACTATATGTCCTTGAACTTTGCCCTGTCGCAGAACTTGTCTGCCCTGTCCTGGGGCTTGCCCAAGGATGCGCTTGCCAAGATGGACGCTCAGCAATGGGTTGTTGTGGCGGTGCAGCTGGATGAGAACAAGGTGGCGCAGTTCAAGGGTGTTTATCTGGAGCAGGACGGCCAGGAGCGTCTGTGGAGCGAAGAAGGCCCTGTGGCTGAACCTTCCGATGTGATGCGCTTGCGCATGCGTCGTCACCGCAGTAACTGGACGCCTGGAACAGATGCCTGGTTCTTCGCTGAAGGCTCGGCAGATCGCTTCGATGCCGCCCGTTATGGCGAGTTTGCGGTGGTCGAGGATGGCCAAAGCCTGCTGCGCGCGATGCTGGACAAGGACAGAAAGGAAATCAAGTAAGCCTGAGCTGAACAACTGCGTTCAATAGCCTGTAGCCGGATTGTCTCTAATAAAGACAATCCGGCTTTTTTGTATCTGGGGTTTGTTTCGCTAGAGGCAGCCAAGCCAGAGCCAGTCAGCAGCAAGCCTAATCAAAAAGGCCCGAGTCCGATGTGGCGTCGGATTCGGGCCTTGGCTTTTTGTGTTGAAGGACCCTCTTTATCGGGGCCGGTTCTTGAACAAAAAATAGGTTCCTGTGTATCAGCTTAGTGGGACTGACGGGTGGAGTCGTCGCTGAGCAGCTCTTCAAAGATCAGGTGATCGATTTCGGCTTCGTGGCTCCACAAAACCATCAGGGCGACAATTTTTATTTTGTCCAACGAGACCGGGCTTTCGTCCACCGTCATGGCGCTTTCAATCAGGATTTCGCGCAGGTGGGCGGTAAGAGCGCCGGAATTTTGCAAAAAGGTGATGAAACCCATGGCATCAGCGCCCAGCACATGTTGTTCGTGCTCAGAAAAAATACGCTGACTGTTGGGACTGAGTTGAGCCGTAGGCTGACACTGCTGCGAGGTCTCGCCCAGTGCATGTAACCAGCCCAGTGCGTCGTTGATGTCCTCGTCTTCAAAGCCAATAGCGGCCAATTTGTGGGCCAGAACCTCCGCCTTGGGACAGGACTGGGGGTTGTAATACGTCTCGAATAGATAAACCAGGATATCAAACATGGGTATAAGGTTGCCGTCCTAAGTGATTAAAAAAACTGCGTGATTTCGGTAACCAGTGACCAAACTTTACGCTGATTTGCGGTAGGGGGCAAATGGGGTGTTCAGGGGATGGATGGGTCTTGCCTTGCGCATCCAGACTGCTTTTTGCCTGGGTCTGCTCTGGCAGACGCCCTTTGCGGCGGGGCGTCTTTATGATTGAAACATAAATCGATTGTTGGGGCAGAAACTGTCGTTTATTTGAAACCCTGCAAGTGGGACCGCAGCGGTTGAAAGGCCACTAAACTAGCTGGCATCCGCATCCGCATCCGCATCCGCATCCGCATCCGCATCCGCATCCGCATCCGCATCCGCATCCGCATCCGCATCCGCATCCGCATCCGCATCCGCATCCGCATCCGCATCCGCATCCGCATCCGCATCCGCATCCGCATCCAGCCTCGGCTCGTGGCTCAACTGTTCGGGCTTGGCTCCGCAGGCAGCGGGAAGCGCTGCGCCCACGCACTGATGGCCTGGCTCCAGAACTCGTCCAGGGTGTTCGCAGCCACGGGAGCAAACCCCAGAAAGGCCCAGACGCGTTGCAGTGTCTCCATAGGATGCTCCAGGTCAAAGGCCGGGGCATGGTTCTGTTTGGAGAGCTTGCGGCCTTGCTCATCGCAGGCCAGCGGCACGTGCAACGTGCGCGGTACAGGCAGGCCCAGGACTTTCTGCAGTACGCGTTGGCGGGCGGTGGAGCTGAGCAAGTCGGCACCGCGTACAACATCGGTGATCTGGCTGTCTGCATCATCAATGACCACAACAAACTGGTAAGCCCAGAGCTTGTCGGCGCGCTTAAGGATGTAGTCCCCTACTTCTTTGGCTACGTCCTGTTGCTGCGGCCCGGCCCAGCGATCGGTGAAGTGTTCCACCCCTTCCGGGACACGCAGCCGCCAAGCACGGATGGCACGGTCTACCGGGATGCCGTGGCGGCAGGTGCCTGCATAGGGATATTCGTGCGAATCCGGCGCGACTGGCAGGGAAGCCGCCAGAATTTCCTGACGGGTGCAGGCGCAGCCGTAGACAAGATCTCGCTCGCGCAGGCCATCAAACACTTCCTGGTAGCGTGCCAGCCGCTGGCTTTGCCAAAGCACCTCGCCATCCCAGCGCATGCCCAGACCTTGCAACTGCTGCATGATGATCTGGTCAGCCCCTGCGACCACGCGTGGCGTGTCTATGTCTTCAATGCGCAGTAACCAGCGCCCGTTCTGGGCGCGTGCATCCAGGTAGCTGGCCATAGCGGCCACCAGTGAACCCTCGTGCAAGGGACCACTGGGACTAGGCGCAAAGCGACCACAGTAAGGGGTAAGGGGCTGGGCGGTCATGAGTCGTTCTTAACGGCAAGAGCCCCTGGACGGGGGCTCTTGTTAGTGCGACTTTACGCCTATTTTTCCAGCCCGGCAATGCGTTTTACACGGGCTGGAAGGGAGGAGTTTCAGCTCTCCATGGTGACCAGTTCTGCGCCCTCGGGCACTTGATCTCCCACGGCAAAGAACAGCTCGGCCACGGTGCCATCAGCCGGTGCCTGAATGGAATGTTCCATCTTCATGGCCTCCATGACCAGTAGCACATCACCCTGCTTGACGCTGTCACCAGCGCCCACGTTCAGGGCAATGATCTTGCCGGGCATGGGAGCGGTCAGACGGCCGCCGTGGGCTTCCTGGCTGTTGGTACCGGCGCTGGCCAAGGTGTCGATCACGGCCAGAGTCCAGTCCGAACCGGCCTGGGCAACTTGTAGATGGTCGCCATCTTGCAGCACCTGGGCGCGATATTCGACCTGATCCAGCCACAGACGTAAGGTCAGGGTTTTGGCCAGACCAGCGGTTGTCTCGGCTTGCCAGCGCAGCACGTGTTGAGCTTCGCCCAGTGTGATCTGCCACTGGTTTTCACGACGTTGTAGTAGTACTTCGTGAGTTTGTTCGCCTAGTTGCAAGGCTACTTTCTGATCGTAGTCTCCGCTTAGACGCCAGGCGTCATGCACCGCCCAGGGGTCGGAGTTGGAGGCTTGTCCGCTCAGACCCTGGTGAGTCAGCACGGCGCAGGCGGCGAAGGCCAGCACAGACGCTGGAACGTCCTGATTGCTGGGGAACAGCGCATCGTGACGGCGTGGGATCAGACCTGTATCCAGATCGGCCTGGGCAAAGGCTTCATCGCCCAGCAGGCGTTGCAGGAAAGTCTTGTTGGTGTGTACGCCGGCCACTTGAGTATCGGCCAGCGTGCGAATCAGGCGACGACGGGCCTGCTCACGATCAGCACCATGGGTGATCACCTTGGCAATCATGGGATCGTAGAAGGGGCTGATGACGCTGCCTTCACGCACGCCGCTGTCGATACGCACATCACCGGAGGTGAAGGACGCATGGGCGGGGTACTGCAAGCTGCGCAGTGTACCGATGGAGGGCAGGAAGTCCTTATCGGGGTTTTCTGCGTAAATGCGAACCTCAATGGCGTGACCATTGATGCTCAGTTCTTCCTGCTTGGCAGGCAAAGGCTGGCCATCGGCCACACGCAGCTGCCATTCCACCAGATCGTGGCCCGTAATCAGTTCGGTGACGGGGTGCTCCACTTGCAGGCGGGTATTCATTTCCATGAAGTAGAAACGCCCGTCCTGCTCGGCAATGAACTCCACCGTGCCTGCACCCACATAGTTCACGGCGCGTGCTGCTGCAATGGCCGCTTCACCCATGGCCTGGCGACGCTCGGGCGTCATGCCGGGGGCGGGAGCTTCTTCAATCACTTTCTGGTGACGGCGCTGTACCGAACAATCGCGTTCGAACAAGTACACGTACCCACCGTGCTGGTCACCAAAGACCTGGATTTCGATGTGGCGTGGCTTGGTGATGTAGCGCTCGATCAGCACGCGGTCGTCACTAAAGCTGCTGGCAGCTTCGCGCTGGCAAGAGCGCAAGGCCTCCAGGAACGCGCCGGACTCTTCCACAATGCGCATGCCCTTGCCGCCACCACCGGCACTGGCCTTGATCAGCACGGGGTAGCCGATCTGGTCGGCTTGTTTGTGCAGAAAGTCGGGGTCCTGATTGTCGCCGTGGTAACCGGGCACCAAGGGTACACCGGCTTTTTCCATCAGGGATTTGGCGGCGGACTTGCTGCCCATGGCCGCAATGGCTTGAGCGGGCGGGCCTACAAAAATAATGCCGGCTTCTTCACAAGCGCGAGCAAAGTGCTCGTTCTCGGACAGAAAACCGTAGCCAGGGTGGATGGCATTCGCGCCAGTGGCACGGGCGGCTTCCAGAATGGCGTCGATCTTCAAATAACTGTCGCGTGGCTCGGGGCCACCGATGCGCACGGCTTGATCACAAGCACGTACGTGCTGGGCGTCGGCGTCCGCGTCGGAGTAAACCGCAACGGTACGCAGCCCCAGGCTGCGGGCAGTGGCGGCCACCCGGCAGGCAATTTCACCGCGATTGGCTATCAGCAGGGTCTGAAACACAGTGTCTCCTTGTCTTACATGCGGAACACGCCAAAGCGGGTGTCTTCAATAGGGGCGTTCAAGGCGGCGGACAGGCCCAGGGCCAGAACGCGCCGGGTATCCGAAGGCTGGATGATGCCGTCATCCCACAGACGCGCGGTGGCGTAGTAGGGGTGGCCTTCATGTTCGTATTGCTCACGGATGGGGGCCTTGAAGGCTTCTTCTTCCTCGGCACTCCAGGTCTGACCACGGGCTTCCAGGCCATCACGGCGCACGGTAGCCAGCACGCTGGCCGCCTGTTCACCACCCATGACCGAGATACGGGCATTGGGCCAGAGGAACAGCAGGCGTGGGCTGAAGGCGCGGCCACACATACCGTAGTTACCGGCACCAAAGGAGCCGCCCAGAATCACGGTGAATTTGGGCACGGCCGCGGTAGAGACAGCAGTCACCAGCTTGGCTCCGTGGCGAGCGATCCCTTCGTTTTCGTACTTGCGGCCCACCATGAAGCCGGTGATGTTCTGCAGGAACACCAGAGGCGTCTTGCGCTGGCAGCACAGTTCGATGAAGTGGGCGCCCTTCTGGGCCGCTTCGGAGAACAGAATGCCGTTGTTGGCAATGATGCCTACAGGCATGCCGTGGATATGGGCAAAGCCGGTCACCAGCGTGGTGCCAAAGCGGGCCTTGAATTCATCAAAATCCGAATCGTCCACAATGCGGGCGATGACTTCGCGCACATCGTAGGGCTTGCGGGTGTCGGCAGGGATGATGCCGTTCAGCTCTTGCGGGTCGTAACGTGGCTCGCGGACTTCTTTCAGCGGCCAGGGCAGTTTCTTCTCACGGTTCAGGCGGCCTACGCAGCGGCGCGCCAGCTCCAGCGCATGCAGATCGTTTTCCGCCAGATGGTCAGCTACGCCGGACAGACGGGTGTGTACATCGCCACCGCCCAAGTCTTCGGCGCTGACCTCTTCACCGGTTGCGGCTTTGACCAGTGGAGGGCCACCCAGGAAGATGGTGCCCTGGTCGCGCACGATGATGGATTCATCACTCATGGCTGGAACGTAGGCACCGCCAGCGGTACACGAACCCATCACGACCGCAATCTGGGCAATGCCCTGGGCCGACATATTGGCCTGGTTGTAGAAGATGCGGCCAAAGTGGTCACGATCCGGGAACACGTCTTCCTGATTGGGCAGGTTGGCCCCGCCCGAGTCCACCAGGTACACGCAGGGCAGATTGTTCTGTTGGGCAATTTCCTGGGCACGCAAATGCTTTTTGACGGTCAGCGGGTAGTAAGTACCACCTTTGACCGTAGCGTCGTTGCAGACCACCACGCATTCAATGCCTGCGATGCGGCCAATGCCGGTGATGATGCCTGCGCCCGGGGATTCGTTGTTATAGACATCCTGGGCAGCCAAAGGCGAAAGCTCCAGGAAAGGGGTGCCGGGATCAAGCAGACGTTCGACGCGTTCACGGGGCAGCAGCTTGCCGCGACCCACATGGCGTTGCCGGGAGGATTCGGACCCACCCAAGGCGGTTTTCTGTAGCTTTTGGCGCAGATCAAGGATCAGGGCCTGCATGATCGAGGCGTTGTCCTGAAAGTCTTGGGAACGCGGATTGATGCGGGATTCAATAACTGACATGGCGTGCCTGGAAAGAGAACAGAGAAAAGCCCATAAAATCAGCCGGGCCGCAGCCCGGCTGATGAGCTTGCTTTAAACCAGCTCGACGGCCAGGGCGACAGCTTCGCCACCGCCAATGCACAGCGAGGCAATACCGCGCTTGCCGCCGGTCTTGCGCAGTGCGCCGATCAAGGTTGCCAGAAGGCGAGCACCCGATGCACCGATGGGGTGACCCAGGGCGGTAGCACCACCGTGGATGTTGATCTTGTCGTGCGGGATGTTCAGCTCTTTCATGGCAGCCATGGTCACCACGGCAAAGGCTTCGTTGATCTCGAACAGGTCAACGTCAGCCACGCTCCAACCGGTTTTATCCAGCAGTTTCTGGATAGCAGCGACTGGAGCGGTCGTGAACCAGGCCGGTTCTTGCGCGTGCTGGGTGTGAGCCACAATGCGGGCCAGCGGTGTGGCACCCAATTCCTTGGCTTTTTCTTCGGTGGTGATCACCATGGCGGCGGCACCGTCCGAAATGGACGAGGCGTTGGCAGCGGTAATTGTGCCGTCTTTCTTGAAAGCGGGACGCAGCGTGGGGATCTTCTCGGGCATGGCTTTGGTGGGGGCTTCGTCCTTGGCAACAACGACATCACCCTTGCGGCCAGCGATGGTGACTGGCGCAATTTCCCATTCAAAGCTGCCGTCATCGCTGGCTTGGCGAGCGCGGCGCAGCGACTCCAGCGCGTAGGCGTCCTGCTCTTCGCGGCTGAACTCGTATTTGCTGGCGCAATCTTCGGCAAATACACCCATGGCGGTGCCACGGCTGTACGCGTCTTCCAGGCCGTCCAGGGCCATGTGGTCATACACGGTGGAGTGACCGTAGCGGTAACCTTCGCGGCCTTTCAGCAGCAGGTAGGGAGCATTGCTCATGCTTTCCTGACCGCCAGCCACCACCACGTCCACGCTGCCTGCCTTGAGCAGGTCGTGGGCAAACATGGCGGCTTTCAGACCGGAACCGCAAACCTTGTGAATGGTGGTGCAAGCTACACCCTGGGGCAGACCGGCGCCCAAGGCAGCCTGGCGTGCAGGAGCCTGGCCCTGACCGGCTTGCAGCACGTTACCCATGATCACTTCGTCGACCTTGTCGGCCTGAATGCCCGAGCGCTCCATGGCCGCCTTGATGGCGACGGCGCCCAGTTCGTGGGCGGCCAGATCGGACAGGCTACCCATCATGCCGCCCATAGGGGTGCGGGCGATCGAGACGATGACAACGGAATTAGTCATGAAAGACTCCTGGTTGCAAAGAGGAGACCGGCCCGCGTTTGGCAAACTCGTGCAGCTGCCGATCTTTGTTATACGGAAAAATATTTTCGATCCGACCTTGCGTCACTCGCAAGCGGCACTGAGTCCACCATTCAGGCTCCAGCAGTTCTGCATGGTGGGCCATGAAGGCTTTGCGAATACGAGGGTCGGTCAATAGAAAGTAGCCGAATTCTTCGGGAAATACATCGTTCGGGCCGATGGGATACCAGGGTTCGCTGGCCATTTCGGCTTCTTCATTTGGTGCAGGCGGAATGGCGCGAAAGTTCATCTCGCGCATGTGCTGGATTTCGTCGTAGTCATAGAAGACGACGCGGCCCAGACGAGTCACACCAAAGTTCTTGAACAACATATCGCCGGGGAAGATGTCGGCGGCGGCCAGTTCCCGGATCGCCTTGCCGTATTGCTCCACGGCGGCGTTCAGGGCGGGGTCGCTGGCTTTGTTCAGATACAGGTTCAGCGGGGTCATGCGCCGTTCAATGTAGACGTGGCGCAGCAAGATGGTGTCCTCGGACTCTTCCAGCAGGCTGGGCACTTCGCGGCGAAGTTCTTCCAGCAAGGCTTGCGAAAAGCGTGCCTTGGGCAAGGCCACCTGGGCGTAGTCCCAGGTGTCGGCCATGCGCCCGACACGATCATGTTTTTTAACCAGCTGGTATTTGCTGCGTACCGTAGCGTGGTCCATGCCCTGCTTTTGAATCCGGTCGCGGATCAGCTTGAACACATAGGGGTAGGACGGCAGGGTAAATACCGTCATTACCATACCGGCAATACCGGGAGCCAGATCAAAGTGATCGTGCGAGTGCGACAGGTGGTGCAGAAAGTCGCGGTAGAACAGCGTCTTGCCCTGCTTTTGCAGACCGATGGCGGTGTACAGCTCGGCCTTGGGCTTGCGCGGCAGCAGGCTGGACAGAAAGTCCACGTAGGCCGATGGCGCTTCCATATCGACCAGAAAATAGGCGCGTGTAAAGCTGAACAGCGTGGACAGGTCGTCCGTGGTGTGCAGCAAGGCGTCTATATACAAATGTCCTGATGGGCGATGCAAAATGGCAATCGAAAACGGCAGCACTTCACCCTGATTGATCAGGCGGCCCACCACATAGGCGCCCTTGTTACGAAAGAACAGGGAGTTCAGCACCTGAATCTGGCAGTCCGAGCCAATGCGCGAGCCATAGCCACGTGGCAGACGGCGGCACAGTTGACGCACGGCCATACGAGCCAGCGTGCGCACATCGCGCGGCAGGTCGGCAAAGGGGGCGGCCAGACCGAAGTCGGCCAGCATACTGGTCAGACTGGCTTCCAGACCTTCTTCGGTGGGGTAATAGACCCGATACGAAGGCAGCGCGCCGTCCAGATAATCCGTGGCAACGGCTGGGCGCACGAAAATGAATTCGTTGCGGAAGTAGTGCCGATGCAGCACGCGGCAGGAGACGGAGTTGAAAAAGGTCTCCGCACATTCTGGCTGACGGTGACCCGAGAGCAGGCGTACAAACTCCGCCTTGGCCTGCAACCACAACTGCTGCTGGGCCTCGTCCAGATGGGCCGGATCGGAAGGCGTGGGCTGATGCAAACGCAGATTCTGGCTAAGCATGGCCGCGCATTCGCGCACCCGTGTCGCGTAGTACTCGATACGTTCGCGCGAGAGCTGCTGAATACCATGCCAGTCGCCTGATTCGTACAAAGACTTGGCGCGCTGGGCGCTGTAGCGAAACAGCGCATAGTGGCGATTGAACCCATCCAGCATGGCCTGGGCCACCTGGATAGCCGTCATCCCCGGTTTTTGAACCGGGGTAATGACGGTGGTTTCGCCAAAATCAGGGTTGGACATGCCTTTGCCTTTTTAGGCGGTTTCGGCGAACAATTCGCGGCCGATCAGCATGCGGCGGATTTCACTGGTGCCCGCGCCGATCTCGTACAACTTGGCATCGCGCCACAGGCGGCCTGTGGGGAATTCGTTGATGTAGCCGTTGCCGCCCAGAATCTGGATACCTTCACCAGCCATCCAGGTGGCTTTTTCAGCGCTGTACAGGATGGCGGCTGCGCAGTCTTTACGCACAGAACGTACATGGCCTGCACCCAGACGGTCCAGATTCTTGCCCACGGCATAGCACAGGGCGCGGCTGGCTTGCAGGGTGGTGTACATATCGGCCACCTTGCCTTGAATCAGCTGGAATTCGCCAATGGCCTGGCCGAACTGCTTGCGGTCGTGGATGTAAGGAATCACCACGTCCATGACGGCTTGCATGATGCCCAGCGGACCACCGGCCAGCACGGCGCGTTCGTAGTCCAGGCCGGACATCAGCACTTTGACGCCACCATTGAGTTGGCCCAGCACGTTTTCTTCAGGGACTTCACAATCCTGGAACACCAGCTCGCCTGTGTGGCTGCCGCGCATACCCAGCTTGTCCAGCTTTTGGGCAACGGAGAAACCGGCAAAATTCTTTTCGATCAGGAAGGCGGTAATGCCGCGTGCGCCGGCTTGCGGGTCCGTCTTGGCGTACACCACCAGGGTGTCAGCGTCCGGGCCGTTGGTAATCCACATTTTGGAGCCATTGAGCACGTAGCGATCGCCCTTCTTTTCGGCGCGCAGCTTCATGCTGACCACGTCCGAACCGGCACCGGGCTCACTCATGGCCAGAGCACCGATATGCTCGCCGCTGATCAGTTTGGGCAGGTATTTCTGCTTCTGGGCTTCTGTACCGTTGCGGTTGATCTGGTTCACACAGAGGTTGGAGTGCGCGCCGTAGGACAGGGCCACCGAGGCGCTGGCACGGGAGATTTCTTCCATCGCGATCATGTGAGCCAGATAGCCCAGGTTCGCACCACCGTATTCTTCGCTAACGGTCATGCCCAGCAAACCCATCTCACCGAACTTCTTCCACAAGTGCATGGGGAACTGGTCATCGTGATCCAGTTGAGCCGCTAAGGGGGCAATTTCGGCCTGGGAGAAGTCGGCGACAGCGTCGCGCAGCATGTCCAGGTCGGAGCCAAGATCGAAATTCAGGCCGGGCAGGCTCATGAGACACTCCGTGGAAATAAATGGGTTGTGGAATTGTATTTATATTACGTTTACGTAAACGTCATATATATGGGTTTTCCCTTATCGGGACTCCAACTTCAACTGTTCGCTCATGGTGTGACAGATGTCGAGCTGGTCCTGAATCTCCTGCAAGGTCTGATCCAGGTCCTGCCGCTGACGCTCCAGGCGCAGGCGGTGCTCGTTCAGGACTTCCTGATAGTGCTTAAGCTGGGAGGCCGTGTCCATCGGGGATTCATACATATTGATCAGCCGCAGAATCTCCGATAACTGCAGCCCCAGGCGCTTGCCACGCAGGGCCAGCTTCAGGCGGGCACGATCGCGGGGCTGATAAATGCGCTGTGTACCTTGGCGCAGCGGGCTCAAGATCCCTTGGTCTTCATAGAAGCGCAGGGTACGAGGCGTGATGCCAAACTCGTGCGCCAGATCCGATATTGTCCAGGTTGTCGTTGTCATTTTTAGTGTGATTTACGTAAACGTAAACTATCATGCCATAGAGCTAGAGAGGGAACTAGGGCCTTTTAGTATGGACAGCCCTTACGCCCTACAAGAGCCATTCATTGGAGCGAGCATGAATCCTAACGAACAAAAATTGAATTATCCCTGGGCAGATACCCTGCCCCCAGCGGGTGGCAGCCTGGAAGTCGCGCCGGGGGTGCGTTGGCTGCGTATGCCTTTGCCTTTTGCGCTGGATCACATCAATTTGTGGCTATTGCGCGACCAAATCGAGGGGCGGGAGGGCTGGACCATTGTGGACTGTGGCGTCGCCCGTCCCGAAGTGCGCGAGCTGTGGGAACAGGTTTTCCAGAACGAGCTGGAAGGCTTGCCCGTGCTGCGCGTGATCGTTACCCATATGCACCCGGATCATGTCGGTTTGGCGGACTGGTTGTGCCAGCGCTGGAATGCACCTTTGTGGATCAGCATGACGGACTACGCGACCGCCAAGCTGTGGTCGGGGACAGGTGGACGCCAGACTGGCGCGGAAGCCGGTGGCCCGAATGGTGTGGCGGCAGAAGCGCATTTTGTCCGTCATGGCCTGCAAGATGAGAAAGCCCGTGAGCAGATTCGCAGCCGTGGGGATTACTACCCTTCGATGGTGCCTTCGGTGCCCGAGCGTTTTGTGCGCTTGATGGATGGTCAGCGTGTGATGATTGCCGGACGCCCCTGGCGTTTGATCGTGGGCTACGGCCATGCTCCCGAGCATATGTCCCTGTATTGTGAAGAACTGAAGGTGCTGATCTCCGGTGATATGCTCTTGCCGCGTATCTCCACCAATATCAGCGTGTTCGATACCGAGCCCTTTGCGAATCCTTTGCCTTTGTATTTGAACTCCCTGCTGTCCTATCAGGATCTGGCCCCGGATACTTTGGTGTTGCCTTCGCATGGCAAGCCTTTCCGTGGCATGCACGAGCGCATTCGTCAGCAGCAGGAGCATCACGCCGAGCGTCTGGAAGAAGTGTTGGAAGCCTGTGCCCAGCCCTGTACCGCCGCCGATATTCTGCCTGTGCTCTTTCATCGCAAGCTGGACTCGCATCAGATGACCTTTGCCATGGGCGAGGCCATTGCTCACCTGCACGCCTTGTATTTTGATGATCGTTTGCGTCGTGCGATGGGCGAGGATGGGGTTTACCGTTTCCAGCGCATTTAAACACTGGGGCGCCTCTTAATAAGAAGGGGCAATATAGCGACTGTTGGCAGAGGCGACCGGGCCCGCTCGCCTGTGGTAGCGTAGAGCTTTTCTTGCTACCGCCTGCCAACACTATGAGCTCTGATCTCGCCCTGGACACCGCCTTGCAACATACGGGTCTGGCCCCGTTCGATCCGCATACCGATGCGGCGCCGGTGGCCGTGCCCATCATGCGCACCAGCACGGTGCGCTTTCGCAATCTGGACGCTCTGGATCGAGCCCAGGCGGACAAGGCAGATCCCGAAAAACGCTCGGTTACCTACGGGCGCTCGGGCATGGATACCCACGCTGCACTGGAGCAGGTGTTCTGTCAGCTGGAATCTGCCACCCAGGCTTTGCTGGCACCGTCCGGCATGGCAGCGATTACCTTGGGTTTGCTGGCACTGCTGGATTCTGGCGATCACGTGCTGATTGCTGACAGTGCTTATGGTCCGGTGCATTATCTGGAAAAGACCGTGTTGCGCCGGATGGGCATACAGGCCACGTTCTGTGCACCGACCCCCGAGGAAATGGCCCGTCATCTGCAAGACAATACCCGCATGGTGTACGTGGAGTCACCCGGCTCCTTGTTGATGCAAATGCTGGATATGCCCGCCTTGGCGGAGTTTGGTCGCAAGCACGATTTGCTGCTGGTTACTGACAACACCTGGGGCTCGGGCTATATCTACCGTCCCTTGGAATTGGGTTTTGACGTGTCTATCGTGGCTGGGACCAAGTATGTGGCAGGCCACTCCGATTTGATGTTGGGTGCAGTCATGTCCGCAGATCCAGCCATCAACAAACGCCTGCACGACAACCACTATGCGCTGGGTTTTTCCATCAGTGCCGATGACGCCTGGTTGGCATTACGCGGTGTGCGTACCCTGCCTATTCGTATGCGTGAAAGCGCCGCCAATGCGCTGGCTGTGTGCCAATTTCTGGATAGTCGCCCTGAAGTTACCCGTATCTATCATCCCGCTTGGCCACAAGATCCTGGCCATGCCTTGTGGCAACGTGACTGCACCGGCTCTAACGGTATGTTGTCGGTGCAGCTACGACTGAACAATGCGCAGGCACGCGCATTCGTAGATGCCCTGACCCTGTTTGGTATTGGCTTTTCCTGGGGTGGTTTTGAAAGCCTGGTGCAGTTGGTGGATACGGCGTTTCTAAGTGGTCATAGCTACTGGCAGGACAGCCAGGACAGTCTGGTGCGCCTGCATATCGGTTTGGAATCGACCAAAGACTTGTGCGCTGACCTGACGCAGGCTTTTGAGACGGCGGCGCAGGCTTAGGCCTTTCACTGACTGCTCCAGCCAGGGACGCACCTTGGCTTTAATAAATGGCCCAGACTTGCAATGACGTTGGAATCCCGTACCTTCTTGTAAGCCGCTGTTATCGAATTACTTACGAGTTACCGGCAGCTAATAGATCACAGATATAGAAACGCCAAGGGCCCTCAAAACCGGAACAAAACCAGTCTTGAGGGCCCTTGGCTGTATGGCTCAGCCAAACCGCTGATTAGCGGTTGGTGACCATCTTCACCAGCTCTTGAGCTTTGGTGATGCTTTCGTCGTAACCATTGGCCAGTGCAGGGGAAGTCACAAACTTGCCGCCTACTGCCAGACTAGGTGTGCCCTGAATCTGGTAGGTGTTGGACAGTTCGTTGGCTTTATTGGCCTTGGTCTGCACGCCAAAGGAGTTGAAGGTCTGCTCGAAGCGAGCCTTGTCTACGCCTTGTGCGGCTGCCCAGGCCGTGATGGTCTTTGCATCAAAAATGCGCTCACGTTTCTGGTGGATGGCTTCAAACACCTTGGGATGCAGGTCCAGACGGTCCATGGCTTCCAGGGTGTAGTACAGCTTTTGCAGATCAGTCATGCCGGCATTGAAGGCAACAGGCACACGGCGCAGTACGACGTTGTCTGGCAGGGTCTTGGACCAGGCTTCGACCTTGGGTTCCAGGATGGCGCAGTGTGGGCAGCTGTAGGAGAAGAACTCCAGCACTTCGGTTTTACCGACGCTGTCCGAGGGCTGAGCCGCAGGCAGGGTAACGTAGCCTTGGTCGGCTTGTTGAGCCAGCGCGCTGGTGGCGGGCAACAAGGTCGCCCCAGCCAAGAGACTGGCACCGACCAGGGATCGTACAAACAATGCGTTCAGCTTCATGAATCAATTTCCTTAATGGGGAAGATGAGGTCTATGACCTGTGCAATGGCGGAAAAGTTCACCTTGGGGCTGCCTTTGGCACAAATTGCTTAGGGCCGGACCACCGAAGTATCAATTTTTTCCTCGGCCAGACGGCTGCGTGCCCGGTTCATTTCGTCTATGCCCTTGAAGGGGCCCATGCGTACCCGGTTCACCGTGCTGCCATTGACCTGTGCACTTTGCACTGAAGCGTCAAAGCCTAGCATCAACAAGCGGGCCTTCATGGCTTCGGCGTCCGCATTGTTGCGAAATGCGCCTGCTTGCAGGTAGTAGGGGGTGGAGGTGGTGGCTGGCTTGGTCGCCGCCGGGGGCGCAGCCGGAGCTGGTGTGGCGGGTTTGCTGGTGGCCGGTGCCGGGGTGCTTGGAGCGGCAGGCGTTGTGGCCGGAGGCGTTACCGCAGGAGCGGTATTGCGGGTCTCTGGCTGGCGAGCTGGTTCCGTACCCATGGCGGGCAAGGTGGCGATCAGATCACCCAAGGCGTCCGGTGCAGCAGGCTTGGACGGGATGCTGGGCAAATTCACGGGGGGCAAGGTCAAACCGGGAATGGTGTCGCCCGGCGGAGGAGTTTGTCCACTGGAGCTGCCATACAGGTCCCGGTTCGGGTCCAGCAAGTCTCGCCCTTCAGGCAAGGCAACGGTAGGTTTGTCCCGGCTGGCCTTGTCCACAAAGGGCATGGGCACTTTGGTGACAAACAGGGCAACGGCGACCGCCGCGCCCAGACCCAGAATCAGGCCAATCAGAATGCCGGTATAGGTACCGCCGGAACTACTGGATTTTTTACGTGCTCTTGCCATATCTGCCTATGGGTTTACATACGTTCGGGTGCGGACACACCCAGCAGGTTCAGACCATTGCGAATGACTTGGGCGCAGGCCTGGGCCAGACGCAGACGGGCCAGACGCAAGGTGGTGTCGTCTACCGACACGCGTTCGGCGTTGTACCAGGAGTGGAAGTCCGCCGCGCAGTCGCGCAGCCAGAAGGCAATGTGGTGAGGAGCCAATTCGCGAGCGGATTGGGCCAGCACATTGGGGTATTCGGACAGGCGTTGCAGCAGGGCGATTTCGGTGGGGGCGGTCAAAGGCGTGATGTCGGCCTGAGGAACCTGATCCAGCAGTTCTGCCGACTGGTTCAACACGGAGTTGATACGGGCATGGGCGTACTGGATGTAGTAAACCGGGTTTTCTTCGCTCTTGGACAGGGCCAGATCGATATCGAATACGAACTCGGAGTCGGCACGGCGCTGGATCAGGAAGAAGCGCACGGCGTCCTGGCCTACCCATTCGATCAGGTCACGCAAGGTGACGTAGCTGCCTGCGCGCTTGGAAATTTTCACTTCCTGGCCATTGCGCATGACTTTGACCATCTTGTGCAGGATGTAGGCCGGGAATTCCTTGGGGATACCCAGACCCAGACCTTGCAGGCCAGCGCGTACACGGGCAATGGTGCCGTGGTGGTCGGAGCCTTGAATATTGATGGCGTGGTGGAAACCGCGTTCCCACTTGGCCACGTGGTAGGCCACGTCCGGCACGAAGTAGGTGTAACCGCCTTCGGATTTGCGCATTACGCGGTCTTTGTCGTCGCCTGTGCCCAGTTCCGTGGTGCGCAGCCACAGCGCGCCGTCCAGCTCATAGGTGTGACCGGCGTCGATCAGGGCCTGCACGGTTTTTTCAACCTTGCCGGAGGTATACAGCGAGCTTTCCAGGTAAAAGTTGTCGAACTTCAGGCCGAAGGCTTGCAAGTCCAGATCCTGCTCGCGGCGCAGATAGGCCACGGCAAAGCGGCGAATGTCTTCCAGATTGTCCAGATCACCACTGGCGGTGACGGAAGCACCATCGGCAGCCTGAACGGTTGCGCCGGCCAGGTAGTCGCGGGCGATGTCCAGGATGTAGTCGCCTTTGTAGCCGTCAGCAGGGAATTGCTCGCTGTCGGGCTCGATGCCACGGGCACGGGCATGCACGCTGGTGGTCAGGTTGTCGATCTGGTTACCGGCGTCGTTGTAGTAGAACTCGCGGGTTACGTCGTAGCCTTGGGAGCTGAATACGCGGCACAGCGAGTCGCCCAGCGCGGCTTGGCGGGCGTGGCCCACGTGCAAGGGGCCGGTCGGGTTGGCCGACACGAACTCCACCATCAGCTTTTCCTGAGTAGGAGCAAGGTGACCGAAGCGATCGCCTTGCTCGGCAATGGTCTTCAGGACGGCCTGGTGCGTGGCGGTGGACAGACGAAAGTTGATAAAGCCCGGACCGGCAATTTCCGCGCCTGCCAGCAAAGCGGCGGCGTTCGGATCAGCCAGGAGGGTATCGACGATTTGCTGAGCCAGCTCGCGCGGGTTGCGACCGGCTGGTTTGGCCAGTTGCATGGCAATATTGCAGGCAGCATCACCGTGCGCAGCCACTTTGGGGCGCTCCAGCGTGATGTTGGGTTCAGCCTGGGGCAAGATGGCACGGACGGCAGCCTGGAGGCAGGCGATTAATTGAGATTGTTGCTCAGCAAGCATAGGAAAGGTCTGGATTGGTAGAAAGACAACTGCGGCGTGTGGAACACGCCCCAGATGGAAGGCGCGACATTGGCCCGCCGGATAGCCCCACATGATAGCGTGATTTGACGCCAAATTCTTTTCAAGAAGCCTGGCGCTCCCATCCCAGGTGGTTATGTAACCACGTATCGTAAGCGTCCATGTCTACCCAACCCACTTGATTTCCGGGACGGATGCGCCAGCTGTTATGGCGTTTGATCACGGTTTCAATGGATTGTTGGGTAGCCTGCCCCAGACGTGGATGCAGGTCCTGATACATCAGGTTTCGACCCGCTCCGTGATAGTCCACACCCCGCAAACTGCCTTTAGTCAGTCGCAGCCCAGGCAGGCGCATGTCCAGTAATACAGGGTGAAGGACGCTAAGGTCTGTGTGCGCCAGTTCCGCCAGCGTCAGGCCCGTCGCCCTGGCCTGCCAATGCATCCAGGCCAGCGCTACCTTATCCAGATCGCTGATGGTTTCTTCGTCTTCATCAGGCAGCACACCGCCGCCAATTTGGCTGTGCGCGCCGATAAAAGGCATTTCCACGGTATTCATGGCCTCTGCCAGGGCGCTTAAAGGGAAGTAGGCGCGGTGTTCATGCATGGCGACGGCATGAGCAACCCAGCTCCAGGCGTCAGACACACCCAGGCGGTATTGGGAGTTGCTGCCGCCTCCCAGCCCGAACTGGGCCACGGTGTCGAACAGCCCTAAAAAACGGGGCGTGATGCAGGCACGGATGGCGCCGCGCTGCGGATCATTCAGCACAAACCAGCCCTGCTGCACGTGGTCCAGAATTCGATTGGAAAAGTCTCGTGCCAGTGCCGCTCCCCGAGAGAAACCCAGCAAGTCCACGGGTACAGCGTTAGGAGCCGGGCCTTGTTCCTGCATGCGATTCAGAAAATTGTTCCATTGCGACTCCAGAATCTGCCCTGCTCGCCAAGCAGTCAGTGCATCCCAGTTCAGGGTGACTGGATCACCCGGCCCTGCGGCATAATGCACCGCCCCATCCTGATACAACTGCGACAGTTTCCACACATTGCTATTGGTAATAGGAGCCTGTCGTGTGCCATCAAAGGCGAACAGGAGCAGGCCGGTGGGATCAATATGACGCAAAGGCTGTTGCTGTGCGTAACCCACGGCCTGGGTTTGTGGCCAGGGCCCCAACGGGTCCGCTTCCAGATACTGTCCGTGATCGGGTAGATAGGTACGCAAGAGATTGTCGTGCCAGCCGGTAGCCGATTCCGCGTACTGCCCCGGCAGACGTAGATTGAATTCCAGGGTTTCAAGCAAAGGTTCGGCCTGTCCTAAAGGGTTCAGGTCGGCAGCCCAAACCGGCTGGGTTTGCTGATCGCTAATCAGCCGCACAGCTCCCATCAAATCACTATGCAGGTAATACAGCTGCCCTTGTCCGTCTGGCTGATAAACAATCATGCCTATTGGTGTCAGCCCGGCATACAGATAGCGCCGGGAGATGAGCTGGCCGGGTGTAGCTGGTAAATCCAGCTCAGCCATTAATTGCTGGCCGTGAAAGAAGAAGGCACGCTCCTGATTGCCTTGCTGGCGCCAGATGCGTTGGCCAAAGGCATCGTGCCGGTATTCGACCAGTGTGGAGCTTGCTGTTTGCACACGCTTCAAGCGACGGTTGGGGCCGTAGTCCAGATTCAGGTTTCCGACGGCTTTCGCCGTGCCGGAGGAAGAACGCTGAATGGAGGCGGCTGGCTTCGGGTGGCGTGCAGCAAGGCCACCGTTGTGGCTCCAGGCCAGCCACTGTTCGGGTTCTGTCTGGTCCTGGCGGAAAGCGATGAGCCGGCTTTGGGCGTCGTAGTGCAACAGCCAATGACGGGTTTGCTGTAGCAGCGGGTATTCATGACGATCCTCCAGCACCCTGCCTTGGGCATCCAGACGGCGGGCTTGTGTCCAGGCAGGTTTGCCATCCGGCTGCAAAAGCATCAAATCCACTGCTTGCCCGGTGCTGTTCGCATGGCTGATCAGTTGAAGGCCATTGCCCCAGGCATAGCCCACCTCTTGTGCGTGGATCACGGTCTGGCTTTGCCCGGTTTGCTTGATCCACTCCAGAGACAGCAATCGTCCGTTTTTGTCCCAGTGATAGCGTAGCTGGCCACCTTCCGGCAGGGTGTGCCGCGTCAGCTTGCGCTGCTCGTCGTACTCAAAGCGCTCGGTCCAGCGTTGGCCGGGACTATGGCGGCGTTCCAAGCGGCGCTCTTGTAGTAAACCGGCCCGCAATTTGAGCCATTGCGTTTCTGTGGGATGACGAATACGCAGCGCGCCAGGCCCGAGCCAGTCCAGCTCACTGCGTTCAGTGTCCTGACCTTGCTGATGCTCAAGACTGCTCAGGCGTCCCTGTTGGTCGTATTGAATTTGGAGCGCGCCTCCTTCGGCATATTCGAGGTGCGTCAGTTTGCCATTCGGGTTCCAGCGCCGTGTTTCGCTTCCATGCTGGCTGGTTGCCCAACTTTGCAAGCGCCCTTTTTCATTCAGCTCCAAACGTAATGCTCCCCAGCCGCCCTGCCTTTTCTCCAGTCGAGAGAGCGTTCCATTTGCCCGGCGTTGCGCTGTCCAAGGTCCGGCCTGCAACCAGCGCCCTTGTGGGTCATATTGCCATTCCGTGCTGTGGGCCGGACAGTCCCTACACAAGCGGCTTTCCAGTTTTTGTAGCCGCTGCAGGCCTTGATGGTCTCGGTAATGGAAGCGATGTCGCTCCGTACCTATGGACCATTCGCTCAGACCCGGCTCATAGCGTGCCGTCCAGTCTTGCTTGAAGGCGTGGGAGATCAACCTATTGACTCGGCCTTGGGCGTCGTACTCCCATTGTTGGATTGGCTGAGGGGCTTGCCCCGGTGCTTGCAGGCTGCTGCCACCCAAACGGTGCGACCAAGGTGTGGGGGCTGGATGATAGAGACGTTGCATGCCGTCCGGACGGCTGACGCTGGCCAGCCAGATTTGTTGATTCTGCCGCTCCAGAAGCAAGCGAAATGGCCCGGCCGGGGTTTTAATATTGATAGCCGTAGCCGTAGCCGTAGCCGTAGCCGTAGCCGTAGCCGTAGCCGTAGTTGCCTCCGTCGTCGCTGCTGCTACTGCGGCCGTTCCCGCTGCCCTTACCGCCCTTGTGACATGGGTCAGGGAACTGGTTTTAGTTTGGGATTGAACCTGTCCTGATGCCTGAACTTGAGTTTGGTTTTGTCCTGGTTCTTTGCTCTGTTCCACCCCTGGTAGCGACATCGACTCCTGCGTTTGGCTTTTCCAGTCAAACACCAGCGCTTGGCCCAAATGATTACGGACAGTGTTAACCGCATACGCCTGCGGATGCGTGCCCGCAAAACGTTCTATATCCAGCCACTGCTGGGTAGATATACGCACATGGATTAACCAGCCCTGCTCATCAAACCGCAGAATCAAACCATTCGGCCCTTGCCAGAACCAGCCCGAACTTTGCCGCTGTGCAGGTGGGTACAAGCGCGTTTGCCTTCCATCCGGCATGAACAAGGCATGGCCTTGCTGCCGCAATTGCAGGTCGTAATTCAAGGCCCAGCCAGTTTGCCCAAGTGTCGGCGTGGGGTTTCGCCCCTGCCCATTCCAATGGCGCTGCAATTGCAGCAAAGGCCAGGCCTGGCTTAGCGGCAGGTCTGTATCGCTTTGGTATTTTTGTCCGCTGAGCAAATCCACGGGATTGAGCAAACCCATATCCGTTGCGGGCTCGGCCTGTTCTCCCAAGGCGGCCGCTGGTGCGCAGCGGGTGGAAGATGGAGGCAATGGGCATTCAAGCGAGCTTTGTGACCAGACCAGGGACGGCAAGGTGGTCAAGAGCAAGATTAACCATGGCAGAAACGCGGCAGGCATGAAGGACTCTCCAAGACGGGGAAAATCCTGCTATCTTGCAGGGGTGTGTATCCTGAAAGTCGAATCGGAAACACAAAGATCCATAAGGAGAAACCGTATGCTAGTCGTCTTTAAAAGCAAAGCCGCTGCCGATGTTCTGATGTTCTCTGAACATGCCATGCCTATTCTCCGGGCCGCGGGGCGTTCCTATCCTGATGGTTTGCCCGAGCGTGGCGTGTTCACGGCAGAGCAACTGTCCGAAGCTATTGGCAATATTGAGCGAGCGATCGGGCAGGACCGGGAAAACAAGCATTCGCCCCACGAGGACGAAGACGATGAAAAGGAACACCCGATTTCACAGGCCGTGAGTTTCAGCCAACGCGCCTATCCTTTGCTGGATATGTTGCGCCAGGCGAATAACACTGGCGTGCCGGTGATGTGGGAACCGGCTGATAGCTCCTGGTAGTCCCTGGAATGTCGGCCTGCCGACAATTTGGCAGGCCTTCTTTGCTTAAGCTCCAAAGTTGATCTATTTTTTTTCGGAGATCGTCTATGAGCGCTATGGTGCTTGTGATCTTTAGTCCTCGCCAGCACATAGAGCTGGTCACTCCTATACAAACCATTGACGCGGACAGCGGCAAGCAATCGCGTGACTGGTTTGATCGCACCTGGCAAGAGCTTGGCTGTGAACCCCTGCGGGCCAGCGGCAAAGTGCTGTTGCTGGACAAGATTATGGGCGTGGCCGATGCCCTGGGTTACACGCTGCTGTCGCAAGACGATGAGCGCGCCCAGGAATTTGCACGCCATTGCTTGCAAGCGGTGGGCTCCATGCAAGTTACTGTGGATTTGCCGGGTTTGGCGGTCACGTACTGATCTGCGGCAAGGCAAACAAAAACCGGCTCTTGGGCCGGTTTTTTTTCTTTCTGATTCTTCGGCAAGGGTTGCCGTGTGTGCTGTGACACCCTTATCCTTGCCTGCACCATCTTCAACTTCTTCCTTCCCAGCGCCATGGATCTGAACACGCTAGAAAAGTACCTTGATGCCTCGCCTGCGCTGCAAGCGCATAAACAGTATTTCCTGGACCTGGCGCAACCGGCGGTTGCCATCCGTTTGGGGAAAGACCAGGGTCAGCCTTTGCAAAGCCGCTTTGGTGGCCAACCTATGGTTCCTCCAAGCTTTACTTGGCCCGAGCATCCGGACGGTGAATATTTATTTGTCGGCCAGATCAATTTTGCGGAGCTGCCGGAAGGACCGGATCGCCCAGCGGACTTGCCCACGAGCGGGCTGCTGTCGCTGTTTTACGGTATGGATCAGGAAGACGTCATTTTCTGGCGCGACGAGGACTATCTGAAGGCTTTTTACTGGCCGGACACCACTGATTTTCAAGAACTTCAGGCCCCTCATGACTGGGGTACAGCAAGTCGGGAAGTGCTGTTCGAAAACTGCATTGATATTCCTCGCCATGAAGAGCTGCGCAAGGATTGGCCAGTGGATATGGACGAGCTGTATGACTGGTTTGAGGAGCTGGAAGAAAGCGGCGACTTGCCGCGCGACTATCTGCTGGGTCGCCCCTCTTGGGACAGCCTGGGCTATGACCCTACGCCAACGCAGGACGAGTATCCCAGTCAGTCGCCATGGCGTTCACTGCTGACCTTGCAGTCCCATGATGAGTTGAACTGGTGCTGGCAGGATGGTGCCCGCTTGATGGCCTTTATTGAGGAGGACAAGCTGCGCGCCAAGGACTTTAGCCGTCTTCAAGTGGATTGCGGCTAAACAGGGGGCAAGCTCCGTGTGGTGAGATTGGCCGTTTAGAGGCATATTGGCACAGCCATTTGTACTGTGCCACGAGCATTGGTTTTACGCTCTGGTGCCGAACAGCCGAACAGCCGAACAGCCGAACAGCCGAACAGCCGAACAGCCGAACAGCCGAACAGCCGAACAGCCGAACAGCCGAACAGCCGAACAGCCGAACCAACCGGGCTATTCAAACTGACCAGGTCCAGTCCGACCTGGCCCAGTCCGGTTTACCTACGGCGGGGGGCCACAATCTAATGGCCCGCCCACGAAAAACCCGCCTTGTGGGCGGGTTGCGGGCAGAGCGACGATAAGCCGGGCTGCGAAAGCGGGTCAGGCGCGGTTATGGTGAACCGGGCGGGCGCTTGGGTGGGATCACCACCCAAGTCGCGACATGAAGACGGTATTAAGCCGTGGTGGCTTCAGCTTCTTGCTGGGCGATGGTGTGGCGGTTAACCGCACTCAAGATCGCCAGGAAGGAGGAAGTCACGATGTCGGCGTGGATGCCCACACCAAAGCCCGATGGGCTGTCGCCGATACGCATTTCCACGTAAGCGGCAGCGCGGGTTTCAGCACCGGAACCGATGGCGTGCTCGTTGTAGTCCATGATCTTGATAGACAGATCCAAGGCATTCACAAAAGCAGAGATCGCACCTTCGCCCGAACCCTTCAGGGTGCGAACCTGGCCGTCGTGCTCCACATCCACTTCAATCGTGAATTGCTGGCCGCTGTCGGCGTGAGGCTGGCTGATGATGTTGTGCTTGAGCAGCTTGTAGTGCTTCTTGCAGTTCAGGTATTCGGATTCGAAAATGCCGTACACATCTGCAGGCGTCACTTCCTTGCCGGAAGAGTCGGTGACGCGCTGAATGGCGCGGCTGAATTCGATTTGCATGCGGCGTGGCAAGACCAGACCGTGCTCTTGTTCCAGCAAGTAGGACACACCGCCCTTGCCCGACTGGCTGTTGACGCGGATCACCGCATCGTAGCTGCGGCCCAGATCGGCCGGGTCGATAGGCAGGTAAGGGACTTCCCAGATTTCGTCGGCTTTTTGTTGAGCCAAACCTTTCTTGATGGCGTCCTGGTGGGAGCCGGAGAACGCGGTAAAGACCAGGTCGCCTGCGTAAGGGTGGCGTGGGTGCACGGGCAACTGGTTGCAGTACTCGGCGGTGCGACGCACTTCGTCGATGTCCGAGAAGTCCAGTTCAGGGTCCACGCCCTGGGTGTACAAGTTCAGGGCCAAGGTCACCAGGCAAACGTTGCCGGTGCGCTCGCCGCTACCGAACAAGCAGCCTTCGATACGGTCCGCGCCAGCCATCACAGCCAGTTCAGCGGCAGCGACCGCAGTGCCACGGTCGTTGTGCGGGTGCACGCTCAAGGTGACGTTGTTGCGCTGTTCCAGATTGTTGTGCATCCATTCGATCTGGTCGGCGTACATATTGGGCGTGGTGGCCTCAATCGTAGCGGGCAAGTTCAGGATGACACGTTCGTCAGCGGCTGGGCCCCATGCTTTCACGACGGCGTTGCACACCTCCAGAGCAAATTCGGGCTCGGTAGTGCTGAACACTTCGGGCGAGTATTCGTAACCCCATTGGGTTTGCGGATACTTGGCCACTTCGTTCTTGACCAAGCGTGTACCGGTCAAGGCAATTTCCTTGATCTCGTCCTTGCTCAAGTTGAAAACAATCTTGCGAAAGGCGGGGGCACAAGCGTTGTACAAGTGAATGATGGCGCGTTTGGCACCGGCAGCCGCTTCAGCCGTGCGCTTGATCAGGTCTTCGCGCGACTGCGTCAGGACGATGATGGTGACATCTTCAGGAATGCGGTTTTCGTCGATCAGCTTGCGAACGAAATCGAAGTCGGTCTGCGATGCGGATGGGAAACCGACCTCGATTTCCTTGAAACCGATTTTGACGAGTTGCTCGAAAAAGCGCAGTTTGCGAGCCACGTTCATGGGCTCGATCAGGGACTGATTGCCGTCACGCAAGTCCGTGCTCATCCAGATAGGCGCTTTGGTAATGCGCTTGGAAGGCCAGGTGCGTTCAGCGAAGTCGCGATCAAAGGCGACAAAAGGACGATACTTTTGAGAGGGGTTTTTCAGCATTGCCATGGGGATACCTGTCGGACAAAAAGTGTTGATTACTTCTTGCCGTCACCAGCGATTGCAGCATTTACGTAGGCCGGTGGCGGCACAAATGACGTAGATGTGGCTGAGTATTGGCTGCCGAACTGCCACGGGACACTAGGCCCGGCAACCGGACGCTAGTAGTAGCAGCTGGGATAGGCTGGAGGCAGGGGCCGAAGAACGGCCTTCACGCACGGAACGCGACAAGGCTGCTTCAGCGGCGGGGCTGAAACCTTGGCAGGCGTAGGAGAATTGGCGTGCGTGAGTCATGACCGTTAGTCAAACACAAAAAAAACAGGAAGGCAAGCTTTAGGCTTGTGGCTCGTGACGTTCGTAGTCGGCTTGCAGCAGGCGGCTTTGCTGCTCGGCCAGTTCGATTTTGCTAAAACGTCCGGAGCGCAACTCGCTATGGGCTCGTTGTAAATCGCCCACAGTCAACGGGCTGCGCTGGTCGGGCCAGCACCACAAAATCACTTCACGGGCCGGACGGCTGAGTGATCGGGCCAGTTGAGCCACCGTGGACTCGTCGATAATGCGTTGCTGGTTGCGTCGCATGACCCCTTGTACGAAGCCATACAAAAGATAGGCAATAATGAGGGTTATGACGCCCACTACCGTCCACCAGAAAAACGGGTTGTACTGCTTGATCAGCGCCAGGTTTTGAATGCTCAAGGCCTGCAGGCCGGAGTAATCCAGGCCACGCCCAAAGCTGATAAGACGGTTGAGCAGGTCCCACCAGATAATGGCGACCACGATAGTGACTACGGTGCAGATAATAGTGGCCGTGGCGCACAGCTTGAACAGTGTGCTGCGCAGAGCCTGACTATCGTTGGCGGTGGGTGTCTGGGCGTTGTCAGTTTTCATGGAAACGATTGTACCTATGCTTACGCGTCAGTCACTAGATTTACGCCAGCAGCAAACGCTGGTTTTGACGCCGCAATTGCAACAGTCTATTAAAGTGTTGCAGCTATCGGGGGCCGAGCTGGAGCAGGAGTTGGCTCAAGCTTTGCTGGATAACCCCTTGCTGGAACGTCTGGACGTGCAGACGGATGTCGCCGCCGAGCCATTGCCCGAAGCCGCTTCGGGCGAGGCGGAATCCTCGTGGGCGAGCCTTGAGTTTCCCAAACATCAGGGGGATTCGGACGACCCTGACTGGACTCCCGAATCGGCCATTGCCCAGGACCTGGCTGCTTATTTAAGCGAGCAGCTGGGACTGTTGCGTTTGAGCGACCGTGACCGCGCTTTGGCGCAGTTATTGATCGATGAACTGGACGATAACGGCTACCTGCCCGTCTCGCTGGAAGAGGTGCTGGACTGCCTGCCCGACGAGCTGGATATTGATGAAAGTGACTTGCGCTGTGCGCTGGCCCAGGTGCAGTCCCTGGACCCGGCCGGTGTCGGTGCGCGGGATCTGGCCGAGTGCCTGGACTTGCAACTGATGCAACAGGCTCAGCAATTGGAACCTGCCTTGCTCGACTGCGCCCGCTATCTGGTGCGCGAGCATGTCGGAATTCTGGCCTCTCCCAGTCAGTTGCGTCAGCGCTGTGCCGGCCGCTATTCGGCCGAGCTGGTCGAGCGCGCCCATCATCTGGTCTTGAAGCTGGACCCCAAGCCGGGGCGGGCCTGGACGCAGGACGTCTCGGCTTATGTGGTACCCGATGTGCTGTTGATTCGCGGCAAGGACAATTGGCAGGCGGCCTTGAATCCCCTGGCTGTGCCACGCCTGCAATTGGTGAATCTGCACGATTACGAAATTGAAGCGCACCCTGCCTTGCTGGCAGAGCGCCAAAAAGCGACCGGCTTGCTGCGCAGCGTTAACAGCCGTTTCGTGACGATTTTGCGGGTGGCTCAAGCGATTGTGCAGATGCAGCAGGACTTCTTCACGCAAGGTGTGTCGGCGCTCAAACCCATGCAATTGGCCGATCTGGCAGCCGAGCTGGATTTGCACGAGTCCACGATTTCTCGTGCAACGCGGCAAAAGTACATGCAAACACCGCATGGGGTGATGGAGCTTAAACAGTTCTTTACCGTGGCCTTGGCCAGTGCTGATGGCAAGGCTGATCTGTCGGCGGCTTCGGTACGGGCACAGATCGCACAGATGATTCGTGACGAGTCGCCAGCCAAGCCTTTGTCGGATCAGCAGATTACCGATCTCTTGCAGGCTCAGGGCCTGACTTTGGCGCGCCGTACGGTGGCTAAATATCGGGAAGCGGAAGGTTTGGCACCGGCATCCCAGCGCAAGATGCGGGCAGCGGCTGGGGTCTAG
Source organism: Alcaligenes sp. EGD-AK7 (assembly GCF_000465875.3). NCBI lineage: Bacteria > Pseudomonadati > Pseudomonadota > Betaproteobacteria > Burkholderiales > Alcaligenaceae > Alcaligenes > Alcaligenes sp. EGD-AK7. Next base: position 106,687 of record NZ_AVOG02000034.1, on the reverse strand, counting down.
GAAAACGGGCTACAGCAGGTCAAAGGTTCCTGGCGAGCCTGGCCGAGCAACTCGCAGCCTTGGACGTCAAAACAATAAACAAACAGGGCCTGCGCGCACATATGAACATGCCCTGCAAAAGCCCTCCTTTGCAGCCATCTGCTCCGCTCAATTAAATAGCCAAGGCTCCTGCTTCTTGCGCTGCTGTTCGTAAGCCCGAATAGTTTCCAGCTTTTGCTCCGTCACGCTGACGTCATCCAGCGCTAGCAGCAAACGGCGTCGGCGTTCCGGTTCTATCTGGAAGTGAATGTGCTGATCGGGGCCGATCAACATGCCCGCCTCCAGATCGACCATCCATTCAGCCCAGGGATGAGTGGTGGCGGTGACAAACAGGGCATCTACCTGGTCGGTGTTGAGTTGTAATGGCAACAGACCGTTTTTAAAGCAGTTATTGCGAAAGATGTCTGCAAATGAAGTGGCGATCAGCACTGAAATACCCAAATCCTTCAGTGCCCAGACGGCGTGTTCACGGCTGGACCCGCAGCCAAAGTTCTCGCGTCCCAGCAGAATCCGGGCTCCTTGTGCATGCGGTTGATGAAGGCAAAAACTGTTGATGGGTTCACGCTCGTCCAGTGGTTTGCCGGGGTAGCCAATGTCCGTGTACCGCCAGTTGTCGAAGGCATATTGACCAAAGCCAGTGCGCGACAAGGATGTCATGTACTGCTTGGGCAAGATAGCGTCGGTGTCTACATTGGCACGGTCCAGCGCAATCAGGCGCGAGCGCACGGAAGTAAAAGGTGTGTTCATGCGGCGTCCCAGTTACGGATATCGACAAGATGGCCCGCAATTGCAGCGGCAGCAGCCATGGCGGGGCTCATCAGGTGTGTACGTCCCAAGGCGCCCTGCCGGCCTTCGAAATTGCGGTTGGAAGTGGAGGCGCAGCGCTCGCCCGGGTTCAGGCGGTCTTCGTTCATGCCCAGGCACATGGAGCAGCCCGGCTCGCGCCATTCAAAGCCGGCTTGCGTGAATATCTGGTCCAGGCCTTCCTGCTCGGCCTGACGGCGTACCAGACCCGAGCCGGGTACGACCAAAGCTTGCAGCACTGTGCTGGCTACGCGTTTGCCTTTGACCATGGCAGCGGCGCTGCGCAGGTCCTCAATACGCGCATTGGTACAGGAACCGATGAACACCCGGTCTATGGTGATGCCTGCCAACGGCTGCCCGGCCTGCAAAGCCATATAGTTCAAGGCGCGTTGGGCATCAGCTTGTTTGCCCGTGGCAGCGGCTAATGGATCAGGTACAAGCTGGTCGATGGCCGCCGCCATATCGGGCGATGTGCCCCAAGTGACTGTGGGGGCAACCTGCGTGGCGTCGATCAGCAAATGCTGATCGTATTGGCAGCCTTCATCGCTGATCAGCGTGCGCCAGTACTGCTCTGCCTTGTCCCATGCCTCTCCTTTTGGTGCCAAGGGGCGGCCGCGCACATAGTCCAGGGTCTTGTCGTCCACAGCGACCAGACCAATACGGGCCCCCGCTTCGATCGCCATATTGCACAAGGTCATGCGCCCTTCCATGGACAAGGCACGGATGGCGGGGCCGGTAAATTCGATGGCACAGTCCCGTCCTCCATCCGCACCCATGCGGGCAATGATGTGCAGGACCAGATCCTTGGCGGTGCTGGTGGCAGGCAATTCACCTTGCACATCGACCTGCAGGCTGCGCATGCGTTTTGCGGCCAAGCATTGCGTGGCCAGAACATGCTCCACTTCGGAGGTGCCAATGCCAAAGGCCAAGGCCGCAAACGCACCATGCGTGCTGGTATGGGAATCTCCTGCCACGATGCTGGAGCCGGGCAAGGTCATGCCCTGCTCGGGTCCGATCACGTGGATGATGCCCTGGCGCTCGTCATCCAGGCCAAAGTAGCGCAGGCCAAACTCCCGGCTATTGATCTCCATCTGGTCGATCTGTGCCTGCGCCAACGGGTCTTCCAGACGCTGATTGCGGCGGTGCGTGGGCACGTTGTGGTCCACCGTGGTCAGCGCAGTTTCCGGGCGACGCACTTGGCGTCCGGCCAAGCGCAAACTCTCGAAGGCTTGCGGACTGGTGACTTCGTACAATAACTGGCGGTCTATGTAGATCAGATCATGCTCATCGTCTACCGTCGCAACGCGATGTGCATCCCAGAGCTTTTGAAAAAGGGTGCGGGCCGTGCTCATGGTTGGCACACCTTCAAGGCGTAGGCTGGTCCTGCTTTGTGCAGGCGACTTTGAACGGGCTCTTGCGTCAGGGCTGCGATTTCTTCGGCCAAGGGCTGGAGCGCTTCCAGACTCAAGCCTGTTTCCACACCGCTGATTTGGAACATATGGGCCAGATCTTCCAGGCTGGCATTGCCGCTGGCACCGGGGGCGTAAGGGCAACCGCCCAAACCGGCCAAGGCTGCGTCAAACCGACGCCCTCCTTCGCGATACGCGGCCCAGGCATTGGCCAGGGCCAGCCCGCGGGTGTCATGGAAATGGGCGGTGACGCCTTGTTCACCATACAAGCTCAAGGCAGCCTGGGTCAGACGTTCCACATCGGCGGGCGAGCCCATGCCGGTGGTATCGCACAGGCTGACGGAGCTGGCTCCCATGCGTTGCACTTGTTGCATCAGTGCAATCACGTGCGCGGGGGCGACGGCGCCGGTAAAGGGGCAGCCAAAAGCGGTGGACAGGGACACGTTGACTGGCGTTTTGCCCGCCGCTTCCAGCACTTGCTCCAGCTGGGCCAGTGATTGCGCAATGTTCATGCGCAGATTGGCCAGGTTATGCGCTTCAGAGGCCGAAAATACAAAGTTCAGCTCGTCCATATTGGCCGCTAAAGCACGCTGTGCACCGCGCAGATTGGGAACCAGGGCGGTGTAGCAGACTTGGGGCGCGCGCGCGGTCAGGCTAGCCAGCTCGTCGGCATCCGCCAGGGATGGGATGGCTTTGGGCGAGGTAAAGGACGTCAGCTCTATCTTGCGCACGCCGCATCGAGGCAGTGCTTGCGCGATACGCAGCTTGTCCGGCGTAGGCACCCAGCGTGGCACAATTTGCAGGCCGTCACGCAAGGTGACATCAGTTAATAACACGGTACTCATTCCACGATTCCTTGTTCACGCAGAGCTTGGCGGCGCTCCGGGCTCATGCCCAGTTCTTGCAGGATGCTGTCTGTGTGTTCACCCAACTCCGGCCCCAACCATTGGGTGGCACCGGGACTGCGGCTTAGCTTGGGGACGATGCCGGGTATGGTCAGTTCCTGGCCGTCCTCCAAGGTGTGTTTCTCCAGCATGCCGCGGGCCTGGTAATGCGGGTCATCAAGAATGTCGGCGGCGGTGTAGATGCTGCCGCTGGGGACTTCAGCCTGATCCAGCACGCTCAACACCTCTTCCAGGCTGCGGGCCCCTGTCCAGTCGCCAATCGTCTGGTCCAGCATGGCGCTGTGTTCCACCCGTCCGGCGTTGTCGGACAGGTGCGGATCGCTGGCCAGATCAGGACGGTTCATGGCCTGCATCAGACGGATGAAAATGGCGTCACTATTGGCGGCAATCACTACCCATTTGCCGTCGCCGGTGGGATAGGTGTTGGAGGGGGAGATGCCGGGCAGGCTGGCCCCGGTACGTTCGCGCTGATGACCGTTCAGTTGATAGTCTGGAATCAGGCTTTCCATGATGGCAAAGACAGATTCATACAAGGCCACATCAATCATCTGCCCCTGCCCGCCTTCCTGACGTAGATGGTGCATGGCCAGCAGCGCGCCAATCGTGCCGTACAGCGAAGCCAGCGTATCGCCCAGGCTGACACCGGCTCGTACAGGGGGCCTATCCGGATAGCCGGTGCCATAACGCAGGCCACCCATACATTCCGCGATGGCGGCAAAGCCGGGGCGACGGTGATAGGGGCCGTCCTGTCCATAACCGGAGACGCGCACCATGATCAGGCGTGGGTTCAGTGCGTGCAGCGTTTCCCAGCCCAGGCCCCAGCGTTCCAGCACGCCGGGGCGGAAATTTTCAATGACGATGTCGCTTTGCAAGGCCAGTTCACGGGCAATTTCCTGGCCCTCGGGCTGGCGCAGATCCAGCGCAATGGAGCGCTTGTTGCGACTTTGTACGCGCCACCACAGGGAGGTGTCCTTGTGCAACTGCCGCCAGCGGCGTAGCGGGTCGCCCTTGCCAGGCGGTTCGATCTTGATGACATCGGCCCCGAATTGGGCTAGCAGGCTACCGGCATAGGGGCCGGCAATCAAGGAACCCAGCTCCAGGACTTTGATGCCTTTGAGCGGGGGTTCGGTAAAGCTGTTCTTATCCATTTCTGTTTCCTCCAGTTATTGATTCTGGGATAGAAAAAGAAAGTAGAAAAGCAATCAAATATTATGCTGCCATCGTAAAAAGCGTGGATGGAAAATAAAAAAAACCCGCATGAAGCGGGTTTTATTTTTTAAAGCGTTCTGGGTAACCAAAGAATGATTTCGGGGAAGATTGTCAAAATCACAATCGCCAAAATTTCCAGTGCCACAAAGGGCAGAGCCCCGCGTGTAATCTGCTGTAGCGATATTTGTGGGGCAATGCCCTTGATCACATACAGGTTCAAACCCACCGGCGGCGTAATGACGGCCATTTCGCAGGCAATAATCATCACAATGCCAAACCATAATGGATCGTAGCCCAGCGCCACAATAACAGGCAGTAAAACAGGTGTGGTGATCAGGATAAGAGAAACAATATCCAGGAACATGCCGATCACAATAAGAAATAGTAGAACGAATATCAGAATGACCCACGCCGGTTGAGACGAAGCCGTAATCAGCGTGACCAGCTTTTGCGGAATCATCAGACGCGTCATGATGTAGCCAAACAGCAGCGCGGCGGCCAGAATCAGCAAAATCATGCCACTGGTGACGGCGGTGGAGCGCAGGATCTGCAAAGCCGTGCGCCAGTTCATTTCCTTGTAGGCAATGGCAATGATGAATGCCCCTGCAGCACCAATGCCGGCCGCTTCTGTCGGAGTAGCAATACCCAGATAGATCGTGCCCAGCACCAGCAGAATCAGCAAGGAAGCGGCCCAGATGTCTTTCAGGGCGGCCAGTTTCTGTGCCCAGGTAACGACTTCCGAATTGCGCGGTGCGGACTTTGGTTTGAATATCGCAACCAGAGCGACATAGATCACCATCATGACGGTGACCATCAAGGCGGGTAGCAAGGCACCAATGAACAGCTTGCCGATGGATTGGTCAGCCATTTCGCCATACAGCACAAAGCCAATGCTGGGTGGAATCAGCAAAGCCAGGGCACCGGCCGCAGCAATCGTGCCGCCAGACAGGCTGGGCGAGTAACCACGCTTGAGCATTTCTGGAATGGCAAAGCGACCAATCGTGGCGGCACCCGCCACGCTGACCCCGCTCATGGCACCGAAAACGGCCGAGCTGCCCACACTGGCTACAGCCAAACCACCGGGCAGGCGGTTCAGCCACAGATAGAACAGCTGATACAACTTGCCGCCGATACTGGTGCGGGCGATGACCTCACCCATCAGAATGAACAGCGGAATGGCGATCAGGGAATAGCTGGCCATGCCGCGGTGCAAGGTGGCGGGAATGACGTCCAGGCCGCCCAGGCCGGATTTCATCAGAATGCCGGAAACACTGGCGACACCCAGTGCGGCAAAAATGGGGGTGCCGATAACCATCAGGATGGCAAAGCAGGCCATCATCAGGCTGAAAATGAGCATGGAATCCATGTCAGAACTCCTTGATGCTGTCGTTGGATTCCACACTGTTCGGGATGAACAGCTGGCGCAGAGCAGCCAGGCCCAGCAAGGTGCCACCCAATGGGATCATGCCGTAGGCAATCCACAGGGGGAAACGCAGCATGGAGGCCGAGCGGTAGTTACGGGAAATCGCGGTTTCCACCACGGAAATACCGGCCCACAGCAGCACCAGGCAGAAGAACAAGATGCACAGCTGCGAAATGCAGGTGGCCAGGCGCTGGCCGCGTGGCGAGAAGCGCATGTGGAAGGCTTCCACGCTGACGTGGCGGTTTTCCAGGTGAACCCAGCCGATGGACAGCCAGGAGCAGACCAGCAGCAAGTACACGCACACTTCGGTGATGTAGATGCTGGGGCTATTAAAGACGTAGCGTGCAATGACGCCGTAGGTGCAGGCAATCATCAGAGCGGCCAGTGCAACTTCGGCCACCAGAATGGCGAGCCGGTTGCTACCGCGCGCAAATGCGCCCAGAAAATGAATAAGTGGATTCATGGTGTCTCCACACGAGGGATGCGCGCCGGCTGGTGGTCCGGCGCGCAGTCACGCGTGATCAGGGCTGGCGGGTTTTTTCGATCAGTTCCAGATAAGCGGGACCGTTTTCAACCTGCTTGCTCCATTCATCAATGGCGGCTTGGGTTTGCTGACGCATTTCGGCCAGTTGAGCGGGCTCAACACGATTGATGGTCACACCGGCTTGCTCGTAGCGTTGCAGGGCCTGGCCTACAAAGGCGTTCACGCGCTCAAACTGTTCTTCGTCGCGCTGGTGGGCGGCCTTGCTGATGATTTCTTGCAGATCAGGTGGCAGGGATTCCCACTTTTTGCGGTTGATGGTCAGCACGGACACATCGATACCGAAGTTGGCGATGGACAGGTACTTGGCCACTTCATACAGGTTGCGGCCAATGCCGGTTAGCAAGGGACGTGGGGTGGCGTCGATCACGCCACGGTCAAAGGCCAGGTACAGCTCGGAAGACGGCATGCCGGTAGGTGAGCCCCCCAGCAGTTGCAGGGCGCGTGCGTCCATGGAGCTGGTCGATGCCCAGACTTTGCCCTTGATGTCCGCGGCCGAGTTGATCGGTGCCTTGCGGCTGTAAAACTCGTACGGGTCCCAAGGGGCCAGGCCCAGCACCACGGCATCGTGGGTGTCACGCAGTTCCTGCTCGGCACCCAGCTTGAACAGACCTTGATCCAGGGCACGCTTCAGGTGGGCCGTGCTGTCAAACAGGAATGGCAGGGTAAAGATGTTCAGCGCTGGCACGGTGCCGCTGGGGTACGTGCTGGTCATGTTGACGATATCCACGTCACCGCGCGACAAGGCTGGCAGCTCCTCGTAGCCATCGAACAGCTGACCGGAGTGGAACACGTTGATCTTGATGCGACCCTGGCTTTCTTTTTCCACGGTCTGAACGAAGTTCTCGATGGGTTTCCAGGCGTATTCGTAGGCCGGGGGCAAATAGGTTGAGAAAGTCAGCTCAACTTCTTGGGCTTGGGCGGGCGAGATGCCCAGCGCCAGGGTGCAGGCGGCCATCGCCGCTGTCAGGGCTTTTTTCATGAGAGTCTCCTGTGGTTTCTTTTTTTGTTGCGCGTTTAAAGCGTGTGTAGATGAGCGATCAAGTCTGCCGAGGGCAGGACTTCGGCGTACTTGCTGGCCATATCGATCAGATTGCTGCGATGTTGGGCTGCCGAGCGGTCAGCCACCGCATCTTCAGCCACGAACGGGGCAAATCCCGACTGCAAGCTGTCCACCACGCTGGCACGCACGCAACCGCTGGTGGTGGCACCGGCCACAATCAGCATGTCGCAGCCCTGATGGGCCAGCAAGGCGGGCAGCGGCGTGCCGTAAAAGGCGGAAGCCTGGGTCTTGTACAGGATGATGTCTTGTTCGGGGTCGTAGTCCAGCCGTGGGTCCAGCTCACAGGCAGTCGAACCACGCAGCAGGCAGCGCAAGGACGAGGCCTTGGTCAGCCACAGATTGGCGTCGGCCAGATGGGCTTCGTAGCCGATGATGGTGAAAATAACGCGACCCTTGCCACGCATGGCGCGAATCAGGGTGTTGGTTTGTTCGATCTGGCTGTCGCAGTTCGAGGCCAGTGGCGTCAAGCCAGGCTCGGTAAAGCCGCGTTGAAAATCGATAACGACCAAAGCCGGCTGTTGCCCCATGGGCAGGGTGCCGTCAAAGCCCCCTTTCAGATTGTCGCTGTCGCGCATCTTGTTTCTCCCCTCACTCTCTATTCCTGACTTAAATAATCAGGTTCCGTATTATGTGCGTAGTCTGTCATCGCTAATGACGTGAGTACAGCGTCAAATTGCGATGGTGCTATCGCAATTGATGATGGCAGAGTGCTTGTCGACCCGCCCTTCCTAGGATGGAATACTGGCTTATGAACATCGATCCCAAATCTTTACGGCTGTTTTTATTGGTGCTGGAACGCGGCACCATCTCGGGGGCGGCCGAGCAGTTTCATATTGCGCCTGCCGCGGTCAGCAAGCGCCTGAGCGATCTGGAGCAGCAACTGGGCGCAGCCCTGATTGAGCGCAGCAACAAGGGTGTGTATCCGACGGCAGCGGGCAAATCATTGGCGGCCATGTCCCAGCGCCTGCTGGACGATATGGATGCCATGGGCGCGCTGATGCGCGACTTTGCCGGCGGGGCTACCGGGCACGTGCGGATTGCGGCCAACCTGTCGTCCATCACGCAGTTTTTGCCGCAGGCTTTGAGCTCCTTTATGGCGCGGCATCCCAAAGTGCGGGTGTCGCTGGAGGAACGTATCAGTGCGGGAGTCGCCCAGGCGGTGGCCGATAATAATGCTGATCTGGGAGTACTGATTCGAGGCGTAGGCAGTGCCGAGGTGGAGTACTACGACTATCGCCAGGACGAGCTGGTGTTGCTGGTGCCTGCTACCCATCCTTTGGCAGGACGGGGGGAGTTGGCCTTTGCCGACACGCTGGATTTCGACTATGTGGGGATGCACACTGGCAGTCACCCCAATTTGCTGCTGTTACGTGCCGCCAGCGAACTGGAGCGCACCTGGCGTTGCCGCGTGCAGGTGACCAGTTACGATGCCCAGTGCCGCATGATTGAGGCGGGGCTTGGAATTGGCATGTTGCCGCGTTCTGTGGCCGAGTCCTATGTACAAAGCCTGGGCCTGGCCTTGTGCGTGATCAAGGAGCCCTGGACCTCACGTCGCGTGGCCTTGTGCGTGCGTAGCCGCTATAGCTTGTCGCCCGCCGCGCGCTTGTTGATGGACCATCTATTGCAGAATTGATGCGACTGTCGTTTTCAGGCCAAGACCGCAAGGGCAGGCTGCAAGCCATTCCTAGGGCTATATCGAGGAAAGACAGTTCTTAATGAGAATGACTCTTGATATTTTCAGGTTTCTTGATAATAATAGTTCTCATGTTTATCTGCATATGTAACGCGATCACCGAGCGTCAAGTACAAGAAGCAGTACGTGGCGGCGCTTCCAGCCTGGCAGACCTGCAAGGTCAGCTTGGCGTGGCGTCTTGCTGTGGCTGTTGCGCGGAGACGGCTCAGGACTATTTGCCCGGCGGACGCTATGCCAATCAGACCATGATTGCCAGTCTTGAAACCGCCCGGGTGGATTACGCTGCCAACGACAGCCTGATCCCTGCCCCTGAGTTCGGCCGTCTTGTTTGTCGCGCCTAAGCGCGTGTTTTTGATCAGGATTTTCCATTCCCGCTATTGTTAGTGGGAATGATTGTTATTGGTCCTGTTACTAACCCAAAAGTGCAACGCTTTCTGGGTGTTTAGCTGTTTTTTAAGCCATGGCACATGCGTGCATGGTAGCCTGTCACATTCATCCCCCATTGTGTTTTTGCCTGCATCGCGCCTGAGTGCGATCTGTGGCGTGAGCAGCATTTGTGGGGGCTCGGCGGCTCCTTGGGGGGAGCGCCGTCAGATTTACAGGAGAACAGCATGTTTGGCGATAAAGTGGTAATTCAGCATCTGAACAAGCAGCTAAAGAACGAACTAACAGCAATCAATCAATACTTCTTGCACGCTCGCATGTTGAACCATTGGGGCTTTAACAAGCTGGGCAAACACGAGTATGACGAGTCCATCGGCGAGATGAAGCACGCCGATATGCTGATCGAACGTATCTTCATGCTGGACGGCCTGCCCAACCTGCAGGACATGCACAAGATCATGATCGGTGAGAACGTGCCTGAACTGCTGGGCTGTGACCTGAAGCTGGAACAGGCTGCCCGTCAGACCGTGGTAGAGGCTATCGAGTACTGTGAGTCCACCCGCGACTACGTGTCGCGTGATTTGTTCTTGAAGATTCTGGACGACACCGAAGAGCACATCGATTGGCTGGGTACACAGCTGGAGCTGATCGAAAAAGTGGGCCTGCAAAACTACCTGCAATCGCAGATGGGCGACCACGAATAAGTCTTTGTTTGGTCAGACCAAAAAAAGCACCCGTTACTAACGGGTGCTTTTTTATTGTCCTTGGCAGCTTCCTGCTCTGGAAACGAAGCCTTCAATTGCAAAGGCAGCGTAGCCTGGGAAGCGACTACAGACAGCTTAGAAGGACTTGCTTGGGCAGCCAGGCACCTTGCCCCAGGCATTGTTCGGACCGCAGTACTTGTTGCGAGCATCCCAGGAACAACTTGGGCGATCGAAAAAGCCTTTTTGGCTACAGGCATTCAACTCTTGCTGCAGTTGTGCCTGCCAGGCACCGTTATTGTTGCCGGCCACTTGAATATCCTGTGGTGGCGGTGGTGGGGGCGTGCCTACATCTACCGGCTGGATAGGCTCGGAGCCACCCAGGTTTACACGAGCAATCCCTTGCAACTCCCGGTTCTGCTCGGTCATGGCAATTTGAATGGCCTGTTCCAGCGAAATGGACGTGGTGGCCAAGGCAATAGGTGGCTTTTCTTCCGTCAGCGTAGACGTGTCAATTTCCCAAGCGATCGGTGTGGGTGCTTGCGGTACTCCCAGGCGACCATTGGGTAAAGGCTGCGGCGGTTGCGCGGTAAAGGGTTTGCCATCGGCATCAAGCGTAGGCAAGTCTGACGGGTCGGGGGTGCTGACCGCCATGGACTTTTCAGGGCCGTGCGCGATTAGCCAGTTCCCCAGTTCCAGGCCGCCCCACACTGAAGCACCTGCGGCCAGCAGCAAGACAGCAATGATAAAACGCCAGGGCATAAGCGATGTCTCGGTTGAATCAGGGGCAATCCGGTCGGCCGGATGCGCGTAATTAAAAGAAAAGAGCCGTCATTGTAGCGAAATGTCGGCCCTGCTCTTGTGACAGAATTAGACGGCATCCCCGAAAACGTGTCCACCATGTTCACGTAATGCGTGGAATTCAATGCCCGGATTCAGCTCCTGAGCCACGCGCAACTGCGCAGGCGAGCTTGCTAAAAAGGCAGTGGCCTCGACCACGTCATAAGCAATATTGCCCGCGTTGGTCTCGATAAACTTCTTCATGTCCTTGGGGTCTTTGGCTGTTACCCAGCGAGCCATATTGAAGCGGCTGGACGACAGGCGCGCTTCCACACCGTACTCCGTTTTCAGGCGGTGGGCCACCACTTCAAACTGCAGTTGTCCAACCGCGCCTAGCAGCATCATGCCGCCTGCCATATGGGGACGGAACACCTGAATGGCACCCTCTTCACCCAGCTGGGTCAGGCCGGTACGCAATTGCTTGGTGCGCAATGGGTCTTTGACCTCAATGGACTGGAACAGTTCGGGGGCGAAGAAAGGCAGCCCGGTAAATTGCAGGTTTTCGCCTTCGGTCAGCACGTCGCCCAATTGCAGGATGCCGTGGTTGGGCACACCGATAATGTCGCCAGCAAAGGCATCATCCAGCAGTTCACGGCGTTGTGACAGGAAGGACACCACGTTATTGGGGCGAATTTCCTTGCCGGTACGAGACACTTTCAGTTTCATCCCGCGCTTGAAATGGCCGGAGCTGACGCGCACAAAGGCCACGCGGTCACGGTGGGCGGGGTCCATATTGGCTTGCACCTTGAACACCACACCACTGAACTTGGGCTCGTCCGGCTGCACTTCACGCTGCAAGGCAGCGCGTGGGCCAGGAGAAGGAGCCAGATCAACCAGTGCGTCCAGCACTTCCTGCACACCAAAGTTGTTGATGGCCGAGCCAAAGAAAACGGGGGTTTGCTTGCCAGCCAGGAACAGGTCCAGATCGAATTCGGGGGCTGCAGCATTGAGCAGCTCGATTTCTTCCTGAGCCTTTGCAAAGGGCTCGCCAAAGCGTTCGGCAATCACAGGGTTGTCCAGGCCAGGGATGATTTCATCCTCGCCATGACGTTCCTGACCGGGCTTGAACACACGCATATGATTGGCGCGCAGATTGAACACACCGCCAAAGCGACGTGCCATCCCGATAGGCCAGGAAAACGGCACCACTTCCATGCCCAGGTGCGATTCGATTTCCGACAGCACATCCAGCGGCTCTTGAACTTCGCGGTCCAGCTTGTTCACGAAAGTGATGATGGGCGTATTGCGGGCCCGGCACACTTGCAAGAGGCGAATGGTTTGCGGTTCCACACCGTTGGCCGCGTCAATCACCATCAAGGCGGCGTCCACGGCGGTCAGCACACGGTAGGTGTCTTCGGAGAAGTCCTGGTGACCGGGGGTGTCCAGCAAGTTGATCACGCAGTCGCGGTATTCCATCTGCATGACCGAGGAGGCCACCGAAATACCACGTTGCTTTTCAATTTCCATCCAGTCCGAGGAGGCGTGACGGCTGGCTTTACGGGCCTTGACGCTACCTGCAATCTGAATCGCACCCGCGAACAACAGCAGTTTTTCTGTCAGTGTGGTCTTACCCGCGTCAGGGTGAGAAATAATGGCAAAGGTGCGGCGTTTCTTGACTTCAGAGCGTATGTCACCGGACGACATTGAAAATCCTTGTGGCAGCGCCAGTCTGGCGCGTGGAAAACAGTGAGCGAATTATCCGTAAAGCAGAGCTTGGGGGCAAGCTGATGCGTGCACAAGGCTAACGCGACACGCTGGCCAATACCGTCCCTGCCAGAATAAATAGCGAACCGAACACGCGGTTCAGCAGCCGGACATGGCTGGCCTGACGCAGCAAATGCAACATGCGAGCGGCCAGCGACGTGTAGCAACCCATGGCCACCAGATCCGTAAAGCACAGGGTCATGGCGATCAGCAGGTATTGCAGCGGCATGGGCCGATTCAAGTCCAGAAACTGGGGCATGATGGCCAGCAAAAATACCAGACCCTTGGGGTTGGTGATATTGATCAGGCAACCCCGTATCAACAAATCGCGAATACGAAAGTCGCTGGGTTCCTGACCTGTGACCTGCACCGGCATGGCGTCGGTGCGCAATTGCTTCCAGCCCAGATAAATCAGGTAGGCGGCACCCAACCATTTAAGCGTGGTGAACGCCAGTTCCGAGCGCGCCAGGACTTGGCCCAATCCCAGGCTGATGATGAATATCTGGATCATGATCCCGATATTCAGGCCTATCGCCATCCAGTAGCCACGCTTGAAGCCGTATTTCAGGCCGGAGGACATGGAGGAAATCGCACCTGGGCCAGGTGAAAACGAAATAACCCAGGAAGCCGCAAAAAAGGCGAGCCAGGTGCTCAGTGCCATGGTGTGCTCGGTTCAAAGGCGGGCGCTGTGCCCGCCTTTGGCAGGCACAGTCCCTTTGCAGGGTTTAGGCTTTGGCTTGTGCGGAACTGCGGTTGCTGCGGTTCGGGCCGCGGCTGTCTTGACGGCCACCGGGGCGACCTTGGCCAGCACGGGCTGCGCCACCGCCTGCACCGCCAGGAGCGGCGCTGCGACGTGGGCGGTTGTCGTTGCCAGGACGGCGCGGACGGCTTTCGCCATTGCCACCACGGCCTTCAGCGGAGCGACCTTGACCACCACCGTTAGGGCGACGGGCACCAGGAGCACGAGCGCCAGGAGCGCTGTTGAAGCGGCGCTCTGCGTAGGTGTCTTCCTTGGCTTCTTCAGCCAGAGCGGCGCGCGAAGGAGGCGTCCAGCCTTCCACCACGATGCGTTCGATAGGATTGCGGGTCATGCGCTCGATCTGCTTGAGTAAACGCATTTCGCTGCGATCCACCAGCGACAGAGCCACGCCTTCGCTACCGGCACGGCCAGTACGGCCAATGCGGTGAACGTAGTCTTCAGGAACGTTAGGCAGTTCGAAGTTGACCACGTAAGGCAGTTGATCAATGTCCAGACCACGTGCGGCGATGTCGGTGGCAACCAGTACCACAACCTTGCCGTTCTTGAAGCCGGCCAGCGCACGGGTACGAGCCGCCTGGCTCTTGTTGCCGTGCAGTGCTTCAGCGGCCATACCGTCCTTGGACAGTTTTTCGGCCAAACGGTTGGCACCGTGCTTGGTGCGGCAGAACACCAGAACCTGGTTCCAGCCGCTTTCGCGAATGATGTGGCTCAGCAGATCACGCTTGTGTGCCTGGTCAGCCAGAATCACTTGCTGGGTAATCAGTTCGTTGGTGGTGTTGCGGGCAGCAACGGCCACTTCGTCAGGGTTGTTCAGCGAACCACGGGCCAGTTCACGGATTTCGTCCGAGAAAGTCGCCGAGAACAGCAGAGTCTGGCGATCAACCGGCATCAGGCTGATGATCTTGCGAATGTCGCGGATAAAGCCCATGTCCAGCATGCGGTCGGCTTCGTCCAGCACCAGGATTTCCACGCCGGTCAGGTCCACGGTGCGTTGACGCACGTGGTCCAGCAAACGGCCAGGAGTGGCTACCAGAATGTCCAGGGGCTTGCGCAGCGCATGGAACTGGGGGTTGATGTTCACGCCACCAAACATGACCATCGAGCGCAGACGGGTGTGCTGGCTGTACAAACGTACCGATTCTTCAACCTGGGCGGCCAGTTCACGGGTAGGGGCCAGGATCAGCGCACGTGGGCGGCCTGGTTTACGGTTTTGCTGAGGGTTGTTCAGCAGACGGTGCAAGATAGGCAGGGTAAAGCCTGCGGTCTTGCCGGTGCCGGTTTGAGCGGCAGCCAACAGGTCGCCACCTTCAATGACCTTGGGGATGGCCTGGGCTTGAATAGGGGTGGGGTGGGTATAGCCTGCGTCGGTTACAGCACGCAACAGAGGTTCTGCCAGCTCAAGAGAGGCAAAAGTGATTTGAGAGTCCAAGAATTTTCCAGTGACTAGCCCAAAAGCCCTCTTTGGGGCCCTACCAATCCAGGCTAAGGTGTTTTGTTATGGCGACAATGCCACGGCAGGGGCAAGAACGCCGCCTGCTGCAAGAGGCGCAGTGATTGGTGCGCTGCGCAATCTGCCATTATAGCGTGAAATTAGTAAAAATCCTCATTGACCATCTTGTATCATTTTGAGCGGTAGCGTTAAAACAACCTGCTTCAAACGTAAACGGTCAGGCGGATTGCCCTGCCGGATTTGACAGAAATTGTTAAGCGCCGCCATAGACGTACTTGTTATGCTGCGGTACGCGGTTTACGCTTGGCGTGCACGCACCGCCGGGCTCTGTTTGGCACGTGCCCGAGCAAATGGGTCGTAACCCGTTTTTGTTGTTTATCTGCTTATTTTTGCAGGAAAAAAATCATGACATCATGGATACGATGGGTCTTTATCAGCAGCGTGGCGGTTTTGCTGTCTGGTTGTGGGTATAACGAGATCCAGCGCCTGGACGAGCAGGTCAAGGCCGCTTGGTCGCAAACCTTGAATCAATACGAGCGCCGCGCCGAACTGGTGCCCAAGCTGGTCAGCTCGGTCAATGCCTATATGGTGAACGAGCGCGCGGTGCTGACGCAGGTTACCGAGGCGCGCGCCAAGGTCGGCACCATTCAGATGAAAGTGGATGATCTGGACAACCCCGAAGTGATGGCTCGCTTCCAGGAAGCCCAGAATCAGTTGTCTTCGGCGCTATCGCGTTTGATCGCCGTGTCGGAAAACTACCCGCAACTGAAAAGCGATGGCCTGTTCCGCGACTTGATGACGCAGCTGGAAGGCACGGAAAACCGTATTGCCACCGAACGCGGCCGTTATGTACAGACGGTGCAGGAATACAACCTGTTCATCCGTCAGTTCCCTACCCTGATTACCGCCAAGCTGTTTGGCTACAAGGTCAAGGAAAACTACGGTGTGGATCGTCAGAGCGAAATCACACGCGACCCCGAGGTCAAGTTTGATATTCCTGCGACCCCCGCTCCTGCTGGGTATTGATTAATTCTGGAGGTGGAGTCATGAACGTGCACGATCTTGCACTGACTGCTGGGCCTGGGTCTGCACGTTCTGGCAGGCTGGTCTGGGCCTGTGGTTTGTTGATGGCCTTGTTATTGCTGTGCTGGCCCTGGACGCAGGCGCAGGCCAAACCTGAACCGATCCCCGCCATTGCGGGGTGGGTAACGGATACCACGGGCACCCTTAGCCCGGATCAAAAAGACGCCCTGAACCAGCAGCTCAAAGCCGTGGAACAGGAAAAGGGCGCGCAGGTCGTGATTCTGATGGTACCTACCACAGGCGAAGAAACCATCGAACAATACGCGTTGCGTGTCTTTGATCAGTGGGAAATTGGCCGCAAGAAAGTGGACGATGGCATCTTGCTGCTAGTGGCCAAGGATGATCGCCGTATGCGTATCCAGACCGGCTATGGTCTGGAAGGCGCGGTCACGGACTTGCAGGCGGGGCGCATCATCCGCGAACAGATGACGCCTCGTTTTATCGAAGGCAACTTCTATGCCGGTATCCAGGCCGCAGCCGATAGTCTGGTGGGTCTGGTCAACGGCGAAGAGCTTCCCCCTCCTCCTAAAAATGCACCTGTCACCTCGTCGGGTGAAGAAGGTGTGTTCTGGGAGCCTTTGCTGGCTGTAGGCGCGATTGTATTTTTTGCTTCGCCTTTGTTTGCCGCCTTTGCTGCTGGTGTGTTCACGCTGGTGGTGTCGGGCAGTATTGGCCTGGCCCTGCTTGCCGCTGTTGTCGGTGCAGGCTTGAGCATGATTGGCCGACTCTTTGGGGCAGGCGGCAAGTCCAGTTCCGGGCGTGCCTCGCGCCGGGGTGGTGTCATTGGCGGCTTGGGCGGTTATTCCTCCGGTGGTTTTGGCGGGAATGGTGGCAGCAGTGGTGGTGGCTTCGGCGGTTTTGGCGGAGGCAGCGGCGGCGGTGGTGGCGGTAGCGGAGGCGGTGGCGCTTCCGGTAGTTGGTAAGGCCACAGGGGAGCGACATGAGTGTGAATTGGAAAGAATTGTCGGGTTGGGCATCGGTGCAAGGCCAATGGCTGCGCCGTCGTCATTTCAATGCCGAAATGTTGGGCCATCTGGCTGAGCAGATCCGCAAGGGTGAAGAGAACCATAGTGGTGAACTGGTCGTGGCGATTGAAGCGGTTTTGCCCGCCCATGAAGCCGATAGCGCCCAGCGTGCCCTTGAGGTCTTCGGTCGTTTGCGTGTCTGGGACACGCCCTTGAACTCCGGCGTCTTGCTGTATCTGGCCTTGGGTCAGCGCCGTATCCACATCATTGCAGACCGGGGTATCAAGGCCGATCAGGCTCAATGGGCGCAGATCTGTCAGCAGTTGGAAAAAGATCTGGCCTCGCGTGAGTATTTGTCTGGTTTGCTGGCCGCTGTCAGCGCGATTGAAACCGTCTTGCAGCAAGGAGCTCCAGCGCAGACTCCGGGCGCGGCGGCAGTCAATGCCTTGCCTGACGAACCTGTACTTCTTTAAGTGATGGCCAGTGCCATGAAACCGTCTGAATCCGTCGGCTCCTGGCAGCAGCAAACTCTGGTTGAAGCCATACGTTTGCGCGAGACCCTGTGGGGGCCTGTTGAAGACCTGTCTGAATCGCGCCGTGCGCGGGCTGCAGGCGGCCCCTTTGCCCAACGTGTGTCGGCTCGGGCCTTGGCGCTGGCGCGACGCGATGGGCTGGAACAAGCCTGGACGCGCTGGTGGCGTGTTGCCCGCCTTCTATTGATTGCCATGGCGGTGCTGGCTTTGCTGGCCGGGGCTGGTACAGCTGCGGGTGCATTGGGCGATGGCAGCCGAGCCGTGAATGTAGTGACGGCTTTGGGGGCGTTGCTGGGTCTGCACGTACTGACTTTTATTTTCTGGCTGTTCAGCCTGGCCTGGTCGGGCAAAAGTAGCGGCACAGGCAGTTGGGCCGGTGATGCCTGGTGGTGGCTCAGTCGCCGCTTCGTCAAAGGCGACGCCAGTCTGGTTCCCCAGGCTTTTGCCGCCGTGCTGGCGCGCCGGGGCAGCCAATCCTGGTTGGCCGGTCTGATCAGCCATAGCTTGTGGGTGCTGGCCTTTTTGTCGGCCCTGAGTACCCTGCTGCTACTGCTGGCCTCACGCCGCTATCACTTCAATTGGGAAACCACGCTTTTGACGCCGGATACCTTTGTCTGGCTGGTTGAAGGCCTGGGCGCCCTGCCATCCTTGTTGGGCTTTGCCCTGCCCGATACCCTCACCATACGTAGCAGCGATGGCCTGCAAATGCTCGATGCCCAGGCTCAGGCCCTGTGGTCCAGCTGGCTGTTGGGCGCGGTGGTGACTTACGGTTTGCTGCCTCGTGTGCTGGCTTTGGCCTGGAGCCTGTGGCAATGGCGTAAGCACACGGCTCGTCTGAGTCTGGACGACAGCTTGCCGGGTTTGGCAGAGCTGCGTCCTCGTTTGATGCCCGTTAGCGAGCCGACGGGTGTGGATGAATTGGCGTCGCCCGACAGAGTGGCGCGCATTCAAAACCAGCCAAGCACGCCTTTGGCGGCCAATGCACTGTGTGTGGTGGGGTTGGAGTTGCCACCAGAACATAGCTGGCCCCCTGCTTTCATGCAGGCGCAGATGCAGGATCTGGGGCGGGTGGACTCGCGGGCCGAGCGTCTGGATATTCTGGGCCGCTTGCAGTCTGCCAGCCCTCGTCATTTGCTGATGGTCTGTGATGCCGCTCAGACGCCGGATCGCGGGGTGGTGGCAACGCTGGTTGAATGGGCACAATTGGCCCAGCAGTCCGATGTGGTGTTGCTGGATGAAGCCATGGCCGATCCGGATCAAACGCGCCGTCGTAGCTGGCATGAGCGTTTGGTGGCGGCAGGCTTTGCGCCTGGGCAGATTCACGATCAATGGCCTGACTTGTCTTTGAAGGAGCCATCATGAGTGCTGCGGCTTTGACGCTGGCGGTGGTGGGTCACACCAATACGGGCAAGACCTCTTTGCTGCGTACCCTGACACGGGACACGGAGTTCGGTCAGGTCAGCAATAGCCCTGGCACCACACGGCATGTGGAAGGCGCCAGGCTGACGGTGGACGGCGAGGCTTTGGTGGAGTTGTTCGACACTCCTGGTCTGGAAGACAGCATGGCCTTGCTGGACTTCATGGATCAGCTCAGCCAAGCCGGTGAACGTATTGATGGGCCAGAGCGGGTACGTCGTTTTCTGGAATCCCCAGCGGCACAGGGCCGTTTCGAGCAAGAAGCGCGCGTGTTGCGCAAGCTGCAATCCTGCGATGCAGGCTTGTATGTGGTGGATGCGCGCGATCCGGTCTTGAGCAAGCATAAGGACGAACTGACCTTGCTGGCCTATAGCGGGCGGCCGTTGCTGCCTGTTCTCAATTTCGTTCGTAGCCCGCAGGCGCGGGTGCAGGAATGGCGCAGTGCCTTGGCGCGCTTGGGTCTTCATGCCTTGGCGGAATTCGATACAGTGGCACCGGCTTTGGATGGCGAGGCCTTGCTGTACGACAAGCTGGCGGTGCTGCTGGAGACGCATGCTGGGGTGTTGCAGCAGTTGAAGGTGGATTTGGCGCAGCAGGCAGTATTGCGGCGTCGGGATGCCTTGCGCTTGCTGGCAGAGCTGTTGATTGATGTGGCGGCCTGGCGTGTCAGTACACCCTCGGACAAGGAGTCCATGGAGCTGGCGGCACAGCAGCTAAGGGAGCCGGTGTTGGCGCGCGAAGCCAAGAGCGTGCAGGCTTTGCTCAAGCGCTACAGCTTTGGCCGTCAGGATGTGGTGGCGGATTTGCTGCATTTCGAGGGCGGCCGTTGGGGCATGGACTTGTTTGATCCCCAGGCTTTGAAGGAATTTGGCGTGCAGTTGGGCAAGGGTGTGGCTGCAGGTGCCATGGCAGGCGCCACGCTGGATGTGATGACAGGTGGCCTGAGCCTGGGAACCGGGACGGTTCTGGGCGCCTTGGCCGGTGGTTTGTGGCAAGGCGCGGATAAGTGGGGCCAGCGTTTGATGGGCAAGTTGCGGGGCGAGACGGAACTTAGCGTGGATGATGCCGTGCTGCGTTTGCTGGCTGTGCGGCAGCTAAGCTTGATTGCGGCTTTGGAGCGGCGCGGTCATGCCGCACAGACGCCGATTCGCCTGGGCGAGATTGATGCCGAGAATTTCGATCAGGCCTTGCAGCGGGAATTGAATGTCTGGCGGGCGCAAGGCCTGCCGGAGGAACTAGCGCAGGCACGGATACATCCGACCTGGTCTACCTTGCGTTCAGACTATGCGCCGGATTCGCGGCGGGAGACGTGTGTGCAGAGTTTGGTGCAGCGTTTGCTGGGGGCGCGCAATGCGCCGAATGCTAACGCTGTCGGGCAGGCGCAGGAATAACAAACCCCGGCTTATTTCTTTTCATCTTTCATTAAGTGCGCATAGCAAACCGGCGAGCTGGGTTCATTGCCGTCGTGTATGCGATCTTCTTCAAGCAAAGCCTGAATCACAGTCTGTTTGAGCACCGTCAGGTACGAGGTTTGCGGGTCGTGGGTGGCGGTTAGCAATTGCAGTTCGCCTTTGCGGGCCAGCTTCATCAAGGAGAGCAAGGAATCAGGGTCGTGCTTGAGCTGTTCCTGATAGCGACGCTGGAATTGCTCGGGCGAAATATCGTCCTTATGAAAGCTTTTGCGTAATTCACTTGTGGGGCTGGCCTCGTGCAGCCACTGGATGTCGCCCAATTCGTCTTTGCTCAGGCCGCGTGGCCAGAGGCGGTCTGTGAGTACACGGGCCGCTTTGCCAGCAGGCTCATGGACGGCGTCGTAAATGCGACTCAAGGTGATGGTGTAGGGCATGACTGGCTCCGGGAGCGTCAGGCTTTTTGTGTTCACGCGCTGGCGGTCAATGACTTATTGTCTATTTTTTCTGTGAGTCAGAGTCGCGTATCGACAGGTATCGGCGAATCGAGCCTCATGCAGACTAGCAAATGGTTGTGTAGCAGCCTTGCAGCCGTGTGTGGTGATGTTTCGGATCGCCAATCACATTAGCTGCAAGGCTGCCGTTTTGTATTTATACGGCGTTTTACGCTTTCTTGCTGACCAGTCCGTAGATAAACAGGACGATGATGGCACCCACAATGGAACCGATCCAGCCTGCGCCTTCACCAGGCACGTACCAGCCCATGGTTTGTCCCAAGTAGCCTGCGACAAAGGAGCCGACAATACCCAGGATGGTGGTCATTATCCATCCCATTTTTTGATCGCCAGGCATGATGGCTCGTGCCAGCAAGCCTACGATAAAGCCCACAATAATCATGGAGATAATACCCATCGTGCTACTCCTGTTCTGTGTTTGCCGGTCTGGGATTCGGACCGCTCTGCTTATCTTAGGTATGGAGTTTTTAGGCGTCTATCGTTTTGCGTTTTTGAAACAGTTAAAAACGTCAGGTTTTGTAAATGGAGGGTGTGTAATCAGATTTGCTTAAGTCAGCAAGGCAGGTTTACGTTTTTGCACCCACTGTGTGGCCTGCTCATAGGCGTAGGACAGCTGCAGCACCGCCATGTCGGCCTGTGCAGGGCCCATGATCTGCAAGCCCATGGGCAATCCGGCTTCGTTAAAGCCGGCAGGCACGTTCATGACGGGCAGCCCTGCCAGAGAGCCGCCGATCACGATTTCCATCCAGCGGTGGTAGGTGTCCATTCTGCGCCCGGCGATTTCGCCAGGCCAGTGGGTGGTGCCAGCAAAGGGGAAGACCTGGGCGGTAGGCAGCACCAGATAGTCGTAGGTCTGGAACAGCTTGCGCAGGCTTTCGTACCATTTGCTGCGGTTGATGGAGGCTTGATAGACCTGCGCCCCGCTCAGGCTCAGGCCCCCCGCTACTTCCCAGATCGCCTCAGGCTTCATTTGGGCGCGCAGTTCCGGTTTGGCGTACAGGCCCTGTGCGCTTCCGGCTACGGTGAAGTGGCGCAGCGTCAGCCAGGTTTGCCATAGCTGCTCCATGGAGTAGTCGGGCTGGGCCGCTTCAACGGTGCAGCCTATGGCTTCAAAGCTCTTCAATGCGTTTTGGCACAGGTCCATGATGCCGGCTTCCATAGGCAGGTAACCGTTGTAGTCGCCCAGCCAGCCAATGCGGGTGCCTTTGAAGTCGCGTTGCAGTTTCCCGGCGAATTGTTGTGGGTCTTGACCGATGCTAAGCGGGGCGCGAGCATCGAAACCGGCCTGGGTGGACAGCAGCATGGCCAGGTCGGACACGGTACGGCCCATGGGGCCTTCGTAGCCCATTTGCTGGAAGAACACTTCGGAGGACGGGCCATAGGGCACGCGGCCTTGGGAGGGGCGAAAGCCGTAGACGTTGTTGAAAGCACCGGGGTTGCGCAGGGAGCCCATCATGTCGCTGCCATCAGCGACGGGCAACATGCGGGTGGCCAGGGCCACGGCGGCCCCGCCACTGCTGCCGCCAGCACACAGATCGGGCTGGTAGGCATTGCCGGTGGTACCGAACACGGAGTTGTAGGTGTGCGACCCCAGGCCAAATTCCGGGGTATTGGTTTTACCGATCAGAATGGCACCGGATTGCCGCACGCGCTCCACGACAATGGCATCTTGTTTGGGCAGATAGTCCTTGAAAATCGGTGAACCGCTGGTGGTGACAATATCGATCGTGGCCGCCAGATCTTTGGGTGCCTGGGGCATGCCGTGCATCCAGCCCATGTACTGACCTGCTTTCAGTTGCTGATCGCGCTTGTCGGCCTGGGCCAGCAGGCCGCTGCGTTCTTGCAGGGACACAATGGCATTGACCTTGGGGTTCACACGGTCGATGTGGTCCAGATAGGCCACCATCACTTCGTGGCAGGAGACTTGGCGTTTTGCGATCCAGCCCGACAGAGTCAACGCGTCGGCCATGATGATATCTTGAGCCGTGCCCGGACCGGGAGCGGTTTTTGCGAAGGCCTGACGTCCCAGGGAAGGGGCCATACCCGCCAGCGACAGCAGTCCGGTGGTTTTCAAAAAGCGGCGGCGTGTACCCAGCGGCGTTGGGGAATCAGTCATGTTTGTCTCCGGTGTTTTTGTAGGGCCATCCAAGTGGCCAAGCCATTCTATGCAGGTACAATGCGCGGCTCAAACGCCAAAAAATCATCAAGTTGATGCGGTCTGTGCATAAGCCGACTCAAGCGTCAGCAAGGGGACAAGCATGGACTTTCGCAAGCTGCGGCACTTTGTGGCCGTTTGCGAACACGGTACGTTTCACCGGGCCGCGCAAGCTGTCCACTTAAGCCAGTCTGCCTTGAGCCGTAGCATTCAGGCTCTGGAGCAGGAGCTGGGTGTGCCGCTGTTTGATCGCAGCAGTCAGCGCATTTTCTTGACGCCTTATGGTCGGGTACTGCTGGAGCGAGCCCCCCGGGTTTTGCAGGAAGGCCGTGCCTTGCAGCGCGAGCTGGCCTTGCTTCAGGGCGAGGACGCAGGCAGCCTGCGTTTAGGCTTAAGTTCGACCCCCGCTGCGGTCTTGCTGCATCCGTGCATGGTGGCGCTGCTCGACGAGTACCCGCGTTTGCGTGTGGACGCGGTGATTGGCCGCACGCTGGAACTGATCGAAGGTTTGCGCCGGGAACGCTACGATATGGTGGTGCTGGACGTCAGCGCGGTGACCGATGTGCGTGGCCTGGATATTGAGTATTTGCCCGCCATGCAAGGCGATATGCTGGTACGCAAAGGCCACCCGCTGTTGCAGCTGGAGTCGCTGGACTTTGCTGCGATCAGCCAGTATCCCGTGGCCTGCTCCGTGATCAGTGATGATTTGACCGACCGTCTGATTGCCGAGTTTGGCGCCCAAGGCCATCCCGACAGCTTTGTACGCTTTTGTTGTGATAGCTTCAGCATTCAGCGCGATGTGGTGCTGGATAGCGATATGGTCTTGATGAGTGTGCTGGCGGCGGTACGGCGCGATATTGATGCTGGTGATCTGGTGCCGCTGGGCCTGTTCTCTTCATCCTTGTCCGGTCACTATGCCTTGGTGCGCCTGTCGGGCCGTACGCAATTGCCGGCTCTGGATATTGTGTACGATCTGGCGCGTCGCCTGTGCAGGGCCTAGGCTAGACGCCCCGCTTTCTGATCTGCCTTGTTTGAGGGTTTGCTGATGACGATTCCCTTGCCCATTCTGGACCTGAAGCACTCAGGTGCCGAACACGTTTTTCGCGCTTTCATCGGCTGGTGGCCAGACGCGCAAACCCGCGCCTGGCTGGCGGAGCAGGCGCTGCACGCACATGCGATTTACGGCGGGCGGATGATGCAGCCTGATCACTTTCACTTGACCCTGGCGTTTCTGGACGGCAGCCGTGTGTCGGATCTGCAGACTTTGGCGACACAGATGGCGCAATGGACGGTGCCGCAGATCAAGTTGGATCTGACCATACGGGATGTATTCGAGAAACCAAGGGTAGTGTGGGCCGGGCCGGACGAGTCGCAAACTCAGGCACTGGCGGCCTTGCAGCAGTGGCATGATGAGATCTGGGCCAAGCTGAGTGCTTTGGGCTGGACGCAGCCGCCGCGTCGTTTTCGCCCGCATGTGTCCTTGCTGCGCCATGCGCGGATTGCCGCCGATCAGTCCCATTGCCATGCTTTGCCCACGCAGGCCTTTGTGGGTGCTGGTGCCGGTCTGATCGTGTCCGTTCCCGCAGAGCTGCGTAGCCAATATCATCTGGCCGCCCTGATGAAGCCTGAAAGGACAGGTACATGAATATCCGCTTTTTAGAAACTTTTATCTGGATTGCCCGTTTGGGCAGTTTCCGTGCGGCAGCGAACAAGCAGCATCTGACACAAGCCGCCGTGTCGGGGCGGATTGCAGCCCTGGAAGCCGAGTTCCAGAAAACCCTGTTCGAGCGGGGCCACCGCGATCTACGCCTGACTCCGGCAGGTCGAAAATTGATGCAGTACGCCGAGCAGATGCTGGGCATGGAGCACGATTTACGTGAAGCACTGGCAGGCTCCAGCCGCTTGAGTGGTCGGGTACGCCTGGGCGTGGTCGAGTCCATTGTGCATACCTGGTTCAAGGATTTGATTCGTCAGCTGCATGCGCTCTACCCCGAACTGGAAATTGAGCTGACCGCCGAGTCCACCTTGCGCCTTCACGACTTGCTCAAGCGCGGCACCATTGATGTGGCCTTGCAGACCGACCCCATCATGGGGGACGGCATACGCAACTTGCCCATGGGCTCCATGCGCATGGGCTGGGTATGCATGGCCGATGAGTCCATGCCGGTACGCAGCGGTTTGCAGGAGCTGGTGCAACGCTGGCCTTTGGTGACCTTCCCTCGTGGTTCCCAGCCGCATCTGGCCTTGGTGCAGCTGCTTGAGCCCTTGCCTGTGGATCAGGCCCGGATTCACTACGTTTCTTCAATTGCCGCCAGCACGCAATTGATCGAAGCCCAGCCTTGCATTGCCACCTTGCCCCTGGCGGCAGTCAGCCGTCAGCTGGACAGCGGTCTGTACCAGGAAATTGTTTGCGAACATGCCTTGCCTGATTTGCGCCTGGTCGCCAGTTGGCGGCCCGACCCTTTAACGCAGACCGCTCAAGCGGTGATTGGCGTGGCGCTGGAGCGCATGCACCATTTTGCTGCCCAGCATCCTGGCCTGGCTTTACCCCCGCCAGACACGCGTGTCTTCGCGATTTAGCCTTTGAGGGTTTTCCCCTTGCCTGCGCATGTGTACTGAGCGTGGGCTTGCTTGATAATCTATATACCGCGCCATTCGCTTGATCTGATCGCTTTTTCTTATTGCCCCAGGCTGAAATAAACCGTTTGGAATTTGCTTGGCAGCCGTTGGACACTCCCACAAAGAGTGTGCAATGACCTTGATTCGGGAGGGCTGTCGTGTCTGCTACTTTTCGCACTGATCGTGATGCGCCGGGGGAACTGTTCATCTGGACAGACATCGCCCCAGAGCATGAGCAGGATTTCAATCAATGGTATGAGCGCGAGCACATGGCTGAACGCGCAGCCATACCGGGTTTTCAATGGTCGCGCCGTTATGTGCGCCAAGGCGCCGGGCGCAAGTATCTGGCCTTGTATCGCACCGAGTCCCTGCGGGTTTTTGGGACGGCAGAATACAAGAAGGCCTTTGAGCAGCAAACGGATTGGTCCAATACCAACTTTGCCCGCATGAGCAATACCCAGCGGCGCGTGATGGTGGTGTCCTTGCTGGGAGGGGTTGGCACCGGGGCCGTGGTCTTGCTGGTGCGTTTGCCGGAGGTGGCTCAACGGGAAGCCTTGGCACGTCAATGTGCCGCCTATCTGGAACAGACCGATGGCCTGCTGGCCTTGCGTGTGCTGACGCCAGACCCAGAGCTTTCGACCCCTTTGCCGTCCGAGGATACGCAGCAGCGCAGCCTGGACCCCTACCTGGTGGCGGATCTGACCACCTTGAATGCTGCTCGTACCCTGGCTGCCCGTTTGCAGCAGGATCTGGGGGTGGCGACCAACGATGTATCCGAGTTTTCTTTGTTGTGGGATCTGCAGTCACGGGATCTGAATGCAAGCCGCTCATAAGGCGGCCATCACCTCAATTCTTGGGAGAAGCGACATCATGATCAAAAAACTACTTTCCATGGCTTGCGTTCTGGCGCTGGCTGGCACCGCGCAGGCGGCGACCAACTGGAACATGAGTACCGAGCAGCCTGATAACAACTTCCTGACGCAAAACGCGCGTGAGTTTGCGGCAGACATCAAGGCGGCCACCAACGGGGAACTGAATATCAACGTGCAATCGAACTCGGTGCTGCTCAAGCGCCCCGAGGTCAAGCGCGGTGTACAGCAAGGTGTGGTCCAAGCTGGTGAAATGCTGGTGGCGGCCATTGGCAACGAAGATCCTTTGTTCGAGGTCGATAGTGTGCCGTTCCTGGCCTCGTCCTTTGATCAGTCGGAAAAACTGTGGAAAGCCACTCGCCCCTTCCTGGCCGAGCGTCTGGACAAGCAGGGCATCGTCCTGGTTTATGGTTCGCCCTGGCCACCGCAAGGCATTTACACCAAAAAGCCGGTGGAACAGCTGTCTGATCTGGCCGGTGTCCGTTTCCGTGCCTACAGCCCCGCTACCAGCCGCCTGGTTTCCTTGATGGGAGCAGTGCCCACCACGGTGCAAACACCCGAAGTGCCTCAGGCGTTTTCTACCGGCATTATTGATGCCATGCTGACTTCGCCCGCAACCGGGGTGGATTCGCAGGCTTGGGACTACGTGAAGTACTACTACGACGCCCAGGTCTTCATTCCACAAAGCTTTGTGATCATCAATAAGCGCGCCTTCCAGCGCCTGCCTGAAACTGTGCAAAAAGCCGTGCTGGATGCGGGTGCACGTGCCGAGGAGCGAGGTTGGGCCATGTCGCGCGAGCAAACGTCCAAGTTGACGCAAACCATGGCGGATAAAGGCATGGTAGTGGGTAATCTCAGCGAAAAACTGTCCAGCGAAATGCACGCGATTGGTCAAACCATGACCGAAGAGTGGCTGAAGAAAGCCGGTGCAGATGGTCAGAAGTTGCTTGACGCTTACCGTCAACCATAAGCAAGGGGTGCGTCCATGATCGTTCTGGAGCGTATGGCCAGAGTCTGCGGCGCACTGGCCGCATTCTTCCTGTGTTTGATCGGGGTTGTGGTGACTGCGCAGATTGTGGCGCGCCTGTTTTCCATGCAAATACCCGCCTCGGATGACTTTGCGGGCTGGTTTATGGCGGCGTCTATTTTCCTGGCACTGCCTTATGCCATGTTGCGCGGGGATCATATCCGCGTCACGCTTTTGCTGCAGGTGATCCCCGAGCGTTTGCAGCGTCCTTACGAGCTGCTGGCCACCACGATTGGTTTGGTGCTGGCCGCCTGGTGCACTTGGGAGACGGCTCATTTTGTTTATGAGTCCTTTATCTACAAGGAAGTGGCACAGGGCATGGTGGCGGTACCGCTGTGGATTCCGCAACTGGGTATGCCGATTGGTCTGGGATTGTTGACCCTGATGCTGTTGCGGCGCTTGCTGCACGCGGCGCAAGGTCAAACACTGGAGGCAACTGAACATGGCTGATTTATCTCAGGCAATAGTGCTGTTTGTGGTTCTGCTTGCCTTGCTGGCCAGTGGTGTGTGGGTGGCGCTGGTTCTGATCGCTTGCGGTATTTTGTCTATCTTTCTGTATGCCGATGCACCGGCGGGCATTATCTTTGCCACCAAGGCCTGGGACTCTTCGGCCAGTTGGGCCTTGACGGCCTTGCCCCTGTTTATCTGGATGGGGGAAATTCTGTATCGAACACGGTTGGCTGAAGATATGTTCAGCGGCCTGGGGCCGTGGGTACAGCGTTTGCCTGGGCGACTGGTGCACGTGAACACGTTTGGTTGCGGTATCTTTGCCGCGGTCAGTGGTTCCTCGGCGGCAACGGCTGCGACCATCGGGCGCATCTCCTTGCCCGAGTTGAAAGCGCGCGGCTACGACGACAGCATCAGCATTGGCTCCCTGGCCGGAGCAGGGACCTTGGGCCTGTTGATTCCACCGTCCATTGTGATGATTGTGTATGCCGTTGCTGCTCAGGTTTCCATCATCCGCCTGTTTGTGGCGGGTGTGCTGCCCGGCATCATGCTGATGTGCCTGTTCTCGCTGTACATCGCGATCTGGTCCTTGCGCCACCCGGACCGTGTGCCTGCTGATGTCGAAACCTTGACCTGGGGCGAGAAAATCCGCCGTCTGCGCTTGCTCTTGCCCGTGGTGCTGCTGATCATGGCGGTGATCGGCTCGATCTACGGCGGTATCGCCACCGCCACCGAAGCCGCGGTGCTGGGTGTGATCGGCTCTTTGGTCATCGCTGCGTTTGGACGATCGCTTAACTGGAAGAATTTTGTGGAGAGTTTGCTGGGGGCGGCACGGACCTCCTGCATGATTTCCTTCATCCTGATCGGTGCCGCTTACCTGACCAGTGCCATGAGCTTTACCGGACTGCCTGCGAATCTGGCCGCCTGGATCGGCTCCCTGGGTCTGAGCCAATACGCCTTGATTGCCGTATTGACTGTGTTTTTTGTGATTCTGGGTGCGTTCCTGGATGGCATCTCGATTGTGGTCCTGACCACATCGGTCTTGCTGCCTGCCGTGATTGCGGCGGGTATTGATCCAATCTGGTTCGGTGTCTACCTGATCCTGACAGTGGAAATGGCGCAGATCACCCCGCCTATTGGCTTTAACCTGTTTGTGATTCAGGGCATTACCGGACGCAATCTGTTTGAGCTGGTGCGCATGGCGTTTCCGTTTTTCCTGTTGCTGGTTCTGGCGACAGCCCTGGTGACGATATTCCCGCAAATCGTCATGGTCTTGCCCAACGCCATGTAAGGGGGAAGGGAGATGGCAATGGCTTACGTAACTCTGGGTTCTCAGCGCTACAAGGTAGAGCGCGCCTGGACTCAGGCGGACATCAGCAGTATCACCAGTGTGGCGGTGCTGGCTGATGGGCGCATCGCCGCCTTGCTGCGTCGCCCGGCCTGCGTGCTGGTGCTGGCACCGGATGGGCAGGTGTCGGCGCGCTGGCCCCTGGAGGAAATCCTGTGTCCGCACCATATCAGCGCCCGGCCGCAAGGTGGGGTGCTGGTCACGGATCTGGACGGGCATCAGGTTCTGGCGCTGGACGCCCAAGGCAATGAGCAATGGCGTTTGGGCAAACCCGAGCAGCCTCGCTGGCAAGAGCCCTTCAACCATCCCACGCATGCTGTCGAGTGCGCCGATGGGGGCTTATGGGTCACCGATGGCTACGGCAATACGGTGGTCCATCGCTTTGACCCGCAACGCCAATGGCTGGCGGCATTAGGCGCGCCGGGCTCTGGTCCCTTGCAGTTCAGCACCCCCCATATGCTGGCCTGTGCCGCCGACGGCTCGGTCTGGGTGGCTGACCGTGAGAACAACCGTGTCCAGCACCTGGATGCGCAAGGCCGTTATCTGGGCGAGCTGCGCCCCATGCACAAGCCCATGGCGGTAGCTGTGCAAACAGACGGTACGGTGTTAGTTAGTGACCAAACGGCCAGTCTGTCCTTGTTCGATCCGGATTCGGGCACCTTGGTGGGGCGTTGCCGGGTACAAGGCGTGTACGGGCACGGCCTGTCCGCCGGTTTGGATGGGCGCATTTATATAGCGGAAATGTTGCCGGATTGTTTGACCTGCTTACAGCCTGCTTAATTGTCCACAAAGCAGAAGCAGTAATCGGCGCTATGGAGGCTCTCAGGGTAATTTCCCTTGTTCGTAAGGACGTAGTGTAGAACGCGGCTCTGCTTGCCCGATCTGTTGGAAGAAGGATTGCACTATTTTCGCGATCTTGTTGGCCAGGAGAGGTGGGACTGCATTACCTACCTGATGATATTGCTGAGTCCTGTTGCCCTGGAAGAAGTAGTTATCCGGGAATGTTTGCAGACGGGCTGCTTCCCTGACTGTCAGGCTGCGGCATTGGCTGGGATCGAAATGAATAAAGTAATGCCCGTCTTTAGATATATGGCTGGTTACGGTGGTAGCAGGCAAGTTTCCAAGTTGCACACGGAAGCGATCAGCAAATTTTCCGCTTTCCCAGTTGTCATGATTAGGGCGTAAACCGTCGAGTGTGAAGTCCTTATGTCCTTTTGGCGACCGTCCGACTACCTCAGCAAAAGCAGCAGCGTATACGTATCTGCGCAGATCACTCGTCATATGGCTACGCGCCTCGTGATTGAGCCATACAGTGAGATGCTCGTCCTCATACCAGCGATCGAGTTCTGATCGATCGGTACATGCTGATGAACGTTTGGGCATTCTCAGACCGCCTCGGGGAAGGACCTTGATGGTCTGGGATGTGCGTTTGAGTGCTTCCCTGATCCGGGTCATTTTTGGTCCTTCAATCAAGGACGCTGCATGTTCCAGCTCAACGAGGTGTTGGACGACAGTTTTTTTCCATTGTTCCGCATTATCTGTCTGCCTGCTTAAAGCGCTACGCAAGGGCGGCAAGTTGCCAATCGCATCCGAAACCGAAACGGGAGGTTCGACTACCAAGCAATCTGGCTGTATACCGAGTTTCAGAATATCTTCACGAATTCCCATGAGAATGACGCGATGTCGAGCCTGTGGAATTCCATGCTCTTCTGCCTTGACCACAAAGTCATGAGCGTTGATGGATGCAGGGTCGTCACCTCGACCGAAGGTTGTTTGACAGGACAGGGAGTAAATTCGATAGCCTTGGCCGGAGCATGGGGATTTCAATGCCGAGTCCGGATCCGTCAAGTCTTGCAGGATGGAGTGAAAGATCCGCTGCCCACCAACAGAGGAAGAAAGTATGCCCTTGACATTTTCCATGATGAAGACGGCAGGGCGATGTTTTTGCAGGATCCGCAGGTATTCCTTATAGAGAAAATGACGATGGTCCTCCTCTGGTATGTAGTCTACCTCTCCCCGATTTCGAGCTCTTCCGACAAGCGAGTATGCTTGACAGGGAGGGCCTCCTATCAGGACCCATGGTGTGCGCGAATCAATGCCCGCCTTGCTGATTTGCTCATCTAGCTTTTGATTATCGGCAGGTTTGCCAAGCGTCAGCCGCTGTGCTTCTGTTCCCGCTTCATCCCATATGTCCCGATTGCTAGCATCATAGGGAAGTGGCGTCAGCCCATGACAATATTGATAGTATGACTGCAGAAACTGGTCAGATTGCCGGCGCTTTAATAGACGGAAGAATGCCCTCAGTCTTAGTGTCGAGTGTGCTGCTTCATCCATTTCAGCGGACACCGCAATGCGGAATGGCTCGTCGGGCAGCGATGAAAAGCCTTCGCCCAAGCCGCCCGGGCCAGCAAAAAGGTCAACGATTGGAATTGGTTTTGTAAGTTTTTCGAAGTTCACTACAGTCTGCTTTGCTAAATGGATACCACAAGAATTTATCCAGGATACCAGGAACCATGGATGTAGTCGATGTTGCTACCCGTTCAAGAATGATGGCGGGGATACGCTCAAAAAACACACGGCCGGAAGTTCGCCTGCGGCGATTTCTGCACGGAAGAGGTTTTCGATACCGTTTACATGCCAGGAATCTGCCTGGAAGTCCTGATATTGTGCTCTCCAAGTACCGGGTTGTGATTTTTGTACATGGATGTTTTTGGCACCAGCACTCAGGGTGCAAGTACGCAACAATGCCACACAGTAATAAGGAAAAGTGGCAAAAAAAATTTGCGGACAATGCTGTGCGTGACCAGAGAAATATGGATGACCTGATCGCGGCGGGCTGGCGCCCGATTGTAGTTTGGGAATGCGCGTTGCGAAACAAAGTCCCGGATCAGGATCTAGAGTGGATTATTGCCGAAATTCTGGCTGGACCGTGGAACTGAGCAGCTCCGTGCATGGTATCGATATTGGAAAGCTTTCATGCAAAGCATGAAAAAGTAGTCGGCGCTATGGAAGCTCTCAGAGCAAATCCATTAGACTATGCGCATGAATACGTCCGTGCCTCTGTATGTTCGTACAGATTCCTCCGGCCAGCTGCAATTGCTAGGCGATTGGTCCTTGCGTCACTACGAAGCGCTGCAAAGCAGTTTGCGCTCGCTCAGTGACAAGCAGGGCCGTTGGTCTTTGGATTTCAGCGAATTGAAGTCCCTTGACACCACGGGAGCTCAAGTTCTCTGTGAATGGCTGGGTGCCGAGCGTGTGCAGGCGGCGCTGGACAGTGCTCAAGGCTTGTCCAAAGAGCGCCATCAATTATTGCAAACCGTTGCCAAGGCGATGAGCCGCATGGACCATGAGCAGTTGGTTCCGGCGCGTTGGGGCATTACAGATTTGTTCGAGCGCGTGGGCCTGTCCATGGTCCATATTTCGCGCAATGTGCGCGAGCTGCTGGGCTTTATCGGCCTGACGCTGGAAACCCTGATTCTGAACATGCTGCGGCCCAGCCAGTGGCGCGTTACGTCGATTGTGGCGCAGCTGGAAGAGACGGCCTTTAACGCCGTCCCTATCGTGGCTTTGCTGACTTTCCTGGTGGGCGCGGTGATCGCGTTTCTGGGGGCGACGGTGCTGGCGGACTTTGGTGCCACCATTTACACCGTAAACCTGGTCGGCTTTTCCTTTTTGCGTGAATTTGCGGTGCTCTTGACTGCTATCCTGATGGCAGGTCGCACCGCCAGTGCCTTTACCGCGCAGATCGGCTCCATGAAAGCGAACGAGGAAATCGACGCTTTACGTGCCCAAGGCTTGAATCCCATGCTGATTCTGGTCATTCCGCGTGTACTGGCCATGTTGCTGGCCATGCCTATTTTGACTTTCGTGGGGATGGTGGCCGGGATCTTTGGCGGTGGGCTGGTTTGCGCCCTGATTCTGGATATTTCACCCACCATGTTCATCAATATCTTCAATCAGGATATTGATTTGCGGCACTTTGTGCTGGGCATGGCCAAAGCCCCGATCTTTGCCTTTTTGATTGCCGTCATCGGTTGTCAGGAAGGTTTCAAAGTGACCGGTAGTGCGCAGTCCGTGGGTGAACATACGACCTCGGCAGTGGTGCAGTCCATCTTTATCGTGATCCTGATTGATGCGCTGGCAGCACTGTTTTTCATGGAGATGGGATGGTAGAGGCCACCGCTCGTCCCATTATTCAAGTACGTGACCTGGATAATCGCTTTGGCGATCACGTCGTGCACGAGCATCTGGATATGGATGTGTATCCCGGTGAAATCGTGGGCGTGGTGGGCGGCTCCGGCACGGGCAAGTCCGTGCTGCTGCGCTCCATTCTGGGATTGCGCCCACCTACTGGCGGCACAGTACGCATTTTTGATCAGGAAATAGGCACGCTGTCACCCGAAGCCCGTTCGCGGCTGGAGCGTCGTTTAGGCGTGCTGTTCCAGCAAGGGGCTTTATTCTCCTCGCTGACGGTGGTGGAAAACATTGCCATGCCCCTGATCGAGCATATTGGCTTGTCCCGGTCTTCTGCAGAACATATCGCTGCCATGAAAATGTCTCTGGCGGGTTTGCCGGCCAACGCGGCCACCAAATATCCGGCAGAGCTGTCCGGTGGCATGATCAAGCGTGCCGCTCTGGCACGTGCTCTGGCGCTGGACCCGGAAATTCTGTTTCTGGACGAACCCACTGCCGGGCTGGACCCGGTCGGTGCGGGGGATTTTGACCAGCTTATTTTGACCTTGCGCGATGCGCTGGGATTGACCGTGTTTCTGGTTACACACGATCTGGATACGCTCTACACCATCTGTGATCGAGTGGCCGTGCTGGCGCAAAAGCGTGTGCTGGTTAACGACACATTGGCGCGTGTAGAGCAAGTTGATAACGACTGGATCCGGGAGTATTTCCACGGTCCACGGGGACGAGCCGCCGAACAGGCCCAAAACCGTCGTCAGGAGCATAGTTAATGGAACCGCGTGCCCATCATGTATTGATCGGGGTCTTTACCTTGGTAGTGGCTGTGGCTGCTGTCCTGTTCTCGCTTTGGCTGGCCAAGGCGGGGCAAGATGCCGAGACCCGCGATTACGATATTGTCTTTCTGGAAGGTGTGCGTGGTCTGTCTCGTGGCAGCGCCGTGCAGTACAACGGCTTGCGGGTTGGTGAGGTGCGCTCGCTGCGCCTGGATCCGCACGATTTGCAGCGTGTGCGTGCGCAAGTGTCAATTCAGGCCGCGATCCCTATTCACGAAGATACCCAGGCGCGCCTGGCACTGGCCGGCATTACCGGCCAATCCGTGATCGAACTTAGCGGGGGGACACCCAATAGCCCCTTGCTGGAAGCCACCGGCGATGGCCTGCCCATGATTGTGGCTTCGCCTTCCCCTCTGGCCCAGTTGATGGCCGGTGGTGAAGAGTTGATGACGCAAATTTCCAAGCTGCTGGAGAACGCCAATACCTTCTTGTCGTCCGAAAACTCCAAGTCCCTGTCCGCCAGTTTGCAAAAGCTGGAAGCCTTGATGGGCCAGCTCTCGACCGCTAGCGAAGGCGTGCCATCCCTGGTCAAGGAGTTGTCCCAGGCCAGCCAGCAAGCCACCACCTTGCTGTCGTCTACACAAGGTCTGGTAGACCGCCAGGGCACGCAAGCCATGAATGCCATCCAGAAATCCATGGAGGATTTCAGCCGTGCCACACAAAGCTTGAACAAGCTTTTGGAGCAGAATTCGGCCGCTATTGGCCGGGGTGCTCAGGGTCTGACCGAGATCGAACCCGCCTTGCGTGAATTGCGTCAGGTGCTGGCCGGTTTCCGTGCCGTCACCTCCCGTCTGGAAGATAATCCAGCAGGCTACCTTTTGGGTCGCGACAAATTACAGGAGTTCACACCATGATGCCCACTGTTGTGCGTCGTTTCTTGCAGATATCGCTAGTCGGTCTGGCCGTCTTGTCCACCGCCTGTTCGGTCCTGCCTCAGGCCGAATCCCTGACGTATTATCAGCTTCCCGCTACCAGTTTGAAGGCCCAGCAAGCGCCCGCTTCGCATAAGAGCCTGATTATTCAGGTGAACCGGCCCCACGCCGAGCGCCTGCTGGCCAGCTCGCGCATTACGGTTCTGCCTCAAGGTAACGAGCTAAGTGCCTACAAAGGCGTACGCTGGGGCGACGATGTGCCCGCCTTGTTGCGTAATCGACTGGCCGATGCCTTGCGTGACTCGGCTCAGTTCCGGGCGGTGGTGCTGGATACCGAATCTGTCATCGCTGATGTGGAAGTGGGCGGGACGTTGGGAGCTTTTCAGGTCGAATATATTAAGGGCGCCCCACGGGTACGGATTCAGTTTGATGCGTTAGTGCGCGATCAGCGCTCGGGCCAGTTGATTCAGACCCGTCGCTTTGTCGCTCAACAGGATGTTGTCGGCACGGCCGTGCCACAGGTGGTTGAAGCATTTGGGCAGGCCACGGATGCCTTGTCCTTGCAGGTCAGCCAATGGTTAGCTTCTTTAACGGTCCAGGCTAATACTCTTTAATGACATGTACGAGTCACGTGATGAGCCCCTGATTACGGGGTGGCAATTTGCCAAGCGCCTGTTGGCGCATGCCCTTATCGGCATTGTTTTCGTGGCCTTTTCTCTGATGCTGGGGGCATTGGGCCATATGTGGTTTGAAGAGAATGTGCACTGGCACGATGCCGCCTTGAATGCGGCCATGATGGTCGGTGGGCTGGGGCCGATGGCCTTGCCTGAAACATGGGCTGGCAAGGTGTTCTTTGCCATTTATGGCGCGTATATCAGTCTGGTACTGGCCGCGACTTTTGGTCTGATTATTGCCCCTGTGCTGCATAGAATCTTGCACACCTTCCATCTGGAAGACTAAGCAACAGAAAAAAGGCCCCGCTCTACGCTTTTCGGTTTGCTGCCGCCTGAGGGGGCTTTCTATTGCCTGGCTATGAATCAGCCTTGTACCCGTTCCTGCTCCAACTTGGCGATCAAAGCGGGTAGCTCGTCCATGCGGCGGAAGGTGTCACGCACACCCAGGCGGCGCAAATCCTCCTCCTTATCAGGAACCGGGCAGTAGCCCAGCACCGTGGCGCCTGCGGCCAGGCCTGCACTTGCGCCAGTCACGCTGTCTTCCACGACCAGGCATTGTTGCGGGTCAACGCCCAGCCCTTGAGCGGCGGCCAGATAGACATCCGGGTATGGCTTGTTGCGTGGCGTTTCAGCGCCGCTATAGATATGGGTGCCGAAGTAATCCAGCAGACCAGTCTGGCCCAGTTGCAACACCAGCTTGGCGCGGTCAGCGCCGGACGCGCAGGCAATCATGCCGGGCTTGTCGCGCAAGATCGCATCCAGCGTGTCCTGAATACCGGGAATGGCCATGACTTCATTGGTCAGTGCGTGGTTGCGGCGCATGCGAAAGGCCATCACCCATTCCATATCCAGATCTTTACCTGTCATCTTGCGCACGGTGGGCAGCTCGTCGGGTAGCGCCTTGCCAATGAACCAGTCATAGCACTGCTCATAAGTCATCACCCAGCCTTCTTCTTGCAACATATCCCGCAGTACACGAACCGTGATTGGTTCGCTGTCTACCAGCACACCGTCACAATCAAACAGCACAGCGGAAAATGTCATGGGTAATACCTTTTAAGCCAATAAAACTAGAAGTCTGTGATGATACAGCAGGCCGTCCGCATACAGAATTCAGGTGCAATATCGGCGCCAGACCTTATGGGTCCGTAGCGTGCTTAGTGAAAACCCCGACTTATAAATAATTGATTATTGATATATTTATATCTAAACTAAAATTTCATAACAAACCTTTCTGCGGAAGTTCCGTCATGGTGAATAAAACAACTCGGGTGGTGGCAGCGGCCTTGCTGGCTTTGGGAATGGCTGGCGCGCAGGCAGCGGAAGTAACGCTGAAAGCGGTATCTGTCTTTACGATGGACACCTTCTTTACCAAGCGCTTCAAACAGTTTGTGGACAAGGTCAACGCAGAAGGCAAGGGCCTGGTGCAGATCAACGTGATTGGTGGTCCAGAGGCCATTCCTCCTTTCGAGGTAGGTAACGCGCTACGTTCCGGCGTGATTGATTTTGCCAATACCACAGCCGTATTCCACGCCAATCTGGTGCCTGAAGCATTGGCTTTGACGCTGACAGAAAAACCCATGAGCGAGCTGCGTCAGAACGGCGGCTACGAGCTGATGGACAAGATTCACCGCGAGAAAGCCAACATCACCTGGCTGGCTCGTACGACAGATGGTTTGCAATACCACATCTATACCAACAAGCCTGTGACCTCGGCAGACCTGTCGGGCTTCAAGCTGCGTGGCGTGCCTGTGTACCTGTCCTTCTTCCGCGAAATTGGCGCAACGCCGCTGCAGATTCCACCGGGCGAGGTCTACACCGCGCTGGAGCGCGGCGTGGTGGACGGCTATGGCTGGCCTTCCGTAGGCGTGATGGAAATGGGCTGGCATGAAAAGACCAAATACCGTGTCGAGCCAGGCTTCTACAACGTGGAAGTGGGTTTCTTCATGAACCAGAAGAGTTGGGAAAAACTGGACGAAGACCAGAAAGCCTTCATGCGCAAGCAAATCGAGTGGATGGAGTCGCAGAACGTGACAGAACACCAGATGGCAATTGATGAAAAAGCGGCTACCGAACAAGCCGGTGTGCAAGCCTTGGTTCTGGAACCTGACGTAGCTCGTGCCTTGCGTACCAAGGCTTACGAAGCAGGCTGGGCCGGTATCGATAAATCCAGCCCCAAATACGCCGCGCAACTGCGCGAACTGTTTGGTGGTTATCAGCCTTAAACAAGATTGCTGATTACGTAGTTTTTGACAGTGGACATTGCGCCCTTGGGGACAGTGTCCACTTTTTGATGGTGCCATACGGGCGGCAAGATGCCCGCTCTTTCAGTGACTTTGATCTGCGGAGAAGACGCGATGTCTGCTGCAACTGCCCCGGAAGGCCAGCCTTCCAACACGACCTGGGGGCGTCCTTACGCTCTGTTAATGAACGCTTGCGGAGCCGTTGCGGCGCTGACTTTCGGGCTGATGAGCCTGCTGGTTTGTGCCGACGTGGTGCTGCGCAACCTGGGTTACGACGCGCTGTCCACCAGCGTGGAAGTAACCGAATACATGCTGATCATTGCCACCTTCGTGGCAGCGCCGTGGGTGCTGTACCTGGGCGGCCATATCCGTATCGACGTGCTGTTCAACAATCTGCCCACGTTTGTCCAGCGCTTGCTGGACCTGATCTCCAACCTGCTGGGTCTGGTGGTTTGTGGTGTGTTGGCCTGGCAATGTGCCGTCGTCGCTCTGGATGCTCACGAGCAAGGAGCCATGGTATTTAAAGCCCTGGTGTTCCCGGAGTGGTGGCTGAATCTGCCTTTGCTGTTTGGGGCATCCATGCTGGCGCTGGAATTCCTGCGCCGCCTGATTTCCCGTCCTGTTGAGCAAGGAGTCTGAGCATGGAATGGCACATGGCCTTGATCCTGCTGCTGGGATCACTTTTTCTCTTGATGGCCATCGGCACACCGGTGGTCTTTGCCTTCCTGTCCGTGAACTTGCTGGGCGCGTGGCTGTTTCTGGGTGAAGCGGCTGGTTTGGCCCAATGGGCGCGTAACACCACCGCCTCTATTGGCAGCTTTTCCTTAACGCCCATCCCATTATTCGTCCTGATGGGCGAGGTGTTGTTCCACACCGGATTGGCCTTTAAAGCCATCGACTCCATCGAACGCATGATCTCGCGCGTGCCGGGCAAACTGTCCATCGTCAGTATTTTGGGCGGTACGACCTTCGCTACATTGTCGGGTTCGTCCATTGCCAACACCGCCATGATGGGCGGCGTGATGCTGCCAGAAATGCTGCGTCGCGGTTATCACCCCACCATGGCCATGGGACCCATCATGGCGGTAGGCGGTATCGCCATGCTGATCCCACCTTCGGCTCTGGCCGTCATGCTAGGTAGCCTGGCGGGCATCTCCATTGAACGACTACTGATTGGCGGCATCCTGCCCGGCATGTTGATGGCAGCAGGCTTCCTGGCCTACGTGGTCGTGCGCAGCCGCCTGCGTCCGCAAGACGCGCCCATGAGCGACGAAGATCCAGCCACTCGCCTGAAAGGCTGGGCCTTGTGGAAACCCTTCGTGTTCAACGTCGTGCCATTGCTGGGTATCTTTATTGCGGTGGTTGGCTCGATGCTGGCCGGTTGGGCATCGCCCACTGAATCGGCCGCGATCGGCGTCGTGGCTTCGGTGATCGCCACCATCGCCTACCGTGCCCTGACCCTGAAAGCACTGTGGAAGAGCCTGATCGAAACTGCCAAAGTGTCGGTTGTGATCCTGTTCATCCTGGCCGCCTCCACCACCTTCGCCCAGCTGCTGAGCTTTTCTGGAGCTAGCGCAGGCTTCCTGGGCATGATCAAAGACTACGACCTGTCGCCCTTCGTGCTGGTTATCTGCATGCTCCTGGTGCTGCTGGTCATGGGCATGGTGCTGGACCAAATCTCCATGATGATGATCGCTTTGCCCTTCTTCATGCCTTTGGCTCTGGCCGCAGGTGTGGATACCGTCTGGCTGGGTGTCATGATCCTGATCGCACTGGAAATTGGCCTGCTGACCCCACCGTTCGGCCTGCTGCTGATCGTGATGCAAAGCGTGGCCCCGCCATCTATCCGCTTGCCCCACATCTACAGCGCCGCTGTGCCCTTCCTGGTCATAGAAGTCGGCATCCTGGCCCTGGTCTTGTTCGTTCCCTGGATTGCCGTGGGCTTGCCAGGACTGATCGGCTAAGACAGAGCAGGCAGTCTGAAAGCGGGACAATAAGGATGTTGTCCCGCGAAGAAAGCTGGAGTCTGGAAAAGCTTTCCAAACTAAAAAACCTCAGTTCGGCAGATGCCAAACTGAGGTTTTTTTATGCTCGATAGTGCTGACCATTTTTTGCCGCCTATTTATGTGCAGCAAAGTGATTGATGTGGAAGCGGCGCATAAAAACTTAAATGATTTTTCTGCCTGTTGCTGAGGTCGATTCTGGAGCCGAGCAGGACGCAGGCAGTGTGTGTATCGACAGCGTTCAAGTCAGTTTTTAAGGCTTAAGCGCATAAGCCGCTACGTTTTTAACCTGTGTAGTAAAGCGCACTCAGACATTGGCAAGTACGGGCTTAGGACAGTGACTGTTTACTCCCATCTTTCCAAGCAATTCCTTTCATCCAGCAGCTCCACGATCAACCTTTACTACGATCAGCGATCCCGTTAAGAACACTAAGTCGGAGCATTCAAATCCCGATCAGCAATCGTCCGATAAAAGATGCTGTGAGCTGATTGAGGGGCTGTCCCGGTGTTGGGGCGGATCAGGTGACTTGCCGCCGGCAGATAATTGCGCAGGGGTGCAAGCACCTTGCTGTTTGAGTCCGACGTTTGTGGTTTGTCCGGGGGACAAACCACCGGACGAGTTCAAGGTGCGCCCGTAGCGATTATCTGACCAGGGCACCGGCGCATAGCGCCGGCAGTTGCCAGCCCCAACACCGGGACAGCCCCTTAATCAGCGTCTTATAGCCACCTTCTTCATCGCGTCGAACAGTTGCTGACTCCAAGCCTTGCGTCATCCCGATCTCTACACGCTGGGCATCTAAACCCAACCCCATCCAATCGAGCCATTCCAAAGAAAGCAGTTGAGAAACTGCCTTTACTCTCGCACAGGATCAGCATAGATCCCGCCATCCCGCAAAGCCAAAGCGACCTTATCCCCCCGCTGGACAGCCTTATCCAGCACACGAGCAATCAACACCGGCCCCGCATCGCTGGCAACCGTAGCCAGCATATACACCCCAATCTCCTCGCCAGAGATGGCGCTACGCGTCAATTCTGTGACCACACCAGACGCACACCCCTCAGCCAGAAACTCATCCCCATGACACCTCGGACACAAGAACCGCGCCGGAAACACCCGATGATCACACTGCACACAACGAAATACAGAAGGGCTCATCA
Organism: Alcaligenes sp. EGD-AK7; assembly: GCF_000465875.3. Classification (NCBI taxonomy): domain Bacteria; kingdom Pseudomonadati; phylum Pseudomonadota; class Betaproteobacteria; order Burkholderiales; family Alcaligenaceae; genus Alcaligenes; species Alcaligenes sp. EGD-AK7. The sequence continues at coordinate 65,399 of NZ_AVOG02000034.1, read as the reverse complement.
CAAGGCCTCCAAAACAAGCGCGGTCGAACACATGCCATAGCGATACTCCACCATGCCGTATCCCGTGACCAAACCGTAACGAGCCTGCGCCACCTGACGCTCCCCCGCCTGACCGCTCAACTGACGCATCACCTCCACCAGTCCATGCAGACTGCAAGCAGCCCCGGCCTGCCCAGCCGACAATTGCCCGCCAGAGGTATTCAAAGGCACACGTCCCGTTGCAATCGACTCGTGAATAAACTGCTTGGCGTTATCAGCCCGAAAGAAGCCCAAATCCTGCAATTGCGCCAGAACCATGACGGGGTAGTCATCATAAATACTGAGGACATTCATATCAGCCGGACTCAGCCCCGAATCCGCCCACAAAGCCGGAGCCAAAGCCGCCAAACCCGTGCTCAAGCCATCGCCTTGCTGATCATCAATATTATGAAAACTGCGTAAAGCCTTTACCGTAATCGCCGGCTGATTCTGCGCCGCCGGATGATCCGCGCGCGTCACTATCAAGGCATTGGCTCCATCCACCACCGGCACACAATCCAACCGCGTCAAAGGATCCGCCACTTGAGGCGCATTCAAATAATCATTCAGACTCATGGGACTGCGATACGCAGCACCCGGATTCATGCTGGCCCATAGCCGCTGGCGCATCACCAGAGCTGCGTAGTCCTCTCGCTCCAAACCCAGCTTGCGCATTTGATTCGCCGTCAGCATGGCAAAGCGATGATTCGGACTGCCCGCCCCTAAAGGGCGCAAATGATCGTAAGTTGTCTGGTTGTAGTTCTCGACCAGTTGCTGGAAGTCCTTGGCCTGAAAATGATCCCCGGCCAGAATCGCAATACAGCGGGCATCACCTGCCTGAACCGCACGAATAGCGTGTTGCAGAATATTCAGACCACTGGCGCCGCCATTGCTGTCATCCATGATCCAGCCTACCTTCAAGCCCAGCTTCCAGGCCAGATCAATAGCCCGATCCGGTGCGTGGGTGAAGGAGGCTACCCCCAAGCCATCAATGTCGCTGGCCTTCAGACCTGCTGCGGCAAGAGACTGCTTGAAAGCCTGGGCCAGCAGCTCGGAGGTGCCAAGTTGACCACGCCGGGTGTAGGTGACCTCGGTTGCGCCCAGCAGGCGCACCGTGTCCAGATTGAAATTAGGCGTCATATTGAATTCCTGTGGCAGCCATCAGCGGCGAACCTGATAGCCTGCTTTTTCTCTATCCCAGGTGTCGGGACCAATGCCGCGATCACGCAGGGCAAACTTCTGAATCTTGCCATTTTCCGTGGTGGGCAAGACCTGGGCAAACTCAATAAAGCGCGGCACCGCAAAGTAGGGCAGACGGCGCTCGCAATGCTGCAGCAGCTCCTCGCAGCTGACCGTGCAATCCGGACGCAACACAATCATGGCCATGACCTCATCTTCGGCCAGCTCGGACTTGGCGGCATAGACAGCAACCGTATGGACCGCAGGATGGCTGGCCAAAGCCTGCTCGACTTCGTAGGAGGAAATGTTCTCACCACGACGGCGAATCATGTCCTTCAGGCGGTCCACAAAGCGGTAGTAACCATCCGCATCGCGCACGACGCGGTCACCCGTGTGGAACCACAGGTTTTTCCAGGTTTCGACTGTCTTGTCCGGTTGACCGTAGTATCCCAGCGCGAAGGCGTAGGGTTCATCGGCGCGCAATAACAGCTCGCCCACTTCACCGTCTGGCAAGGGATTGTCGTGCTCATCCACGACCAGAGCCTCAAAACCTTCCGACACACGGCCCATATAGCCATTGCGCTGTTCCTGAATGCCACGGCCCATGACATAGTTAGTCTCGGTAGAACCAAAGCCATCCAGCAGATGCATGCGGCAGCGCTCCAGAAACTGGCTATGAAACTGCTCGGGAACACCCGGGCCTAATGCTATGCGCGTCTTGTGCAGCTTCTCTGCCGCCGTCTCAGGTTTGGACAGCAAGATAGGCACCATTGCGCCTAGCAGATAGGTAATCGTGGCGCCGGTTTCATACAGATTGTCAAAGAAACGGCTGGCCGAGAAACGCTTGTCCACCACCATGCAGGCGTCGCTGACCAGAGCCTGGAAAAACGTGTTCAAGGCATTGGTGTGGAACATGGGCAGGCAGGTGTACAGCACATCATCGGGCTTCATGCCCAGCTTGCTGGCAGTGTAAATGCCCCACCAGTAGAACTGGGCGTGCGGGCACTGAACGCCTTTGGAAGGGCCCGAGGTGCCGGAGGTGTACAGAATGGCCAGCGTATCGCCGGGGCCTATATCGGCAGGCTCGCAGTAATCGCCCAAAGCAGGCAGATCGCAGGTGCTCACCGCCAGTGTTTGTGCCGCTTCCTGGCCTTGAATCAACCAGGCTTGCTGGACGGCGGTAGCGCCAAGGTCCACATCGGCCAGCAGCGGCGTCAGATCCGTTTCCACTACCAGCAAACTGGCTTGGCTATTGCACAAGATGTGCTGCAACTGCGCCCCGCGCGAGGCCGTATTGATAGGCACCACAATCGCGCCCAGCCAGCCGCAACCCAGAACCATATCCAGGAATTCGTGGCGGTTGGTGCACAGCAAGGCAACACGGTCGCCACGTTTGATACCGGCACGGCTCAATCGGCTGGCACTGGCAGCGGCCCTGTGCAAGGTTTGCTGGCCGGTGTAGTGAGTGTTGCGGTCTGAAAACAGCGGAGCATCACCCATGCGCTCTGCGCGCAGGCGCAACAGGGCGGGTACCGTGCGTTGCGTGGCAGGTATTGAAAACAGCGGCAATTCAGAAGCAGGAATGGAATGGGCGTGCATGATCTATCTGTCTCCCGGCCAACGCGCGATTAAGGCGGCAAGCCGATATGCATGGGTGAAATTACTAATATCCTGCAAACAGTATACTGCAATATATTATTTTGAAATTCCTGTCCTTCACCGGAAAAACCCGAAGTAGCAGAGCTCACCAGGCAGTGGTATTTCGCGCAAACCAGGGGCGGAGCAAGGACAGAAAAGGGGGCGTTTTGCAGGCCGGAGCAGGATAGCCAGCAAGACGGTTGATCAGGTTTATGGACGACAGTTGATCAGCAACAAACAGGCCAGGCTCACGTGTTTGAGCCAATGTGCTTCACAATGACTTTGAATAAGCCCACAGGGGCAACGGGGATAGAACAATGAAGGTATGGCTTAAATTAGCAACGTGTTGTGCGCTGATGTTGGGTGCACAGGTCCATGCTCAAAACAAGAATGTGACGCTGGTTGTGCCTTACCCACCGGGCGGTGCGGCTGACCAGTTGGCGCGGGTGATTTCTCAGGAAATGGGCACACGCTTTGATCAGAAAGTCATTGTGGAAAACCGCCCGGGTGCGGGTGCCCAGGTTGCCATGAACGTGGTGAAAAACGCCAACCCCAGCTCCTTGGGTACGGTGTTGTTCCTGGCCGATAGCGGTGCTTACTCCTTGAACCGCCACCTGTACCAACGTCTGAATTACGACGTGGCTACCGACCTGATCCCCATGACGCTGGCTGCCAAGGCGCCGGTGTTCCTGCTGGTCAATAAAGACAGCCCCTTCAAGACGGTTCAGGATCTGGTGGCTGCAGGGCAGAAGCAGGAGCTGACATACGGTTCGCCTGGTATGGGTACGGGCACTCATCTTTTGGGCGAGATGCTGCGCAAAGAAACCGGCGCTCGTCTGGTGCACGTGCCTTACAAGGGCGCAGGCCCCGCTTTGATTGATGCCGTCAGCGGCCAGATCGACTTTATCTTTGACGTGCTGACGGGCAGCCGTGGCTTCCTGGAAGATGGGCGCCTGCGCGCGATTGCCGCGGCGACAACCGAGCGCAGCCCTTTGCGTCCAGACGTGCCTACGATTGCCGAAGCCGGTATCCCCAATGTGGCATTTACCATCTGGTGGGGGATTTCGGCCAAAGCCGGTACGCCTGACGAGGACGTAGCCCGCCTGACCGAGCAACTGACGGCTGTCCTGAAAGAGGATGCAGTGGTCAAGAAATTCGTGGACTTCGGCATTCAGATCGAGCCTTCCACTCCCAAAGAGTTTGCTGATCTGATCGAGCACGATGCTCAGGCCATGGGACCAACCATCAAGGCCCTGGAAATCACGCTGGACTAAAAGACGTGATGGCTTGAAGAAAAAAGGCGCTACGGCGCCTTTTTTTGTTGTGCGTGGGCTGTTCCGGAACCAAGAGGGGACGCTGTCTTCAGCACACAAGGCAATTGCTTGGGCTGATGGGCTAAACCTTGTATATGGGTTATAGCCGGGGCTTTATATTGCCGGTGATTGAGCAGGAAGCATCGACGGCGGCAATCACCGCCTGCCTTGCAGCTTCCTGCTTATGCTGAATCATTAAGCCAGCAGCTCCGCCTGCTTGAGGCAGTAAGCCGAGCAGCAGATGACCAGATTTTCCATGATCAGATGGGCCGCCTGCTCTTCCTGACGCTCGCTGAAAGCCTGACAAATCCCCTTGGCCCGCTGCATGGTTTCCAGACGGAATTGAGGGTCTTGCAAGCAGGCAATCCGGGCCTGATCGGCCTGGTCATGCAGACGCGCCATCGTATCGACCAACTGCTTGTTGGGCACCATGCTGATCCAGGCGCTGCGGAACGCCCAGTTGGCCTGAATATTGTCGATGGGATCGCCTTGCTGATGGGTAGCTTCAATACGGCTCAAGGCCTGTTCCATGGCCTGCATGCCCACTCTGCTTTGATTGACGCAAGCCAGCTTGGCGGCAGGCGGTTCCAGCAAGAGGCGCACCGAGAAAATATCTTCAATATCCTGGGCGGTGTAGACCCGCAATACAAAACCGCGCGATGTTCCTTCCAGCACCCCTTCGTTTTTCAGTTGCAGCAAGGCTTCGCGCACCGGCATGCGCGAGACATTCAAGCTGGCGGCAATTTCGTTATCCACCAGCCGCACATCAAAACCGATTTTGCCCAAGGCAATGTCCTGGCGCAGCATGCCGTAGACTTGTTCACGGATATTGGGTTCGCGTTTTTTATAAGGATTGGCAGCCATAAGCTCGCCCGGCGCCTGGCGCACGGCAAAAGACTCAAAGGGCTATAGGATACCAAGTAAGCACCGGGGACTGACGCGTTTTATGTCAGGCCAAGTTGCAGGATAATAAGTTGTTTTCAGACCAGCACGCAGCAGGAGGGCCAGTCGATGCGGTGGCGGCATGTAGAAATTTTTGATGCGATTTGCCGTGGCGGCTCGTTGACGCAGGCCGCGCAACTGTTGCATATCTCTCAGCCTGCGGCCAGCAAAATGTTGGCGACTGCAGAAATGCAGCTGGGCTTTCGATTGTTCGACCGTGTGCGCGGTCGCCTGATCCCTACGCGTGAGGCCAGCATTCTGGCTCCCTACGTTGCGCGTCTGCATCAGAATCTGGATGACGTCAGCCGCTTGGCGCGTAATCTGCGCTCCCACCATGAAGGCTTGTGGCGTATTGGCAGCAGCCCGGCTTTTGGTTTGGAGCTATTGCCGGTGGCCTTGAGCCGTTGTCGTCGGGCTCACCCGGCCATGAGTTTCGAGCTGCGCACACACCACAGCGGGGAGCTCTTGCAAGCTCTGGAGACGCGCGACCTGGATATGGTGATGAGCTTTGATCAGGGCGAGTCTTCCGGTGTGCAACAGCAGGTGCTGGCCCATACCGAACTGGTGCACGTTACCTTGCCGGGCGTTGCACCCTTACGCCATTGGGAGGAGATGGCCGAGCGTGCTTTCATCGTTTTGGACGCTGACGATCCCGTTGGCGCGATGGTGGAAGATCTGCTGCAAAGCTATGTCCCCGATGTTGCCCCCTTCATGCGTGTGCAGACCCATTACGTGGCTTGTGGCCTGGTTTTACAACAGGTGGGCGAGGCCCTGGTGGATCTGGTTACGGCCCGAGCCATGCAAGGCCGAGGCCTTGCCATACACCGCCTGCCCGAGCCTTTGCTAATTCCAGTCAGCATTTTGACGGCTCACGACGATGCCGGTTCTGGCTCGCGTGAACGTGTGTTGGACCACATCCGGCAGGCTCTGCTGGAATGCCGTTTTCCGGATTGAGTAGAACGCTGATTCCATAACCCAGGGTTATGGAGTGCGCCAACTATTCATTGGCGCTCTGCAGCGACCCCCAAGACAATAGAGGCCAGTTATTGGGGGTATTTCCATGCATGTATGTATTATCGGCGCCGGTGTCATTGGGATGAGCACTGCGTTCATGTTGCGCCAGAAAGGGGTGAAGGTCACGGTACTGGAAGCCGGTTCGCAAGTAGCCGGACAGACCAGCTTTGCCAACGGCGGACAACTGAGCTACAGCTATGTGGCCCCCCTGGCCGATCCCGGTGTGTTCAAGGATTTGCCACGCTGGTTATTGAATAAAGACTCGCCCCTGCGCTTCAAGCCTGCGTTGAGCCCGCAGCAGTGGCGTTGGCTGCTGCATTTTCTGAAAGCTTGCCGAGGCGATGTGGTGCGCCGTACCACCGCGCAGATGTTGACCTTGTCCTATCTGAGCCGCGATATCCTGCACGACTGGCAAGAGCGCTTCAATCTGGAGTTTGCCCATCAAAACAATGGCAAATTGATTGTGTTCCGCAGCCCTGGCCCGTTCCAGCATGCGCGTGAACAGGCGCAATTGCAGGCGGATATGGGATCGTCACAACAAGTGCTGGAAGCGGCCCAAGTGCTGGAGCTGGAACCTTCTTTGCAGGCGTTGGGCTTGCGCTTGCAGGGTGCGATTTACACGCCTAGCGAAGAAGCGGGCGACGCTTATCTGTTTTCCGTGGCCTTGCACGAGCGCATGCAAAACGACAGCGACTACCAGTTGAAGCTGAACACGCCGGTGCAGCGCTTCGTGATGGAAGGGCGCGATATTCGTGCGGTGCAAACCGCTGAAGGCGAGATTCAGGCGGATCAGTTTGTTGTTGCCAGCGGGATGGGTACGGTGCCTTTACTGCGTCAGCTGGGTGGCCGTCCTCTGATCTACCCGCTGAAGGGCTATAGTTTGAGTCTCCCCTTGGAAGGCTTGAATCAGGCCGTGCCGGCTATCAGTGTGACCGACTACGAACAGCGCATTGTGTATGCCCGTTTGGGTGAAGTGCTGCGTATGGCCGCGATGGTAGACATTGGTTTTGATGGCCTGGATATTCCCGCTGCCCGTATGGCAACTTTGAAGCAACAGGTGAAGGATCTGTTCCCTGGCCTGCCGCTGGAGCAGGCGCAGACCTGGGCCGGTTTGCGTCCTGCTACGCCTTCGGGCAAGCCCGTTGTGGGGGCCAGCAAGCTGGCCGGTCGCTTGTGGGTGAATGCAGGCCACGGCGCATTGGGCTTCACCTTGGCTTGCGGCAGCGCGGCGATTCTGGCGGCTCACTTGACAGGCGAGGCTTCGCCTATTGATGATGCTCCATTTCGTCCTTAGATCTTGAAGCGGATGATGGGTACGTGGCAATCAATTGTCCGTGGCCGGTCGTGGGTTTACGGTAGCAGGGCGTGGTATTGAACGTTTGGCGCTGGGTAATTGGCCGTTAGTAATCAGTAGCGATGATTGCGCACCAGTAGATGGAGATGGGCAAGTTTTCCCTTGGAAGCTTGCCCATTTTTTTGACGTATTTGTTTTTAGACGGTTGCCCGCAAAACCGGCGTCGCTTTGAAGCCCGCCGTCAGCAACAGGGATAGCCCATAAATAGCTACCGCCAGCACCGGAATCGACCACAGCGCATTGAAATCCAGTGCCGTGAACAGGTAGCGGTACATCAGGTCGATCAGCCAGGGGTGGATCAAATACACCCCCAAGGTCAGCTCCGCCAGATGGGCACTGATACGCGAGTTGATCAAGGGCTGATCCCAGTCACGCAGCAGCAGAATCAGTGCGATGGACATGGGGATGACGGTGATGCTCAGGTAATCATAAAAGTACGCACCCGTTTGTCTATCGTGCGTGATAGCCAGTGCATAAAAGCCCCAGGCCGTTGCCATGATACTGCCCAGCAGCACCGTGATAGTCAGCCAGCGGGGCACATTCGCCGGCACTTTGCGCAGCAGGTAACCGAGCAGGAAATAGGGCAGATAGGACAGGAACCAGGTAAAGAAGGGCGCAGAGTGGGTGTTCAAGTCCGGATTGCTGAGGGTGCTAAGGGCGGACAGCACAAAGGCCGCTCCGGTCAGCGCAGCCAGCTGCTTCAAGTTGGTGTTCTGAACCATGCGACGCAAAAAGGGCGTGAACAGGTACAGGAACACAATCATGTACAGAAACCAGAGATGGAAATAAGGCCGACCCTGTAGCAGCCGCTCCAGATAGGGATAGGGGTCCGCGTCCGGCGTCCACCAATGCTGCTTGAAGGCCGTCCAGCCCAAGTAGAAAGCGGTCCAGAACAGCAGCGGAAGCAAGACTCGCGATGCTCGCTTCCGATAGAACAGCTTCATGCCTTCCTGGGGACGAGGCTCGAGCAAGAGTGCGCCGCTGACCATGACGAATACCGGCACACACCAGCGGGTGGCGGCATCGTAAAGGTTGCCACTCCACCAGTTGGCGGTGCCCAACTCGGCGTTCAGGACGGCATAGGCGGCGATATGCAGGCAGACGACAGAGAAAATCGCCACGATCCGTGCATTGCTGATCCAGTTCATGACAAGACAGAAAAATCAGAGACCTCCCCATCCTAACGAGCAGACGTTTCTGATTTGTCCCCCAAATACGGGATTTAGCGTCCAGTTTTATCTGGATGTGACTGTATGGCTGAAGGTGGTATGTGAATGCGGATTGGATGAAATCATCCCGCTCCCTTTCGAGAGAGACTGTAAAAGGGTGTATAAATTACCAGCGTTATACGGTTAAATAGCAGGCTTAGCCAGACAGACCCGCCAGGGCATTCCTGAGCGGGCGGTGCTGGGCAGGAGTACGGTGGATGGAGCTGGATTTGAGGGGCTTGGATGTGCTGATTGCCCTGGTCACCTTGGCGCTGGGTTTGCTGATCGGGCTGTGGCTGAGGGCGCGCATGAGTGCGCCTGTCGAGCAGGCCTTGGCGGATCGCTGCGCACGTCTGGAACAAGACTTGGCCCATGCACAGGAGCAGACTCAGGATGCGCAGGATAGGGCAGTGGAGCTGGACAAAGAGCTGATACGCCGCGATGCCCAGTTGCAGGCTCAGGAGATGCGCAATCAGGCCATACAAGAGGACCTGGAGCATAGCCGCGAGCAGATGCGTTTGCAGTTCGAGTCTTTGGCCCAGCAGATTCTGGAGGCTAAAGGACAGACCCTGCGTCAGGATAGTCAGCGCACTTTGGATGAAATGCTGCGACCATTCCGGGAGCAATTGGCAGGATTCCAGCTGCGTGTGAATCAAGTGCACGATGAATCCGTCAAAGGCCAGACTGCCTTGAGTCTGGAGCTGCAGCGCATGCAGGAAATGGGTCTGCGCATGAGTGCCGAGGCTCACTCCCTGGCGGTGGCGCTGAAGGGCGACAAAAAGACTACTGGCAACTGGGGTGAAACTCAGCTGGAAAAAACGCTGGAAGTGGCCGGTTTGGTACGAGGTGTCCACTTTGACACACAATGGCAGGCCCGCGACGAGCAAGGCCGCTTGCGATACCCTGACTTCGTGGTGCACCTGCCTCAGGACAAGCATCTGGTGCTCGATTGCAAAGTATCCCTGGTGGATTACGACCGCGCTATTCGCGCTGAGACTGACGAGGAACGTCAACAAAGCCTGCAAGCGCATGTGCAAGCGCTACGCAATCATATTGATGATCTGGCCTCCAAGGATTACAGCGCCTTGGCAGGCTTGAACAGCCCCGGCTTCGTGTTCATGTACGTGCCCATTGAAGCGGCCTATATGCAGGCTTTGCAGCAGCATCATGGCCTGTTTGACTACGGCCTGGGCAAGAACGTCCTGATGGTCTCGCACACAACCTTGCTGCCTATTTTGCGTACCGTAGCCAATATCTGGATGATGGTGCGCAGCAACGAGCAAGCCCATGAATTAAGTCAGCGCGCAGGTGATATCTACAACCAGGTATCCATCCTGGCCGAGCGCCTGAAAAAGCTGGGCGAAACCTTGGGGCAGGCGGGCAAACACTACAACAGCACGGTGACTGCACTGGCCGGCCAGCAAGGCTTGTACGGCAAAGTCAGCCGCTTTGCCGAGCTCTCGGCCAGGGCTAAACGCACTCAACCTGGCATTGAGCCCTTGCATACGGATATAGAGCACGAGCGTCTGGATTGGGTCTTGCCGGAGGATGAGGTGCCTGGCCAAAACAAGGAAGCTGATGCCTGATGGTGTTTAGATCAGTGTTTGGGGGCGAATCAAGCTTTCGGCTGGGATACCAAGGGTGGTGTGCAAGCGCCAGATCATTGGCAGTGTCAGGCCACGTTTGCGATTCAGGACCTCGTAGACGCGATTGCGCTTACCGATCATCGGCTCCAAGTCTTTGGCCGTCAAACCACCTTGTTCCATACGGAATTTGATGGCCTCTACAGGGTCTGGCAAATCAATCGGATAGTGTTTGGCTTCATAGGCCAATACCAGTGTGGTTAGCACATCCAGACGATCGCCATCAGGCGTGCCCAGATCTGGGTCAGACTCCATAAGCCGAGAGATTTCTTTCAGAGCCGACTTGTAATCGGCCTCGGTGTGTACGGGGCGGATTTCCATGTTTACTCCATTTCAATAGTTTCGGCGTCGACCTTGTCGTACTCCTCGTGAGTGCCGACAAATTTTATGTAGACGATGCCTAGTTTGAATGCCACTGCAACAATCAGGCGGTAGTTGTTGCCTTTGATGTTGAAGACGACACGCCGATTCTTCAAGATACTGGCACTACGATAGTGAGCCTTGATATCGGTGGGTTGAGTCCATTGCGCCTTAGTCGCTTCATCGACCCATGCTTTGATGGGCTGCTCTGCATCGGGGTGTTTCTCCCAGAATTGGCGAAGGGTGCTGACGGCTATAACTCGCATGATCTGATATTAGTCCCATTTTGGGACTAATGCAAGATTGTTGGAAGGGTGATGCAGGAGCTTACTGCGGCTCCACCGGTCCGCAGTCTTGCTGAATCACTTCCAGCCACTGCTCCACCAATTGCGGTGCACTGAACAGATAGCCTTGCAGCGCATGGCAGCCGCGACGCAGCAGGAATTCTTTTTGCTGCTCGTTCTCCACGCCCTCGGCCACGACATGCAGGCCTAGCTGTCTTGCCATTGCCAGCACCGTGCGCACAATGGCGTTGGCTTCCTGTTCCATGGGTACGCCCAGGATCAGGCTGCGGTCCATTTTCAGCTCATACAGAGGCAGGCGGCGGATTGCGGCCAGGTTGGAATAGCCAGTGCCAAAGTCGTCCATGGAAAAGCGGATACCCAGGTCTTTCAGCTCGCGCATCATGGAGTTGGCGGAGGAAAAGTCTTCCATCAGCACGCCCTCGGTGATTTCAAAGATCAGGCGATGGGCCGGTGCGCCGCTGGTTTCCAGGATCTGGCGTGTACGGCGGGCAAAGTCAGGGCGGCGGAATTGAATCGGGCTGACGTTGATGGAAATGGGGAAGCTGCATTCCTGGGTCTGCAGCAGCAGATCACAGACGGATGCCATGATCCAGTCGCCCAAGGGGGTGATCAAGTCCGTGCTTTCGGCCAGCGGAATGAACAGGTTGGGTGTCAGCATGCCGCGTGTCGGGTGCAGCCAGCGCAGCAGCACTTCGGCCCCGCTGATGCGGTTTTGCTTGTCGTACTGGGATTGGACAAACAGGCGCAACTGATCCGAACCAATAGCAAATCGCAGGTCGTGCTGCAGGCTCAGGTGTTCTTCAAGCGCCTCTTGCATGCCAGGTTCGTACAAGGTGATCTGGTTGCGGCCATTCTCCTTGGAGCGATACATGGCGGTGTCGGCCTGACGCATCAAGTCTTCAGAGGTCAGCGTACTGTCGGTAATCAGCGCCAGGCCGATACTGCTGCTACTCAGGTAGGAGTGGCCTTCGATGCTGTAGGGCTCTTCCAGACGGGTGCGTACCAGTTCAGCAAATTCCAGTGCTTCTTTGTAGCAGTCGCGCACAGTGCCGGGATGCAGGATTTTCAGGATGACGAATTCGTCTCCGCCCAGGCGGGCCACGATGTCCTGGGGATCAATCATCAAGGACAAGCGGCGCGCGACTTTGCGCAGCAAGGCATCGCCAATCGCGTGCCCTCGTGCATCGTTAATGTGCTTGAAGCGGTCCAGATCCAGGAAGTACAGCGCACCGGGTCGTTTGTACGGCTCTATGGTCTGCAGGTGACGTTCCAGACGCTGCAGCAGCAGGCGGCGGTTGGGCAGCTCGGTGAGCGGGTCATAGAAAGCCAGCCGGTAGTTCTCTGACTGCGTGGCTTTCAGGGCCGAGATATTCGTGGAGATACAGTACAGACTGGTCTGCCGGGTCTCGGGGTCTTTGACCGGCATTTTGATGGAAAAGAACGTGGCGCGTATATCGCCTTTCCGGTCGCGTACCACTTCTTCCACGGCCAGGCGTTCACCGCTGTACAGCACCTGCTCGTCGTTATGGCGGAACTCGTTAATAGTTTGTTTGTTGGCGTACAAATCCTGGTCGGTTTTGCCCACAATGCTGACGGTCGTGTAGTTCAGGTCTTCGCACAGCTTGCGGTTGGCGTACTGATAACGAAACTGATCGTCCTTGATGTAGACGTACGCATCAATCGCATCCAGTACCGTATGCAGATGGTGCTCGGTACGGACCAGTTTCTTGCGTTGACGACGCAGGCCAATGCGCATCAGGGTGACGGTCAGCAGGGCAATGGTCAGCAAGACACCCAGTGTCAGCAAGGCGGGGATAATCCAGGGCTTGGTCGGTTTCTCGATCAGGCGCAGGCCCCATTGGTTCAGTGTTTCTGTGTAAAACGGGTCGTTATTGTCTTGCCATTGCTTGATGTGAGTATCAATGGCGGCCAGCAGGTCCAGGTGGCGGTCCTTGGCCGTGACAAAGTAGGTATTGGTTGGCTCCAGCCGGATGGGGGCGGTTTTCAGGCCATGCTCGCCCGCATGGCGCACTCCAAATAAATGGCCGACTACGGCGGCGTCGGCCTGTTTGCTTTGGACCAGTTTCAGGGCATTGTATTGGGAGTCAGTAATAACCAGCCTGGAACCCAACTCCAGTTTCTGCAAAATATTGTAGAGCTGGGTTAGTTGCAGGGTGCCGCTCATGACAGCAATGCGCTTGCCATTCAAGTCGTTCAGTGCACCGATATGGGTGGTTTTACCTGTGAAGATCTGGGACCAGTCCTCGAGCACGGCGCGACTGTGAAAGCTGTACAGGGCGGCGCGCTCAGGGGAATAAGCCAGGCCGGGCACAATGTCCAGCAAGTCATTTTGCAGGGCATTCAAGCATTGCTGCCAGTCGCATTGCACGGCTTCCAGAGTCCAGCCTTCACGCTTGGCAATCTCCAGCAGGAGTTCGCCCATGATGCCGCCGGGCCTGGCTTGGCTGTCCAGCAGCAGTTTGGGTGGGTTTTCGTAAATACCCACGCGCACAATATGCTGCTGGGAATGCGGTGCAGCATGGGCGGCGGGGGCGACGAAACCCAGAGTGGCCAGCATGCCTAGCACGTACATTGCCCTGCGCAGCGATAGAGTAAAAAGGCGGGGCAAATTCATAGGGTAGAGGCTGCACAAAGCAGGTAATCGGGGGCGGGTGCGGTCATGCAACAATGATGCGACTAATTTAACTGAATATTGAGATGCGGGGCGGATGCTGCCACATTTCGGGCACAAATAGCAGGGAGCAGGCTAATGGCGGATTGTGAAACGGTAGAAGTGTGTGTTAAAGGCCGGGTGCAGGGGGTGGGGTTTCGGGCAAGTGCGCTGCGCCATGCTCATCTATACGGCGTCAAAGGTTGGGTCAGTAACGCGGCCAATGGGTCGGTTGAATTGGTGTTGCAGGGCAGTACGGATGCGATTGACCAGATGGTTAGCTGGCTGCATATTGGCCCTGAACAGGCCCAGGTCGAGCAGGTAGATATCCAGCGTTCTTACACAGACAAACGCTACGATTTTTTTGATATACGTTAGCGCGGCAGCGTTGACGGCAGAAGCTGGTGGGGCGCATTTCACCGACAAACAAGTGATTACGTGTCGGATAGTTTGCGGGCAAACCCTAGGAAAACACTTGTTTTTTTTTAGTCGGTTCAGATTACCATTCGTTTTATTTCCAGCAGAACGTCGATGGAAGCCGAATGGAACCTTTGCTGCGACTGCAACGCATTTTGCCAGAACTGACGCCTGAGTTGCTTCGGGCTGCCCAGTGGGTTGAACGCCATCCTGTTGAGGTCAGCCTTTGGTCCATGCGCAGGCAAGCTCAGGCCTTGTCAGTGGCTCCCGCCACGATGCTGCGTTTGGCACGGGCTGCCGGTTATGACAGCTATGACCGTTTCCGGGCGCCGTTTCAACAAGCCTTGCATCGCAATGACGACACCATGGCTTCGCGGGCTCAATCCTTGCAAGGTAGTCGCGCTGCAGAACAGCAGACCCAGGCCTTGGGCCAGCAGCAGGAGGCAGCCGTGGAATCTGTCCTTCGGCTTAACCCGGCGGGCAGTCTGGATGCGTGTGCCAAATCCATTCTGGCGGCACCCAAGGTTGGCTTTCTAGGGGCGGGCGCCAGCTTTGCCTGCGCCTTCCAGATGCATTACGCCTATCAACTGATGTGTGGCAACGGGGTGCTGCTTAACCGAGCCGCAGATGTATTGGTGGAGCTGGAAACTGGCCTGGAAAGTGGTGGTGTGCTGCTTGTGATCAGCCAGGCCCCGTATGTGAAGGCCGTCGTGAACAGCGTTCGCTCTGCGGTGGAGCGTGGCACGACCGTGGTGGCCCTGACCGATAGCGTCTTGTCACCCATTGCACAAGGTGCCAAGCATGTATTGCTGTTTGATCCTCATACGGGCAAGCAGCCCATGGCCAGCTTTTTTCATTCCTTGGTAGGGCCTGTGACCGTAGCCGAACATCTGCTGGCTCGTATCGCTGCACAGGGCGGCAAGACAGTAGTAGAGCGTCTTGCGCAGCTGGAGTCCTCATTTCGCCGTCAGGAGATTTATTGGCAGGAGGGTGATGTTGCTGTCACTAATCCGCCTTGAGCACCACGATAGAAAGTAAACCGGGCATTCCGGCAATTCAAATGGGGTCCACCCCAAGGGAGACAAAAGATGAAGCACACTGCAAAGAAAACAGGTAAGAAACTGGTGTTGGCATCAAGCACAGCCGCCGCTTTATGTGCCATGTTATTGAGTCCTTTGCCGGCCAGTGCCCAGCAAAAATTTGTCAGCATCGGAACGGGTGGGGTGACAGGGGTGTATTACGCGGCCGGTGGAGCTATTTGCCGGTTGGTGAATAAAGACCGTGGGACCGATGGCGTGCGATGCTCTGTCGAGTCTACCGGCGGTTCGGTGTTTAACGTCAATACCATCAAGGCGGGCGAACTGGATCTGGGGGTGGTGCAATCCGACGTGGGATACAACGCCTATAACGGCGAAGGGCAGTTCAAGGACGGCGGTGCCTACACCAAGCTGCGCTCGGTGTTTTCCATCCATCCCGAACCCTTTACGGTGTTGTCGCGCAAAGAAGCCAATATCAGTACCTTTGACGACTTCAAGGGCAAACGGTTTAACGTAGGCAATCCGGGTTCGGGCACACGAGCATCGATGGATCAGTTGCTGCAGGCAATGGGCCTGGATAACAGCTTTTTCTCGCTGGCCTCCGAGCTGCGCCCGGACGAACATGGTCCAGCCCTGTGTGATGGCAAGATTGATGGGTTCATCTATGGAGTCGGGCACCCTTCGGCCAATATTCAGGACCCGACCACATCTTGTGGCGCCAAGCTGGTTCCTCTGACGGGGCCTGCTGTAGAAAAACTGGTCGAAACCTATCCTTACTATGCCAAGGCCGTCATTCCGGGTGGTCTGTATCCTAACAACCCAGACGATGTCCAAACTTACGGTGTTTTAGCGACCTTTGTGACGTCAGAGGATGTCCCTGAAGAGTCCGTTTATAACGTCGTCAAAGCCGTGTTCGACAACTTTGATGATTTCAAGCGTTTGCATCCTGCATTGGCAAACCTGAAAAAAGAAGACATGGTCAAGAACGGCCTGTCTGCTCCTTTGCACAAAGGGGCTGAAAAGTACTTCAAGGAAAAAGGGCTGCTGTAAGGCGGCCTGATATTGACCAGGCTGGCTACGCTGGCCTGGTCGCAAGTGCCACCGCACCGGCTGTGGTCTTGCTTCTGGTTTGGAGTTCCTGGGCTGCCTGGCCCAGGTGATCGGTGCCTGGTCGTTTGACCCGGCTGCATCGGCGCTTCAAACCAGGCTTTCCTGGAGACATATGCAAATGACACAACAAGAACAGAAGAAAATGGGGCCGGACGTCGCCCTGACACAGGATGAAACGGCAGAACTGGAAAAGCTGGTTGCAGACGTAGACAGGGGCGGGCGCACTGTTGCGGGCGCAGCGGGCATGGTTTTGTTTCTGGCGGCCATAGGCTGGTCCTTGTTCCAGCTTTGGTACGCTTCCCCGCTGCCCTTTGCCCTGAATATGGGCATTTTCAATGACACTGAGGCGCGTGCCCTGCATTTGGGCATTGCCATGTTTCTGGCCTATCTGGCTTTCCCTGCCCGCAAAAAGTCGGCTCGGGACCGTATTCCAATTCATGACTGGGTCCTGGCCCTGATCGCTGCTTTTTGCGGCTCATATTTGTTCTTTTTCTATAAAGAACTGGCCATGCGTCCAGGCATCCCGACCACAATGGATGTGGTCGTGGCCAGTGTTGGCCTGGTGTTGTTGCTGGAGGCTACACGTCGCTCTTTGGGTGCGCCGATGGCCGTATTGGCACTGATCTTTATCGCTTATATTTTTCTCGGCCCCTGGCTGCCGGATGCCCTGTCTCATCGTGGTGCTTCATTGCAGCGCCTGGTCTCGCATATGTGGCTGACTACCGAAGGGGTTTATGGGGTCGCACTGGGCGTTTCGGTTTCTTATATCTTTATTTTTGTATTGCTGGGCTCCTTGCTGGATCGTTGCGGGGCGGGCAATTACATGATGCAGGTCTCGTTTGCCTTGCTGGGGCATTTGCGTGGTGGGCCTGCCAAGGTTGCCGTGGTGTCCTCGGCGGTGAATGGCATTGTGTCTGCGTCCTCCGTTGCCAATGTGGTGACGGGCGGTATTTTCACGATTCCCCTGATGAAGAAAGCCGGTTACGGCGGTATTCGGGCCGGGGCCATTGAAACGGCGTCTTCCGTCAATGGCCAGATCATGCCGCCTGTCATGGGAGCGGCGGCCTTCCTGATGATTGAGTATGTTGGCATTCCCTATACCGACATCATTCGACATGCGCTGCTGCCCGCGGTCATTTCGTATATCGCGTTGTTTTATATCGTGCATCTGGAAGCGCTCAAGCTGGGAATACAGCCGATGATGTCATCGGGCAAACCCAGAACGTTCATGCAGAAGCTGGCCGGCTGGGGCATGGGCACGGCGGGTACTTTAATTGTGATGGGACTGGTGTACTGGATAGGCATAGGGGTTCAGGCGGTAGCTGGTGCCGCCGCTATCTGGATTTTGTTGTTCCTGCTGCTGGTTCTGTATGTGTTTTTGCTGAAAGTGGCTGCAGACCACGAGGACCTGCCCACCGATATCAATGTCAACACACCGGTGCGCCCCGAACCGTGGCCAACGGTGCGAGCCGGTTTGTATTTTCTGATCCCTATCGGCATTCTGGTCTGGTGTCTGACGGTAGAAGTGATGTCTGCGGGCCTGTCGGCCTTCTGGGCCGTTGTGGCCATGTTGTTCCAGATGGCAACCCAGCGTCCCATCATTGCCTGGTTCCGCAAGCAGGCGACAGCTCAGCCATTGCGCCAAGGCGTCGGTGAAGTCTGGGTGGGGCTACAGGAAGGTGCCCGCAATATGGTGGGCATCGGCATTGCTTGCGGGACGGCCGGCTTGATTGTGGGTGCTATCACCTTGACGGGTCTGGGCCTGCGCATGACAGCTTTTGTGGAGCTGGTCTCCATGGGCAATGTGCTGGTCATGCTGTTTTTTACCGCCGCTGTGTGTCTGGTTTTGGGCCTGGGTATGCCTACCACTGCCAACTACATTCTGATGGCGACCTTGATGGCGCCGGTGGTGGTGGAGCTGGGGGCGCAAAGCGGCATGATCATTCCGCTGATTGCCGTCCATATGTTCGTGTTTTATTACGGGATCATGGCGGACATCACCCCGCCTGTGGGCTTGGCCACTTTTGCAGCCGCTGCCATTTCAGGGGAGGACCCGATCAAGACAGGGGTGCAGGGCGTGACCTATGCCATGCGTACGGCCGTGCTGCCCTTCATGTTCATCTTCAATCCCATGCTCTTGTTGATCGGCATACATGGTGTCTGGGAGTTGATTATGGTCGTGGTGGGAGCGACCGTGGCTTCCCTGACATTTGCGGCGGCAACCATGGGATGGCTGCGCATCAAAACAAGCTGGCTGGAGACCGTCTTGCTCCTGTTGGTGACGTTCATGCTGTTCCGACCGGACTGGTTCATGGACCATATCAGCGAGAAGTACCAGAGTCGCCCCGCGTCAGAGTTGATGCAGATTGTTCAGAACACGCCAGACGGAGGCAATCTGGTGGTGCAACTAGCGGGGATGAATCTGGAGGGTAAAGACTTGCAGAAAACAGTGGCTGTATCATTGCCCGGCTTGCCGCAAGGAGATGAGGTGACCGGCTTGGCAGCGGCCAGCAAGCGTTTGTCTCAGGCAGGGCTGACGGTGATGGCTTTCGGCGATACGGCGCAAATTGCCTCGGTGGCTTTTGGCAGTTCAGCGCGGCGGGCCGGATGGGAGCAGGGCTGGGATATTCAACAGGTGAAAGTGCCACATCCAGATCGTCCTTCCGAGTTTTGGGTTTATATTCCTGCTTTTCTGATTCTGCTCTGGTTGTGGTTAAGGCAAGGCCGCCGGATCCGTCATGATGCCGCCCCACAAGGTGCTGTCCAGAGTTGAGCGAGCCAGCAGCCTCGGCGGCGGCTGGTAGTACACTGATGCCACTGGATGGCTGGCCCGCTGCAATAGCGGGCCATTTTCTATCTATTTTGTTTTTGTAATGACACCAATAACAAGTGTGCCGCCCCTGCCTTCGCGCAATGGGGTCAGCCCCAGCAAGGTATGGTGCCCACGCGGGCCCTGGATTTTGCTGGAGGAGTTCTTGCTGGAACGCTTCCCCCATGTCAGCCCCGAGGTCCTGCTGGACAGACTGGCACGAGGCGACATTCTGGATCAGGAAGGAGTGGCACAACAGCCAGCCTCGCCTTATCAGCCCGATCGCTGGCTATGGTACTTCCGCATGGTAGAGAATGAAGCGGCCGTGCCATTCGAGATGCCTGTTCTCTATGCGGACGAGCGCCTGATTGCGGTGGACAAGCCGCACTTTCTGGCTACAACGCCGGGAGGTCGCTACTTGTACGAAACCGCGCTGACTCGTCTGCGACGGGACTTCGGAGAGGATGGCATCAGCCCCATTCACAGGCTGGACAGGGAAACGGCGGGTATCTTGCTGTTTTGTCGTGATCCTGCGGCTCGCGGGGCCTACCAGTCCCTGTTTCAGCAGGGCGGGATCGAGAAAGAATATGAAGCGGTCGCGCCGTTTCAGGAAAAGCTGGCAAATGGGCTGCTGTACAGCAGCTGCATGAAAGAAGTGCCCGGCAAGTTTGTCATGTGTGAGGTTGAGGGCGAGGCCAATAGCAGCACCGAAATTATTTGCGAACGCCACTGGCAGGCTGAGCAGGGTCAGGAGCTGGCCTTGTACCGCCTGCGTCCCAAAAGTGGCCGCAAGCACCAGTTACGCGTGCATTTGAGCAGCCTGGGGGCACCTATTATCAATGATGTGTTCTACCCTGAGCTTTTGCCGGAGCGTGACGCGGACGACTTCAGCCAGCCCTTGCAGTTGCTGGCTCGGCACATTGCCTTTGTGGACCCCATAACGGGTGAGCAAAGACGCCTCAGCAGTCAGCGGCAGCTGGAATTGGCTTGAGCCTATTGGCATTGCGCTTGAGTACGCTATTGTCGAACAGCCACAGCCACAGCCACAGCCACAGCCAGTCTTGCTGCTGGTGCCCTTTATCTAGCCAGCTAGTCCAAGGGACGACGGCGAAAGCCCGAACCTTAATAGTCGCGGAAAGCCGCCTCTATCTCATCGTGCTCCAGTTGAGCAGCCAGACACAGCATTAATAAAATTCGGGCCTTTTGAGCAGGCAAGTAATGCGCGGCAATGGTGTTGTGATCCTGGTCATACGCACTGTCTGTCACAGGTCCTGCATGGATGCGAGAAGCCCGCACACACACCACGCCTAGTCGGTGTGCCCGGCTGACACCTTCCAAGGCTCCGGGGGTCAGGCTGCCGTTGCCAGTCGCCGCCACCACAATGCCTTGCACACCGCTTTGTGCGGCGTGGCGGTACAGTTCGGCCAAAGTATCGGGGTGATCGTAAAAAATCTGCACTTTAGGAAGGCTGTGCAAAGAGCGCACATCGAACAGGCTGCTGTGCGTATGGGGCAGCAGCGTACGCATCATGAAGCGCGGCTGCCCGCCTGCAACCAGACCCAAGGGGCCGGCATCGGGTGAACCGAAGGCGCTGGTCTGAGTGGTGTGTTGTTTGCTCAGGAAACGGGCGCTGTGTATCTGGTCGTTCAGCAGTACCAGTACACCTTGATCCTGTGCCAGCGAAGAGCAGGCTACTTGCACGGCCTGATACAGATTCAGCGGACCGTCGGCACTCAAGGCCGAAGCCGGGCGCATCGCCGCCACCATAACCACGGGTTTGTCGGTTTTCAGGGTCAGGTGCAGGAAAAAAGCGCTTTCTTCCAGCGTATCGGTGCCGTGGGTAATGACCGCGCCGTTGATGTCCGGTCGTGCGAGCAGAGCATTGAGCTTGTGGGATAGCTCCAGCAGCATCAGCGAGCCCATGGCCCGGCTGTCCACGTTGAAAATCTGATGGCACTCCAGATCGGCCAGCTCGGTGATACCGGGCACGGCTTGCAATAGCGTTTCTACGCCCTGGGTGATGTCGTAGTCCGTCAGACCAAGATTGGATTGGGTTGTGGCGGCAATGGTGCCGCCGGTGCCTACCAGGGCCAGTTTGGGGCGAGTCGGCATGTGAGGGTGCTCCGCGTCCAGTTGTTGCGCTAGGGGGTGCGGAGAGCCTGGGGTGGCGCCGGTTTAACGGCGCACTTTCAACCAGCGCTCGACCAGGTGCACCACCGATAGCAGGGTAAAGTTGATCAGCAGGTACAGCAGACCCGCAATAACAAAGGTCTCGATGATGGCGTAGTTCTGGTTCATCAAGCGTTTGGCATGACCGGTCAGGTCCATGACGGCAATGGTCGAGGCCAGACTGGTGCCTTTGATGGCCAGCACAATTTCATTGCTGTATGCGGGCAAGGCCTGGCGAATCGCCAAAGGAAACGCCACGCGACGAAAGCGCATCCAGGCGGACATGCCGATGGACTTGGCTGCCTCGATCTGGCCCACTGGCACAGCCTGAAAACCGCCCCGGAAGACTTCACTGACGTAGGCGCCACTGTTCAGACCAATGGCCAGAATCGCGCAGCGCATGCCGTCGCTGAACAGCCACCACAACGTGGGTGAGTCCTTTACAAAACTCAGGGTGCCCACACCGTAGTACAGCAGGAACAACTGCACCAGCAATGGGGTGCCACGAAATACCGTGCTGTAGCTAAAGGCAAAGCTGCGCAAAATGCGGCTATGGGACTGGCGCATCAGGGCCAGTGACAGGCCGATGAACAGCGACAGCACAATGCCCCACAGACCGATATAGACGCTCATGCCGAACCCCTTGAACAGGGTTTCAACGGTGGTATTGAATAATTCCAGATCAATCATGCCTGGGCTCTCATGCCTTTGCCGGTATAGCGTTCGGCCAGCAAAAACAGGGCCTGACTACAGGCACCAATCAGAAAATAAAGCACGCCTGCAATCAGGTACATGGCCATGGGTTCGCGCGTGTTGGCGGCTCCCAGGGTCGCGGCCCGCATGATCTCGACCAGACCCACCAGGGAGATCAGAGCCGTGTCTTTCAGTGCGGTTTGCCAGACGTTATTGGCGCCGGGCAGGGCGTACCAGAACATTTGCGGCAGGATAATGCGGCGCAGGCGCTGCCAGGGGGACATGCCAATGGCTTTGGCGGCCTCGATCTGGCCTTCGGGAATGGCTTGCAAGGCACCGCGAAACACCTCCACGCTGTACGAGCCTGCAATCAGGCCAATGGCCAAAATGCCGACCAGTGCGGGGAACCAGCGCGTCATTACATCTTCCATGCGCATGAAATCGGCCAGATCGGAGACGACTTGGACCGAGCCAAAGAACAGCAGGTAGATGATGAGCAGCTCGGGGATACTGCGAACCACCGTGGTGTACAGGCTAACGGGGCCACGCAGCCAGCGTGGCCCGTTGGTCTTGATGCTGGCTCCTGTAATCCCAATGACTACGCCCAGGGCCATGCCCAAAACGGAGATCAGCAAGGTCATTGCTGCTCCGCGAAGGAACATCCAGCCCCAGCCTTCGCGCAGCACATTAAAAATGGTCTCTAGCATCAAGTGGTACTTCTCGACTTATTTCTTGCAGATCTCGTAGTTGGCGATGTCGATGTCAAACCACTTTTCGCTGGCGGTCTTGACGGTGCCATCGTCGATCAGCTTGCACAGGGCAGCGTCAACCTTGGCTTTCAGTTCTGCATTGTCTTTGTGAATACCGACGGCAATGCCATAACCCAGAGTTTCAGGGTCGGAGGAGCCTTTGATGACCAGCTTGGACAGGGCAAAGTTGTCCTCGCCGACTTTATGCAGGAACTTGGACTGGGAGGTCAGGTCGGCAAAGGTGCCGTTCAGACGACCGGCGTCCAGATCGATTTGCATCTGGTCCAGGGTCTCGTAGTTCTTGACGGTGGTCTTGGGGGCTTTCTTGGACAGGAAAGCGCCGTGAGTGGTGCCACCTTGAACGCCAATGGTTTTGCCAGCCAGGCCATCAAAAATAGCTTGTTCGTTGTCGGCACCGACCAGTTCACTGTTCTTGGGCAGAACGAAAATGGCGTCTTCAACGGCGTAAGGAATACTGAAATTCACGCGCTTGGCACGCTCGGGGGTGTAGGACATGCCCGAGATGATCAGGTCAAAGCGTTTGGCATCCAGCGAAGGAATCAGGCTGTCAAAGGCTTGCACGATGAATTTGCAATCGCTGTTCAGCTCCTTGCACAGGGCAGCGCCCACGTCGGCGTCAAAGCCGGTGACTTTACCGGCTGCGTCCACCATGCTCCATGGTGGGTAACCGCCTTCGGTACCGATTTTCAGGGTGTCTGCCATTGCAGCCTGGGAGCCCAACAGGGCCAGGCTGGCACAGATCAGGGTCTTGCTGAGGAAACTCATGGTCTGGCTCTCCTTTGTGGATAGGCTGGTCAGAGCCGTATTGGCCCTGCTGGTTTTCCAGCCGGTGTCGTATTCACGAAGCGATGATCTTACTGCATTGGTTGTAGAAACTGCTGTAGACGCTCGGATTGTGGCCTATCGAACAGATCTTTGGGATGGCCACGTTCTTCAATCAGGCCGTTGTGCATGAAAATGGTCTCGGAAGAGACGTCACGCGCAAAATTCATTTCGTGGGTGACCAGGATCATGGTGCGGCCTTCCTGGGCCAGCTGGCGAATCACACGTAGTACTTCGCCCACCATTTCCGGGTCCAGCGCCGAAGTCGGTTCGTCAAACAGCAGGACATCCGGGTCCATGGCCAGGGCACGGGCAATGGCCACGCGCTGCTGCTGACCACCGGACAGTTCGGCCGGGTAGGCATCGCATTTGTTGCTCAGGCCCACCTTGCCCAGCAGTTCGCGGGCGTATTCAGCCGCTTCACGGGCCGGGCGGCCTTTGACATGGATGGGGCCTTCGGTGACGTTTTGCAGCACCGTGCGGTGCGACCACAGATTGAAGTTCTGAAACACCATCCCCAAGCGGGCGCGGACTTGTTCCAGCAGGCGCGGATTGTCTGTCTGGCAAATGCCCTTGCGATTGCGATGGCTGCGCAAAATGTCATTGCCGATCTGGATTTCGCCCTGATCGGGGACGACCAGATGGTTAATGCAGCGCAGCAGGGTACTCTTGCCCGAGCCGGAGGCTCCAATAATGGAGAGCACGTCGCCCTTGTGAGCTTGCAGGGAAATGCCCTTGAGCACCTCGTTGGTGCCAAAGCGTTTGTGGATGTCGCGTACCTGGACCGCCGCGTTCAGGTCATTGTTATTCACAGCAACGTCCTTGCGGTCAAAGAGAAAGGGGGTAAGGGTTTCATACGGGTGTCATATCCTGGATGCCCCGATTCTACCGCTTTCCCCCTGTTTTTTTTGCACAAGCGCTGTATTTTGCTCATAAAAAGCGGCATAAACCGGGTACGCCGCCTTATGAGTTTATGGATACAGGCCGCGTACTTGACGAGATTCCAGAATGCGGGCGCAACCCACGATAAAGGCAGCCGTACGCAAGGTGACGTTGTGCTCTTTGGCAACCGCCGCCACCGTGGTGTAGGCCGAGCGCATCATCATTTCCAGACGGTTGTTGATCTCGTCCTCGGTCCAGAAGAAGCTGGAGAAGTCCTGGACCCATTCGAAGTAGGACACGGTTACGCCACCGGCGTTGGCTACCACGTCCGGAACAATGATCACGCCCTTGTCGTTCAGGATGTCGTCGGCTTCCGGGGTGGTGGGGCCGTTGGCGCCTTCGATCACGATGCGGGCGCGGATGCGGTCGGCATTGCTCTTGTTGATCTGGCCCTCCAGCGCGGCCGGGATCAGCAGATCGGTTTCGATATGCCAGAAGTCTTCGTTGGAAATGGCCTCGGCATTGGGCGCTCCGGCCAGACCTTTGTGCTGTTCCATGTGGTTCAGCAAGGCCAGTACGTCCAGACCGTTGGGGTTGTATACCGTGCCGGTGTGATCCTGTACGGCCAGCACCTTGGCACCGGCTTCCTGGAACAGGCGGGCAGCGGTGCCACCCACGTTACCGAAGCCTTGCACAATGACGCGGGCGCCATTCAGGTCGATACCGGCGTCGCGGGCCGCTTCACAACCCACGGTATACACGCCGCGGCCAGTGGCTTCCACACGGCCCAGGCTACCGCCCAGGGAGACAGGCTTGCCGGTGACTACGCCGGTGCTGGTGCCACCGACATTCATGGAGTAGGTGTCCATCATCCAGGCCATGGTCTGGGCGTTGGTGTTCACGTCCGGGGCTGGAATGTCCTTGTTGGGGCCAATAATCACACCGATTTCGCTGGTGTAGCGGCGGGTGATGCGCTCCAGTTCGGCCTGGGAGTGGTTGCGCGGGTCAATACGAATACCGCCCTTGGCACCGCCAAATGGCAGGTTCACGGCAGCCGATTTGATCGACATCCAGGCAGCCAGAGCCATCACTTCGGACAGGGTGACATCCTGGTGGTAGCGCACGCCGCCCTTGCCTGGGCCACGGGAAGTATTGTGCTGAACGCGGTAGCCCTCGAAGTGGGCCACGGTGCCGTTATCCAGTTCAATGGGTACGTCGACAATCAGCGTGCGCTTGGGGCGCTTGAGTGTTTCAACCCATCGGGACAGTTTGCCCAGATACGGAGTGACTCGCTCCACTTGTTCGAGATAAATACCCCACGGGCCGACGTCGTCGGCGTTCAGGTATGACGGCAAAGCATGGGTGGGACGATCTGTCATGAGCTCCTCGATAAGGTTGGGGAAACGGGATACGAGTACACAGTGAAGACGTGTGATTGCGCACAGACGCAGAACCTGGCAAACACGCTGTGGATGGGCTTAGCGGTGGCCGTGTGCAACAGTTATGCTATCGGAAATGGCCGCTGTTGTGTTTGCAGCGTTTGCGATGGTTTTATCTGGGTGCGTGTGCATTGATGGCTTCTTCTGACTCTTCCCTTTCTGGTCGCTTGGCGCAATTGCGCCAACGTATCGAACAGGCTTGCTTGCAGGCCGGCCGCCCTGCTGATGCGGTGGCTCTTTTACCGGTAAGCAAAACCTTTCCTGTGCCCGTGCTGGCTCAAGCCCTGGATTTGGGCCTGTCGCGAATGGGCGAGAACAAGGTTCAGGAGATTCGAGACAAGCAGGCAGAGCTGGCCGATCGCGCGGTGCAGTGGGTGATGATAGGCCATCTGCAGAGCAATAAGGCTAAAGATATTGCACGCTTGGCCAGCGAAGTACAGTCTTTGGACCGTTTGTCCCTGGCTCAGGCCCTGGATCGACACCTGCAAAACGAGCAGCGTAGCCTGGACGTGCTGATCCAGGTCAAGACCTCGCCCGAGCCCAGCAAATTTGGTTTGGCCCCTGAAGAACTGCCCGCCTTCATGCAGTCCCTGCGTTCGCTCGATACCTTGAAGGTCCGTGGTCTGATGACCATGGCCGTCAATAGCGATGACCCCCAGGCAGTTCGCGCCTGCTTTGCCAGCCTGCGCCAGTGGCGCGATCGTCTGGTGGAGTTGGGCCATGAACAGGTGCAAGGCCTGTCCATGGGCATGAGCGGTGACTTCGAGCTGGCGATTCAGGAAGGTTCCACTGAAGTGCGAGTGGGTTCGGCCCTGTTTGGCGCACGCGATTACAGCTAATCGATATCCGCATCGTTACTAATGCCCTGTGCAGGGCTGTCCGCGCATAATGTCTCTGCGCATCCCGGACGGGATGCTTAAAACTTAAAAAAATAGCGCCAAAAGCGCTGTCTACACGCATGGAGGAGACATCATGCATTGGAAGAACTTTGGAGCCGGTGTGCTGTTGCTAAGCGCCAGCCTGACAGGAACGGCCTTGGCAGCAGACTGGCCCCAGTCTGCCGTCACCTGGGTAGTCCCTTATCCTGCAGGCGGCGGTTCAGATGTGATTGCCCGGCTGGTCGCCAAGCAGCTGGAAAGCAGCCTGGGCCAGACCTTGATTGTGGAAAACAAACCGGGGGCCGCCACCATTATTGGCGCAACCTACGTCAGCAATGCCAAGCCCGATGGCTATACCGTAGGCACGGCTGATTCAGGCACGCTGGCCTTTAACTCCTCTTTGTACAGCAAGCTGCAATACGACCCGGCTGCCTTCACCTATGTGGGCGGTCTGGCCCGCTTCCCCCTGATGCTGGCAGTGCCACAGGAGTCGCCCTATAAAACCGTGGCCGATCTGTTGGAAGCAGCGCGTAAACAACCTGAAAAGCTGACGTCCTCGTCCGCTGGCAGTGGCTCTCCACACCATTTGGCTTTGGAGATGTTCAAGCAGCGCACGGACACCAAGATCGTGCACGTGCCTTACAAGGGAGCCGCACCCGCCATTCAGGATTTGCTGGGCGGTCAGGTGGATATGTCCTTTGTGGATTCCGCCGCAGCGCTATCCAACATCAAGGCCGGCAAATTGCGGGTGCTGGCGGTTGCCACGCCCGAGCGTAGTAGTCTGTTGCCTGATGTGCCAACCATGGCCGAAGCGGGTATTGCCGACTTCTACGCCTATGCCTGGCAAGGTTTGGTGGGCCCACCCAAGATGGACGAAGGCGCCCGTCAACGCTTGAGCCAGGACTTGATGCAGGCCCTGAAAACGCCCGAGCTGGATCAGCGTATTCGCGAGATGGGGGTGGAACCCATGCCCATGACGCCCGATGAATTCCAGGCTTACGCCCAGCGTGAACGCGCTGAATGGGCCACGGTTATCGAGCGTGCGGGCATCCGTATGGATTGACCTTGATGCGGCCCACAGTGGCCGCATAATCAGGCGGCATATTCATCGCCGTAACGTTTCAGACCGTCCAGGTCCAGCACCTGGACGCCACCATACTTGATCAACAACAGCCCTTCGTTTTCCAGTTGGCGCAGGGCCTGGTTGGCTCGTTGGCGCGACACACGCGCCAGGTAGCCGATCTCCTCCTGGGTAATGTCCAGGCGCAGACCTTTTCCGGGGTAGAGCAGCGGGTTGAACAGCTCTGCCAGACAGCGTGCCACGCGGGCATCGGGGGTAGACAGGCTGTTGTATTCCGCCTTGCCGATAAATTGCGCCACACGTTCATTGAGCTGATGCAGGAGGTAGCGGTTGAAAGCAATGCTCTGGTCCAGCAAATCGTTAAAACTGTGTACGGGCAAGCGGGCCACCTGGCTGTCGCGCAAGGCGACCACATCGTATTTGCGCTCTTCGTTTTTCAGCAAGGAGCCTTCGCCTATCCAGCCACCGGCGGGTACCCCGGTCATGGAAGCGATCTTGCCTTCGGAATTTCCCACCGACACTTTGAGCAAACCCGAGAGCACGCCAATCCACGCGGTGGCGCGTTCTCCCTTGCGTTCGACGATGGCCCCGGCCTCGTATGCGGTGATCAGTGTGTCGCGGCGGACACGCTCTTGCAGCTCGGGTGTCAACAAGCGAAACCAGGCGGCTCGCTCCGATAAAGCATCTACAACATGCATGAGGATTAACCCTCGATAAAGGTCGAATGTCATGTCCGTGACAATCTTCGGGACGGGCAACCGATAACTTGATTATTAACAGGCTGCAAATAGCTTGAGGGCATAACATCTGCCTTCTGCCGCAATCATAAGCAGCCTCCTGGACCATAACAAGCCGGGAAAATTCGGAGGAGACATGGTTGTGCGGATGGATAAAGAGCAGGTAGCGGGTTTACCCGGCACCTTCCCAGCCTGGATAGAACACCATGCCCAGGTGCGCGGCAACAAAGTTGCCATGCGCGAAAAAGACCTGGGAATCTGGCAGACCTGGACGTGGCAAGAGCTGGCTGAACAGGCCGAGCAACTGGCTGCGGGCCTGGCCGGGCTGGGTGTCAAAGACGGTCAGCACGTCGCGGTGATCGGTGAAAACCGCCCGCGCCTGTACCTGGCCATGATGGCGGCGCAAATGCTGGGCGCTGTGCCCGTGCCTTTGTATCAGGATGCGGTAGCCCAGGAAATGCTGCACGTATTGCTGGATGCCAGCATACGCGTGGCCGTGGTCGAGGACCAGGAGCAGGTCGACAAGCTGCTGGAAGTCTGGGACCAGTGCCCCGATCTGGATGCGCTGATCTATGACGACCCACGCGGTCTGCGCAATTATCAGCAAGAACAGCTGCAATACATCGAGCAGGTCATGGAGCAGGGCCGCCTGCAATTGGCGCGGGATCCGGACTGTGTGCGACGCATCTGGAAGGCCATTACGCCTGACCATGCCGCCGCCATGTTCTACACCTCCGGCACCACCGGCAAGCCCAAGGGTGTGGTACTGACTCACGGCGCGCTGGTGGATCGTGGCCTGGCCATTCAGGAACTGGAATCGCTGACCGATGCCGAGGAAGTGCTGGCCTATCTGCCCCCCGCCTGGATCGGGCAGAACATGTTTTCCTACACGCAGTTCCTGGTCACGGGCTTTACGGTGAATCACCCTGAGTCACCCGAAACCGTGTCCATCGATCTGCACGATATTGGCCCGACCTATTACTTTGCGCCTCCCCGCGTGCTGGAAGGCTTGCTCACGCAAGTGACTATCCGCATGGAAGATGCCGGTGCCCTGAAGCGCGCCTTGTACAAGCGTTTCATGTCTCTGGCGCACCGTGTGGGTGTGCAGATTCTGGACAAGCGCCCCGGCGTGGGGATGTGGGATCGTCTGTGCTATGGCGTGGGCAATATCCTGATCTACGGCCCCTTGCGGAATGCCCTGGGCATGAGCCGCGTGCGTGTGGCTTACACCGCCGGTGAAGCTATTGGCCCCGACCTGTTCGACTTTTACCGTTCCATTGGCATCAACCTGAAGCAGCTCTATGGCGCTACCGAGACCTCGGTATTCGTCTGCGTCCAGGAAGACGGCCATGTGCGTGCCGACACCGTAGGCCCACCTGTGAAAGGCGTGGAAATCCGCGTGGCCGATAACGGTGAAATTCAGGTGCGCAGCCCCGGCCTGTTCAAGGAGTACTACCGCAACCCCGAGTCCACCGCCGAGTCCTTTACCGAGGACGGCTGGTACCACACGGGTGATGCCGGTTATCTGGATACCGATGGTCAGTTAAAGATCATCGACCGTGCCAAGGACGTGGGCAAGCTGGCTGATGGTTCCTTGTTTGCACCCAAGTACATCGAGAACAAGCTCAAGTTCTTCCCCTTCATCAAGGAAGCCGTGGCTTTTGGCGATGGTCAGGAGGAAGTGTGTGCCTTTATCAATATTGATCTGGAAGCCGTGGGTAACTGGGCCGAACGTCGCAACCTGCCCTATGCCGGTTACACCGATCTGGCGGGCAAACCCGAGGTCTATGCCCTGATTCGGGACTGTGTGGCTCAGGTCAATGCTGATCTGGCGAATGATCCCAAGCTAGCCGGATCTCGCATCAGTGCCTTCCTGATTCTGCACAAAGAGCTGGACCCCGATGACGATGAACTGACCCGTACCCGCAAAGTACGTCGCGGCTTTATCGCGCAAAAGTACAAGGTTCTGGTCGACGCCCTGTTCAATGGCCTGGACAGGCAGTTTGTGGAGACAGAAGTGAAGTTTGAGGATGGGCGCAGCGGTCGCATTTCGGCAGACCTGCACATTGAGCGCATGACAGACGCAGCAGCAAGGAGCGCATGATGAGTGAGGCGCAAATGCCGGGCCGTCGCATTGGCCCAGTGGTACTGGATTTGAAGAATATTTCGCTGTCCTTTGGTGGTGTGAAAGCGCTGACCGACATCTCGTTCAACATCCGTGAGCACGAGATCCGCTCCATCATCGGCCCGAACGGCGCAGGCAAAAGCTCCATGCTGAACGTCATCAATGGCGTGTATGCACCACAACAAGGCGAGATTGTCTTGCGTGACCAGAGTTATGCCCGCATGAACTCGCGTCACACCGCCGAGCAGGGCATTGCCCGCACCTTTCAGAACCTGGCTCTGTTCAAGGGCATGAGTGTGCTGGACAACATCATGACCGGCCGCAATCTGCACATGAAAAGCGGGGTGTTTGCCCAGGCTTTCCGACTGGGTGGTGCCGAGCGTGAAGAGATTCGCAACCGTGAATATGTGGAAGGCATCATCGACTTTCTGGAAATCCAGGCCTACCGCAAAACGCCGGTAGGACGCTTGCCTTACGGCCTGCAAAAGCGGGTTGACCTGGGGAGGGCACTGGCGATGCAACCGAGCATTCTGCTACTGGATGAGCCCATGGCGGGCATGAACATCGAAGAAAAGCAGGATATGTGTCGCTTCATTCTGGATGTGAACGAAGAGTACGGCACCACGATTGTTTTGATTGAACACGATATGGGCGTGGTCATGGATATTTCGGACCGTGTGGTGGTCCTGGACTATGGCAAGAAAATTGGTGACGGAGTACCGGACGAAGTACGACAAAACCCGGACGTCATTCGCGCCTATCTTGGCGCTGGCCATTGAGGGGAACGGACATGGCATTTTTTCTTGAAACCTTGCTGGGCGGGCTGATGAGCGGGATGTTGTACGCCCTGGTCGCGCTGGGCTTTGTGCTGATCTTCAAAGCATCGGGTGTCTTTAACTTTGCACAGGGCGCCATGGTGCTGGTGGCCGCGCTGGCCATGGCCCGTCTGTCCCAGTGGATTCCGCAGTTGCTGGGCATGGAGCCGGGCATCCTGGGCAATGTGCTGGCTTTCATTGTCTCGGCCATCTTGATGTTTGTGCTGGCCGTCGTCATTGAGCGCTGGGTGCTGCGCTATCTGGTGAATCAGGAAGGCACAACCTTGCTGATGGCCACGATCGGTATCAGCTATCTGCTCGACGGTCTGGGTCAGATCGTGTTTGGCAGCTCCGTGTATTCCATTGATGTGGGCATGCCCAAAGACCCGGCTTTCATTCTGGAGTCCATGTTTGAAGGCGGTGTGCTGGTCAGTCTGGAAGACTTGAGCTCGGCCGTGGTGGCGGCCTTGCTGGTTGTGGCCCTGGCCATCTTCTTCCAATACACCAGCGTGGGCCGCGCCCTGCGTGCGGTGGCGGACGATCATCAGGCAGCGCAATCCATTGGTATTCCCTTGAACCGTATCTGGGTGGTGGTCTGGACCGTAGCCGGTTTGGTGGCTCTGGTTGCCGGCATTATCTGGGGCTCCAAATACGGGGTGCAGTTCACCTTGTCGACCGCAGCGCTGCGCGCCTTGCCGGTGGTGATTCTGGGTGGTCTGACCTCGGTGCCCGGCGCTATTGTGGGTGGCCTGATTATCGGTGTGGGCGAGAAAGTGTCCGAGGTTTACCTGGGCCCTTATGTAGGTGGCGGCATCGAGATCTGGTTTGCTTATGTGCTGGCCCTGGTGTTCCTGCTGTTCCGACCACAAGGTCTGTTCGGCGAGAAGATTATTGATCGCGTCTGAGGTGGAGTCGATATGATTTACCGCGAAAATGGTCAGTTCAAAAGCAGCTATCGGGCTGACCAGCAGATTTTTCCCATCCGCCAGGATCGCTATGTGGTGTTGGGCTTGTTGCTGGTGGCATTCCTGCTGGTGCCAGCCATGGCATCCAACTACTTCCTGCAAGCTATTCTGATCCCCTTTCTGATCCTGTCTTTGGCAGCGATTGGCCTGAACATTCTGGTGGGCTATTGCGGCCAGATTTCCATCGGTTCGGGTGCTTTCATGGCTGTGGGTGCGTATGCCGCCTGGAACTTTGGTGTCCGTATTCCGGAGCTGCCACTGGTCCTGCAGATCCTGCTGGGCGGCGTGTTCGCCACCTTGGTAGGCGTGGCCTTTGGTATCCCCAGCTTGCGTATCCGTGGCTTGTACCTGGCCGTCACGACCTTGGCCGCACAGTTCTTTGTGGATTGGGCTTTCCTGCGTATTGCCTTCTTCACGAACTACTCGCCTTCCGGCAACGTGTCGGTGCCTGCCTTGAGCGCCTTTGGCTTGCCGGTTCAAACCCCCATGCAGAAGTACCTGTTCGTGCTGATCTTCGTGGTGGTGTTTGCTCTGCTGGCCAAGAATTTGGTGCGTGGTGCGATTGGCCGCCAATGGATGGCCATTCGTGACATGGACGTGGCCGCAGAAGTGATTGGTATTCGTCCGGTCTACGCCAAGCTCACCGCCTTTGCCGTCAGCTCTTTCATCATCGGTGTGGCCGGTGCCTTGTGGGCTTTTGTGCACCTGGGTTCCTGGGAGCCGCTGGCCTTTGACCTGAACCGCTCCTTGCAGTTGCTGTTCATCGTCATCATCGGTGGTCTGGGCTCGATCGTAGGCAGCTTTTTCGGTGCCGCGTTCATGGTCTTGCTGCCCGTGTTCCTGACCAACGTGCCGCACTGGTTTGGTGTGTCTATTGGCGTGGATACAGCCTCGCATATTGAACACATGGTATTCGGTGCCCTGATCGTATTTTTCTTGATTGTGGAGCCGCACGGTTTGGCTCGACTCTGGAGTATTGGTAAGGAAAAGCTGCGCTTGTGGCCCTTCCCCCATTAACAGCAGGTAGGCAGTTCATTACAACAACAGCCCCGCCAATCGGGACGGGGTACTTAGACAAATGGTACTTATCGGAGGACCAGGAGATGACAACACGACTGAAACGCGCTGTGCTCGGTTTGAGTGCTTGCGCTGCAATGCTGACCATGAGTACAGCCGCTGTAGCAGCCGAGGAACAGTACATTCCCTTGCTGACCTACCGCACCGGCTCCTTTGCCCCACTGGGTATTCCATGGGCGGATGGCAAGCTGGACTATCTGGCTCTGGTCAATGAACGTGACGGCGGTGTGAATGGCGTCAAGCTGGTATACGAAGAGTGTGAAACGGCGTACGCCACCGACCGTGGCGTAGAGTGCTACGAGCGCATGAAAGGCAAGAACGGGGGGGCGTCTGGTTTTGACACCCAGTCCACGGGCATTACGTTCGCGCTGACCGACAAGGCCTTTGTGGATGGCGTGACCATTGAGACCATGGGCTACGGCCTGTCGCACTCGGCTAACGGTGCGGTATTCGAGTGGAACTTCCCGCTGCTGGGTACCTACTGGACTGCGGCTGACGTCATGATCCAGGACATCGCCAAGCAAGTGGGCGAGGACAAGCTGAAGGACCAGCGCATTGCTCTGGTTTATCACGACTCGCCGTACGGCAAGGAGCCTATCGCCCTGTTGCAAGCACGCGCCAAGGAACAAGGCTTCAAGCTGGATCTGTACCCTGTGACCGCCCCTGGCGTGGAACAGAAATCCACCTGGCTGCAAGTGCGCAAGAACCGTCCTGACTTCGTCCTGCTGTGGAGCGCCGGGATCATGACGCCTACCGCCATCCGTGAAGCTCAGGCTGTGGGTTACCCACGCGACAAGATCTACGGCATCTGGTGGGCTGCTTCCGAGAGCGATGTGGTCGATCTGGGCCAGACCGCCAAGGGCTACAAGGGCATCACCATTCACAACAGTGCTGGGGACGGTCCGGTGCATGACGCTGTGCGCGAGATGCACGCCAAAGGCAAAGGCGCTGAAAACGGTGACAAGTACGTCGGCACGCTGGCTCACACCCGCGGCATGATGATTTCCATGATGCAGGTTGAAGCGATTCGCACCGCACAAGAGAAGTTCGGTAAAGGTCAGCACATGACCCCCGAGCAAGTGCGTTGGGGCTTCGAGAACCTGAATCTGGACGAAGCACGCCTGAAAGAGCTGGGCTTTGAAGGCATCATGCGTCCCGTCAAAACCTCGTGCAACAACCACATGGGTGATGACTGGGCCCGTATCGTGCAGTGGGACGGCAGCAAGTTCGACGTCGTGTCCGACTGGTATCAGTCCGACAAGAAGTTTGTCGATCCTTTAGTCAAGGAAATGTCGGCTAAATACGCCGCCGAGAAGAAAATTACGCCTCGCACCTGCGAAGGCTAAACCCAGGCGCCCAGGGTTCGCCCTGGGCACTGCATTGCGTGGGGAAGATTATGAGTGAGACCGTAGGCCAAGTGGATGAGACGCCCATCTTGTTGGACGTCAATGGCATCGAAGTGATTTACAACCACGTCATTCTGGTGCTCAAGGGCGTGTCCTTGCGTGTGCCAGAGGGGCGGATTGTTGCCTTGCTGGGCGCCAACGGTGCCGGTAAAACCACGACCTTGCGGGCCGTATCGAACTTGCTGCGCGCCGAGCGTGGCGATGTGACCAAAGGCCAGATCCATCTGCGTGGCGAACGTATTGATCAGCTGACTCCGGCGGATCTGGTCAAGCGCGGCGTGGTGCAGGTGATGGAGGGGCGTCATTGTTTTGCGCACCTGAGCATTGAAGAGAACTTGCTGACCGGGGCCTATACCCGTTCCTTGTCGCGCGGTGACCTGAGCGCCGAGCTGGACAAGGTGTACCAGTATTTTCCGCGTCTGAAGCAGCGCCGTACCAGTCAGGCCGGCTATACCTCGGGCGGGGAGCAGCAAATGTGTGCCATTGGCCGTGCCTTGATGGCCGACCCGGGCATGATCTTGCTGGATGAACCCTCCATGGGCCTGGCACCACAGGTGGTGGAAGAAATTTTCGAGATCGTGCGTGACCTGAATCAGCGCGAGCGCGTCAGCTTCTTGCTGGCCGAGCAAAACACCAACGTGGCCCTGAAGTATGCCGACTACGGCTACATCCTGGAAAACGGCCGCGTCATGATGGATGGACCCTCCCAGGCCTTGGCCGAGAACGAAGACGTCAAGGAGTTCTATCTGGGTGTGTCCGGGGGCGAGCGCAAGAGCTTTCGCGACAATAAATTTTATCGACGACGCAAGCGCTGGCTGGCTTAACTCCCAAGGATTTCCAATGTATCAGCAGGGCCTGGCCTGTATTGAAAGCAGCAGGATCAGCACAGGAGCAGGCCACCGATCGGGATGCACACAAGGTGCCGCCCTGACCCCTTTTGACGTTTTTAGTTTTGGGCAGCTTCTGGCTACACGGGGTGTGGTAGCAGAGCTTGGTATCGACACCTGTCTGTCTGCGGACAGAACGTCGGCTGGGCGCGGGAGTGTTTGAATGCCAATTCATCCCACTGGAGGAGAGATGAGCGAATATTACGACGAGCGCGAAACCCTGGAGCCGGACGAGCGCGAAGCCGATTTACTGTCCCGTTTGCCGCAGGTCTTGCAAGCGGCCGCGCAAGGGGCCCCTGCGATTGCCAAGCAACTGGGTTCGGTTGATCTGGCCGCCGTGCGCAGCCGCGAGGATCTGCTGGCCATTCCGGTGTTTCGTAAAAGCGAGCTGCTGAAAGCCCAGCTGGAAGCGCGCGAGCAGGCTCGCTCCGGGGCGCCGTCTGCGGATTACGCGCAGTCCGTATTCGGGGGCTTTTCCTCCATTGCCTGGGGTGCGGCCCGCAAGGTGTTTGCCTCGCCCGGTCCCATGTACGAGCCAGAAAGCCGTCGTCCGGACTATTGGGGCTTTGCACGTGCACTGTACGCGGCCGGTTTCCGCCGCGAGGAACTGATTTTCAACTGCTTCTCCTACCACTTCACCCCGGCTGGTTCCATGATGGAGACCGCCGCACATGCCCTGGATTGCACGGTGTTTCCAGGAGGCGTGGGTCAAACCGAACAGCAAGTACAGGCCATGGCCGATTTGCGCCCGCATGGTTATACCGGCACCCCCAGTTTTCTGAAGATCATCATGGAAAAAGCCCAGTCCATGCAGATTGCGCTGCCAGGGCTGAGCAAGGCCTTGTTCTCCGGCGAAGCCTACCCGCCTTCCTTGCAAAAATGGTTCAGTGAGCACGGGGTGGCAGGCTACCAGGCCTACGGCAGCGCTGATCTGGGCATGATTGCCTACGAAACCCAGGCCCGCGAAGGCTTGGTGCTCAATGAAAACCTGATTCTGGAAATTGTGCGTCCTGGTACAGGCCAGCCGGTTGCACCGGGCGAAGTGGGCGAGGTGGTCGTGACCTCCTTTAACCCCGACTATCCGCTGGTGCGTTTCGGGACAGGAGACTTGTCTGCTGTCATGCCCGGCCAGTCTCCCTGCGGTCGTACCAACCAGCGTATTCGCGGCTGGATGGGGCGGGCTGACCAGACCACCAAGGTGCGCGGCATGTTTGTGCATCCAGGGCAGGTGGAGCAGATTCGTCTGCGTCACAAGGAACTGGGCCAGGCGCGCTTGGTGGTGCGTGGTGCCAGTGGACAAGACCAGATGGTGTTCCAGGTAGAAGTCGCGTCCAAGCCTGAGGGTTTGGAAGGCGCTTTGGCCGACTCGATTCGTGAAATTACCAAACTGCGTGCCCAGGTGGAGTTCATGGAGCCAGGAGCCTTGCCTCGGGATGGTAAAGTCATCGAGGACCAACGCAGCTACGATTAATTAGCCATGTAGATATGCACACAAGTAGCAGTCGGGCTGCGGTACTATGCTGGAAAATAGTCAATACCTATATCTTTGAGGAGAGCCCGATGCGTTTTGTGCCAGTTTCTGCTGTAGTCCTGGCCTTGATGGCCAGCATGCCTGCTGCCCAGGCCGATACCCTGGACAACGTCAAACAGCGCGGTCACGTGCTGTGTGGTGTGACCACCGGATTTGCCGGTTTTTCTGCCCCTGATGACAAGGGCACGTGGACGGGGCTGGATATCGACGTGTGTCGCTCGGTAGCCGCCGCCACCCTGGGCGACGCCAGCAAATTCAAGGCGGTGCCCTTGAACTCGCAGCAGCGCTTTACGGCTCTGCAGTCCGGTGAGATTGATCTGTTGGCTCGTAACACCACCGTGACTCAGCAGCGTGACACTGCTGTCGGTGCGATCCACGCCGGTATCAACTTCTACGACGGTCAGGGCTTTTTGGTGTCCAAGAAACTGGGCGTATCCAGCGCCAAGGAATTGAACGGTGCCACGGTTTGTATGCAGACTGGCACGTCTAACGAAAACACCATGGCTGACTGGGCCCGTGCCAACAAGGTTGAGTACAAGCCTGTAGTGATCGAGCAGTTCAACGAAGTGGTTAACGCTTTCGTGGCTGGCCGCTGTGATGTGTTCTCTACCGACGCTTCCGGTCTGGCGTCGATCCGTATCTCCAAAATGGAGAACCCGGACGACTACCTGGTGCTGCCTGAAATCATTTCCAAAGAGCCGCTGGGCCCATTCGTCCGTCAGGGTGATGATGCATGGCTGAACATTGTGAAATGGTCCATTCAGGCCAGCTTCAACGCCGAAGAGCTGGGTGTGACCGCTGCCAACGTGGACGAGAAGCTCAAGAGCAATAACCCCAATATCCAGCGTTTGCTGGGCGTGACTCCCGGTGCCGGCAAAAACCTGGGCCTGGACGAAAAATGGGCTTACAACATCATCAAGCAAGTTGGTAACTACGGTGAGTCCTTCGAGCGCAACGTGGGTAAAGGTAGCCCGTTGCAAATCGAACGTGGCCTGAACGCCTTGTGGATCGACGGTGGCCTGATCTACGGTCTGCCTATTCGTTAATTCTTTCGGGATTTGCGATATGCAAAAAGCAGCTCTCTTTGAGAGCTGCTTTTTTATTGACTGTTCGATCTGGGGGCGATGACGTTGATATGCTTTTTGCCTCGCCCGGCGATATGGGCTGCCCTGAACCTTCGGTGTAGGTATCACCATGTATTGGAACACGGCGATAGATAGGCTGCTTAACTGCAACGCACGGTTCTCGGTTTATCCCCATATGGTTAGCCGTATGGGGCAAACAGAGAGACTTAGCTCTTGCGCCGCAATACCAGCGAAATCTTGGCAAAGGCCACTTGCAGATCCTGTGTGGCACCCTGAAAAATCACAGGGCGGCCACGCCGGGTAAAGCAGATCAGGCGCTTGGAGTTGAATAGAGGTACAAATTTGGCAAAGTGAATATCCTGCCATTGCACCTCCCGTTTCATGATCCAGTTCTGGCGTATGCCATTCTGGTCAATCGTGGTGATGCCGTGCCACATATGCCAGGCAATCAGAATCAGGCCGGTAAACAGCAGGACCAGGCAGCCCGCCAGGACGGGGCTGATGGCGGCCCCTTGTGGGGAGCTGGCCACCAGCGCGAAACGCACGCCGATCAGGGCCAGCACAATCCAGGCGCTGGCTGCTACCCATTTGGGCCAGGAACGGCCTTGAATGGGAAGCGAGCCCAGATCCTTCAACATGGCATCAATTTCCTCTTTCGAGGGAGCTTGGCTCATCAGCACGCGGCGGCCCCTTGCTTGCGGGCGGCCAGAGCGTTACCGGCGTTGCTGGCCGATTTGCGCTTCAAATGAGCCGAAATCCATTGTCCCGTGTCTACCACGGCGTTCAGATCAATGCCGGTTTCAATATCCAGCCCTTGCATCAGGAACAGCACGTCTTCGGTGGCGACGTTGCCGGTTGCACCCTTGGCGTAGGGGCAGCCGCCCAGACCGGCTACGGAGCTGTGAAAGATATGGATGCCAGCTTGCATGGAGGCAACGATATTGGCGATGGCCTGGCCGTAGGTATCGTGGAAGTGGCCGGACACATGAGCCGGGTCAATGTGCTCGGTTACCATGCGCATGACGTCATACACCTGGCGGGCCGTGCCTACGCCGATGGTGTCGGCCACATCGATCTCGTCACAGCCCAATTCGATCAGGCGTTTGCCCACTTTCAGCACATTGGAGGGAGCCACAGCGCCTTCATAGGGACAGCCGAAAGAACAGCTGATGGAGCCGCGCAGACGCAAACCGGCTTCTTTGGCAGCCTGGGCAACCGGGGCAAAGCGCTCCAGCGATTCTTCGATGCTGCAATTGATATTGCGCTGGGAAAATGCCTCACTGGCGGCGGCAAAGATCACCACTTCGTCAGCCTTGGCGGCCAGGGCACCTTCAAAACCACGCATATTGGGTGTCAGAACCGAATAAATCGTACCGGGACGTCGGTCGATAGCAGCCATTACATCTGCGCCGTCCGCCATTTGCGGCACCCATTTGGGCGAGACAAAGGACGCGGCTTCCACGTTCACAAAACCGGCGTGGGACAAGCGGTTGACCAGTTCGACCTTGATGTCGGTGGGGATGAATTCTTTTTCGTTCTGCAGGCCGTCCCGAGGGCCGACCTCCACAATCTTGACGCGCGATGGGTATGACATGAAGTTTCCTGAAGGGGTAGATGGCTGGGGCTGGAAGGCCCTTACGTAATCGTCATGATACCTCTTGAAGGCCTGGGCTGGCGTCCTAGGAACTGCCCTATGGTCTTTAAGGTTTCAAGCGTTGAAAGCGTCCGTCCGCCAGGGGTTCGATGCAGCCTGCCAGCTCCAGTTCAGCCAGAACGGCAGGCAGTTCGGTCGCCAGCAGACCTGTGCGTCGCATCAGCTGTTCGGGGCTGAGAGGTGCAAAATCGATACGCTCCAGAATAGGGCGCAATTCCTCGGGCAAGGCTTCATAAGGATTGGGTTTTGAACCAGTTTGTGGAGCCCTATCCAGATTGAAGTCGCCTTGCACATTGCCCAGTTCGTCCAGAATATCCTGGGCGCTTTCCACCAGTTTGGCACCTTGGCGTATCAAGGCATGGCAGCCGCGAGCCAAGGGGGAGTGAATGGAGCCGGGAATGGCAAAAACTTCTCGACCTAATTCTCCGGCCAAACGAGCCGTGATCAGGGAGCCACTTTGTTTGGCCGCTTCAACCACCAGTACGCCTTTGGCCAAGGCAGCCACAATGCGATTACGGCGTGGGAAGTGATGGGGCATGGCCCGGGTGCCCAAAGGAAACTCGCTCAGCAATAGACCGTCAGCGCTGATCTGATGAGCCAGATCGCGGTGTGCTGCCGGGTAGACCAAGTCCAGCCCCGTCCCCATCACGGCAATAGTGCCTGCGGAAGAAGGGCCGGCTTTTAACGCTCCTTTGTGTGCCGCCTGGTCGATGCCGCTAGCCAGGCCGCTGATGATGCACCAGCCTCTGGAGGCCAGAGTAGCTGCAAAATCTGTCGCGATTTCCTGGCCGGATTGGGTGGCATTGCGGGCTCCCACAATAGCCAGTCCTTTGCGTTGCAAGGCTCCCAGATCGCCGTTGGCATATAACAGCAAAGGAGCGTCGTGCAGGTCCAGCAAGGAGGCGGGATAGGTGGGGTCAGCCAGCGTCACGATATGGTGATTGGCTTGCTTGAGCCATGCCACCGCTTGTTCAATCTGCGCCTGCAGCTCGTCCAGTGGTTCCTGGCTTAGTTGCACAGCCAGTTCGGCCGGAAGATGGCGCGACAGGGTTTGAACCGAGCTTTGATAGATTTGCGGTGGAAGCCCACAGGCAGCCAGCAATTGCCGGGCCTGGGCGGGCGCAAGCTCTGGCTCCAGCGACAGGCGCAACCAGGCACGCAATTCTTCCGAGATTTCATCCGAGCTAAAATGATCAGGCATAAGGTAGTGTGGCACGAAACCGATCTTTGTTCTGTGTGGCCCGGACGTTTGTATCCAGTGTGACTGCCGCTTCGGGGGCTAGGGCTTCATATGCTGCCGGGGCAATCGGGTGCCGCCCTGAAACTTGTTTTATTATATCGACTTATCGCTTTTTCTTCGGACATGACAATGGCTTTGCTTCCTATCCTGAAATTTCCTGACCCACGTCTGCACACGGTTGCCAAACCCGTGCAGGAGGTCGACGACCGTATTCGCAAACTGGTCAAGGATATGGCCGAGACCATGTATGACGCGCCCGGCGTAGGGCTGGCCGCGACGCAGGTTGACGTGCACGAGCGCGTGGTGGTCATTGACGTATCGGAAAGCGGCAATGAATTGCTGGTGCTGATCAACCCGGAAATCACCTGGAAAAGCGAAGAGCTGAAGGTCTACGAAGAAGGCTGCCTGTCTGTACCTGATACCTATGACAAGGTTGAGCGCGCCGCCAATATTCGCTTCAAGGCCCAGAATGAAAAAGGCGAGTGGTACGAGAAAGAAGCCGATGGCCTGCTTGCCGTGTGTGTTCAGCATGAACTGGACCACCTGGATGGCAAGGTGTTTGTGGAGTACCTGTCCGTGCTCAAGCGTGAGCGTATCCGCAGCCGTCTGCGCAAGCAGCAACGTGAAGCACTGAAGGCAGGGCAATAGTCGCCATGCGTATTGTTTTTGCCGGCACTCCGGATTTTGCCCGTATCGCCCTGGAAGCCCTGTTAGCACAGGGCTTTGATGTTCCTTTGGTCATGACGCAGCCAGACCGTCCAGCTGGCCGTGGCATGAAGCTCAGTCCCAGCCCGGTCAAGCAAGCCGCTGTGAACGCTAATATCCCGGTGCTGCAGCCGCACAGCTTGCGTCTGGATGGCAAGTATCCCGAGGAAGCAGCCCAGGCCCGCCAGACCTTGCTGGATTTACAGCCGGATCTGATGGTGGTGGCAGCCTACGGTCTGATTTTGCCCAAGTGGACTTTGGAGCTGCCGCGCTATGGTTGCTTCAATATTCATGCCAGCCTCCTGCCTCGTTGGCGCGGTGCGGCACCGATCCAGCGTGCGATTCAGGCGGGTGATGCGGCCACGGGCATTACCATCATGCAGATGGATGAAGGCCTGGATACCGGCGATATGCTGGTGCGCAGCGAGCTGGCGATTCGTGATGATCACAGTGCCGCAACCCTGCATGACGATTTGGCGCAGCTAGGTGCACAGGCCTTGCTGGAAGCCTTGCAGCAAGTGCGTGATGGCACCTTGCAGGCGACTCCCCAGCCAGAAGAAGGCGTGACCTACGCCGAGAAACTGTCCAAGGCCGAATCAGTGCTGGAGTTAGGCCAACCGGCCAAGGAGCTGGAGCGCCGTATTCGCGCGTTTGACCCAGTGCCTGGCTCCACCCTGTCCCTGCCCGGTTTGGAGCAGCCCGTGAAGGTTTGGCGCGCTCAGGCGCTAGAGCAGAAGCATTCAGCAGAACCTGGTCAGGTTCTGAACGTCAGTGCCCAAGGCATTGACGTGGCTTGCGGTGAAGGTGTGTTGCGTTTGCTGGAGCTGCAAAAAGCCGGTTCCAAGCGTCAGCCCGTCGCCGTCTTTGTGCAGGGCTGGCAGTCTCGCTAAGCCTTGCCACCTGGACTCAGGCGCCAGACCTGTTCTGGCGCCGCCACTCCAGAGTCCCAATCACAATGCCGCTGGTACACACCACGGCAATCCCGATCCAGGTAAAGACATCCGGGAACTGACCCCAGATCAGCCATCCCAGCGCGGCTGCGGCCACAATTTGCAGATACACAAACGGGGCCAGCAAAGACGCCGAGGCGCGTTGATAGGCCTGTATTTGCAGCAGATGGCCCAGACAACCCCACAGTCCGGTCGAAATCAGAATCAACCATT
This sequence comes from Alcaligenes sp. EGD-AK7, assembly GCF_000465875.3. Classification (NCBI taxonomy): domain Bacteria; kingdom Pseudomonadati; phylum Pseudomonadota; class Betaproteobacteria; order Burkholderiales; family Alcaligenaceae; genus Alcaligenes; species Alcaligenes sp. EGD-AK7. Next base: position 22,257 of record NZ_AVOG02000034.1, on the reverse strand, counting down.
GGAAAAAGCTCAGCTCTTTTAAGGCAGGCAGGGCGGCGGGCAGTAAAAAGGGTAAGGCAATGGTCAGGCAGATGCTGCCGACTGCACCGCTCCAGATCAGGGTGGTCAGCGAATTGTCCACGGCCACGCGACGTGTTGCGATAAATTGCGTGGCGAACAGACAGGCGGTCATCAAGCCAAACATCACCCCTATTGGGTGCAGGCCAGCGGTAGGTCGGATGATGATCAGCACGCCCAGAAAGCCGACTCCGGCAGCTACCCAGCGACTGATGCGCGGTGGCTCTTTCAGAATCCAGGGGGCAACAGACAGCACCAGCAAAGGGGCCAGAAAGTTGATGGAGGTGGCTTCGGCTTGAGGCAGATAGCTCAAGGCGTTGAAAAACGAGAAGGTGGACAGCATCATCACTGTGCCACGCAAAATTTGTGCTTTGGGGCGGGAGCTGCGCAGGATCTTTCGGCCCTTGACCGGCAAGACCAGCGCCAGCACCAGTCCCAGGTGGACGACGTAGCGAAACCAGCACATCACCAGCAGGGGCACACCAAAGCCCATGATCCATTTTCCGCTGGCATCCAGACCCGACAGGGCCCAGGAAGACAGAATCAGAATGAGCACCCCCGCCAAGGGAAAGACCGTGGGCGTCATGGTCTGGGGCAAGGAGGAGGACTGGGGTGTGCTCATGACAGGCTCCTGACGAAAAGCACAAGGACGGCCGGATGGCCGTCCTGGAAGGAACGTAAATCTTACTGGATTAGCGTTTGCGCAGGGGTAATACCCGTTCGATTGCTGAACCTACTGCCAGCAGATGTTCGTCGTGGTAGGCAGGAGCTGCCACCATCAGGCCCACAGGGGCTTCATCAGCGGCATGGCAAGGCAGCGACAGGGCGCAGCCGTCCAGGAAGTTGATCAGGGTGGGGTTGCGCAGGACCAGGCCGTTAGTGGCGAAGTAGACTTCGTCCGACTCTTTCAGATCGGCAATGCGGGGAGCGACAACGGGCACGGTAGGCATCAGGACGGCGTCGTAGCGCTCCAGACGGCTTTCCACCGCGCTGATCCAGGCCTGGCGGGTGTCTTGCAGTTCGATGTAGTCGGCGCAATCGATGTCCTTGCCGCGCAGAATGCGGGAAGCCACGCGTGGGTCGTATTGCTCGCCCTTGCTTTGCAGGGTGTCGCGGTGCACGGACCAGGCTTCGGCGCAGACAAAACCGCCTTTGCGGTTGATCTGCGGCAGTTGGTCAAACTCGGGCAAGTTGATTTCCTCAACCACAGCGCCTTGCTCACGCAGCAGGGCGATGGCACGGTCAAAGGCGGCGCGCACGGTTTCATCAATGCCGTCAAACACAAAGGTCTTGGGCACAGCCAGACGCAAGGTGTCCAGGGCAGGTGTTGCCACGGGCACATAAGGCTGATCGGTCAGGATGGAGTCCACAATGGCACAACACTCTACCGAGGCAGCCAGAGGGCCATTGGAGTCCAGGCTGCGCGACAAAGGCATGGTGCCTTCGCTGGGAACGCGCTCGGCGGTGGGTTTGAAACCGGTCAGGCCGTTAAAGGCCGAAGGAATACGGATGGAGCCGCCCGTGTCGGTACCAATGGAGAAAACCGACATGCCTTGAGCGACGGCCACGCCGGCGCCGGAGGACGAACCACCCGGGATGCGGGCATTGTCACGGTCCCAAACGGAACGAGGCGTACCGTAGTGGGGGTTGATGCCCAGACCGGAGAAGGCAAACTCGGTCATATTGGTGGAGCCGATCAGAATGGCACCGGCGCGCAGCAGGCGCTCCACAATGGTGGCGTTCTGTTCGGCCGGTTCGGCGTCTTTCAGTACAGCCGACCCACCCAGAGTGATGCAGCCCGCGATGTCATGCAGGTTCTTGACCGACATGGGCAGACCTTCAACCAGCGAGCGGCTCAAACCGGCGGCGCGCAAAATGTCGGAGGCTTTGGCGGCGGCCAGAGCCTGTTCAGCAAACACTTCGATGAACGTGGCAGCGCCGTCACGGCTTTCGTCCTGGATACGGTCCAGGGCTTGCTGGGTCAGTTCGACCGAGGTGGTTTCGCCACGATCAAGAGCACGTTGCAGTTCGGTAATAGTCGCTAGCATGGGTCACTCGCAAAATAAATGGGTGGGGCGGGCTGGGCCAGTTTAGGCTACTTCAGGCAGGATTTCGGTTACGTAGGTATGACGGATGCTGCGTTCGCGGCGGGGGTCATACAGTTCCATGGTGAACTGGGTAGCAGGGCGAATGCCACCAATGGCACCCACGGTACCGCAGGTCATGCCAAAGCCTTCAGGCATGGTGGTGGACTGGAAGTAGCCTTCGATCAGCTCCAGCGGGTTCTTCAGGGTGGACAAGGGACCGTCCTGGTACAGAACTTCCTTGCCGTCTTCCTGAATGTAGGCGCGGATGATCAGCTCGTCCCAGTAGTCGGCCACGTCGCTGAACAACCAGGCTTCGCGAGCAACGGGCTTGGCGCAGATCTGCTTGGACAGGGCCACGCTGTGGGCTTCCAGTACGCGGTCCGTGTGGTCCGAGGCCAGGCTGACCAGCAGGCGGCCCTGGTGGTTGAACACAAACACTTCGGTCTCGCCGGACGAACCGGAGCCCACGACCTGGATGTCGGCATCCTGGATCATCTGGTTGGCGGCGATGCGGTAGTACAAAGGCACCGAGCTAGGGCGCGGTACGCCCAGTTCGGCCAGCTCTTCAATATGGTGCTCGATGGCAGCCAGATCGCGGCCAGCCCAGCCGGCCACGATGCAGTGCTGCAAATCAGCTTCGATGATTTCAGTGTGGGTGGCCTGGGCCAGTTCAAAGGTCAAACGCATAGCAGTACTCGTTTACTCAAAGACAGATTGGGATTAACCGAACAGGCGTGGCAGCCACAAAGCCAGATCCGGGAAGATAGCCAGCAGGCCCACCATGGCCAGCAGCATGATCACAAAGGGCAGGCTGCCCATCATGACGTCATTCATGCTGCCGCTCTTGCGCAGGCTCTGGACCACAAACAGGTTCAGACCAACCGGCGGAGTGATCAGCGCCACTTCCACCAGAATGATGATGGCAATACCCAGCCACACCGGATCAAAGCCCAGGGCGATCATGATGGGAGCCACGATAGGGATGGTGGTGATCATCATGGACAGGGTTTCCATGAAGCAGCCCAGCACCAGGTAGAACACCACGATGATCATCAACATGACCATGGGCGAGACACCCAGGCCCGTGATGGCGTCGGTCAGCGCATTGGTCAGGCCAGTGGCGGACATGACAAAGTTCAGGAAGGCCGAACCGATCACGATCAGCATGATCATGGCGGTGGCTTTCATGGTGCCTTCCAGCACTTCCTTGATCATGTTCCAGCTCATACGGCCCGAGAAGGCAGCCAGAATCAGAGCACCGACCACACCCAGGGCAGCAGCCTCGGTTGGGGTGGCAACACCGGCGTAAATCGAGCCCACGACCAGCAGGAAAATGCCCAGTGGTGGAACCAGGTGCACCAGGCTGGCAAAACGCTGGCCCCAGGAGGCCTTGATCTTCGCACCGCCCCATTTGGGTTTGACCATACATGCAGCAGCAATTGCCAACATGAACAGCAAGGCCATGCCCAAACCGGGGATGATGCCGGCCAGGTACAGCTTGGGCACCGAAGTGTTGGTCAGTACGCCGTAGATCACCAGGTTGATCGAAGGCGGAATCAGAATGCCCAAGGTACCGCCAGCGGCCAGACTACCCAGGAACAGAGGCTCGTTATAGCCTTGTTTCTTGATTTGCGGCAGGGCCACGGTGCCCACGGTGGCAGCAGTGGCCACGCTGGAACCGGAGGTGGCGGCAAACAGGGCGCTGGCACCAATGTTGGCGTGCATCAGGCCGCCGGGCAGCCAGGACAGCCACAGGCTCATGGCGTTGTACATACGTTCAGCCATGCCCGAGCGCAGCAGGATCTCGCCCAGCATGATGAACAGGGGAATGGCCACCAGCAGGAATTCGTTGCTGGTGCCCCAGGAAATTTCACCCAATGCGCCGGTCAGGGGCAGCATGGAGTACAGCGGGTCCAGAATCAGGCCCAAAACACCCAGGGCAGCGCCCACGGGAATGCTCAGTCCGATCAGAACGAGCAAGAGAGTCAGTGCGGTTGTAATCATTTGGCGTCTCCTTGCACCATGCGTTTGCCAGCCTCGGCTTCTTCAGAGGCTTCTTCCTGGGTGCTGCGGATACCGCACAGGGATTGGATACCGGCCAGGTCACCTGTAATCAGGGCCAGGCTGGAGCGCAGCAGCATCAAGGCCAGAACGACGCATAACCAGATCAGGCCGCCCACCCACAGGAACTGGGGAATCCACAAGGGAGTGCCCATGGCGGTGTTGGCGGTGGACTGGTTGGTCCAGGACAGGCCGGCCACGTCGGTGGCGTACAAGGTCAGGTAGACAATGAAAACAGACAGGGCCACCAGAGCAATCCAGTCCAGCAGGGCAGCCAGACGAACAGGCAGGTGCTGATAGATGGCGTCGATACGGATATTGGCCCGTTGCAGGGTGGCAAAGGACAGTGCCCAGGAAATGCTGATGGCAAAGGCATAGCCGGACAGTTCATCCGAGCCGCCCAGAGAGCTGCCACTGAATTTGCGGAACAGGACGTCCGCGGTGATGTAGAGGGCGCTGATCAATGTCAGGCTGCCTGCGAACCAGATGGCGACGCGCGACAGGGATGTGGCGGCGGACAGCAAACGGTTCAGCATGGCGAATTTTTCGGTATTTTCCATGATGTCTACCCCGTACAGGGTCTAGGAGGGAGGGGCCTGGGGTACAGGCAGCCTGCCACCGTGAGTCTGGTGGCAGGCAGGACGTACAGATTTACTTCTTGGCTTCGAAGCCCAGGATCGGGCTCAGGCTGGTGTTGAATGCAGCCACGGTGTCGGCGGCGCTACGCTCGGCCCACTTGGGAACCACGGTCTCGCTCATGACTTTCTTGAGCAGTTCACGGTCAGCGTCGGTAGGCTTGACCAGAGTCATCTTGCCTTTGACGGGCTGCGTGCAAGCGTCGGCGCCCGTGTTGCAGTCATAGCCTTCCTGTGTTTCCTTGGCAGCGGCAACCCAGATTTCTTCGGTCATGGCCTTGATGTTGCTGGCCAGGAACTCTTGAACTTTGGGGTCCAGCTTGTTCCAGGTGCCCAGGTTGGCAGCGTGAATCTGCTGGTTCCAGTTGATTGGCATTTCGTACAGCTTGGAGCTGACTTCGTACCATTTGGCCGAGTAACCGGACATGGAGCCGGTAATGGCGCAATCGACCACGCCGTTTTGCAGTGCGGGAACCACTTCACCGAATGGGATGGTCACGCTGTTGCCGCCCAGAGCCTGAACGAATTCAGCCTGAGTACGGCTGCTGGTACGCACCTTCTTGCCTTTCAGGTCGCTCAGGCCATTGAAGTTGCCATTGCAAAACAGAACTTGGGCAGGGTAGGTGGAAAAGCCCAGAACCTTGACGTTGCTCTTGGCGTAGAACTGTTCGTAGGCGGGAGTGAACGCGTCGGTCAGCTTCTTGGCCACTTCAATATCGGGAGCCAGACCAGCCAGGTCGATCGCCTCGTTAATGGAGTTGTCGCTGGCAAAGTAAGCCAGGGTGGCGGTACCGAAAGGAATCACACCTTGGCTGATCAAGCGCATGATTTCAGGACCTTTCAGGCCCATGTCGTTAAAGCCCTTGATATCGGCCGTGATCTGGCCGCCGGACAGCTCAGGTACTTTCTTGGTCCAGAAGGGCTGCTCGGTGTTCTGGTAGGCGGTCAGGTTGCTCAAGCCACCGACAACTTTCAAAGAAGTCTTGGGCAGTTCCTGGGCCATGGCAGCAGAGCCCAGGGCCAGCGAGCCCAAAGCCAGGGAGGTCAGTACGATTTTTTTCATAAGGTGCTCCTAATAGCGGTTCAGCTGTATGGTTGATAGAGTGCGCTCCCTGTTTGAAGGGGCTGCATATTGAAACCAAAGGGGTGACCGGTTTTGTGTCGGTCAAAACTTGCTTAAAGCGCGGCCAGCCGTGTGTTGGGCAGATCGGTAATCAACATATGGCCAGGGGCATGCGTGATACAAAGCTGCGGCTTGGCCTGGGCGGCGACGGCTTGAGGGGTAACGCCGCAAGCCCAGAAAACGGGTAATTCGTCGGAGCCGACTGGCACAGCATCGCCATAGTCGGGTTGTTGCAGGTCGCTGATTCCAATCAGGGACGGATTGCCAATATGAACCGGGGCACCGTGCACGGACGGAAAGCGCGAGGTGATCTGAATGGCGCGAATGGCATCGGCCGCACGCATGGGGCGCATCGATACCACCAGCGGGCCAGACAGGCGCTGTGTGCCCTGGGTCTGGATAGAGCTGCGATACATGGGCACATTCACGCCCGCACTGATATGGCGTACATCAATGCCGTCGGCCAGCAGCGCTTCTTCAAAGGAGAAGGAGCAGCCAATCAGAAAGGACACCAGATCATCGCGCCAGACATCTTCGATGTTCAGTGGCTCGGCGCTGAGCTCGCCGTTCTGCCAGACACGGTAACGAGGGAAATCCGTGCGCAGATCAATCGAGCCACCCAAGGTTGGCACCTGAAACTGACCGGGTTCCGTCACGGCTAATAAAGGGCAGGGTTTGGGGTTGCGCTGACAAAACAGCAGGAACTCATCGGCCCAGTCTTTGGGCAGAATCATCAGGTTGGCCTGCACATAGCCTGCGGCCAGTCCTGCGGTAGGACCAGTATGAGTTTCTTGACGGATCAGCTCGCGGCATTTTTCAGCCTCGGGCGCCAGCACAGGCAGGGTTTGCAGGTTCATGATGACCACTCGCACAAAGGGGGTTGATCACAGCCTCGGATTGCAACCGATCAGATAATTTGTGTCCAATCGTATGTTTGAATCCTAGGCCATAACGATTACTTATCGGACTGCACGTATTGTTGGGCGATTTCTTGGGCGTGATTGGCCACGACGCGGGCAATATGACTGTCCGGAGAATCCATCCAGCAGGCAAAAAATTCGATGGCCGGCAGGGGTTGATCCACCTTCAAAAGGCGCAGTTTTCCCTCGGAAAGCTCGTCTTTTATGACCTCGGGAGCCAGCACGCTGGGGCCCATGGCATGACGCGTCATTTGCACGATTGTGCTTAGCGATGCACTGCCAAAAATACGTGGGGATTTGACGCCGGCACGCAGCAAAGCTTCGCGTGTGGCGAGGTAGGGAACGCTACCGGATGGATAGGTGATTACAGGGTAAACCCCTAGCTCGGAAACGCTGACTTTGCGGCCATGCAACTTCAATTCGGGACTGGCGACCCAGCCTAACTGATAAGCGCACAGTCGAATGCATTGTTCTTTGGGATCCTGGCCTACGCCCACAATCATGGCCATATCAATCTGGAAGCTGGCCAGTTGCTGGCGCAGCACGCTGGTGGTGTCGACATGAATCTCGATGACCAAAGCCGGGTATTCCTGATGCAGCTTGTCGATCAGCTCATGCAGCCAGGTCTGCACAATGGTTTCAGCCACCCCCAGACGCAGCAGGCCGCGGATGGCGTTCTGCTCTTTGGCGGCGCGCAGCATCTCGGTACGCAGATCCAGCATGCGCTGTGCGTGCGACAACAACTCCTGGCCTTTATCGGTCAGCTTGATGCCCCGGGCACCCCGATCAAACAAGCGCAGCTCCAGACTGGATTCCAGTCCGGCGATACGCTGAGAAATAGACGGTTGGGTCGTGTTGAGTTTTTCGGCAGCTGCCCGGAAACCGCCAAGCTCGGCAACCCATACAAAGGCTTCGATCTGTTTGAGATCAATCATGTTTCCGGTCCAGAAAATAGGCAGTCTTATTATGCCTGATGGCAATTGGCGGGCATAAGTAGAGCAGGCGGATATTTTTCTGCATCTTTGTTTGATTGGACGCGGCCACCACTATAATTCGCCCATGACTTGCAAGATACTGATTGTGCGTACGTCCTCTTTGGGAGATCTGGTGCATATGCTGCCAGCAATCTCGGACATTGCACGCCATGTGCCCGGTGCACAAATTGATTGGCTCGTAGAAGAGAGCTTTGCTCAGATTCCGGGCTGGCATCCGGCAGTAAATGAAGTGATCCCGGTGGCGCATCGGCGCTGGCGCAAACAGTGGTGGTCTGCCCATACACGCCAGGAACGCGCCGCCTTGCGCGAACAACTGCAATCACGCCAATACGATGTTGTGCTGGATATGCAGGCGCTGATGAAATCCATCTGGCTGGTACGGCAGACTAAAGGCTGTCGTCATGGGCTGGATTGGAAGTCGGCGCGTGAACCCCTGGCCTCGCTGTTCTACGATGTGCGTCATCGCGTCGGTTTCTGGCAGCCTGCTGTGTTCCGTCAGCGCAGCTTGGCCGCGTCTGCCTTTGGCTATCAGTTTGAAGGCGCTCCTGATTTTGGTTTGCAGGGTTTGGCCGCGCAAGCCCCCAAGGACGAGGATCCGTACGCCATCATCATGCCGTCGGCCAGCCGCGACGATAAGCTCTGGGAGCCGGAGAACTGGCAACAGGTCTTTGATCGCCTGCAAGGGGAAGGGATGGCACTGCGCTTGTTGGCGGGCAGCCCTGCCGAGTCTGCCCGTGCCGAGGCGCTGATTGTCGGTCGCAGCCAGGCTCAGGTGATGCCACGAATGGAGTTGACGCCTATCGCTCTGCAATTGGCTGGAGCGCAAGTCATGGTGGGTCTGGACAGTGGTCTGACGCATTTGTCAGCCGGTTTGGGTCGTCCTACTATTGGTATCTATAAAGCCTCGACCCCTGTGCGTACCCCCCTGGAAGGTTCCGCCTACACCGCCAGCCTGGGTGAGCGTGGGCATCCTCCTTCAGCGGAAACGGTGCTCTGTGCCATCGATCAGGCGCTGGGGCGGACAGGCGTGCCGGAGGCGGCCTTGTTGGACGCGCCAAAAGGCTAGTTCGGGTCTGATCGCCAATTCGTTTTTTTGTCAGCTGGCTTTGTGCTTACAATACGCGATGCTAAGGGGCCTGCAGCCCCGCCTGGGCGCAGGCCCTTTGTCTGCCTGACATTATTTTCTATTCGTCTTCCTGGTAGCGCCGAGCGTGGCTTGGCTGCTGCTGATTTCGTACTGAGGCTAAGCGGGTGAACCGATTCTTCTATACCGCCTCTATTCGCATATTGGCTCCAGCCTTGATGGCCTGGATGGGCTTGCGTGCCCGTCGAGCTGGTGGCGAATGGCAGGTGTTATCGGGTGCCCGCTTTGGTTTTTATGGTTCGCTGCCTGCGCCCAGAAAAGCCCCGGTGTGGGTGCATGCGGTCAGCCTGGGTGAAACGCGTGCGGCGCAGCCTTTGATTCGTGCTTTGCTGGATCAGGGTGAGACGGTCCTGTTAACCCATATGACAGTTACGGGCCGTACAGAAGGTGCGACTGCGTTTGCGGCTGAGATTGCCAGCGGGCAATTGCTGCAACAATGGCTACCCTACGACTTTCCGGGCTCGGTACGACGTTTTTTTGCCCATTACCGGCCATGTGCCGGGGTGCTGATTGAACGCGAGGTATGGCCCAATCTACTGGCTGCGGCACGCCGGCAAGGTGTTCCCATGATGTTGGCCAGTGCCCGGTTCTCGGAAAGTGCATTGCGTACCAGCCTGAAAGCAGGTTCGGTCATGCGAGAGGCCTACCGCTCCTTCAAGTTGATCTATGCACAAAGCCTGGCTGATGCACAGCGGCTGGAGTTGGCGGGCGCACAAGGCGTGCGCGTGTCAGGGAATCTGAAGTTTGATGTGGTTTTGCCACAGGACAAGATTGCACGTGGCCGTGGCTTTGCCAGTGACCTGGGACGGCGTGTGGTGGTGATCGCCAGTACGCGCGAGACTGAGCATGTCGATTTCATTGATGCCATTGCCCATTACCTGCGCCGTGAACGAGAGCATGGTAGCGAGCTGCATAGCCCAGTCCTGTTTGTTGTGATTCCACGTCACCCGGAGCGGTTTGAAGAAGCGGCAGATTATCTGAATCAGCTAGGTTTGCGTTCCGTGCGGCGTAGCGAGTTGCTGGAGCAGGGCGATACCAGCACCAGTGCTCTCAAGGCTTGTCGTGAAGTGGATGTGCTGCTGGGCGACACCCTAGGTGAAATGCACTGGTATTACGGCCTGGCACGAGTCGCCATTGTGGCGGGCAGCTTCCAGCCCTTGGGCGGGCAGAACTTTATCGAGGCCTGCGCAGTGGGTGTCCCTGTGATTGTGGGCCCGCATACTCATAATTTTGCCCAAGCCATGCAAGATGCCATGCAGGCCGGCGCTGCGATACGTGCGGGTACGCCAGCCTTGGCGTTGCAGCAGGCACTGGAGCTAGTAGATGATCCAGCACGCCATCACAAAATGGCTGATGCGGGTTTGCATTGGGTTCAAATGCACGAAGGCGCAGTGCAGCGTGTACTTTCTGGATTGGCACAAATCCGCGATTAAATACGTAGCTGTTTATTAGCTAATAAGTATTTAGTTTTACGCGTTTTGGAATTTGTGGCGATTTGAGGGCAGCTCGTCTTGATTTGGATCAAGTTAAATAAAAAAGCCCGCATTTAGCGGGCTTTTTTGAGATCTAAAAACTAATCGAGATCGATTTACAGTTTTTGGATGCTCTTAGCTTGTGGACCCTTTTGGCCTTCAGCCGACACGTACGAAACGCGCTGGTTTTCTTCCAAGGATTTAAAGCCCGTGCCCAAGATGTCGGAATGGTGAACGAAAAGATCTTTGCCACCGTTGTCGGGGGAGATAAAGCCGTAGCCTTTTTCGTTATTGAACCATTTCACGATACCGGTTTCTGTTTGCATTTCCTGCATTCCCTAAAAATGACGAGCAATCTGCTCAAAAAAGATTGTCAAGATGTAAAAATCAGGGCAATGAGTATTAGAAACAATACCGTATTGAACAAACTTCGACGAACTTGAAATCCTGCACCGCCAATCGTAGGGGGTATTTAACCTGTAAGTCAAGCTAAATCGACCCTCTGCGTGGTTTTAAGGCAGTGTTTGATCAACAATTGCAACCAAGCTTGTTATCGTAACGGACCCCTCTGCGCCCCTCGTTAAAGTCCGTGGTATTTACGACCAAATTCAAGCGTAGCATGAAAGAAACCGGACTTGCTACCACAGTCGTAACGTGTGCCTTCATATTCATATGCATATACCGCACGACTTTCCAAAAGACTGGCAATTCCATCCGTTAATTGAATCTCTCCACCTACCCCTGCTTGAGTGCGTCGCAGGTGGTCAAATATTTCCGCTTCCAATACATAACGGCCTACAACGGCTTGTGTAGAAGGGGCTACTTCGGGTGCGGGCTTTTCAATAATTCCATTAAGTCGAGTTGCTTTTGAGTCGACTAAATTACCCGAAACAATTCCATATTTATTTGTTTCATTTCTATTTACATTTTGAGTTGCCACAATACTTCCGTTGTATTGATGCGCAGCCTCAACCAGTTGCCGCGATACAGGTGTGGTGGCGTCGATCAGGTCGTCCGCCAGCAGGACCAGGAAGGGCTCGTTGCCCACGATGGGTGCAGCGCACAGCACGGCATGGCCCAGACCCAGCGCGCGTGGCTGGCGGGTGTAAATACAGCTGACATGGCTGGGAATGATGTTTTGAACGGCATCCAGCAATTCCAGCTTGTTCTTGCCTTCCAGTTCGTGTTCCAGTTCCGGGATGCTGTCAAAGTGATCTTCAATGGCTCGCTTGTTGCGGCCAGTGATAAAGATCAGTTCTGTGACTCCAGCGGCGACAGCCTCTTCGACAGCGTACTGAATCAGTGGTTTGTCGACAATTGGCAACATTTCCTTGGGCATGGCCTTGGTGGCGGGCAGAAAACGTGTGCCTAGACCGGCGACGGGGAAAACTGCTTTGCGTATGGGTTTCATAGTGTCGTCAATCGAGGATCAAGGGGAAGCCGGCGTTGGATGGGCCGGGGTTCCAAGTTGAATGGCATCTTGGTTACGCTGCGAAAACTGTCTAGGCTCACGGCCTTGTTCGCTGGGGGGCGTGCCAAAAAAGCCTTGTCCAAAAGCCAGCAAGGCAAGGTTTGCCACCAGGATCAGTATGAAAAGCAGTCGCATCGCAAATGCCCTGAAAAATACAGTTCAACCCAAGATTGTACGGGTAGGGGAGTTTAAGTTCATCCGTTTTAATGCCAATCGTATCTATGGGTCACCGGCAGTTCACAGGCAAGAGGGGGCAGAGGGACGGTTATAAGCTCGAATCGACTTACGGGTGCGCCGCAAACAGCGACAGACCCCGCAAGGCAGGAGTTTCCAGCTCGTGTAGATGGGGGGGCTCTATATTGAGCAAACGGCAATGGTGACTTAATTGTTCTAACAGTTCTTGCTGGGCCAGTGCGCGGCCACCGCCCGCCAGAAAGACCAATGGGCTGTGTCCCAGATGCTGACGGCCTTTCTCCCATTGTCGCAACACGGCTCCAGCCTGTGCGGCAGCCACCCCGGTACTGATAGCTTCTTGAGTATTTCGTGGGAACGCCGCAGTTTGCCCATACGCCTCAGGAAGCTGCGCCGTATTTTGCTTGAGTGAAGCCAGCATCAAGCTGGGACCGGGCAGAATGGAGCCACCTAAAAAGTGACGCACTCCATTTTGTGCAGGTCCCAGCAAGTCAATCGTGGTAGCAGTACCAAAGCTGATCAGCAAGGCGCCTTGGTCGACCGGGTATTCCTGGGTTAGCAAATCGCTTAACCCTAATAAGGAGGCCCAACGGTCGGCACCCAATTGGCCAGCCTGTTCATAATCGTTGTGCAGCCCAAAAGCCTGCTCTTGGGCCTGCAACCAGCGTACCGAGCCCAAGCCCAGACGGCTGACGGCTGCATCAATTTGCGCTTGGACCTGTGGCCCGGCCACATTCACCCCTAGTGCTTGTACACCTTTTTGTTGGGCGAATTCTTGCAGCGGGGCCTGGCCTGCCTCCAGCCAAACCGCCAATTGATCCAATTGGTCGGCATGCACGCTAACCGGCTGGCTTTCGCGCGCGCCGCTTAAAGGATGACACCACCCTAGTTTGATACGGGTGTTGCCAGAGTCGATGAGCAGGGTCATGCCGGATCGTTAGAGCTAAAAAGGGTGCAGTATAGCGATCAGCGGTGAGCGCGAACGGAAACTTCGCCCACTGTGACCGCACGTTCGGAACCATCGGGGTGGCGCAATAATAATTGCCCCGAGGTATTGATGCCCGTCACGATGCCTGTATGCAGGACTTGGCCATTGTCAATAATATGGACTTGCTGGCCAATTAGTGCGTCAACTTGCGCGTAGCGTGTAGGCAGATCAGCAAAACCGTGGGCTGTGACATGGTTCAGGCTCAGGTACAGGCTTTGCGCGACTTTGGCCACAAGGTCCGAACAGCGTGCCAGAGATGCTTGCTGGGAGTGCTCAGCAATGCTGGTCCAGTCTGCAATGGCGCGTTGCGTGTTCTGGCTGATGGTCTCTGCCTCACGCAGGTTCAGGCCTATGCCGATAATCACCACATGATGGTCACTGGAGCTGGGCGCTGCACTGGCGCGGGTCGCCTCAACCAGAATGCCGGACAGCTTGGCCTGATCCCATAGCACGTCATTCGGCCATTTCATGGCCAGACGATTACGCACTGCCGGTTCCAGAAACTGGCGCAGTGCTTCCGTTGTTGCCAGACCGGACAGCGGCGAAAGAGTAGGCAGCTGCCGCGCAGGCAGAAAAATATCAAAGGCACAGGAAAACATCAGGTTTGCACCGACGCTGTTCTCCCATGTGCGTCCGGCACGCCCACGACCACGACTTTGCAGATGTGCGCCCAGCAACCAGGGACGCACACGCGGCCCGGATTCCTGACGAGCCAGGGCAAGCAAGTCGGCGTTGGTCGATTCGGTCGAGTCTACCCAGCGTATCTGGGGAAAATGTGGCAAGCGCGTACGCAGCTCTGCCACCATATCGCGCGGGCTGGGTAGGGTGAATGCAGAAGAGGTATTCATGACAATCCGGTACACTGGATGAGTTAAACGTAATCTTATGTGATATTTGATCTGAGCATGTCTGAACGCGTAGATACAATCCAATTTTCCGGCCAGGCCGGTGTTATTGACTGTGCTCTGGACTGGCCAGCGGGCGAGCCCAAGGGTTGGGCCTTGTTGCTGCATCCTCACCCTTTGCATGGTGGGGCACGTAACAACAAAGTGGTGACAACCTTGTCGCGCAGTGCCACTCAACATGGTTTGCTGGCAGTACGCCCGGATTTCCGTGGTGTCGGAAAGTCTGCCGGGGAGTTCGATAGCAGCCGCGGCGAAACTGCCGATATGCTGGCTTTGATTGAGCAATTCCCATCACATTTCCCGCAGTGGAGTTCCGGCCCATCCATGTTGGCCGGGTTTTCATTTGGCACTGCAGTCGCTGCTCAAGTGTATGCCAGCCTGCAGGAAGCCCAGGCACCTTTGCCCGGCGCCTTCATCCTGACTGGTACTGCGGTCAACCGCTTCCGCTTCCGGGATGTCAGCCCTCCTGCCGATACCTTGCTAGTGCACGGTGAAACCGACGATGTCGTTCCCTTGTCGGAAGGCATGGACTTTGCGCGTGAGCATCAGTTGCCCATGGTTGTGCTGCCAGAGGCCGGCCACTTTTTTCATGGCAAGCTGATTCAGCTGCGTGAGTTGGTCAGCCGTCATTTGGCCGGGCTTGGAACCTAAGCCGGGTTTTGCTTTCAAAGCGTTGCGTTTTCCTGTTCAGACTCAGGGGCCTTGCCCCTCACAGGCCCAGATGGCTCTGCCATAATGGGTTCTTTCCGCCACTGTCAAAGCAATCGATTTTTTCCATGACTTCTATTCAAAAATTTGCATCTCCAGTCCTCTCTCGTTGTGTGGTGGCACTTGCCCTGGCGCTGCCTATGGTGGCTCAGGCACAGACTCAAACCCCTAACCCGACAGAATCGGCTCAAGTGCTTGGCGCTCAGACGCCTGCCTTGCCAGGTGATTTGTCTGTTGTACCCGCACCTAGCCTGACGGCACGTGCCTGGTTGTCCATGGACGTTAATAGTGGCCAGATCATCGCGGCAGAAGGGCTGAACGAACAGGTCGAGCCTGCCTCCCTGACCAAGCTGATGACGGCCTATCTGGTCTTTGATGCTTTGGAATCCGGTCGCCTGAAGCTGGATCAGACCGTTGTGATTTCGGACAAGGCATGGCGCACCGAAGGTTCGCGCATGTTCGTGAAAGTTAATTCGCAAGTGGCCGTGAATGATCTGCTGCAAGGCGTGATCGTGCAATCGGGTAATGACGCCTCTGTTGCCTTGGCCGAAGCCGTTGCGGGTAGCGAAGGTGCTTTTGCCGCCTTGATGAACGAAGAAGCCGCCAAGCTGGGTTTGACGGCTACGCATTTCAAGAACTCCACCGGCTTGCCTGATCCCGAGCATCTGACCTCGGTACGTGATCTGGGCGTGTTGTCCGCTGCGCTGGTTGCCCGCTTTCCTCAGTACCTGCACTACTACAGCCAGAAAGAGTACACCTATAACAATATCAAGCAGCCCAACCGTAACCGCCTGCTGTGGCTGGATAACACGGTTGACGGTCTGAAAACCGGCCACACCCAATCGGCCGGTTACTGCCTGGTGTCGACCGCCTTGCGCGATGGCCGTCGCGTAGTGTCGGTTGTGGTGGGCACGGCAAATGACGCCGCTCGTACAGAAAACAGCTTGAAGCTTCTGAACTGGAGCTTCCAGAACTTCGAAACCGTGAAGTTGTACGACGCCAGCAATCCTGCTGTTACCGCCCGTGTTTGGGAAGGTGAGGTCGAGAATGTAGGCCTGGGTACAGAAGGAGCCTTGTGGCTGACGGTTCCGCGCGGCAAGTCTTCGGAAATCAAGCCTGTCGCCAACTATACCCAGCCCTTGCTGGCTCCGTTGAGCAAGGGTGACAAGGTCGGTACACTGACTTTGTCCCTGGATGGCAAAGTATTGGCAGAACAGCCTTTGCTGGTGCTGCAAGATGTGCCCGAGGCAGGCTTTTTCGGTCGTATGGCTGACAAAGTGCGCTTGATGTTTGAGTAATTCATTGGTGCGAGGCTGAACCCTATGATTGCAGGCATTGACCCCGACAGCATTGTTTATTTGAACGGCGATTTCGTGCGCCTGGGCGAAGCGAAGATCTCGGTACTGGATCGTGGCTTCATCTTTGGCGACGGCATTTATGATGTCGTGCCTGCTTATCACGGGAAACCTTTCCGTATAGATGGACACCTGGGGCGCTTGGAGCGCAGTCTGGCAAAAGTGGGCATTACCAATCCTTTCACTCGACGTGAGTGGGAAAAGCTGGTGCTGGATATGCTGGCACGTTCAGGCCGGGGTGCCGACTGCATGGTCTACATTCAGGTGACGCGCGGTGTTGCCAAGCGCGACCATGCCTTCCCCAGCAATGTGCCGCCCAGCATCTTCATCATGGTCTCGCCCTTCAAGCGTGTGCAGCAAGAACGCGAAACGGGTTTGAAGGCAGTGGCTATTGAAGATGAACGCTGGCTGCGTTGCGATATAAAATCCGTTTCTCTGCTGGGCAATGTGTTGGCCAAGCAGCAGGCGGTTGAAGCCGGCGTGGACGAGGTCATTCAGTTCAGAGACGGTTTTCTGACCGAAGGGGCCTCCTGCAATATCTGGATTGTGCGCGACGGCACTTTGCTGGCACCCATGCGCAACAATTTGATCCTGGAAGGGATTCGCTACAGTTTGATGGAAGAGCTGGCCGCCCAGGCGGGTATAGCTTTTCAGGCGCGTCAGATCTCTCGTGAAGAGGTCGACACTGCCGATGAAATTATGATGACGTCAGCCACCAAAGAGGTGCTGCCCATCGTTGTATTTAACGGTCAGCCCGTCGGTGACGGACGACCCGGCCCTGTCTTTGCCAAATTACGTGAGGGCTATGACAAGGCCATCAAGGCTGCGGAGCAAGCATGACAATTTCCCCCGAAGAATCGTTGATCGAATACCCCAGTGACTTTCCTATCAAAGTCATGGGACAGACTCACGAAACCCTGCAAGACGAATTGCTGGCTATCGTGCTGGAACACGATCCAGGTTTTGACGCTGCCACCATTGAGGTGCGTCCCAGCAAGGCAGGCAACTACACGGGCCTGACTTTCACGGTGCGCGCTGTCTCGCGTGAGCAGTTGGATAACCTTTACCGTGCCCTGCATGCGCATCATCTGGTGCGTGTGGTGATGTAAAGCAGGGATCAGGCGTTCATGTCCGACTCAGTTCGTATCAAGTGGTTTGAGCGGCCTAGCGCCTATGAACCCATCTGGCAGGCAATGCGCGACTTTACCGAGCAGCGCGGGCCAGAGACTGCTGATGAAATCTGGCTTGTCGAGCACACGCCTGTCTACACTCAAGGGCAAGCCGGCAAGCCGGAACATCTGCTGAACCCCGGTGGCATCCCCGTGGTGCAAACCGACCGGGGCGGGCAGATTACCTATCACGGCCCTGGGCAGTTAATGGTGTACTGCCTGTTTGATCTGCGCCGGGTAGGCCTGTACGTCAAAGAATACGTACGCCTTTTGGAAGAGGCTGTTATTGCCTGTCTGACGCATTTTGGTGTCGAAGGGGCTTGCTGCAAGCCAGGGGCACCGGGTGTCTATGTACCGCAAGGGGTGGCAAGCCAGGATTTGGCCAAGATTTCCGCATTGGGGATCAAGATTCGCAATGGCCGCTCTTACCATGGACTGGCCTTGAATATAGGCATGGATCTAAGCCCATTTAGCGGTATCAATCCCTGTGGCTATGAAGGGCTGCAAACAACGGATATGCGTTCGCAAGGCGTCGTGGTCCCCATGGACGAGGTTGCACAGTATTTGTCTAATTATCTATCGCAAGCGATGGCTCTGCGCCTACAGGCAGCGGCAGCTTAAATAGTGCAGCGATAAAGCGCCGCATGTGGCGGCGCTCATCTTTATATTGTTATTTATTCGTCAAGTGCCGCCTCAGGTTCCGCTCCAGTGCGGCGCGCGTTTCTCGATAAAAGCATCAATACCTTCGCAGGCATCATTGCTCATCATATTGTCAGCCATGACCTGACCGGCGTAGTCGTAGGCTTGTTCAATAGCCAGGCTGCGCTGGCGGTAGAACATGGCCTTGCCTGCGCGGACGGCGACCGGACTCTTGGCCATGATGCTGTCGGCCAGTTTCTGTACGGTTTGATCCAGCTGGTCTTCGGCTACCGCGTAATTGATCAGCCCCAGCTCTTGAGCTCGTTGGGCGCTGATGAATTCGCCAGTCATCAACATTTCCATGGCGGCCTTGGGTGGCACGCAGCGTGACAGGGCAACAGCAGGGGTGGAGCAGAAAAGACCAACATTAATGCCTGATACTGCAAAGCGAGTGGACTCGGTGGCAACAGCCATATCGCAGGTAGCAACCAGCTGACAGCCCGCTGCGGTGGCCAGCCCTTGCACACGAGCAATCACCGGCACGGGCAAGGCCAGCACACCTTGCATGACGCGGCTGCAGCGGCTGAACAGATCACGGTAATAGTCGTGTTCGGGTTTGGAGCGCATCTGTTTCAGATCGTGCCCGGCACAAAAGGCCTTGCCTTCCGCCTGAATGATGACGCACTGCAAGCTGGGGTCCTGGGCCAGCTTGTCCAGAATGTGTTGTAAAGAGTCCAACACTTCTTCAGACAGCGCGTTGTACTTGGCGGGCCGGTTCAAGGTGATGCGGGCCAGTCCCTGATGCTGTTCCAGCAGGACGGGATCGGCGAGGTGCTCTTGTGACATGCAAGTCTCCGTACTTATAGTATGTGCAGGTTTTATTTTCGGGTGTTGCTGCATCGTTAAGTCGACCTCTATATTAGAGGGGTCTGGTGCAAACTATCGCCCTTGTTCTAGGCGCTTGTAAAGCGAAGGGGCTACAATTGACCACTGCGCCCATCGTTTAGTGATGTTGCCCGCACGCTGTTTTTCTATTTAGACGCCTATGACCACCCCTACAGATACGTCCGTCGATTCCAAACCTACTGTGCGCCCTCGCGTTGTCGAATACGACGCAACGCAAAAGCAGAAGGCCGAGGCCAAGACCTCGCGCATTCCCATTAAGGTCGTGCAGGCAGAGCGTTTGAAAAAGCCTGATTGGATTCGGGTGAAGGCGGCTGCACCGAATTCCCGTTTCTACGAGATCAAGGAAACTCTGCGCGAGCACAAGCTGTTCTCGGTGTGCGAAGAAGCCTCCTGTCCCAATATCGGGGAGTGTTTTGGCAAGGGCACGGCCACCTTCATGATCATGGGCGACAAGTGCACACGTCGTTGCCCATTCTGTGATGTTGGCCATGGCCGTCCTGACCCGCTGGACGAGAATGAACCCGCCAACCTGGCCAAGGCCATTGGTGCCATGAAGTTGTCCTACGTGGTTATTACCTCCGTAGACCGTGACGATTTGCGTGATGGTGGCGCTGCCCACTTTGTGGAATGTATCCGTCAGGTGCGCGAGCATTCGCCAACTACGACCATTGAAGTGCTGGTGCCGGACTTCCGTGCACGTCTGGACCGTGCGTTGGGGATCCTGAATGCCTGCCCTCCAGATGTGATGAACCACAACCTGGAAACGGTACCTCGCTTGTACAAGCAGGCGCGTCCTGGTTCGGATTACCACCACTCCTTGAAACTGTTGCAAGAGTTCAAGAAGTTGCATCCAAACATTCCAACCAAATCTGGTTTGATGGTTGGCTTGGGTGAGACCAACGAAGAGATTCTGGAAGTGATGCGCGATATGCGTGCTCACGATATTGATATGCTGACCATTGGCCAGTATTTGCAGCCATCCGGCCACCACTTGCCCGTGATGCGCTACGTGACGCCTGATGAATTCTTGATGTTTGAGCGCGAGGCCTATGCAATGGGCTTTACCCATGCGGCGGTTGGTGCCATGGTGCGTTCGTCCTATCATGCAGACCAGCAGGCGCATGCAGCAGGTGTGCAACCTTAAAGATAAGAGAGCAGGTCTTTGTAAGACTTGGCTTTTATTTGAAGAACCCGGCCTTGGCGCCGGGTTTTTTATGACTTCCGGGTTTTCCGGTGTTGTTGATCCGCGTCTGCCTGTTTTTTACAGGTTCCAGGACAGCCAGCGAGCCGTTAGCGGTTTTTGGGGCATGTATCCCTGGCTGCCTGTATCCCTGGCTGCCTGTATCAATGCTTGCCGGTGTCTATTTATTCGGACGGTGGGCTTTCTACTGCATCACTCTGGGCCAGAGCCTTGGTAGACAAGCTCTCTATATAAGGCTCCAGCACTTCGTCGTAATCTTCGACGCCCAGATACCAGGCCGTCAGACCTTTGCTGTCTTGTTTGAGATCAGTCCAGCAGAATAAAGAGCGATCAAAAGAGTCCTTGATGGTCTCGTTCACAAACTTGAACAATTCATCCAGCAAGGGCAGGCTGCTTAAGGGGACGGCAAATGGCGTTTCTCCCTGAAATTGCCAGCCATATTGTTCGAGCAGTTCGTTCGACCAAAGAGCATGTTGTTCTTGAGAGCTTAATTCTGGATTGGCAGGGCTTAAAGGCATGGTTCTGGATCAGGTAAGGGGAACGGATGGTCAAGCGCCGGTGGCAAACCATTGTATGGGAGTGACGCCTTGCTCTTTGAGCCACTCATTGGCTTGCTGGAAATGACCACAGCCAATAAAAGGAACAGGGGGGCGGCGAGCAGCCAAGGGGGAAGGGTGATTGGCCTTCAAAATCAGGTAAGGATGCTGGGAGTGCTGCTGAATCAGTGCTTCTTTGGCTTGGGCGTGAGCACCCCACAACATATAAACAATAGGGCGTGTAGTCTGCTGGGCCAGGTTCATCAGCAGGGAGTCAGTAATCTGCTCCCAACCTTTCTTGGCGTGAGAGGCAGGCAAACCATCTTCTACAGTCAGTGATGTATTCAATAGCAAGACACCTTGTCGACCCCAGTTGCTCAGATCATGACTGCTTGGCAAGGTGGTGTCGGGATATTCCAGCTCCAGCTCTTTAAAGATATTGCGCAGACTGGGTGGGGCCGGGCAAGTGTCAGGCACGGAAAAT
This sequence comes from Alcaligenes sp. EGD-AK7, assembly GCF_000465875.3. Lineage (NCBI taxonomy): Bacteria > Pseudomonadati > Pseudomonadota > Betaproteobacteria > Burkholderiales > Alcaligenaceae > Alcaligenes > Alcaligenes sp. EGD-AK7. The sequence goes on along the minus strand of NZ_AVOG02000034.1, from coordinate 1,209 downwards.
GACAAACCCTGCGCCTGATTGGGACCGTGATAAGGGTCCTGGCCCAGAATCACGACGCTGACTTTCTGCAATGGCAGCAGTTCCAGTGCGCGGAAAGGGGCGGCCGGGTAAATAGAGGCGCCATCCTGGCACTCCTTGTCCAACCACTTGGCCAGAGTTGCCAATATGTCTTGCAGCTCCGGGCGATCCAATGTTGCACGCCAGTCGCTGGGAAGGCGGGCAATTTGATTCAGGATGTTCTCGGTCAGGAGATTGCCGGAGAGTATTTCTTCGCCAATCAGGCTGAGCTGTGCCGCAGGGGCTTGAGAAGATGAGCGGGCCATAGTCTGCATACAGAGTTATTTGTCCGCCTATTGTAATAGGGGAGATGTGGCTTACCTATCTGCCTGGATGGGGTGTCTCTATATAGAGAGGGGTTTGTCGGTCAAAAGTAGGGCGATTGGTATGCCTCTATATATAGAGGGATGACCGGCGCTCTATATATAGAGTGTTGTAGACCAGGTTCTAGATTAGCGGCCCATGGTGATAGCCGGGTCTTTGTGTAGCCTTCCCCAGGATTGCAACTGCATTCTTATCTTTTCTGTCTGTCTGTCTGTCTGTCTGTCTGTCTGTCTGTCTGTCTGTCTGTCTGTCTGTCTGTCCGCGAAAATACGTTTCGGGCGGGAGTTCAGCGCGAAACAAGAGAATCGATGCTGAGCTGGAGAGAAAAAGCCTGGAATCGACCTGTTCTGCGATGGGGCATCCTGGCGTTTCACCTGCCAGTTCTGGTGTCTCTCCAGCTATAAACGAGATATAGTCATTTGAGTATCATTTGGTTTCATTTAAGTTTTGTCATATATAACAATGATCTAAGTGGGAAATCACTGTAAAACGCCTCTTTTACATGCAATGTTGAGGTAAAAAACTTGCAAAGCGGAAAATCCTCGTGCTATAGTTCTTTTCTCGCTGCAGCACACACAGGGTTTTCCCTGAAGCGCTACAGAGAGCAGTTAGACAAGTTTCACCGCCTTGGCCAAGAGGCCCGCACCGAAGCTTGAATGGCTGGTCAGGAAACTGACAGGGTGTAAAACCCGGAGCTTGACAAATCAGAAAATTCTGTGTTAAAGTTCTAGGTTCTGCTCCAGAGAACGCAACGTTAAGTTTTTAAGCGGTTTTGCAGGTTGAAACGGTTTTGAAAATTTACCCTTGTTTGTGAAGTTGGATAGTTAA
>NZ_AVOG02000035.1:0-691 GCF_000465875.3 Alcaligenes sp. EGD-AK7 | reverse complement strand
TCGCTGCTGCTGGCCAGCGTGCCGAGACCGATCAGGCAGCCGATCAGAGCCGCCATCGGCAGCATGTCGTACAACCGGCGCGGCGAGGTCAGCAGGACGTATTGCAGGGCGTCGCCCAGACCGTAGTTGCCCTGGACGTCGCCCAGCTCGTCGATGAACGCGAACAGCAGCGCCAGACCGACGATGATGCCGAGCACCGTGAGGATGGCGAGAAAGACGTGGATACCGATGTAGCGATCGAGCTTAACCACGAGCCACCTCCAGCTGCGCGCGACGCTTCTTCATTCGCAGCCTGATGGGCTCCCAGAACAGCATCAGCAGGCCGATCGCCAGAAACAGCCCGTGCACCCACCACAGACCCAGCGCCATGGGCAGGCGCCCCTTGTCCAGGCACCACGCACGGCGATCAGCAGCGCGAGATAGGTCATGTACAGAAGGATGGCCGGCAGCAGCTTGAGGAAGCGCCCCTGCCGCGGATTGACCTTGGCCAGCGGCACGGCGAGCACGGTGACGACGAATACCAGCAGCGGCAGCGACAGCCGCCAGTGCAGCTCGGTGCGGTGCCGAAGGTTATCGCTACCCAGCAGCTCGCGGGTCGGCATCGCCTCGCGCTCGCTCAGCTCCATGCTCACTTCCGGCTTGGGCAGCAGCACACCGTAGGTGTCGTACTGAATCGCACGGTAATCCGCCT
>NZ_AVOG02000036.1:0-693 GCF_000465875.3 Alcaligenes sp. EGD-AK7 | reverse complement strand
GGAACCACAGCCGCTGGATGCCCTTGCATTCATCATCGAGTTCAGCGACGTCCTCGGCCTTTCCGAAGCCAACCTGCCGCTCTACCTGGACGAGATCAGCAGCACCCTGTTCGGCAGCGCCTACAAGCTCGCCAACAGCCCGCTGAGCGCGGCCCAGCTGGCCCTGTCGGACTTCCAGCAGATCGAGACCGGCATGCGCGAAGGCCACCCGGGATTCGTCGCCAACAACGGGCGGATGGGCTTCGACGCCCAGGATTACCGCGCCTACGCGCCGGAAGCCGCCAGCCCGGTGCGTCTGGTCTGGCTCGCCGTGCACCGCAGCCGCGCCAGCTACAGCGCCATCGACGGGCTCGACCAGGCGACCCTGCTGCGCGAGGAACTGGGTGGCCAGCTCGGCGTGTTCCACAACCAGCTGCAGGCGCTGCAGCTCGATCCGGACGACTATCTGCTGATGCCGGCGCATCCCTGGCAGTGGCACAACATCCTGGCCATCGGTTTCGCCGCGGAGATCGCCAACCGGCAGATCGTCTATCTCGGCCTGAGCAACGACCGTTACCTGGCGCAGCAGTCGATCCGCACCTTCTTCAACCAGAGCGAGCCGCAGCGGCGCTACGTGAAGACCGCCCTGTCGATCCTCAACATGGGCTTCATGCGCGGGCTGTCGCCCTATTACATGCAGGCGACCCCGGCGAT
>NZ_AVOG02000037.1:0-684 GCF_000465875.3 Alcaligenes sp. EGD-AK7 | reverse complement strand
CCCTGCTCAAGGTGCCGGGTGTGGCCAGCGCCAGCGTCAACCTGGCCAACGAGCAGGTGCGCGTCGAAAGCAGCGAGGCGGACCTCGCGGCCCTGATCGAAGCCGTGCAGAAGGCCGGCTATGGCGTGCCGGTGCAGAGTCTGGAGCTGGCCATCGACGGCATGACCTGCGCCAGCTGCGTTGGCCGCGTCGAGCGTGCCCTGCTCAAGGTGCCCGGTGTACGCAGCGCCGCGGTGAACCTGGCCAGCGAACGCGCGCATGTCGAAGTGATCGGCACGCCCGACCCCGCTGTGCTGATCCAGGCGGTCGAGGCTGCCGGCTACCAGGCAAGCGCCGGCGAACAGCAGCAACCTGCACAGGATGCCGAACGACGCCTGCAGCGCGAACGCTGGGCGGTGATCGCCGGCCTGCTGCTGGCCGCACCGCTGGTGCTGCCGATGTTCGGCGAGCTGTTCGGGCAGCACTGGATGCTGCCGGCATGGATCCAGTTCCTGCTCGCCACGCCGGTGCAGTTCGTCCTCGGTGCGCGCTTCTACGTCGCCGGCTGGAAGGCGGTGCGCGCCGGTGCCGGCAACATGGACCTGCTGGTCGCCATCGGCACCAGCGCCGGTTACGGCCTGAGCCTCTATCAATGGTGGGCGACGCCGGCCGGGCAGATGCCGCACCTGTATTTCGAGGCCTCGG
>NZ_AVOG02000038.1:0-685 GCF_000465875.3 Alcaligenes sp. EGD-AK7 | reverse complement strand
CGGTCGCGAATCCCGCGGCCACCGCTTCCACAGCCCGGGTCAGGTGCATATCTCCAAACCCTCCAGCTACCTGGAAGACCTGCGCGGCGCTCATGTGATCGCCGACTTCGCCGAGCGCCGCGAGCTGATCGCCAAGCGCGTCGAGCAGCTGGCGTCCGAGCAGAACGGCAGTGCCATCGTGCCGCCGGCGCTGCTCGATGAGGTCACCGCCCTGGTGGAGTGGCCGGTGCCGCTGGTCTGCTCGTTCGAGGAGCGTTTCCTCGAGGTGCCGCAGGAGGCACTCATCTCCACCATGCAGGACAACCAGAAGTATTTCTGCCTGCTGGATACCAACGGCAAACTGCTGCCACGCTTCATCACCGTGGCCAATATCGAATCGAAGGACCCCGCGCAGATCGTCTCGGGTAACGAGAAGGTCGTGCGTCCGCGTCTGACCGACGCCGAGTTCTTCTTCAAGCAGGACAAGAAGCAGCCGCTGGAACGCTTCAACGATCGCCTGAAGAACGTGGTGTTCCAGGCCCAGCTCGGCACCGTGTTCGACAAGGCCGAGCGCGTCTCGCGCCTGGCCGGGCTGATCGCCGAGCGCACCGGCGGCGACAAGGCGCGCGCCATGCGTGCCGGCCTGCTGAGCAAGGCCGACCTGGCCACCGAGATGGTTGGCGAGTTTCCGGAGATGCAGGGCATC
>NZ_AVOG02000039.1:0-676 GCF_000465875.3 Alcaligenes sp. EGD-AK7 | reverse complement strand
GTGATAGTCGAGCCTGCACCGGTAGTCGCGCCGTCGCCCAGATTCAGCGGTGCCACCAGCGAGCTGTTGGAGCCGATGAAGACGTCCTCGCCCATCACCGTGCGGAACTTGTTGGCACCGTCGTAATTGCAGGTAATGGTGCCGGCGCCGATGTTGCTCCGCGCGCCGATCTCGGCGTCACCCAGATAACTCAGGTGGCCGGCCTTGGCGCCATCGCCGAGGCTCGCATTCTTCATCTCGACGAAGTTGCCCACATGCGCCTTGGCGCCCAGCAGACTGCCGGGTCGCAGCCGGGCGAAAGGCCCGCAATCGGCGCCCTCGCCCATCACGGCCCCCTCGAGATGGGAGTTGGCCTTGACGACCGCGCCACGGCGCAGGGTGCTGTCCTTGATCACGCAGTTAGGGCCGATCTGCACATCGTCCTCGATCACCACCCTGCCCTCGAGCACCACGTTGACGTCGATCAGCACGTCACGGCCCACGCTGACCTCGCCACGCAGATCGAAGCGCGCCGGGTCGCGCAGCGTCACGCCCTGCGCCATCAGGCGGCGCGCGGCACGCAGCTGGTAGTGACGTTCCAGCTCGGCGAGCTGGATGCGGTCGTTGGCGCCCTGCACTTCCATGGCGTCCGCCGGCTGCTCGGTAGCCACCCGCAGGCCATCGGCAACGGCCATGG
>NZ_AVOG02000040.1:0-672 GCF_000465875.3 Alcaligenes sp. EGD-AK7 | reverse complement strand
GGCGATGATCCGCGCGATCGTCGTCTTGCCGACGCCGCGGGTACCGGTGAACAGATAGGCATGGTGCAGGCGCTGATTGTCCAGCGCGTTGATCAGGGCCTTGAGCACATGCGTCTGGCCGACCATTTCGCGGAACGAGCGCGGACGCCATTTACGTGCAAGAACCTGATAACTCATAACACCATCGCGGGGAACTAGGCAGAGGACGGGTAATGCTAGCGGAGCAGGATGGAAATTGCATCCGAGCTGAGTCCGATCCGAGGCTAGCGCAGCAAGCGGGCCCCGAGCGCGCTCACCACCGCCGTCAACGCCGGATTGTCCCCCTCTATCCTTACGGCGAGACCGTCGATCTCACGTCGCGCCGGGTAGGCCTTGCGCAGCAGATCGAAGGCGGCCCGGCGCTGCGCATCGTCGCCCTGGAGACTGCGGCGGAAATCCGCGTCGTCGCGACGCGGGTCGTAGACCGCCCTGCACAGCGTTGCCAGCATCTCGGCCGGCTCTGCCGATGCGGCGAAGGTGAGCCCGGCAAGCGCAGGGCCAGGCATCAACTGCGCCAGCTCGACGGTCGGCTCAAGGCCGCGAGCGGCGCAGTAGGCCGCATGGATCTGCGCCGTGCCACGCAACTTGCCGTCCAGGCTGTAGCCGGCGATGTGTGGCGTGGCGATGCGACAC
>NZ_AVOG02000041.1:0-660 GCF_000465875.3 Alcaligenes sp. EGD-AK7 | reverse complement strand
CCCACCACCGGCCACTCCAGGTCTTGGCCGCCATCTCCTGGGCGGCGTCCTCGAATCCATCGGCAGGATTGCCTGGAACGATATAGAAACGCCAGACCTGTTTGCCGGTTTCGGCATCGTAGGCAGTTACATACCCACGCATCGGACCAAGTTCGGTTCCGCCATTGCCGACGAATACCTTGCCGTCGAAGGCCTTGGGATGGCCGGTGATATTCAACGGCTGGTCGTGATCGAATGTACGGGTCTGCCAGACTTCCTTGCCGTCCTTTCTGTTGATTGCAATCAGACGGCCGTCCCAGGTGGCAATGAACAACTTGTCGCCGTAGGTTGAAAGGCCCCGGTTATGCTTCCAGAAGACCTTCTTCATATTGTTGTCGAGGATCTCTTTGGAAACTTGCGGATCGTATTCCCAAAGCTTCTTTCCCGTGCGGGCATCGAATGCACGCGTTCTGTTCATTTCGCCCACATAGTACATAACGCCATCGACCACCAAGGGCGTTCCGACCATATCTGAGCGGTCAGGTAGCGGCGCATACCATTCAGGTTTAAGTTGGCGGACATTATCTACGTTGATGTCCTTGAGCGGGCTGAACCGTTGTTCGGAATGCGTTCGCCCATACGCCAGCCAATCAGCGGTATTTGATTCATCGGACAATTCCT
>NZ_AVOG02000042.1:0-657 GCF_000465875.3 Alcaligenes sp. EGD-AK7 | reverse complement strand
CAGGGTCGGCTCGGTGTCCAAGGCACGTTGCGCCTGTGCGCGCAGCTCGCTCCACAGGTCGCTGACGGAAAGGTTCGACATGGCAGTTCCTTGAGGGTCGATGACGGGTTGGCCATTGCCTGAACTGTAGCAGTCTGAACAGGCCGTCGGCCGGCGCGTCTCGTATCGGGTCGCGCTCATCGGCTATCCTGTCGGCCTTCGCTGCCGACTCTCAAACGGCAGGCCTGTCGGACGATCGTCATGCTCACCAGTAAATTGCCCAATGTCGGCACGACCATCTTCACCACCATGTCTCAGCTCGCTGCCGACACCGGTGCCTTGAATCTCTCCCAGGGCTTTCCCGACTTCGATGGCCCCGAGGCGTTGCGCGAAGCCCTTACGCGGCACGTCATGGCGGGCCGCAACCAGTACGCCCCGATGGCCGGCCTGCCGGCGCTGCGCGAGCAGGTGGCGGCCAAGGTGGCCGGCCTGTACGGACGACAGGTGGACGTCGCCAGCGAAGTCACCATCACCCCTGGCGCCACCCAGGCGATCTTCTGTGCGATCCAGGCGGTGGTCCGCCCAGGCGACGAGGTGATCGTGTTCGATCCCTGCTACGACAGTTACGAGCCGTCCGTGCAACTGGCCGGGGGCACCTGTATCCACCAGCAGCTGAGC
>NZ_AVOG02000043.1:0-647 GCF_000465875.3 Alcaligenes sp. EGD-AK7 | reverse complement strand
CAGCAACACTTGATCGCTGGCGAGCCTCAGTTTCAGAGCTGCGCCCAGATGGACAAACCCAGCAGAGTTGGCTATGGGCTGCACCGGCGAAACACTCAACCCGCCAAATCAGCGAGGTACTGGAGCGCATCGACCTGCTTTACACGCTGGACGTTCATAAGCACCTGGCAGACATCCCCGATCTCATCTTGCGCCGCTACGCGCGCCGACTTGTCTCCAGGCCGCCCTCAGCCGGAGCCAAGATCAAAGAGCCAGCGCGCACCGTGGAGGTCGCATGCTTTCTTCGGTATTGCCTGTTCACCACCACAGACCAGTTGATCCTTATGGTGCAGCGCCGGATCGCCGATCTGTGGCGTCAGGCTGCCGCCGATGTCCCCGCTACCGTCAATTGGGCCGCAATGTACAAAACGCTGCTCGGCGAACTTGTTGCCTTGAGCGCGCAAGGTGCGGTGCCAGATGCTGAGTTGCGTGCCCGTCTTGAAGCCTTGATCACCGAAACCCAGAAACGCAAACCACCGAGCAGGGCCTCCCTGGTCCGCGAGGGATTGATTGATGGAATTCGCCCCGTGCGGTCGTTGCTCGTCGCCATTGCAAAGCTGCCCTGGCAGGCCACCGGCGAGCATCCTGCCATCGAGTACCTTGCCAAG
>NZ_AVOG02000044.1:0-614 GCF_000465875.3 Alcaligenes sp. EGD-AK7 | reverse complement strand
ATATGAGCAACCAAAGTTTGGCTTTGCCATTTGTCAGGCGTTGTCGCAATCGAGAAGTAAATGATTTGTTAATGGTTCAGCCTGGGAGGGATCGCGGAGTTGCAACCTGGGATTTATATGGAAAACACAGTTGTAGATAGCGTGACGTACAAGCCGGAGAGGCTATTGCACAAAACCTCGGGTGAGCTTGTTTCAGAGTGAAGAGGCAACGAGCCGGGTCGTTGGTCATGCTGGACGGCGAAGGACCACTGAAGGCCGAGCCCTTCTACTATCACTCGACCACCTGGGCACTCCGCAGGAACTGACCAGCTACGGCGGCGAAATCCTCTGGTCGGCCCGCTACGCGCCTACGGCAACGTCGCCCGCCTGGAAGTAGCGGAAATCGACAACCCACTACGCTTCCAGGGGCAGTACTACGACACGGAAACCGGCCTGCACTACAACCGGCATCGTTACTACAATCCCAACACCGGCCGTTTCCTGAACCCGGACCCGATCAAGCTGGCGGGTGGGTTGAACCACTACCAGTACGTGCCTAACCCGACGGGGTGGGTGGATCCGTTGGGGTTGTCTGATGTATGTCCACAACCAGTGAACGGTGGTACATGGAAATT